>SCQS01000051.1 GCA_004299705.1 Rhodanobacteraceae bacterium | reverse complement strand
GCTCGGGCGTCTGGAAGTTGGGCTGCCAAAGCTTGGCCGGGCGGCGGAATTTGCCGTTCCAGGAATGCACGTACTCGTGCGGCATCAGGCTGGCTTCGCCGAGGAACACTTGCGGTTTGGTGAAGAGGTCGGCGAACAGGCCGTTGTCGCTCGACTGGTGGTGTTCGAGCCCGCCGCCATGGCCGCTCAACTGGTCGGACAGCGACAACAGGAAACGATAACTCTTGTAGTGGTGCGAATCGAACAGCCGGTTGGCCTGCACGATCAGGTTGCGCATGCCCTGCACTTCAGGCGCCGTGATCGCAAGATCCTTGGGGGCGTCCGCGAACATGTCGAGGTCATGGTGCACGGGATTGCCGGGCGAAAGGTCGATCTCGCGGAAGTATTCGCCCGCCATCAATGGTGAATCGACGAGGTTGTTGAAGCTGACCGGCGCGAACGTGTAGTTGTCGCCGACGTGCTTGGCCGTATCCAGCGCGGTGGCGTAATGCCAGCCTGCCGGCAGCGTGATCGTCGGTTCGACTTCGATCTTGGCCGTCGGCAAGCCCGCCGGATACAGCGCGACCTGGTTCCATTCCAGCACGGCCAGCTTGGGCGTGATGGAGACATCGCCGCGCGAGGGCAGCAGTTCGAAATCGGCGGTGAGCGTCTTCACGCCCTGCGGAATGTCGAGGTGGAACGTGTACATGTCCACCGGATCGCGCTTCCAGTTCAGCGTCTTGCCGTCGGCCTTGAAGAACAGTCCCGCCATGTTTCCGATCGGGCCGTCCGGGCCGTGCTCGCCCGGAATCCACTTGGGGTAATAAAGCGTCAACGGCCCCGGCGTCACCGGGATTTTTTCGGTCACGTAGAACACGTGCTGCTGGGGCTTGCCGATACTGACCGCGAGGCCAATTTGGCCGCCGGCGTAACCCGCCAGCGCTTGCAGGGGCAGGATCGATGCAGCGACGAGCAGACCGGCAACGACGAATGAACGCATGGCAGTTCTCCGCGAATGTCAGCGCGCAATGCGCTGGGCCAACCCGTCACTCTGCCAAAGGCTGCGACGTGACGCAACGTAAAGATGGCGAGGGATTCGCTTTCAACGATTCAGTGCAAACCACCAATCAGTCCGCCAATGAACGCAAATGAACGCGAATCGATGATCTCATTTGCGTTTATTGGCGTTCATTTGCGGACCGACGCTTTGCGCTTCGATCGCCAGCGCGTGGATGCCGTGGCCCATCAGGTCGGCCAGCGCGTCGTACACGAGGCGATGTTGCTGCACGCGGGTCTTGCCCGCGAACGCGGCGCCGGCGATGCGCACGCGGAAGTGTCCCGTGCCCTCGCCCGCGTGGCCGATGTGCAGGTGGCCTTCGTCGATCACTTCCAGCCGGGCCGGCGCGAAGGCGCGTTGCAAGCGCGCGCGGATGTCGTCGATCGACGCCGCGCTCATGGCAGGGTCTGGCGGAACGGCCGCACCGTCACTTCGCGATACACACCCGCCGCGCGGTAAGGGTCGTGGTCGGCCCAGTCCTTCGCCGCCGCGAGGTCGTCGAATTCGGCAATGATCAGGCTGCCCGAGAACCCTGCCGGACCCGGATCTTCCGCGTCGATCGCGGGGAATGGACCCGCCAGCAGCAGGCGGCCTTCTTCCAGCAGTTTCTGCAGGCGCGTGACGTGCGCGGGACGCACCGTCTTGCGTTTGTCCAGCGAGTTTTCAACGTCGATGCCGGTGATGGCGTACCACATGGTCGTTTGTCCTGTACTGAAAAGACTTGCCTTCGCTTCTCGTAGGAGCCTGCCTGCAGGCGACGATGGTATCGCCCGGAGGCAGCATCCATCGCGCGCAGGCGCGCTCCTACATTGCTTCCGGGCGCATGTAGGGAAACAACAACACATCCCGGATCGACGCCGAATCGGTCAGCAGCATCACCAGCCGGTCGATGCCGACGCCCAATCCGCCGGTCGGCGGCAGACCGACCTCCAGCGCACGTATGTAGTCGGCATCGTAATGCATGGCCTCGTCGTCGCCGTGCGCCAGCGCCTCGACCTGGGCGCGGAAGCGCGCGGCCTGGTCCTCGGGGTCGTTCAACTCGGAAAAGCCGTTCGCGAGCTCCTTGCCGCCCACGAACAATTCGAAACGATCGGTGATCTCGTGGTCGGCATCGTTGGCGCGCGCAAGCGGCGAAACTTCGGTCGGGTATTGCGTGATGAAGGTCGGCTGGATCAACGAGCCTTCCACGGTCTTCTCGAAGATTTCCAGCAGCAGCTTGCCCCAGCCGTAGTCGTTCTTCACCGGAATCTTCAGCCGCGCGCAGTGCGCGCGCAACGCCGCCACGTCGCGCAACTCGTGCTCGCCGATCTCGGGATTGTGCTCGCGCACCGCGTCGGCCAGCGACCAGCGCCGAAAACTTTTCCCCACGTCGATGTCGCGGCCTTCCCACTTCAAGTCGGTGGTGCCGATCACGGCTTTCGCGGTCTCGCGGATCATCGCCTCGGTCAGGTCCATGACCTCGGTATAACTCGCGTAGGCCTGGTACAACTCCAGCATCGTGAACTCGGGGTTGTGCCGGGTGGACACGCCCTCGTTGCGGAAGTTGCGGTTGATCTCGTACACGCGCTCGAAGCCGCCGACCACCAGGCGCTTCAGATACAACTCGGGCGCCACGCGCAGATAAAGATCGATGTCCAGCGCGTTGTGGTGGGTGACGAACGGCTTGGCCGTGGCGCCGCCCGGGATCACGTGCATCATCGGCGTTTCCACTTCCATGAAACGTCGCGGCTCGGCTTCCAGCCACTGGCGGATGAAGCCGATGATGCGCGAACGTTTCTGGAAGGTGTCGCGCGCCTCGGGCGTCACGATCAGGTCGACATAACGCTGGCGATAACGTTGTTCGACATCGGCGAGTCCATGCCACTTGTCCGGCAGCGGCCGCAGCGATTTCGTCAGCAGCCGCAGCGCCTCGACCCGCACCGACAATTCGCCGGTCTTGGTGCGCATCAGGGTGCCTTCGGCGCCCACGATGTCGCCCACATCCCAGCCCTTGAACGCGTCGTAGGTTTCGCCCAGCGCATCCTTCTGCAGGAACAACTGGATGTACCCGGTGCGATCCTGCAGGCGCGCGAAGCTGGCCTTGCCCATCACGCGCTTGCCGAGCAGGCGGCCCGCGATCTTCACGCGCCGTGCCTGCGCTGCCAGCGCTTCGGCTTCGATGCCCTCGGTTTCGCGCTGCAGGTCGCCAGACAATGCATCTGGTCGGAAATCATTCGGGAATGCGATGCCCCGATCGCGCAAGCTGTTGAGCTTCTCGCGCCGTTCGGCGATCAGCTTGTTTTCGTCGTTTTGCGGGGGAACGGTATCGTTCATGCGGGATCGACCAATGGATTGCGTATGCGTATTCCGGGAAACCGCAGGAAATCCCTGTCTGCGGTCCATATCTCGTCCACACCATGCTCGATGCAGACCGCGGCGATCCGGGCATCATGGATGGCCCCGCCGGATACCTGGCTGGCACGCACGACATCGAGCAGGACTTCCAGATGTCCCGGGCCGGGACCGATCATCTTCACCCGGCTCGTCTTGCGCAAGGTGGCGATGGCCAGCAATGCCTGTTCCGGTGTCAGCGCGGAATTGAAGGCCTTGGGGTTGCTGACCACCGCGCAGAATTCGTGCACGCAAGGCCATGGTATGCACCACTGCGCTGAGCCGGCTGCCAGTTCCGCCAACGCCGCATGCGCGGCGGGATGAAACGGCAGCGCGCTCAGGTGCGCATAGACCAGAATGTTGGTTTCAACCGCGACCACGGATGATCCGTGCATCGCGTTCGGCATGGGCCAGTTCTTTCATTCGGCTCCAGTCCATGCCATCGATCGGCCTGGGCGCATCGAAGACCTGGATGCGTGGCCGCTTCGCCTTGTGCTTCGACGCCCGCGCGAGGTGCGCTTCGAGCGCCGATTCCAGCATCGACCGCAGCGTGATGCCGCTGTTGCGCGCCTGCTTCTTGGCGCGATCCAGCAAGTCGTCCCGGATTTCGAGGGTGGTCTTCATATGGCACCCATACCAAACGGATATGGGTGCCATATTATCCTTTCCGCGAGTAGCCTACAAGCGTACATGGATCAAGCATCCGCGCGCTTGGCGCCGGCCTCCAGCCCCATCTTCAAGCTGGCTTCGATGAATTCGTCGAGGTCGCCATCAAGCACGCGCTGGGTATCGGTGCGTTCGACGCCGGTGCGCAGGTCCTTGATGCGCGACTGGTCGAGTACGTAGTTGCGGATCTGGTTGCCCCAGCCGACGTCCGACTTGGTGGCCTCCACCGCCGCCTTCTCGGCGTTGCGCCTCTGCATCTCGGCTTCGTACAACTTCGCGCGCAGCATTTTCATCGCGCGGTCGCGGTTGGCGTGTTGGGAGCGCTCGGTCTGGCAGGCCACCACGATGCCGGACGGGACATGCGTGATGCGCACCGCCGATTCGGTCTTGTTGACGTGCTGGCCGCCGGCGCCGGAGGAACGATAGACGTCCGTCTTCAGATCCGCCGGATTGATCTCGATGTCGATGTTGTCGTCCACTTCCGGCGACACGAACACGGAAGCAAATGACGTGTGGCGGCGATTGTCGGAATCGAACGGCGATTTTCGCACCAGCCGGTGCACGCCGATCTCGGTCTTCAGCCAGCCGTAGGCGTAATCGCCGGCGACCCGGAAAGTGGCCGACTTGATGCCCGCGACTTCGCCATCGCTGGCTTCCAGCAACTCGGTCTGCCAACCGCGGTCTTCGGCCCAACGCAGGTACATGCGCAGCAGCATCTCGGCCCAGTCCTGCGCCTCGGTGCCACCTGCGCCGGCCTGGATGTCGACGAAGGCATTCGACGGGTCCATTTCTCCGGAGAACATGCGCTGGAATTCCAGCTTGCCGACGCGCGTTTCCAGCCCGTCCACGTCGTGCGCGACGGCTGCGACCGAAGCCTCGTCGCCTTCGGCGGCGGACATTTCCAGCAGCTCACCGGCGTCGTCGAGTCCATGGCCGATGCCATCCAGTCCATCCACGAAATCGGCGAGGCGCGCACGCTCGCGGCCCAGGTCCTGGGCGCGCTGCGGATCGTCCCAGACGTTGGGGTTTTCCAGTTCCCGGCTTACTTCTTCCAGACGCTCGCGCTTGGCCGGGTAGTCAAAGATACCCCCTAAGCGTTTCCACGCGTTCGCGCAGGTCCGCGATGCGGGCGCGGATCGGATTGGTTTCGAGCATGGCGGCTTCTGGCTCGCGAAAAGATGCGAATGTTAGCAAAGCGCCGGCACAGCCGCATCGGTCAACGTCACTGGCTGACACCTGTCACTGGCTGCCGGCCGCGACTTGCCGTAGCCTGACGACAACCAAGCGGAGGCAACCCCATGACCACCGAACCCGACCGGCAACCGGCATCCCCGCTGCGCTGGCGCATCTTCCCCGCCGCCGCGATCATCGCGATCGGCTTGCTGTTTCTGGCCAACAACCTTGGCTACGACCTGGCCTGGCTCGATCGGGGCAATTGGTGGGCATTGTTGATCCTGCTGGCGGCGTTCGCGCCGCTGACCCGCGCCTGGGAGGTGTACCGCGCACGCGGCCGCTTCGACGCCGAGGCGGCCTATTGCCTGATTTCCGCCGGCGCCGTGGTGCTGGTGGCCTCGATGTTCCTGTTCAACCTCGACTGGAGCGTGTGGTGGCCGTTGTTCGTGATCCTGGGCGGCTTGTACACGCTGGTGCCGTACCGGCATCGTTGCCGTGACCGCTACGGGTACGGTGGTCGCGACAACGATTCGACGGTCAAACACTGACCCGTTGCGAGGCGCGCATTGCGCGCCTCGCAACGCTGCTCCCAGCTATACGAAGCGGCCCACCCAAGCCAGGTATTTGTCGACATAGTTGGCAAGAAACTTGGCGACGCTCTCATCGGTGACGCCGTCATCCGCGGCGAACAATCCTTCACTGTTGCGCACGAATGCTTCGGGCTGCTGCAGCATCGGGACGTCGAGGAACACGCACACGTTGCGCAGGTGCTGCTGCGCCAGCGCGGTCGCCATCGCGCCGGCCGAAGTGCCGATCACGGCGCCGGGCTTGCCCGCAAAGGAATTGGTGCCCCACGGGCGCGAGGCGATGTCGATGGCATTCTTCAACACGCCGGGCATCGAGCGGTTGTACTCCGGGGTCACGAACAACACGGAATCGCAGGCCTTGATTTTGTCCTTCAACCGCTTGCACACCGCCGGGTAGTCGCCATCGAAATCCTGGTTGTACAGCGGCAGGTCGTCGATGCGGATGAAACGGAACTCGGCGCGCTCGCCGGCAATCTTCGCCAGCGCGTGCGCCAGCTTCTTGTTGATCGAATCCTTGCGCAGGCTGCCGACCAGTACCGCGACCACGGGGCGTTGCTTGCTCATGTTGATTCCTTGCGTGTGTGAACGGTCGCCGGCAGGCCGGCTCCTACGTAGGAGCCGGCCTGCGCGCGAGTGTGAGGTCAGACTTCCCCATCTTGGGAACGATGGATCTTTCTTTCAAGGCTTCACGAACTTCAGCGTCATCACGTCGGACTCGCCGATGGCCTTCATCTTCGCGTGTTCGGATTCCGGGCCGACCAGATCGGGCGGCAGCCGGTGCACGTTGATGTTCATCGGGTCCCTCGGATTGGCATTGACCTCGGAAACGCCGGCCAGCCGGAACCCGGTCTTGAGGCCCAGCTCGATCACGTAGTCTTCCGGCAGCCGATGCAGTTTCTTCGAACTCTCCACCGCATTCGCGAACGGCAGCGCGCGATGCTCGGTAACGCCGAACACGCCGCCCGGCTTCAGCACCGCGAACGCCGCCTTGAACACCTTGTCCAGCGTCGCGGGGCTGTTGTTCATCCAGTCGTGCAGGTTGCGGAAGGTCACCACCATGTCGGCGGAGTTGTCGGGGCCGAGATTCACCTGCGCGGGCGGCGCGAACGGGATCACCTTCTCGATATGTCCGAATACGGCGGGGTCGGCCTTGAGCTTGGCTGCGTACGCATCCGCCATCCTCGCCATGAACTTGCCGTGGCTGTCGGTCGGCGCGGCCGCCTCGACCAGATGCCCCTGCGCGTACAGGAACGGCGCCAGGATCTCGGTATACCAGCCGCCACCCGGCGCCAGTTCGATCACCGTCATGTCCGGCTTGATGCCGAAAAACTCCAGCGTCTTGATCGGGTGCCGGTACTTGTCGCGCGCCTTGTTGGCTGGCGAGCGCCAACTGCCGTTGACGGCTTCCTGCAACATCGAAGCCGTGTCGCCCGACGCGATCGGCCCGGTGCTGCTGGCCGCAAAGGCCACGCCCCCCATCGTCAGCGCGCAGACCAGCGCCACGCCACCCAGAACCTTGCCCGTCTTCGCGTTCATGCCCGATCCTCCGCAGTGAACGGTGCAACATATTGCAGGGTTCGTAATGCCGTCGTGAAAGCCGACGCCCCGGTTCACGCCAACGCCTGTGCGTGCACCCCGCGCACCGCGCGGCCCGACGGGTCGGCCATCGCGGCGAAAGCCGGATCCCACGCGATGGCCGCGGGCGACGAGCAGGCGATCGACTTGCCGCCCGGCACGGTGGCCGCGCAAGCCTCGCCCGGATAAAAGCCTTCGAAGATGCGCCGATAGAAATACGCCTCCTTGGTCTCAGGCGGGTTGCATGGAAAGCGCGAAGACGCGGCGGCGAACTCGCGGTCGCTGACGATGGCCTCGGCATGCGCCTTCAAGCCGTCGATCCAGCCGTAGCCGACGCCATCGCTGAACTGCTCCTTCTGCCGCCACAGGATTTCCCTGGGCAGCGCACCGTCGAAGGCTTCGCGCAACACGTGTTTCTCGATGCGTCCCGGCCCCGCCATCTTGTGCGCGGCATCCATGCCCATCGCCACGTCGATGAATTCGAGGTCGAGGAACGGCACGCGCGCCTCCACACCCCAGGCCAGCATCGCCTTGTTGGCGCGCAGGCAGTCGTAGGCGTGCAACGCATCCAGCTTGCGCACGGTCTCCTCGTGGAACGCTTCGGCCGACGGCGCCTTGTGGAAATACAGATAGCCACCGAAGATTTCGTCCGAGCCCTCCCCCGACAGCACCATCTTCACGCCCATCGCCTTGATGCGCCGCGCCAGCAAATACATCGGCGTGGCCGCGCGGATGGTGGTGACATCGAAGGTTTCGAGATGCCGGATCACTTCGGGCAACGCGTCCAGTCCTTCCTCGAACGTGTACACGAAACCGTGATGCACCGTGCCCAACGCATCCGCCGCGACCTTGGCGGCGGCAAGATCGGGCGAGCCTTCCAAGCCGATCGCGAAGGAATGCAGGCGCGGCCACCAGGCTTCGCTGGCGTCGTTGTCCTCGATGCGTTCGCGCGCAAACTTGGCGGCGCAGGCGGCAACCAGCGAGGAATCCAGCCCGCCCGAAAGCAGCACGCCGTAGGGCACGTCGGTCATCAACTGGCGATGCACGGCTTGCTCGAACGCGCGCCGCAGCTGGCCCGGCGCAAGTGCGTGGCCGCGCGTGGCCGCGTAGTCGCGCCATGGCTTGTCGTAGTAGCGATGCAGTTCTCCCGTCGCGCTGTCGTAAACGTGGCCGGGTGGGAAAATCGCCACGTCGACGCATGTCTCGACCAGCGCCTTCATCTCCGAGGCCACGCACAGCCGGCCTTGCGCATCATGGCCCCAGTACAGCGGGCACACGCCGAACGGGTCGCGGGCGATCAGGTAGCGTCGCGCCACGGCGTCCCACAATGCGAAAGCGAAGATGCCGTTGAGCTTGCCGACGAAGTCGGGGTTGCCTGCGTGGTACAGCGCGTTGATGACTTCGCAATCCGAGCCGGTGGTGAAGTCGTAGTCGCAACCCTCGCGCAACGTGCGGTGGTTGTAGATTTCACCGTTTACTGCCAAGGCCAGTGTCCCGTCGCGCGACCGCAGCGGTTGCGCGCCCGAAGCCGGATCGACGATGGCCAGGCGTTCGTGTACCAGGATCGCGCCCTCGTCCACGAATACCCCGCTCCAGTCCGGGCCGCGGTGGCGTTGCCGGCGCGACAGTTCCAGCGCGTGACGGCGCAGCGCAGGCAAATCGTCGCCGGGCTGCAGATCGAACATTCCGAATATCGAACACATGATCATGATCCTTTTTCGAAGCGGCTTTTGTTGAAAGTCGGCCATGGATGGCCGGTTTGGCTTTGCGCGGATGGAGCCGCGCAAAAATCAAGCACATAAAAAAACCAGGGCCCGCTTGCGGCGGGCCCTGGTGCGTGTCTGGTGGTATTGCTTGCAGCTACGCGCGGGCTCGCCAACGGATGGCGTTATTGTTCGCGCGATTATTGTTGACGGCCACGGCAAGCCCCCGTGCGGGCTGCACGGCGGGGCTTGCGAACGGTGCGGTCATCGAAGGCATGCAAGCACTTTCGCAGAAACCGGAGCACGTGCGCAAGTGCCAAGCCCACCCATGACGGCGTAAAGTCGACATGTCTGCGTTATCAGCTCATGAGGCAATCGCATGTCCAACCGCACCCTCAACCTCGACGACACGCTTTACGACTACCTTCTCACACACTCCCTGCGCGAGCATCCGGAGCAAACCGCCCTGCGCGAAGCCACGCGCAAGCACCCACATGGCGAGATGCAGATATCGCCCGAGCAAGGCCAGTTCATGCAGTTGCTGGTCAAGCTGATCGGTGCGCGCCACACCATCGAGGTCGGCACCTTCACCGGCTACAGCGCCCTGACCGTGGCGCTGGCCCTGCCGGCGGACGGAAGGATCCTCGCCTGCGACATCAGCGACGAGTACACGTCCATCGGCAAGCCGTACTGGCGGCGTGCCGGGGTGGCCGACAAGATCGAACTGGTGATCGCACCCGCGCGGCAAACCCTCGACGCCCGCCTCGCCGCGGGTGGGGCGGCTCACTACGACTTCGCCTTCATCGACGCCGACAAGTCGGGTTACGACGGCTACTACGAGCGCTGCCTGCAACTGGTTCGCACGGGCGGATTGATCGCGTTCGACAACACCTTGTGGAGCGGCGAAGTCGCGAAATCCGGCGGCGACGCCGACACGCTGGCGCTGAAGGCGCTCAACGACAAGCTGCACCACGACGAACGCATCGACATGGCGATGCTGCCGATCGGCGACGGGTTGACGCTGGCGCGCAAGCGGTAGCCGTGTCCGGGCCGTCGTCACGCGCCCGCAACGCAGACTTTACACATGCGTAATCCGGGTGCGCGCAGCTTCGGCGCGTGACGCTCCAGGGCCAAGGCGCCACCCTCGCATCCGGGCCCCATCAGGAGACAAACATGAAACGGCTGCTCATCGCGGGCCTCGCGCTCGCGTTGTTGGTTCCTGTGTGCGCGTTGGCGCAAAGCGCGTTCAATGGAACCTGGAAGCTGGATCCGACTACCGTGCACCAATCGGGCGGTGAAGCAATGGTCATCTCGCTGAAGGGCGGCATGTATCACTGCAACTGTCACCCGCCAATTGCCGTCAAGGCCGACGGCCTGGATCATCCGGTCAAGGGTCACGACGGCTTCAACACCGTTGCGGTCCAGGTCATCAACGACCACAGCATCAAGAGAACGGAGAAACAGAGCGGCAAAGTCGTGTTTGACAGCACGATCACCGCAGCACCAGACGGCAAAACCGCGACCGAAGAGTTCAACATCTATGCCGGCTCCACCCCATCGACCGGCAAAGGAGTGCTGAAGCGCGTGGCAAAAGGCGCTCCAGGCTCAAATGCTGTCGCCGGGTCATGGAGACTCGATCATGTCATTAGCGGAGGGGGTGCCGTTTTCGATCCGACCTACAAGATCGAAGGTGATACCGTTACGTCCACGGATGCCGCTGGCAATTCCTACACCGCAAAACTCGGCGGCAAAGCGGTACCCAACATGGTGAATGGCAAGGCCGACGGCACCGTGTCAGTGAAAATGCTGGGTAAGGACACGCTGCGCGAAACCTACGCGAAGGATGGCAAGGTGACGAGTACCACCACCATGACGATTTCGCAAGACGGCAAGACCATGAAGATGGTCGACCACAACATGAAATCCGGTGTCACAACGACCATGATCCACGACAAGGTTTGACATCGTGAGTCTCAGAGCAATTCATGGCAGCGTCCATGCAGAAGGCCCGGTTCACCGGGCCTTCCTTTACCCGGACACAGGCTCACCATGCCGCACGAACAGCCGCAGCGATTCGCGGCCCTGCCAATCATTCACCATGAGTTCGTAAGCAATCCGCAGCGGCGCGTTCAAGGGCAAATCCCCCTCGGCGCCGAACCACACCGCATCGTGCACGCGGCCGTCGCGCGGGTCGCGCAGGCGCAGGCGGCGGTGCGACCCGTCCGCGCCCATGGCCTTGCATTCGACGCACTCGAACACGTTGTCGAACAATGGCGCCGGGAACCCCTGCCCCCACGGGCCCGCCATGTGCAATTGGCGAGCGAGTCCCAGATCGAAGTCCGCGGGCGCGAGTTCGCCATCGCTGGACAGCACGGGTTGCAATGCTTCCGGCGCGATGCGTTCGCGCACGACCGCATCGAAGGTTTCAGCGAAGCGCGCATAGTTCGCCAACTGCAGGGTCAGCCCTGCCGCCATAGCGTGGCCGCCGAAACGCGCGATCAAGCCCGGATGGCGTGCGTCGACTTCGGCCAGTACGTCGCGGATGTGGAAGCCCGGCACCGAACGCGCCGAGCCGCGCAGTTCGTCGCCCTCGCCGGCCGGCGCGAAGGCGACGACCGGGCGATGCAGACGCTCTTTCACTTTCGACGCCACCAACCCAACCACGCCGTGGTGCCAGGATGGCTCGAACAGCGACATACCCCAGGCATCATCGGTTTCCAGGTTGCCCAGCCTGGCCAGCGCTTCCTCGACCATGGATGTCTGCAGGTCGCGCCGCTGCGCATTGATATCATGCAACAACCGCGCAAGCCCGCTGGCCCGCGCCGCATCGTCCGCCAGCAGGCACTCGACGCCGAGGGTCATGTCTTCGAGCCGCCCCGCCGCATTCAAACGCGGGCCGACGGCGTAACCGAGATCGGACGCCGTGGCCCTGCGCACGTCGCGCCCGGACACCTCGAACAAGGCCGCGATCCCAGCGCAGGCCTTGCCCGCGCGCATCCGCCGCAGGCCGCCTTCCACCAGCGCGCGGTTGTTGGCGTCCAGCGGGACCAAATCCGCGATGGTGCCGAGCGCCACCAGATCGAGCAGGCCCAAGAAATCGGGTTCGGCGTGCGTCGCGAATGCACCCTGCACGCGCAGGTGCGCACGCAACGCCAGCAGGAGGTAGAACACCACGCCGACACCGCACAGCGCCTTGCTTGCAAAACCGTCGCCCGGCAGGTTCGGGTTCACGATCGCATCGGCCGTCGGCAACGCCGCACCGGGCAAGTGATGGTCGGTGACGATCACCTTGCAGCCGCGGGCCCTGGCCGCCGCGACGCCGGCCAGCGAGGCAATGCCGTTGTCCACGGTGACGATCAGGTCCGGCGCCGGCTGCAACGTCGCAACCAGCGCGGGCGTCAGGCCGTAACCATGGATCGCGCGATCGGGCACCGCGTAACCGACGTTGCGCGCACCGAGCATGCGCAAGCCGCGCACCGCGACCGCGCAACCCGTTGCGCCATCGCAGTCGTAGTCGCCTGCGATCACGATGCGTCGTTGGTTCGCAATGGCATCGGCCAACACCGCCACCGCACCGGCAAGTCCGCCGAGACCGTCGGGTAACAACAATCCGGACAAGCGATGGCCCACGGCATCCGGGCACACGACACCGCGTGCGGCATAGACCCGCTGCAGAACCGGATGGACGGAGGCGGGCCAGTCGTGCGCGCTGACCGCCGCTTCGCGTCGGACGATGCGCAGCGTGGCACGATCGATCCTCACGGTCTGCGCCAAAAGCGCAGGCGGTGCGCGTGACGCAAGCGGAAGCGTTCACCGCTGGCAAAATCGAGCGCCAGCGCATCGAAGCGCCGCTCGCGCAACCAGCGTTTGAAGTGCGCGAACCACGCAGCCATCTCGTCGGCATGGCCGGGAATGTCCAGATCGAGCAAGACATCGCCGGCACGATGATGCTCTTCGATCGAATCCAGCAATGGTTCCAACCTCACGGCACCACCGAGTTTGGCCAAGCCGCGCAGCGCGTCGTCCACGCTCGCGACCGTCTGCACCCCCGTCTCGACCGCGCCGGGCAACGCACCCGCGCCCCAGAACCACAGGGCGTTGACCGGGCGTTTGCCTGCCGCGACGCGTGCTGCGTTGACCGGATGCGTGTGCAGGGCGATCTGTACTTCGTTGAACAGGCGTCGCCAGGAACGTCCCGCATCGCCACCGGGCAAACATTCGATCAAATCGGCGCCCAAAGCATCGCCGGGTTCCACGAATGTCCCCTGCGGCGTGGCCGCCAGCTGCATGCACCACGCGGCCGGCGTGTCGACCGACAATGGCGCACCCGCGTCGCCGCACAACGGTTTCACGGCCGCGGCAAGCTGCACCGCTTCATCCTGCGTGATGTCGTCGAGCGGCCACGCCATCAGGCGTGCCCCGGTCGCCTCGCTGCGTACCCAGGCCGGATCCGCGCACAGCCACGCACCGAGGTGCGCGTCGTCGGCATGGCACAGATGCCGCAAGGCCGCTGCCGGAATCGCGTCACCGGCAAAATGAAACAGCTCGCGCAATGCCGTGGTGCGCGTATGCGGCACGTCGGGCAAGCGATCGCCCTGCGCCAACCAGCGACGCAGGGCCGGGTCACCACCGAGTTTCGCCAGCGGCGGCAGCAGGACGTGCAGCGTGCTCATGCCGTGGCCGCCTCCAGTTCCTCGAACCGCTGCAGCCACTCGGCTTCCAGCGTGGCCTTTTCTTCGCGCAGCACGTTCTGCTCGCGGCCGATGCCCGCGAGTACCGCGGTCGGGCCTGTGTAGATTGCGGGATCGGCCAGGCGTTCCTGCAACGCCGCAAGCGCGGCATCGATCTTGGCCATGCGCGCCTCGACCTTGTCCAGGCCCTTGCGCAAGGCACGTTGACGTTCGCGCTCGGCGGCCGCTTCGCGGCGGCGTGCGCGTGGATCGGCGGTTTGCGGTCTGGCGTCATCGCGCTCGGCCGGTTCGTTGCCACGCCCGCGCAACCAGCGTGCGTAATCGTCGAGGTCGCCATCGAACGGTTCGACACAGCCATCCGCGACGCGCCAGAAGCTGTCGCACACCAACCCCAGCAGATGCCGATCGTGCGCGACCAGCACCAGCGCGCCGGGGTAGTCGTTGAGCGCGTCGGCCAGCGCGCCGCGCATGTCGAGGTCTAGGTGGTTGGTGGGCTCGTCAAGTACCAGCAGGTTGGGCTTGCCCCACGCGATCAATGCCAGCGCCAGCCGCGCGCGTTCACCGCCGGAAAAACCCTCCACGCTCTCGAAGGCGCGATCGCCCGCGAAATGCCACTTGCCGAGCCAGTCGCGCAACGCCTGCGGCGCCGCGTCGGGTGCCAGTTCGCGCAGATGGTCGAACGGAGACTCGCCCGCGCGCAGGCTCTCGACCGTGTGCTGGGCAAAGTAACCAATAGCGAGATCCTTGTGCGCGATGCGCTCGCCGGCCTGCGCCGGCAACTCGCCGACCAGCGTTTTCACCAGCGTGGATTTACCCGCGCCGTTGGGGCCCAGCAGACCGATGCGGTCGCCGGCCTGCACGCCGAAGCGCACGTCGGTAAGTATTTCCACACAATCCTTGACGCCCCTATTTGCGTCATTCCGGCGCAATCCGGAATCCATTTTGATCTTCGCGACAAAAGCATCATGGATTCCGGCTTGCGCCGGAATGACGGCATCACAAATTTCCGCGTCGTCCCTGGCAACGGACCTTTCTGGGTAACCGCAACCCACGTGTTCCAGTTTCACCATCGACTGCGGCAAACGCTCGGGTTCCGGGAAGCGGAACTCGAAGGCACGTTCGACCCGTACCGCTTCGGTGCCGGCCAGCTTTTCCAGCCGCTTGAGGCGTGATTGCGCTTGGCGCGCCTTGGTGGCCTGAGCGCGGAAGCGGTCGACGAAGGATTGCAGGTGCGCGCGCTCGGCCTGTTCGCGCACGAATGCGGCCTGCTGCTGGTGCAGGCGTTCCGCGCGCTGGCGTTCGAAGTCGCTGTAATTGCCCGCGTACAGCCGCGCGCCGCCCTGTTCGAAGTGCAGCACGTGATCGACCGTGCCGTCGAGGAATTCGCGGTCGTGGGAAATCACCAGCAGCGTGCGGGGGTACCGGCGCAGCCATTGTTCCAGCCACAGCACCGCGTCGAGGTCGAGATGATTGGTGGGCTCGTCCAGCAGCAACAGGTCGGACGGCGCCATCAGGGCGCGCGCGAGGTTCAGGCGTCCGCGCCAACCGCCCGAAAACGACGCGACCGGTTTCTCGTGTTCACCCGGCTTGAAACCCAAGCCGTGCAACAGCTTCCCGGCCCGCGCGCGGCCATCGTAGCCACCCAGCGCGTCGATGCGATGGTGCGCCGCAACCGCCGCGGCATGCTCGTTCGCAGCTTGTGCACGCGCCTCGTCGGTCAGTGCCGCGGCCAGTTCGACGTCGCCGCCCAGCACGTAATCAATCGCGGGGTCCGGCAGCGCCGGCGTTTCCTGCGCCACCGAGGCGATGCGCAATCCGGCAGGCACGTCCAGCACACCGGCATCGGCCTCCACGTCGCCCAGGATCGCCGCGAACAGGCTGGACTTGCCGCTGCCGTTGCGTCCGGCCACGCCGACCTTCCAGCCGTCGTGCAGCGCCGCATCGACGCCTTCGAGCAACAGACGCCCGCCGCGGCGCAAGGCAAAATCACGGAACGCGATCATGCAAAAGAACCGGGGTCAGAGTGCAATTTCATCGGATGATCCGTCGATCCCATGGCCGGCTCTCGAAATTGCACTCTGACCCCGGTTTTCCGATCACGCGTATTTGACGGCGACGATTTCGTAATTCCGTTCGCCAGCCGGCGCATTGAAACCGAAGCTGTCGCCCTCGCTCTTGCCGATCATCGCGCGCGCGATGGGCGAGGACACGGCGATCAGGCCTTGCTTGATGTCGGCTTCGAGGTCGCCGACGATCTGGTAGGTCACGCTGCCGCCGTTGTCGGCGTCTTCCAGCTCCACCACCGCGCCGAACACCACCTTGCCGCCCGGATTCAGCGCCGCCGGATCGATGATCTGCGCGGTCGAGAGCGCGGCTTCGATCTGGCCGATGCGGCCTTCGATGAACCCTTGCTGCTCGCGCGCGGCGTGGTATTCGGCGTTCTCCTTGAGGTCGCCGTGGGCGCGCGCCTCGGCGATCGCGGCGATGACCCGGGGACGATCGACGGACTTGAGCTGTTCCAGCTCCGCACGCAGGCGTTCGGATCCGGCTTTGGTCATGGGGGCTCGCTGCATGTGCGGAACTCCTTGGATTGGGTGTCGAAGCAAGCGGTCAAGCCGCGCCGACGGAAAGGTGGATGATTGGAGCTTGTGTAAAGGTTGTCATCAGAAGAGCATTTTCGACGCGGATCAAGGCGGATCAAAGCGGATCAAAAGCGCTTTATCCGTGTCCATCCGCGTTGATCCGCGTCAAAAGCTCTTTGTCGATTGTTTGCAGATACGCCGACAGGCCAGTCAAGCGTCAGGCAACGGCCGCTTGCGCGTCGGGTGAACTCGACTCGTGGCGATCCAGCTCGGCGTGCAGTTCCTGCAGGCTGATGACGCCGCCCTGCTCGCGGTAATCCAGCGAGTGCAGCAACGCCGCCGCACCCGCCACCGTGGTCGAATAGGTGACGTGCTGCTGCAGTGCCGAGCGCCGGATCGAGAACGAGTCGGTGATCGCCTGCCGGCCTTCGGTGGTGTTGACGATGTAGGCGATCTCGCCGTTCTTGATCGCATCGACGATGTGCGGGCGGCCTTCCAGCACCTTGTTGATGCGCTCGCAGGCGATGCCGTGTTCGACCAGGAATGCGCAGGTGCCGCCGGTCGCGATCAGGGCGAATCCGCGTTTCACCAGGTCACGCGCCACTTCCAGCAGGCGCGGCTTGTCGGCGTCGCGCACCGACAGGAACACCTTGCTGCCCGCAGCCGGTGCCGCGATGTGCGCGGCCTCGTGGCCGCGCGCGAAGGCTTCGCCGAAGCTCTTGCCCACGCCCATCACCTCGCCGGTCGAGCGCATCTCGGGGCCAAGGATCGGATCGACGTTCTGGAACTTGAGGAACGGGAAGATTGCTTCCTTGACCGCCCAGTAATGCGGCACGCGTTCGCGCGTCGTGCCTTGCTCGGCCAGCGTGGTGCCGGCCATGCAGCGCGCCGCGATCTTGGCGAGCGGGCGACCGGTGGCCTTGGACACGAACGGCACCGTGCGCGAGGCGCGCGGATTCACTTCCAGGATGTAGACGTCGTCGCCCTGGATCGCGAACTGGGTATTCATCAGCCCGACCACGCCCAGTTCGCGTGCCAGCAAGGCCACCTGACGGCGCAGTTCATCCTGGATCTTCGGCGACAGCGAATAAGGCGGCAGCGAGCACGACGAATCGCCGGAATGCACGCCGGCTTCCTCGATGTGCTGCATGATGCCGCCGATCAGCACCTGGCCGTCGGCATCGGCGATCACGTCCACGTCCACTTCGACGGCATTGTCGAGGAAGCGATCCAGCAGCACGGGCGACTTGTCCGACACGCGCACCGCGTCGCGGATGTAGCGCGCGAGATCCTCGTCGGCGTGCACCACTTCCATCGCGCGCCCGCCCAGCACGTAGCTGGGGCGCACGATCAGCGGATAACCGAGCTCGCGCGCCAGCACCATCGCCTCCTCGGCAGTGTGCGCGATGCGGTTGGGCGGCTGCTTCAGCTTGAGCTTGTCGATCAGCTTCTGGAACCGCTCGCGGTCTTCGGCAAGATCGATCGAATCCGACGAGGTACCGATGATCGGCACGCCCGCGGCTTCCAGCGCGCGCGCGAGCTTCAGCGGCGTCTGCCCGCCGTACTGCACGATCACGCCGGTCGGTTTTTCCTTGTCCACGATTTCCAGCACGTCTTCCAGCGTCACCGGCTCGAAATACAGCCGGTCGGATGTGTCGTAGTCGGTGGATACGGTTTCCGGGTTGCAGTTGACCATGATGGTCTCGAAACCATCCTCGCGCATCGCCAGCGCCGCGTGCACGCAGCAGTAATCGAACTCGATGCCCTGCCCGATGCGATTGGGGCCGCCGCCCAGCACCATGATCTTCTTGCGATCGGTCGGGTTCGCCTCGCACTCTTCCTCGTAGGTCGAGTACATATAGGCGGTGGTGGTGGCGAACTCGGCCGCGCAGGAATCCACGCGCTTGTACACCGGCCGCACGTCCAGGGTGTGGCGCAGGTGGCGCACGGCGGCCTCGTCCGACTCCAGCAAGCGGGCCAGCCGCGAATCGGAAAACCCCATGCGCTTCAATTCGCGCATGCGCGGCGCATCCAGCGCACGCATGCCGCCCGCGCGCACGTCGGCCTCGGCGGCAATGATGTCCTCGATCGCGGCCAGGAACCATGGGTCGATTTTCGACAGGTCGTGCACGTCGGCCAGCGACAGGCCCGCGCGGAACGCGTCGCCCACGTGGAAGATGCGCTCGGGGCCGGGCTGGCGCAGTTCGCGCTTCAGCGATTCCATGCCTTCCGGCGTCTTCCAGTCGATGCCGCCGGGATTCAAGCCGTCATGGCCGGTTTCGAGGCCGCGCAGTGCCTTCTGCAATGATTCGGAGAAGGTGCGCCCGATCGCCATCACCTCGCCCACCGACTTCATTTGCGTGGTCAGGTGCGGGTCGGCGGCCGGGAATTTCTCGAACGCGAAGCGCGGAATCTTGGTGACGATGTAATCAATGGAAGGCTCGAACGAAGCCGGGGTCTTGCCGCCGGTGATTTCGTTCTTCAATTCATCCAGCGTATAACCGACCGCGAGCTTGGCCGCGACCTTGGCAATCGGGAAACCCGTCGCCTTGGATGCGAGCGCCGACGAACGCGACACGCGCGGATTCATCTCGATCACCACCACGCGGCCGTCGGCAGGATTGACGCCGAACTGCACGTTGCTGCCACCGGTATCCACGCCGATCTTGCGCAGCACCGCGATCGAGAAATCGCGCAGGCGCTGGTATTCCTTGTCGGTCAGCGTGAGCGCCGGCGCCACGGTGATGGAGTCGCCGGTATGCACGCCCATCGGATCGAGGTTTTCGATCGCGCACACGATGATGCAGTTGTCCGCCTTGTCGCGAACCACCTCCATCTCGAATTCCTTCCAGCCCAGCACCGATTCGTCGATCAGCACCTCGTGCACGGGCGACATTTCCAGCCCGCGGTTGATGATCTTCTCGAATTCCTCGACGTTGTAGGCGATGCCGCCGCCGGTGCCGCCGAGCGTGAACGACGGCCGGATGATGCACGGGAAACCGAGCGCGACCTGGCCCGCACGGGCTTCGTCCAGCGAACGCGCGATGGCGGAGCGCGGTGATTCCAGTCCGATCTCATCCATCGCGTTGCGGAACAGCTCGCGATCCTCGGCCATCCGGATCGCGTCGCGCGAGGCACCGATCAATTCCACGCCATGCTTTTCCAGCACGCCGCGGTCGGCCAGTTCCAGCGCGCAATTCAGGGCGGTCTGCCCACCCATGGTCGGCAGCAGCGCGTCGGGCTTTTCCTTCTCGATGATTTTTTCCAGCGTGCGCGCGTTGATCGGTTCGATGTAGACGCGGTCGGCCATTTCGGGATCGGTCATGATCGTGGCCGGGTTCGAGTTGACCAGCACCACGCGATAGCCTTCCTCGCGCAACGCCTTGCACGCCTGCGCGCCCGAGTAATCGAACTCGCAAGCCTGGCCGATCACGATGGGACCGGCGCCGATGATGAGGATGGTTTTGAGGTCTGTACGTTTTGGCATGAGAAGCAATCTGTCCGCAAATGAACGCGAATGAACGCAAATAAGATCAAATGAAATTCGAGTCGTCGTGTCCCAACACGATACGTCTGACGCCCAACCTCGCGGTTCCAAAGTTCAACAGCAATGCCGCCGTGACACCACCCGCACGCAAATAATTCATCACCTGTGCCTCGTGTTCCGGCGCCAGCGCCTTTAGCGCCTTGAGCTCAACCAACAGGCAATCCTCAATCAGGAAGTCAGCGTAATAGGTACCTATCTCGACCTGCTTGTAGAACACCTGTAACTGTTTCTCGCGTTCATATCGAATGCCTTGACGTGTTAATTCGACAACCAATGCATTGGCGTACACGGCTTCCAGGAAGCCAACGCCTAGTTCGTTGCTGACAGCGATGGCGCATCCGATGACTTTCTCCGAAACGCGAGGTTCATTTGCGTTCATTTGCGGACTGCATTTGCTTCGCAAACCGCTCGAACAAGTAACGAATGTCGTGCGGCCCGGGGCTTGCTTCGGGGTGGCCCTGGAAGCAGAACGCCGGGCGGTCGGTCAGCGCGAAACCCTGCAGCGAACCGTCGAACAGGGAGACGTGGGTGACGCGGGTGTTGGCGGGCAGCGTGGCCGGATCGACCGCGAAACCGTGGTTCTGCGAGGTGATCAGCACGCGGCCGTCGTCGACGTCCTTCACCGGATGGTTGGCGCCGTGGTGTCCGAACGGCATCTTCAGTGTCTTCGCGCCCAGCGCGAGGCCCATCAACTGGTGGCCGAGGCAGATGCCGAACAGCGGGATCTTCGCGTCCAGGAATTCGCGGGTCGCCGCGATCGCGTAATCGCAGGCGGCCGGATCGCCGGGGCCGTTCGACAGCAAGACGCCATCGGGCTTTTTCGCCAGCACCTCGCGCGCCGGGGTTTGCGCCAGCACCAGCTCGATGTCGCAACCCTGCTCCACCGCAAGCCGCAGGATTTGCCGCTTCACACCGAAATCGTAGGCCACGACCTTGAATTTTTTCGTGGGCTCGCGGAAAGCCTGTCCGTCAAGGTCGTAAGTTCCGGCCTGCCACGGTTCGCGTTGCGTGATGCTGACGACCTTGGCAAGGTCGGCGCCGTTCAAGCCCGGGAACGCCCGCGCCTTGACGATGGCGGCGTCGGCGTCGATGGCCTCGCCCGCCACGATGCAGCCGTGCTGCGCGCCCTTGTCGCGCAGGATGCGGGTCAGCTTGCGGGTATCGATATCAGCGATCGCGACGATGCCGTGGCGTTTCAGGTAATCGGATAGCGATTCCGTGTTGCGCCAGTTGGAAGCAAGCCGCGGCACGTCGCGCACGATCAAGCCGGCGGCATGCACCTTGCTGGATTCCTCGTCCACCGCGTTGCAACCGGTGTTGCCGACGTGCGGGCAAGTCAGGGTGACGATCTGCTGTGCGTAGGACGGGTCGGTCAGGATTTCCTGGTAACCCGTCATCGCCGTGTTGAACACCACCTCGCCGACCGTTGCCCCCGTCGCCCCGACGGCCTCGCCACGAAAGAGGGTTCCATCGGCGAGGGCAAGCAGGGCGGGCATGGGCATGGCGGATTCCGGATGCAAGTTGACCCACAAGCCGCGCGCGAGCGGGCTCGGGGAATCGGTGGTTCAGGCAAGCCGCAATGTTAGCAGAATCGTCGCCGGCATTCATGGTGCGGATCGGGGCCGGCGATACAATGCGCGCGTCACGAGGAACCGCCCATGTACGTCGCCGCCCTGCTCGACCCCGCCCGCCTAGATCGTCCCGACACGCTGGTGCAGCGCGAACCCTTCCCGTTCATGCTGGCGCACGGCCAGTTGCCCGACGAGGCCCGCGCTGACATCGAGCGCGACTTCCCGAAGTATTCGGCGGCCGGATTCTTCCCGTACGACGAAAAGGAATGCGGCCCATCGGTCAATGAGCTGGTCAAGGCGGTCACCACGCCCGAATTCGCCAGTGCGGTCGGCGCCAAGCTCGGCATCGACAACCTCGGCCAGTTTCCCACCCTGGTGACGATCTGCCGGAACCTCAACAAGCGCCACGGCACCATCCACACCGACAGCAAATCCAAGGTCGCGACCGCGCTGATCTATTTGAACTCCAGCTGGCACGACACCAGCGACGGCTGCCTGCGCTTCCTCGCGAAGATCGACGACATCGACGCCACCGTCGCGCCGGAAGTGAAACCGCTGTACGGCGAATTCGTGATCTTCAAGCGCGCCGACAATTCCTTCCACGGCCACCTGCCCTACGAGGGCGAGCGCCGCGTGATCCAGGTCGCATGGTTGACCAGCGAAGAAGAAAAGCAGCGCAAGACCCAGCGCGGCGTCGCCACCCGTTTCTTCAAGAAACTGGCGGGCGGACTGGACCGCAAATTGGGCGCCGGGCGTGATCGCAACGCCGCGCATCCTGATTGAATCCAAGCCGTCGCAGTGGCGCTCCCACCCTGTTGTGTACAGCCCACCCGGCAGCCTGTTGACCGCGGCATGGGGGCTTTTGACAACAAATCACCGGCACTTGTGCTCTCGTTTGGCCCAGCGTAGCGTGTGACATACGTCACACTTTCTGGAGAGGGAAAGTGCGGACGCAGTCCTCGGCAAATCCATTCGCTCCGGGAGGGTTTATGAAGACTCTGACTGTGTGTGTGGTTGCGGCACTTGCAGTTTCCGCTGTCACCAGTGCCCATGCGGCAACCCCCGACAAGGCCGTCGTCTATCGAGATTTCACCGACACCGTGGCTCCCGCCCATCAGCAGGCGTACGAGGCCGGCCTCAAAGCCTACAACCAATGTCTGGACGAGCATCACGTCAAGTTCAGCGAGCCGACCGTGGTGCACGAAACCGGCAACGACTACCAGTATTCAACCGACGTGGGGCCCATCACCTGGGCCGACATGGACGTCCTCAGCGCACAAGCGAAACCCTGCGACGCAACCTGGCGCGCGCAGGCCAATCCGCATCTCAAGGGCGAGACCAGCGCATTCATGGTGATGCAGCTGGAGATGAGCCACCTGCCCGCCGATTGGCGGACCCAGGCAACGCCACCCATCCTGCACGTGATCGACTACACACTGAAACCGGGGCGTGACGCGATGATGGCCTTCAACGGTGCGGTCAAGAAAATCGCCGCGGCAGCCGCCAAGGCCAGGTGGCCGTACTACTGGAGCACGCTGCGGATCGAGGGTGGCGGTGACGGCGCGCCTGATTACCTCCTGGTGATCCGGAGCAAGAACTGGGCGGATGTCGGCACCGAACCCAACCCAGCGTTGTGGAAGATGGTGGCCAGCGTGTACGGCCAGGCCGATGCGGACGCGATCCGCAAGTCCCTCGACGATACGATCGCCAAGGCTCCCGACCACTTCGACAAGTACAACGCCGACCTCAGCTATACCGCCGGCAAGTAGACGCATGACGACCATCCAGGCAGCCCCATGCGGGCTGCCTGGATGTGCCTGCACGCGATCATCGTGTCTCCCGCAAGGGGGTTGCCATGCGTACGCCTACGAAGCCGTCAATCACCGTCGCCGCGATCGTGTTGTTCGCCGCTGGCGCCAGCATGGCTGCCGCCATCGGTGACGCACCTTCATCGTCCGATGCCGCGATCCGCGCGGCGAAGGCACCCGAGAACCCGCCAGCAACCAAGCCGGCTGCGCCGCCGGACGACAAGATGCTGCAGCGCATTCCCGGCAGCACGCAGGCTTATTCACTCGCGCAAACGAAAAGCCTGTTCGTGGCGCCCGACTGGTGGCCGCAGGATCATCCGCCGATGCCGCAAATCGTCGCGTACGGTCGCGGCGAGGCATGGGCCTGCGGCCACTGCCATCTGCCCACCGGGTTGGGACGACCTGAAGACGCGGCGGTCGCCGGGTTGCCGCTCGCCTACATCATGGAACAGTTCAGGGCGTTCCGCGACGGTGAGCGCGACAGCCCGATCATGCACGAGGAATTGAGCCGTGTCAGCGACGTCGATCTGAAACTCGCAGCCGAATATTTCTCCAAACTGCATTTTACGCCCTGGACGCGTGTGATCGAGGCCGCGCGTGTGCCGAGAACCCATCAGGAAAATTTTACCCTGGCAGTGACTGACGGTGCCGGCACCGAACCGATCGGCAACCGTGTCATCATTGTTCCAGCGAATCTGGAGCGCACCATGCTGGGTGATGCTCGCTCCGGATATATCGCTCATGTGCCGCCCGGCAGTATCGAGCGTGGCGCGGCGATAGCGGCGAAAGGCACCGGCGCAGCGTCCGCGTGCGAATC
This sequence comes from Rhodanobacteraceae bacterium, assembly GCA_004299705.1. Lineage (GTDB taxonomy): Bacteria > Pseudomonadota > Gammaproteobacteria > Xanthomonadales > Rhodanobacteraceae > 66-474. Next base: position 5,961 of record SCQS01000051.1, on the reverse strand, counting down.
CTGTCACGGCACGAGGCTGCAAGGCCAGGTGATGCCGGGCATCGGCATCGTTCCGCCACTGGCCGGCCGTATGCCGAACTATATCGTGCGTGAGTTGATCCGGTTCCGCGAAGGCAAGCGCACCAATTCCGGCGCGGCGCCGATGCGCACGGAAGTCGCGCACCTGTCAATGAAAGACATGATTGATGTCGCGGCGTATGCCGCGTCGCGAAAGCCATGACCCGAAGCCTCGGCCAGCTTTGCCCTTCTCCCTGCGGGAAAGCCGCCATCCATGGCCAAGAGCTCCGTGGTGGCGCGCAGCGCCGGATGGGGGTCCGGTATCGTGTGGCCTGGCCGAATGCATACCTGATGGACGCACGCAAGGGCTGACCCTCACCCGCCCCTGTCGGGGCGCCCTCTCCCGGAGGGAGCGGGTACCGCTGCAGATGCGTTTCGAGGATGGTCAGGAGGGGAGACAAGTCATGAAAAAGACGATGTTCCGCTGTTTGCTGCTGCTGGTTCTGGCCTTACCGCTGATCGCGGCAGCGGCGCCGCCGACCAGCCGCTACCTTTTCGTATGGGCGATGGAAGCCAAGCATCCGCTCGCGTCGGTGCCGGAGATGGCGCCGGCCGATATTCCAGCGCGGCGCAGCGGCCTGGGATTGGGCAAGGACTTCCTCGCGGTTTTCAACGTCCAGCCGGGCCCGTCGTTCGGGAAGTTGGTCGCGATGCTGTCGGTCGGCGATGCGGCACAGGCGCATCACACGAACTATTCGGAACCACCGGACGATGTCCTGTATGCCAACGACTGGCTCGGGAATCGTACCTACGTGTTCGATCTGCACGATCCCGCGCATCCGCGGCTCGCGCGCCAGTTCGGCAGTGTCGGCGCGTTCGGTTATCCGCACTCGTTCGTCCATCTTCCGAACGGCGATACGCTCGCGACGTTCCAGTATTCCGGCGGCTTCAACCATGCCGCGGGCGGACTGGTGGAATTCGATCCGCAGGGCCGGGTGGTAAGAACCGCATCGGCAGCCGCGCCGGGCCATCCCGACATTCGCCCGTACAGCCTGGCGATCATTCCGAAGCTCGACCGCATGGTGACCAGCAGCGCGGACATGATGGGGGCGCAGTCCAGCCATGTCGCGCAGGTCTGGCGGCTCTCCGACCTGAAGCTGCTCAAGACCATGCGACTGCCGCCGCAAGCCGACTGGTTCTACGACACGGCGGCCGATTCATCGGAACCGCGCGTGCTCGCGGATGGCAAGACGGTATTGGTGCCGACTTTCAACTGCGGCCTGTTTCTGGTGCGGAACCTCGCGGGCGACGCTCCGACGCTGCAACATGTTTATGACCTCGGTTACCGCATGTGCGAAGTGCCGGTGGTTGTGGGCAACTTCATGGTGGAAGCCGCGCAGAGCGGACACGCCATCGTGAGCCTCGACGTGCGCGATCCGGAACATCCACGCGAAGTCGGCCGCATCCTGCTGCCGCCGGACGAGTATCCGCACTGGCTCGCGCTCGAACCGGGCGGCGATCGCCTGGTCATCACGGGTTACGGCGCGCTCGACACCAGGGCCCGCTTCGCCACGATCGATCGCCACACCGGGAAATTGACACTGGAATCGCAGGCGATCGATTTCACGCGCACGTGGCCGGACGGCTGGAAGGGCAGCGCCATTCCGCACGGTGCCGTGTTCAGCAATCCTTGAGAGGCGAAAACCGATGAAAAAGACATTTGTGGCTGTTGCGATCGTCTGCGTTGGCCTGTTGGCCGGAAGTGCCTGCGCGGAATCATCTTCATCGCCGGCCGAACAAGCCATCCGCCCGATCATGGCGAAGATGCTGGCCGCCGCCAACACGCACGACACCGACGCCTTCATGGCGCCGATGGTGCGTAGCCCGAGTCTGATATTTGCCTTCAACGGCGAAGTCATCAAGGGCTGGGACGCGCTGCACGCGCAGCAACTGAAATGGTGGAGCAGGAAAAGGAACGCGACGAAATACACCTACGCGCAGGATGGCGAACCCGGATTCCTGGCGCTTGGCTCTGATGTCGAGGTCTTGACCTGGCCACTGGTGTCGCGGTGGATGTCGGCGGACGGGAAGACCGGCAGCAGCGCTTTCGTCGTGACCTACATCTGGCAGCGCCTGCCGCAAGGCTGGCGCATCGTGTACGGTCACGAGTCGTGGCAGAAGCCGCCGGGTTGAGGCGCCACGGCCCGAGCTGAATTGCAAAAATCCTGCACCGCGATACCGGGTCACCGCCGGCTACATTCGCCGTGACCCTGGTAGACCACCCAACCGGGGATGGGTCGGCCCAAATCGCCGGTCACGGTGCCATCGATATACACCTCGCCGCAGGAAACCACGCAACGAACATGAACGTGTGTCCGGGGCGGTGAATGCCCCGCGCCACGATCAACAGGCAACGCGCGACGCGGTCGACCAAGCCGACAACATGCCATCGGTCAATGCCCGCGCAGGCTCGCTTGCCTACAACCCCAGCACGTCATCCAGCGAATAGGCGCCGGGCGGCTTGCCGGCGATCCAGGCGGCGGCAGCCAGCGCGCCGCGTGCGAAGATGCTGCGGTCGGTGGCGCGATGCGAAAGTTCCAGGCGTTCGCCGGCCGCCGCGAGCATGGCCGTGTGCTCGCCGACGATGTCGCCGGCACGCAGCGAGGCGAAGCCGATCGCGCCCTTGGCTCGCGCACCAACATGGCCCGCGCGCGACAACAGGGCGACCTTATCGAAATCCTGTGCGCGCGCCGCGGCAGCCGCACGGCCGAGTGCGAGCGCGGTGCCCGACGGTGCATCGACCTTGCGCGCGTGGTGCGCCTCGACGATTTCCATGTCCCAGTCCGGCAAAGCTGCGGCGGCTTCGCGCAGCAACCTTGTCAGCACCGCGATGCCGAGGCTGAAGTTGGCGGCGTACAGAACCGCGATCTTCGCGGCCGCCGCGTTCAGGCTTTTGCGTCGTGCATCGTCAAGGCCGGTGGTGCCGCTGACCAGCGCGATGCCATTGGCGGTGCAATGCCGCAAGGCCGCGTCGAAACCATCGGACGTGCTGAAATCAATCACCACGTTGATGTGCGGCGCTTCGCGCCACGCGTCGGACGAATCGACCGCAGCCGCCAATTCGAAACGCGCATCCTCGCGCAACAAGTCCTGCAGCGCGCGGCCCATGCGGCCGTTGGCACCGTTGATCGCAATTGAAATGGGGTTGGTCACGGCACGCACGCCTGTCCGACGAGGGTCGCAGGGTAGCAGGTAGCGACGGACGCGATCCACGACAGGCGACCGATCCGTGTTTCAATGCCGCGGTTTGCACGCGAAACATGAAGCACGCCATGCGGGAAGCCGTACGCACCATCGACAGCAGCGCACCATCGCAGCCGGAGCGCGGCCATGCCCTGCCCTACGGCCCGGTCATGGCGACGGCGGGTTCGGCGGTACTGGCCGGGCCATGCGGGTTGCACGTCTTGACACTGCCGTTGCTGGCACTGGCGATCGTGCAAGCCATCTGGATCGCAGCGTCGGGTGCAGCGAAATTCCAGACACCATGGCGCCATCCCGTAGCCTGGCTTGCGGCGATCGACCACCCGAACGCGCACAGCGGTGTCCATACCGTGCCGCTGGGGCTTGCGATCATCGCAGGCGCCCTGGCTGGCTTTGCCGCATCCGGTCACTGGCTGGTGTTGCCGCAGCCGATGATCTGGGGCGCTCTGGCTCTGACCTGGATAGCCACCCTGGTTTGCGTCGCGCGTTGCACGGCGGCATGGATCATCCGACCCGACACGTGGCAGGACGTCGAGGGCGCATGGTTCCTGGTGCCCGCGGCCGCGCTGGGTGCAACCGTCGCCACCGTCGATGCGGTGCCGAGCACGCCTGTCGAGTGGCACGTGGCGCTCGACATGCTTGCGCTCGTCGCTGGCATATTGGGATGGTTCGGTTACTGGATCATCGCGGTCACGGCGGCGCGGCGTATTCACCGACGCGGGTTCGGTTCCACGCCACGCGCGCCGTGGTGGATTGCAATGGGCTGCGCAGGGCTGGCTGCCGCGGCACTGGGCAGGCTGCTGGATGCGACGCCATCGCCCCCAGCGGCTCAGCTTGCACTGAAAGTCGGATCGCTCGTGGTGGCGATCACCGCCGTGGTGCTGATGATCCCAGTCGCGATCCTTGGTGCCCGTTTCCTGTTGCGCGACTGTCAGTTCCGCGAGCGCGCCGCATGGCCACCCACTTTCTCCACCGCCGTGTTTGCGCTGGGCTGCCTCGCGGCGGGTAGTGCATGGGACTCGAACACCTTCCGGGTGCTGGGGCTGGCTGGTGGATTCGCCACGCTCGGATTGTGGGCGGTGACGCTGTGCTGGAACCTGTCGCGCGAGTTGCGCAGGCACGCACCCGACATGAGTTGAAACATCAGAGCCATCCCCCCGCTGCTGCCTGCGGCAGCAACGACCCCCTTCGTGCCGAAGAGGGTGGATGGCTTGCAAGCGCGTTACGCCCAAAACTGCTTCACGCCTTTTTCTCCCCCTTCGCTGCGGTGCCGCTTCCTTTCCTCCCCCTTCGCTTGCGAAGGGGGACCAAGGGGGGGATGACTTGCAAGCTCGTTACGCGGTGCGGGCCCCCGAGTACCGAGTCCCGGCTTTCAGCCCGTCATCTTCGCCCAGAATTGCTTGACGTTGTCGACGAAACCGCTGTTGCGCGGGCAGTGCTTCTTGGCCTCGTCGGCATCGGCGAACGTGGCTTCGAATTGTTCCAGCAGCTCGCGTTGACGTTTGTCGAGGCGCACGGGCGTTTCGATGACCACGGTGCAGTACAGGTCGCCCGCGTGGCGGCTACGCACCGACTTCACGCCTTGCCCGCGCAACCGGAATTGCTGGCCACTCTGGGTTTCCGGTGGCACGCTGATGGTGGTCGCTCCATTCAGAATCGGCACCTCGATGGTGGCGCCCAGTGCCGCCTGCGCGAAGCGGATGGGCACTTCGCAATGCAGGTTGTCGCCTTCGCGCTTGAAGATCGCGTGCTCGCGCACATGGATCTCCACGTACAAGTCGCCGGGCGTCGCGCCCGATGGGCCGGCCTCGCCCTGTCCCGCCAAGCGGATGCGGTCGCCGTCGTCGACACCCGCCGGCACTTTCACTTCCAGTCCGCGTTCGTCTTCCAGGCGGCCCTCGCCGTGGCAATGCTTGCACGGCATCGCCACCACGCGCCCCGCGCCGCCACAGTGCGGACAGGCCTGCTGGATCGAGAAGATGCCGTTTTGCATGCGCACGCGGCCGTGGCCGCGGCAGGTCGAGCAGGTGGAAAGCTTGCCATCCTCGGAACCGGTGCCGTTGCAATGCTGGCAGTTGACCAGGCTCGGTACGCGGATCTGCTTGTCGATCCCGGCCACGGCTTCCTCGAGGTCGAGTTCCAGCACGTAGCGCAGGTCCGAGCCGCGCGCCGCGCGCCGACCGCCACCGAAGATGTCGGAAAAGATGTCGCCGAAGATGTCGCCCACGTCGCCGAACGGCGCGCCGCCGCGACGCCCGGTGCCGTTCTCGAACGCCGCGTGGCCGTACTGGTCGTACATCGCCCGACGCTGCGGGTCACCGAGAATTTCGTAGGCTTCCTTGGCTTCCTTGAAGCGATCCTGCGCATTCGGATCGTCCGGGCAACGATCGGGATGATTCTTCATCGCCAAGCGGCGGAAGGCTTTCTTCAACTCCTCGTCGTTTGCGCTGCGCGCAACACCCAGGATTTCGTAGTAGCAACGTTTCATGTACGGAGCTTCGCTTCGAGGCGCCGATCGGGCACCAGCCAGATCGCCGCCACCAAGGCATAGATCACGCAGGACAATATTGGCGCGAAAAACGCCAACACAATCCCGACAAGATAACTGATCGGCGACACGATGGTCTTCCAGTCACCGCGCAACGCCCGTGCGAGGCTGCTGGTCTCGCCGCCGTTCGCGGCGATCAGCGTGCGCAGCAAGGG
>SCQS01000050.1 GCA_004299705.1 Rhodanobacteraceae bacterium | reverse complement strand
CAACACAATCCCGACAAGATAACTGATCGGCGACACGATGGTCTTCCAGTCACCGCGCAACGCCCGTGCGAGGCTGCTGGTCTCGCCGCCGTTCGCGGCGATCAGCGTGCGCAGCAAGGGTATCCACGCCAGCGCCGTCAGCAGCAACACGATGCCGTACACCGCGGTCGGCACGGACGCAGGCACGGGATGCGCCTCGTTCAACCAGCGCGTGGTGAACGGAAACAGCGACAACCAGAACAGGAAGAACAGGTTGGCCCACAGCACCTTGCCGTTGACCTTCTCGACCGATTGCAGCATGTGGTGGTGGTTGTTCCAGTACAGGCCGACATAGGCGAAGCTCAACACGTAACTCAGGAACACCGGCAGATCGGCCAGCAGTGCTTGCCAGGTTGCCGCATGCGGCAACTTCAGTTCCAGCACCATGATGGTGATGATGACCGCGATCACACCATCGGTGAACGCCTCCATCCGGCCTTTGTGCATGCGTAAAATCCCCGATCCAGCGGTGCTTTCGCCGAACCCGAAAAGCAGATTCCGGGTTCCATCGCCAATGAAGCCGGCGATGGCCCCGGAATGACGAGAGTGTACGTTGTCCGCGTTGAGCGTCGCGCTGTCCAGCGACGCTCGAACACGGGCAGTTGATCCGTCGACGCTCCGCGTCGATGGATAACGACTATTTGTCCTTGTCCTTCACTTCCGTGAACTCGGCATCCACCACGTCATCCGGCGATGCGCTGCCGCCGCCCGGTGCCTGTTGCTGCGCACCCGGTTGCGGGCCGGTTTGACCACCGGCCTGGGCCGCGGCGAGCAACGATTGCGCGGCCTCTTCCAGCTTGGAGATGCGCGATTCGATCGCGTCCTTGTCGTCGCCCTTCATCACCTTCTCGAGTTCGGACAGGGCTTCCTCGACACGCCCGATCACGTCGCCGCCGACCTTGCCGCCATGATCCTTGATCGCGCTGCGGGTGGCGTGCACCAGTTGGTCGGCCTTGTTGCGCGTGACCACCAGCTCCTGGAATTTCTTGTCTTCCTCGCGATGGGTTTCCGCATCGGACACCATCCGCTGGATTTCATCTTCGGACAGGCCGGAGCCAGCCTTGATCTCGATGCGCTGTTCCTTGCCGGTGTTCTTGTCCTTGGCGGTGACGTGCAGGATGCCGTTGGCATCGATGTCGAACGACACTTCGATCTGTGGCATGCCGCGCGGCGCGGCCTGTATGCCCGCAAGGTCGAACTTGGCCAGCGACTTGTTGAAACGCGCCTGCTCGCGTTCACCCTGCAGTACGTGCACGGTCACGGCGCTCTGGTTGTCCTCGGCGGTCGAGAACACCTGCGAAGCCTTGGTCGGAATCGTGGTGTTCTTGTCGATCAGCTTGGTCATCACGCCGCCCAGCGTCTCGATGCCGAGCGACAGCGGCGTCACGTCGAGCAGCAGCACGTCCTTGACGGTGCCCGACAGCACGCCGCCCTGGATCGCCGCGCCCACCGCGACGGCTTCGTCCGGATTCACGTCCTTGCGCGGCTCCTTGCCGAAGAAATCCTTGACCGCTTCCTGCACCTTGGGCATGCGGGTCTGGCCGCCGACCAGGATCACTTCCGAAATGTCGGACACGCGCAGGTTGGCGTCGTTGAGCGCCGTGCGGCAGGGCTCGATGGTGCGCTTGATCAGGTCTTCGACCAGCGCTTCCAACTTTGCGCGCGTCAGCTTGATGTTGAGATGCTTCGGACCGGACGCATCGGCCGTGACGTACGGCAGGTTCACTTCGGTCTGGTGCGCGCTCGACAACTCGATCTTGGCGCGTTCGGCGGCATCCTTGAGGCGCTGCAGCGCGAGCGGATCGTTGCGGAGATCCACGCCCTGGTCCTTCTTGAACTCATCGACCAGGTAATCGATCACGCGCTTGTCGAAGTCCTCGCCGCCGAGGAAGGTGTCGCCGTTGGTGGCCAGCACTTCGAACTGCTTTTCGCCGTCGACTTCCGCGATCTCGATCAGCGACACGTCGAAGGTGCCGCCGCCGAGGTCGTACACCGCGATCTTGCGGTCCGCCCCCGACTTGTCGAGGCCATAGGCCAGCGCCGCCGCGGTCGGCTCGTTGATGATGCGCTTGACTTCGAGGCCTGCGATCTTGCCGGCGTCCTTGGTCGCCTGGCGCTGCGAGTCGTTGAAGTACGCCGGCACCGTGATCACGGCGTCGGTGATCGTCTCGCCAAGGAAATCCTCGGCGGTCTTCTTCATCTTCATCAGCACCTTGGCGGAAATTTCCGGCGGCGCCATCTGCTTGCCGTCCGAGGTTTCCAGCCACGCGTCGCCGTTGGAATGCGCGACGATCTTGTACGGCACCACGTCAAGATCCTTCTGCACCTCGGCGTCGGTGAACTTGCGGCCGATCAGGCGCTTCACCGCGTAGAAGGTGTTCTTGGGATTGGTGACGGCCTGGCGCTTGGCCGGCGCGCCCACCAGCACCTCACCGTCCTTCGCGAACGCGACGGTGGAAGGCGTGGTGCGATCACCTTCGGAATTCTCGATCACGCGGGTCTTGCTGCCCTCCATGATCGCGACGCACGAGTTGGTCGTGCCAAGATCGATACCGATGATTTTGCTCATGTTTCAGCTCCTGGATGTTTGCGGCCGAGGGGGCCGATAATCTTGAACACAAACTGGGGGTTGGCGGCGTCATCTCAAGGGAAAACCGGGGTCAGAGTCGACTTTCCGATCCACGTCGTGCCCGTTGCGCAAGGGGTAACACGGAAAGTCGACTCTGACCCCGGTTTCTCATTCCTTGGCCACCGCGACCAGCGCGGGCCGCAACAGCCGGCCGTTCAATACGTAACCCTTTTGCATCACGCTGACCACGGTGCCGGGTGTCTTGCCCGGGGCATCCACCATGCTGACCGCATGATGGCGTTCGGGATCGAGTGGCTGCCCGACCGGATCGATCTGCTCCAGTCCATTGTTCTCGGCGATCTTGAGCAGCGATTTCAACGTGAGGCTCAAGCCTTCGCGCATCGAGGCGACATCGGCGGTTTCGACCGCCAGGCCGCTTTCCAAGCCGTCGTACACCGGCAGCAGATCGCGTAGCAATTTCTCGTTGGCGAACTTCAGGCTCTGTTCGAGATCACGCTGCAAACGCTTGCGCTGGTTCTCGAGATCGGCGCGCTCGCGCAGCAACGTCTCGCGCATGCCGGCAAGATTGGTTTCGGCCTCGGCCAACTGCCGGCTCAAGGTTTCCAGCTCGTCCGCGGCGGCACCCTCCACCGGCGATTGCCGGTTGTCCTGCGGTGTCGATTCGGGCGATTCGTTCGGGTTCGTCATGCAGATTCCTCGCGACGTGGACAGCTTCGCCGCCCACCGGTCGGGCTGGCGCAAGCACAACAGACAAATCTATGCGGCCGGCCCACCGCGATTCAAGTGAACTGGCGAGTTTTCATCGCCCTGGGCGGCTATTCGGAAGACCGCAGTGCGTCGGTCAGCAGCTTCGCGGTCGCCTGCACCACCGGGATCACCGAATGGTAGGCCATCCGGGTCGGCCCGATCACCCCGATCGCGCCCAGCACATGGCCTTCCCCGCCGTAGGGCGCACTGACCAGGCTGTAGCCTTTCAGGGGTTCGAAGCCCGATTCCTCGCCGATGAACAGGCGCACGCCGGGCGAGCGCGCGCAACCTTCCAGCAGCGCCAGCAGCTCGCGCTTGCGCTGAAAGGCCTCGAACAGGTCACGCAAGCGCTCGATCTGCGGGCCTTCGCCGCCCGACATCAGGTTGGTCTGGCCCGTCACCAACATGTCCGGCTCGGGTTCGGGTGCGAAGGTTTCGGCAGCGACTTCGACGGCGGTGTCGAGCAGGCGGTTCAATTCACTGCCCGCGGCGCGCAGGTCGGCCAGCACGCGCAGGCGGATTTCGTCCAGCGGCAGCCCGGCGTAATGCGCATTCAGATAATTGGCGGCCTGCTCCAGCGCACGCGCGTCGAAACGCTGGCGAAGATTCAAAACGCGATTTTGCACCTGGCCGTCGGCGAACACCAGGATCGCCAGCACCTTGTGGACGCCGATCGAAACGAACTCGATCTGCTTGAGCGGCGCATCGGCCGTGCCCGGCACCGTCACCAGCCCGACGAAGTGCGTCATGGCCGACAACAGGCTGGATGCATTGCCCAGCAATTCGCGCGAGGTGGTGGATTCGCGCGGCAACTCGCGCTGGATCTGCATCACCGCGCCGCGCGGCAGCGGTTTCAATTCCAGCAGGCTGTCCACGAACAGGCGCAGGCCGCGCGCGGTCGGCACCCGCCCCGCCGAAGTGTGCGGCGAGGCGATCAGGCCCAGTTCTTCCAGGTCGGCCATGATGTTGCGCACCGTGGCCGGACTCACGTCCAGCCCCGCCGAGCGCGACAGCGTGCGCGAACCAACCGGCTGCCCTTCCTCCAGGTATTGCGCGATCAGGCTGCGCAACAGTTGGCGGGCGCGGGGGTCGAGGGCCGAATCGTGGGAAGCAGGCATGCACAATCAATACGGGTGCCGGGCGTGGAATGCAATAGATTCGGGAAAAGCGAAACATCACCCCCTTCGCTTGCGAAGGGCGGAGCGAAGCGAACGCGCGCGTAGCGCGGGCCGCGCAGCGGCGGGGGGATGTCGGTCTTTGCGAAAAGCCACCCCCCTCAATCCCCCTTGTAAGTTGGTTGCACCCCGCACCAGACCGATACCCCCTTGATTGCGAGATCGTAACGAAGCATGGGTCGGTGCGGGTTTTTCCTTTCATCCCGAACAGTTGCCAGGGTTTT
>SCQS01000049.1 GCA_004299705.1 Rhodanobacteraceae bacterium | reverse complement strand
GGTGAGTGATTACGACGTGGTCTGCGACTCATGGCTGGCTCCTTCTGCGGCGATCATCATCGCCGATGGGGAGCAGGTCAGTCACTTACCGTGCTGTTCAATTTTCCGGGGCCACTTCTGTGCGCCCGGCTTGGGTGGTGCAGGACTGCGTGCGTTGCTGCAGCAAGCGGGTTCGGCGCGTGCGGTGTGCCGGGACATCCGCCGGCTGCGGCCCATCGCGAAGCTGGACCAGGCCGTGCTGGACTGGATCGCGAACCCGGATGCCAAACGTCTGGATGCGGATCTCGCCTGGCTGGCGCAGCCCGGCCATCGCCTGCTCCGGTGCAATGAAGAAGATTTTCCGCCGCAACTGGAAACCATCGCGCAGCCGCCCGCGGCGCTGTTCGTCGCGGGCGGGCCGCATTGCTCAATCCGCAGGTGGCGATCGTGGGCGCGCGCAGCGCCAGCGCGCAGGGATTGGCGACGGCGCGTGACTTCGCCCGCACGCTGAGTCGGGCTGGCCTGACCATCACCAGCGGCATGGCTGACGGTATCGACGGCGCAGCACATGCGGCGGCGCTGGAAGCGGGTGGCGTCACCGTGGCCGTTGTGGGTACCGGGCCCGACCTGGTCTATCCACGCAAGCATCGCGAACTTGCAGTCAACATAGAGGCAAAAGGCGCCATCGTCAGCGAATTTACGCCCGGCACCGAGGCGCGCCCCGATCACTTCCCGCGCCGCAACCGGCTGATCGCCGGGTTGGCCTTGGGAACCCTGGTGGTGGAAGCGGGTCTGCAATCGGGATCGTTGATCACCGCGCGATTGGCCACGGAGGCCGGCCGCGAAGTGTTTGCCCTGCCGGGTTCGATCCACAACCCGTTGGCCAAGGGTTGCCATCGGCTGATCCGCGACGGCGCGCATCTGGTCGAAACCGCGGGCGAGGTGATCGAAGCGCTGGCACCCGCCGCGCAGGCTCTGGGCGCCGACCTGCGTGCCCGGCTGGATGCCGATACGGGATCGAAAGCAACGCTGCCGGGCATGCCGTCAAGAGAGCAAGACCCTGATTATGCTTCACTTCTTGCGGTGCTGGGCGACAGTCCGGCGTCGCTGGACGAACTTGCGGGGCGCACCGGTTTGGCCCCTGCGGCGCTGTCATCGATGCTGTTGCTGCTGGAGCTGGAAGGCGTCGTGGCCCCTGCCGTGAACGGGCGCTGGCAGCGCCTGACCGCGCGAGGTGCTTGACACGACCACCCTGCGCGTGTGTTCACTATATATAGGAGCGGCCCCAAGCCGCCCATGGATTTTGTTCCCGATATGGCCAAGAACCTGCTCATCGTCGAATCGCCCGCCAAGGCCAAGACGATCAACAAATACCTCGGCGACGACTTCAAGGTGCTGGCGTCGTACGGCCACGTGCGCGACCTCAGGCCCAAGGAAGGCGCGGTCGACCCCGACCACGACTTCCGGATGGACTACGAGCTGATCGAGAAAAACGTCAAGCACGTCGATGACATCGCCCGCGCTGCCAAGGTGGCCGACTCCATCTATCTCGCGACCGACCTGGATCGCGAAGGCGAGGCGATCAGCTGGCACATCAGCGAGATCCTGAAGCAGCGCGGCCTGCTGGAAGACAAGGAAACCCATCGCGTGGTGTTCAGCGAAATCACCCCGCGTGCGATCAAGGAAGCCGTCGCGCATCCGCGCAAACTGTCGCACGACATGGTGGATGCCCAGCAGGCGCGCCGCGCGCTGGATTACCTGGTCGGTTTCAACCTGTCGCCGGTGCTGTGGCGCAAGGTGCAGCGCGGGCTGTCGGCCGGACGCGTGCAGTCGCCCGCGTTGCGCATGATCGTCGAGCGCGAGGAGGAGATCGAAGCCTTCGTGCCGCGCGAATACTGGACCGTCGAGGCGAAGCTCGCGCACGAGGACGGCGAGTTCTCGGCGCGGCTGGTCAAGCTCAACGGCAAGAAATTCGAGCAGTTCGATCTCACCAACGCCAACGATGCCCACGCCGCACGCGACGCGTTGCTGAAGGCCGCCGGTGGCCGGCTCGTCGTCGGCGACATCCAGTCGAAGCAGCGCCAGCGCCGTCCCGCCGCGCCGTTCACCACATCCACGCTGCAGCAGGAAGCCGCGCGCAAGCTGGGCATGGCGACCAGTCGCACCATGCGTATCGCGCAGGGCCTGTACGAAGGCGTGTCGCTGGGCGGCGAGGGCAACGTGGGACTCATCACCTACATGCGTACCGACTCGACGCATCTTTCCAACGAGGCGGTTGCGGAATTGCGCCAGACGATCGAACGCGAGTTCGGCCGCCAAGGCCTGCCCGAACACGCGATGGTCTACAAGACCAAATCCAAGAACGCGCAGGAAGCACACGAGGCGGTGCGCCCGACCTCGGCGCTGCGCACGCCGAAATCCGTCGCGGCGTTCCTGACGCCCGACCAGTTGAAGTTGTACGAGCTGATCTGGAAACGCGCGGTCGCCTGTCAGATGAAGCCGGCCACACTCAACACCGTGTCGGTGGAATTCCCCTGCGGTGGCGACGCCGCGTTCCGCGCCACCGGCACCACCGTGGTCGATCCGGGCTTCCTCGCGGTGTACGAGGAAGGCCGCGATGCGAAATCGGATGAAGACGAGGAATCGCGCAAGCTGCCGGCGTTGAAGATCGGCGAGGCGGTGCCGCTGGCCGACATCGCCACCGACCAGCACTTCACCGAGCCGCCGCCGCGTTACTCCGAAGCCTCGCTGGTGAAGGCGTTGGAGGAATACGGCATCGGCCGGCCTTCGACCTATGCCAGCATCATCCAGACCCTGTTGTCGCGCGAATATGTGATCCTGGATTCGCGCCGCTTCAAGCCCACCGACGTGGGCCGCGCGGTCGCGAAATTCCTGACCGCGCACTTCACCCAATACGTCGATTACGACTTCACCGCCAAGCTCGAGGACGAACTCGACGCGGTCAGTCGCGGCGAAGAGGAGTGGCGTCCGCTGATGGCGGGCTTCTGGAAGCCCTTCAAGGCACTGGTCGACGACAAGATGGAAACGGTCGACCGCAGCGAGGCCACCGGCGCACGCCTGCTGGGCGACGATCCCAAGACCGGCAAGCCGGTGTCGGTGCGGCTTGGCCGTTACGGGCCGTACGCGGCACTGGGCGACAAGGACAGCGACGAGAAACTGAAATTCGCGTCCTTGCTGCCCGGCCAAAGCATGCATACGATCACGCTGGAACAGGCGCTGGAGTTGTTCAAGCTGCCGCGCGAACTCGGCAAGGACGCGGACGGCGAGGAAATCAGCGCCGGCATGGGCCGTTTCGGTCCGTTCGTGAAGAAGGGCGCGCTGTATGCCTCGATCAAGGGTGAGGACAGCGCCTACACCATCACGCTGGAGCGCGCGCGCGAGTTGATCCGCGAGAAGCAGGAGCTGATCGCCAACCGCGTGATCACGGATTTCGGCGACGGCATCCAGGTACTGAACGGCCGCTACGGGCCGTACATCACGAACGGCGAGAAGAACGCGAAGATTCCCAAGGATCGCGAGCCGAAATCGCTCACGCACGACGAGTGCAAGGCCTTGATCGAGGCCGCGCCGGTGCGGCGCGGACGAGGCGCGTTCAAGAAAACGGTCGTGAAAAAGGCGGCCCCGAAAAAGGCTGCCGTGAAAAAAGTCCCGGCGAAAAAAGCGGTGGCCAAAAAGTCTGCCGCGAAGAAAACCGCCGCGAAGAAAACCGCAGTCAAGAAGGCAGCCGCGAAAAAACCGCCGCGTGCGAGGCCCGCGGTGGTCGCGCCGGATGACACGCCGCCCTTCGACGTCTGATCCATGCGCGTATTCAGCCTTGACGAAATCGAAGCGGCTGCCGCCTTGCTGCACGCGGGCGGCGTGTTGGCTTACCCGACCGAGGGTGTTTATGGCCTCGGCTGCGACCCCGACAACCACGCGGCTTTCGAAAAAATCTTCGCGATGAAACGCAGGCCACCCGAGCAGGGCGTGCTGCTGATCGCGGCGGATTTCGATCAGGTTCGCCCATGGATCGGCGACGCGCCCGAATCCGCATTCGAACGCGCACGCGCGATCTGGCCCGGCGCGCACACCTACATCTTTCCGCGCTCGCCACGGGTGCCGGATTGGGTCGCGGGTGGACACGCCGGTATCGCGCTGCGGGTCAGCGCGCACGCGCCGTCGGCGGCGCTGTGCCGCGCCTTCGGTGGCCCGATCGTGTCGACCAGCGCCAATCGCCACGGTGAAGCGCCCGCGCGCAGTGCTGCGGACATCAGCAGAATTTTCGGTGATGAACCCGATGGCGTGCTGGATGCACCGTTGGGCGGCCTCGACCGGCCGACGCCAATCACGGATGCCGTGACCGGCGCTATCATTCGAGCCTGAGGGGACTGGGGAGTTTCCCGTGTCGAGCCTTTATTCAACACCGCAGAACCATGCCGCGGAGTCGTGGCGAGGCTTGCCGGCCGGGGTATCGGCGCAGCGTGTGATCGCCTGGCAGCGTGGCCGGGGCGTGACCGTGGGTGCGTTTCTCGCCGACGTCGAGGCGCTGGCGGCGCGCCTGCCGACGGCACCGGCAGCGGTCAACCTGTGTGATGACCGCTACGCGTTCATGGTGGCCTTCGCGGCCTTGCTGGTGCGCGGCCAGACCAACCTGTTGCCGCCTTCGCGCGCGGCGCATGCGGTGGATGCGGCACTGACAGCGAACCCCGGCAGCTACGCACTCGGCGATGCCGCGCTCGATCCCGCGCCGCCCCACTACCTGCATTTCACGCCGGTGGCGGGCAGCGCCGGCTCGGGCGCGACGATGTTGGTCGCCGATGCCGCCGTGGCGGCCATGGGCTATACCTCGGGTTCCACCGGCGTGCCGCGCGCGAATCCGAAACGTTGGGACAAGCTGGCGATTTCCAGCGGCCATAACGATGCGCTGCTGCGCGCGCTGGCGGGGGGCGACTACCACGTGGTCGCGACCGTGCCACCGCAACACATGTACGGACTGGAGTTTTCCATCTTGCTGTCGTTGTTCGGTCACGCGGCGGTGCATGCCGGACGGCCGTTCTTCGCGGCCGACATCGCCGCGGCGCTGGCGGAGTTGCCCGCGCCGCGAATCCTGGTGACGACACCGGTGCACCTGCGCGCGTTGCTCGACTCCGGCCAAGCGCTGCCGCCCTTCGCGGGCATCGTCTCCGCCACCGCGCCGCTGGCGGTTGAGCTTGCAAGCGAAGCGGAAGCACGCTTTGGGGTGCCGCTGCAGGAAGTGTTCGGTTCCACCGAGACCTGCGTGATCGCGCACCGCCGCACCGCGCACGAGGATGCCTGGACGCCATACGCCGGTGTCGCGTTGCACCCGCAACCGGACGGCACCCGCGTCGAGGCACCGCAATTGGCGCAGCCGGTGGTGCTGGCCGACATCGTCGAATTGCTGGGCGATGGCCGCTTTCGCCTGTGTGGACGCAACGCCGACCTGCTGGAAATCGCCGGCAAGCGCGCCTCGCTGGGCGACCTCACCCACAAGCTGCTGGCCGTACCCGGCGTGCGCGACGGCGTGGTGTTCCAGCTGGACGATACCGACGCGATGGGCATACGGCGGATCGCCGCATTGGCGGTGGCGCCCGGACTTTCCGTGACGGCGATCCTGGATGCCCTGCGTGGCGACATCGACCCGGTGTTCCTGCCGCGGCCGTTGAAGCTGGTCGAATCGCTGCCGCGCAGCGAAACCGGGAAGTTGCCGAGGGCGGCGTTGCTGGAAGCGCTGGCGCGGGACCAGGGACCGGGGACCGGAGACCGGTAAAGCTCGAACATCGAACGTGCCTTCGCATACTGCGCTTCCCTTCGTCGATGCTCGCATAAACGCTTTCGTGGCCGGCATAATGCTGGATCGCCATTCGTACTTTTCAGGCATCGTCCGCCAATGCACGCTCTTCCCGGTCCCTTGTCCCCGGTACCCGGTACCCGACCATGAAGATTCTCGTCATCGGCTCCGGTGGCCGTGAACACGCGCTGGCCTGGAAGCTGGCGCAGTCGCCGCGCGTTTCCAAAGTGATCGTGGCGCCGGGCAACGCCGGCACCGCGCGCGAGGCAAAGCTGCGCAATGCCGCGGTGTCCGCCACTGACCTTGACGGCTTGTCGAAACTCGCGCGGGACGAGCGTGTGGGCTTCACCGTGGTGGGGCCTGAAGCGCCACTGGTCGCGGGCGTGGTCGATCGATTTCGCGCTGCGGGGCTGCGCATCTTCGGGCCGACCGCCGCCGCCGCGCAACTTGAAGGCTCCAAGGCCTTCACCAAGGATTTCCTGGCGCGTCACCACATTCCCACCGCGGATTACGCGGTGTTCACCGCGCTCGAACCCGCGCTCGAATACCTGCGCACGCATGGTGCACCCATCGTGATCAAGGCCGATGGCCTGGCCGCGGGCAAGGGCGTGGTGGTGGCGATGACGCAGCGCGATGCCGAACACGCACTCTCCGACATGCTGGGTGCGCACGCGTTCGGCGCTGCCGGCGCGCGGGTGGTGATCGAGGAATACCTCGCAGGCGAGGAAGCCAGCTACATCGTGATGGCCGACGGCGCGCACTACCTGCCGATGGCATCCAGCCAGGACCACAAGCGCGTGGGCGAGGACGACACCGGCCCCAACACCGGCGGCATGGGCGCGTATTCGCCGGCGCCGGTGGTGACACCGGAAGTCGAACGGCGCATCCGCGCGGAAATCATCGAGCCGACCTTGCGCGGGATGGCGGCCGAAGGCGCGCCGTTCACCGGATTTCTTTACGCCGGTTTGATGATCGACAAGTCGGGCACGCCCAAAGTGATCGAGTTCAACGTGCGCTTCGGCGATCCCGAAACCCAGCCGATCATGCAGCGCCTGCAATCGGATTTCCCGGAGCTGATCGAAGCCGCGTTGGATGGCAAGCTGGATAGCGTGCAGGCGCAGTGGGATCCGCGCCCGTCACTGGGTGTGGTGATGGCCGCGGAGGGTTATCCGGGCAAGGTGAAAAACGGCGACGTGATTTCCGGGCTGGACACAAAATTCGATCCCGACGTGAAGGTCTTCCACGCCGGCACCAAACTCGACGCGGCCGGCAACGTCACCACCGCTGGTGGCCGCGTATTGTGCGTCTGCGCATTGGGCGAGGATCTCGCGCAGGCACGCGACCGCGCCTACGCCGCTGTCGAACACATCCATTTCGATGGCGCGTTCTGCCGGCGCGACATCGGGCATCGGGCGCTGCCGCGCGGCTAACGCTTTCTGCTCGTCATCCCGGCGCAAGCCGGGACCCAGTGGCTTTGCTGCCCGATGCCCATGTGCTTATTCCATTCGCCTGGGGGCCTGCAAGCTTTTGTCGATGGTCAGGCGCTACGACCTCGTATTCGCTCGTTACCATCCCACTGGCGTACGCACGCGTCGTCACGTGCTTGAGCACGATATCGCGCGACAGGTGGCCGAAGAGCGGAATGCCGGCCCCGATGAGTACCGGGACACGCGTGATGATGATGCGCTGGATCAGGCCAGCCCGCAGGAAGCGTTGGATCGTGATGCCGCCATCCACGTAGATGTGTTCGAGACCACGGGCTGCGAGCTGCGATACGATCTCGGCGGGCCCTCCCGACAACCATTCGATGATGGCACCGTCGGGTGCAGGGGTTGGTCTGCGCGTACTCAGGACAAACACGGGTTTGTCGCCGTAGGGCCAGTTGTCGAAAGCCAGCACGGTTTCGTAGGTCTTGCGACCGATGACGAGCGCGTCCACGCTGGCGAAGAACTCATCGTAGCCATGCGGTTCACCGCCATTGGCAGGCAGAAAATCGAGTTCCCCGCCGAGACGCGCGATAAAGCCATCGAGGCTGGTACCGACGAAAACCGATGTCTTCATGATGATCCTCCCATCGTGGCCGGCACTTTATATCGCAAGTCATCCAATGGAATATCGAGTGGGCTACCGATACCCGGCAGGCGCCGCTATGGTGCGCAGGTCAGGGTGGTTGGGGAACTTGCATGAACCAATTCCGTTTGCTCGGCAAGCGACGCTTCGCGCCGTTTTTCGCGGTGCAATCGCTGGCGGCGTTCAACGACAACGCGTTCCGCAACGCGACCATCGTGCTGGTCGGCTTCGAGATGGGGCTGACGACCAGCCAGATCGGGTTCTATTCCAACCTCGCGCCGGCGATCTTCATCCTGCCGTTCTTCCTGTTCTCGGCGAGCGCGGGCCAGCTTGGCGAGAAGTACGAGAAACACACGCTGATCCGCTGGGTCCGGGTGCTGGAGATCGTCGCGGTGTGCATCGCCGCGTGGGGCTTTTACGCGAAGAGTCCGCTGCTGCTGTTCGTCGTGCTGTTCCTGATGGGCGTGCTCTCCACCGTGTTCGGGCCGATCAAGTACGCGATCCTGCCGCAGGTGCTGAAGCCGGGCGAACTCGTGGGCGGCAATGGCCTGGTCGAGACCGGCACCGACATCGCGATCCTCGTCGGCATGATCGCGGGCGGCGCCGCGATGGCCTCGCACGCTGGCTGGCTCGCCGCGTCGGTGCTCATCATCGGTATCGCGGTGCTGGGCCTTGCGGCGAGCTTCGCGATCCCGCGGGTGCCGGCTGCGGCGCCGGACCTGAAATTCAACTGGAATCCCGTTACCGAGAGCGGGCGGGTGCTGAAGCTCACCGCCAAGCGGCGCGCGGTGTTCAATTCGGTGCTCGGGATTTCGTGGTTCTGGTTCTTCGGCGGCGTGGTGACCGCGCAGCTTCCGAACTACACGCGGATGTACCTCGGCGGCGGCGCCAGCGTCGAAATCATGGTGCTGGCGCTGTTTTCGATCGGCGTCGGCATCGGCTCGCTGCTGTGCGAACGCCTGTCTGGGCACAAGGTCGAGATCGGCCTGGTGCCGATGGGCGCGTTCGGCATGACCGTGTTCGGCGTGCTGCTCTACTTCGCCCGCCACACCGCGCCCGGTTACACGGAGCTCGGCTGGCTCGCGTTCCTCGGCCGGGCGGGCAACGGCTGGATCGCGGCGGACCTCGCGCTCATCGGCGTGTTCACGGGCTTCTTCATCGTGCCGCTGTTCGCGCTGGTGCAGAGCCGCACGCCGCAAGGGGAGCTCTCTCGCGTCATCGCCGGCAACAACATCATCAACGCGATCTTCCTCGTGGCCGCGGCGCTGTTCGGGCTCGGCTTGCTTGCGGCCGGGCTCACCATCCCGCAACTGTTCCTCGTGACCGCAGTGCTGAATGCCGTGGTGACGCTGTGGATTTTCCTGCTGGTGCCGGAATTCCTGATGCGGTTCGTGGACTGGCTGCTGATCAGCGTGCTGTACCGGGTGCGTGTCGAAGGGCTGGAGCGCATTCCCGACGAGGGTCCGGCGCTGCTGGTGTGCAACCACGTCAGTTTCATGGATGCGCTGATCATCATGGGCAGCGTGCGCCGTCCGGTGCGCTTCGTGATGTACTACAAGATTTTCCGGGTACCGGTCTTGAGCTTCGTGTTCCGCGCCGCCAAGGCCATTCCGATTGCGGGTGGCAAGGAGAATCCCAAGTTGCTGGCGCGCGCCTTCGATGAAATCGATGCCGCGCTGGCCGAAGGTGAACTGGTGTGCGTGTTTCCCGAGGGCGGCCTGACGCTGGACGGCGAAATCGCGACCTTTCGACCCGGCGTCGAGAAGATCCTCGCGCGGCGTCCGGTGCCGGTGATCCCGATGGCGTTGCGCGGATTGTGGCGCAGCATGTGGAGCCGGCGCGATTCGCGCATGGGCCGCGCGCGCTTGCCGCGACGTTTCCGCGCCCGCATCGAGCTTGCTGTCGGCGCACACGAGGATGGCGCGCGCAGCGACGCCACGCAGATGGAAGCCGCGGTGCGCGCGCTGCGGGGCGCCGATGCCTGAATCGCTGCGTGGCACGGTGGGTAGTGCGATACTGCGGTGTTGATTCCGATCGAATGCCTCATGTCCGACACCGCGCTTCGAATCGCCACCCGCAAAAGTCCGTTGGCACTGTGGCAGGCCGAACACGTCGCGCAGCGTTTGCGCGACGTGAATCCGGGACTACGGGTCGAGCTGTTGCCGCTGTCCACCCGTGGCGACGAGGTGCTGGACCGCTCGCTGGCCGCGATCGGCGGGAAAGGCTTGTTCCTGAAGGAACTGGAAATCGCGCTGGCCGAAGGCCGCGCCGACCTCGCGGTGCATTCGCTGAAGGACGTGCCGGCGCAGCTTGATGCCCAGTTCACGCTCGCGGCGATCCTGGCGCGCGCCGATTGCGCCGATGCCTGGGTCAGCAACGATTTCGCATCGCTCGACGAGCTGCCGCGCGGCGCCAGGGTGGGCACGTCATCGTTGCGCCGCGCCGCGCAACTGCGAGCACGTCGGCCGGACATCGGGGTCGCCGACCTGCGCGGCAACGTCGGCACGCGTCTCGCCAAACTCGACCGCGGCGACTACGCGGCGATCATCCTGGCCGTCGCGGGTCTGCAGCGTATGGGTTATGACACGCGCATCCGCGCGCGGCTAGCGCCGCCCGCTTGGCTGCCGGCGCCGGGGCAAGCCGCGATCGCGGTGGAAACCCGCGCGGGCGACGCGCGCGTGATCGAATACGTGCACGTGCTGGACGATGCCGCGACGCGGCGCACGGTCGGCGCCGAGCGTGCGCTCAACGCCGCGCTGGGCGGCGACTGCACGATGCCGTTGGGTGCGTGGTGCGAAGCGCAGCGCGATGGCGACTTGCACCTGTACGGGTTGCTGGGCGATGCACACGCTGGTCGCGTGTTGCGTGCGCGTGCGCGCGGCGATGAACCCGGCGCGTTGGGCCATGAGGTTGCGCAGCTGCTGCGGGAACAAGGCGCGGACGCTTTGCTACACAGGTGAGCCTGGTTTGAATACCCCGATCCAGCCCTGAGGTTTCCTCGCAGGCGGGTGCTTCGAATGCGAAAGCCCTCTCCCCCAACGATGAAGCCGTTGGGGAGAGGGCGCAAATGCGCGAGCGGAATGCGTCAAAAGGCTGCGCGCCGCCTCACGAATCCTTCGCCAGCAGTTCGGGATCGCCCACCTTCACCGGCTCGCCGATCGAAAGCGTGGGCTCGCCGGCCTGTTTCGCCTGGGCGTCGAACTTCTGCACGGCTTCGCGCAACGATCCGTTGAAGGTGTCGAGGAAGGGCTGCAAGCGTGCTTCCATCTTGGCGATGAATTGCTGCTGTTCCGCGTTGGGTGCCTGGTTCGGCGCCATGCCCGCGACGTTGCCGTACAGGCCGAGGAAATCCATGCCCCAGGGCGCGATGGCGTGGATGTCGTCTTCCGGCACCGTGTACTGGACGTTCGGGTCGTAGAAGTTCTTCGCGAAGTCACCCAGCTGCTGTTGCAGCGCGATCGCACTCGCGTGCAGGTTGGCCTTGGTGCTGCCTGCGCTGGCGCTGGAGGTGGAAGCCAGCACCTTGCCCAGCGTCTCCTGCATCGCATGCGTACGCGCGATCATGGCCACATCCGCGGCGGCCTCGTCACGCAATTTCATGGCGCTGGCGAACACCGCCTGCTGCACGCTCATGGGTGTGTCGACGCGCGGATCGGGCGTCACTTGCAAGGCGATCTTGTCGCTGTGCCCATCGGCCTTCACGGTCGCTTGATAAGTGCCCGGCAACGCCAGCGGCCCGGTGGGCTGGTGGCTTTCGTGTTCGCGCGGTGGCCGCATCGATTTCGGCAACTCGACGCCGGTGTAGTGCATGTTCCAGGAGACGCGATTGATGCCGGCCTTGCCCGGCGCGCGGAACGTCGCCACCGGCTTGCCGGCGCTGTCGGTGATGGTGATCGTGACCGGGTTGCAGTCCTTGAACGGCGGTGCGTGCTTCTTCTTGTCCCCGTTCTTCTGCGCCGACTTGTCGGCTTTTGCCTCCGCAGCGCAACCCTTGGGCACGCGGATGGCCTTGGACAGCGAATAAGCGATCACCGGCCCGCTCGGCGGATTCGGGGTGACGAAGTCGCCGGGCGCGGGACCGATGTGGCGTCCATCGAAGGTCAGCCATTCGATGCCCTCGGAGGCCGGGAACACGCGGAAGGCAGCCTTCGCCATCGTGGGCTGCCAGCTCTCGAGCGCCTGCAGGTTGTCGAGAATCCACAAGCCGCGGCCATGCGTTGCCAAGACGAGATCATGCGGCGACTTGGTGAACTTCAGGTCGAACACCGCCATCGTCGGCAGGTTGGCGGTCATCGCTTCCCAGTGCGCGCCGTCGTCGAAGCTCAGGTACAAGCCGTGCATGGTGCCCAGCGCCAGCAGGCCCTGCTTGTTCGGGTCTTCGCGCACCACGATCGCCGAATAACCGTCCGGCAGTCCCTTGGCGATGCTCTGCCAGTGCGCGCCGTAGTCGCTGGTCTTCAAGACGTACGGATGGTTGTCGCCCAGCATGTGGCCGTCGACCGCGATGTAGGCGGTGCCGGCGTCGAACGGCGACACGCCGATCTGGTAGATGCGGCCCAGCTTTACTGCCTGCGGCAGGCCGGCCGAGACGTTCGTCCAGTTGGCGCCGTCGTCCTTCGTGACCCACACCAGACCATCATCGGTGCCGACCCAGATCACGTTCGGGTTGGTCGGCGCGAGCGTGATCGAAAGAATCGTGTCGGTGTTCTCCGCGCTGGAGATGTCGTGGAACACCGGCCCGCCCGCGAGCGGCTGGTGGGCCTTGATGTCGCGGGTCAGGTCTTTGGAAATGGCCGTCCAGTTCGCACCGCCGTCGCTGGACTTGAACACCACGTTGGCGCCCGTGTACACGGTATTCGCATCGGTCGGCGACACCGCGATCGGTGCGCCCCAGTTGTAGCGGTACTTGAGTTCCGAAATCGGCGTATCCGACACGCTGGCCATCGAGGGCCGGATGAAGGTGCTGGTCCAATTCTTGGTATCGATACGCGAGGCGTAACCGGTCTGCGATGCGCCGTAAACGATGCTAGGGTCGGACGGCGCGGGCACCACGTAGGTGCCGTCGCCGCCGGCCGGGTTCCACCAGTCCGCGCCCCAGATGCCGGTCGAGGAAAGACTGTTCGACGGCCCGCAGGCCGCGCTGTTGTCCTGGATGCCGCCGCACACGCCGAACGGCACGGTGTTGGAAATCGCGACGGTGTAAAACTCCTCGATCGGCAGGTTGTCGAACGCACGCCAGGTCTTGCCGGCGTTGACGCTGACATAGGCGCCGCCGTCGTTGCCCTGGATGATGCGCTCGGGGTTCTTGGGGTCGATCCAGATCGCGTGGTGGTCCACGTGCACGTCGTGGTCGATCGCCTTGGCGGTCTTGCCGCCGTCGGTGGATTTCATCAGGAAGAACGAACTGAAATAGATCGTCCTGGGATCGTTCGGCGCCACCGCCATCGAACTGAAATAGAACATCCGCACCGCGAGGTCATGGTTGTTGCTGATGCAGTGCCAGTTGCTGCCTGCATCGGTGCTGCCCCACAGGATGCACTTCTGCGTCGCCATCGTCGCGTACACGATGTTGGGCGACGAGGGCGCGATCGCGATCTTCACGCGGTCGGTGGGTGCGGTGGTCGGCAGGCCGCCGCCAAGCTTGCTCCAGGTCTTGCCGCCATCCACGGATTTCCAGATGCCGCCGTCGGTGCTGCCGTTGACCTGCGTCCACGGCCTGCGTTGCTCGGTCCACATGCCCGCGTACAACACCTGCGGGTTGGACGGATCGATCTCGATGTCGCTGGCGCCGGTGGTGTCGTTGACGTACAGCACCTTCTTCCAGTTCTTGCCGCCGTCGGTGGTCATGAACACGCCGCGCGTGTCACTCGACTTCCACGGATCGCCCAGCACCGCGACCCAGACCGTATTCGGGTCGGTGGGGTCGACCACGATGTTGGCGATCAGGCCGGCATCCTTCAGCCCCTTGAACTGCCAGGTCTTGCCGGCATCGGACGAGAAATACACGCCGTGGCCCAGCAGCACGTCGTTGCGCGGGTTGGCCTCGCCGGTGCCGAGCCAGATGTCCTTGGGGTTCGAGGGCGCCAGCGCGACCGCGCCAATCGAGGCGGCGTCGCCGTGCTTGAACACGTTGTCCCACTTGATGCCGTCATCCGTGGTCTTCCACAGCCCGCCGCCGGCGGTGCCGACGTAATAGATGCCGGGCTTGCCCGGAATCCCGGTCACCGTGCTGACGCGCCCGCCCGACACGGCAGGGCCGAGGTTGCGGAACTTCAGGTTGGCGAAGGGTCCAGTGGGTTGGGTCGCGGCGGTGGCGACACCCGCAACGGCCAGCGACAGGCATGCGGCAAGCGCAAGCACGGTTTTCATCACGGTCACCCCTCGCGACAAAAGCGTTGAACCTAATCCTTTCGATGCGCTGCGCGGGAGTGCCGAAAGTCAGGGCACACAGCATCGCGATGTGAAGACCATGTCAACGCGTCGTGCAACGCCTCGCCCGATTGCTCCAACCCAACCGATGGCAGATGAAGTCCGCGGCGTTGCGTAGTATTTTCGACGGCTGCCCGATCCGCATCCGGATCGATCCATTGCCTGCTCGGGAGATGTCCGCGATGAAGCGCATGCTGGTCGTGACAGGGTTGCTGGGTTTGACGGTTGCGGGATTTCTTGGAGGCCCGACGGCCACGGCGCAAACCTACGGTAGTCAGTTGTTCTCGCAGATGCAGTGGCGCCCGATCGGCCCGCTGCGCGGCGGACGCGGACGCGCGATCGCGGGCGTGCCGAGCCAGTCCAACGTGTTCTACATCGGCAACGACGACGGCGGTGTGTGGAAGTCCACCGATTACGGCAACAGTTGGCATCCGATTTTCGACAAGGAACCCACCAGCTCGATCGGCGCGATCGCGGTTTCGGTGTCCAACCCCAACGTGGTGTACGTCGGTACCGGCGAGAGCAACATCCGGCCGGACCAGGCCACCGGCATGGGCATGTACAAGTCCACCGACGCCGGCAAGACCTGGCAATTCATTGGCCTCAAGGACACCCAGGACATCGCGGCGATCGCGATCGATCCGCACAATCCCGACCGGGTGTTCGTGGCGGCGCTGGGCCACGTGTACGGGCCGAACGCCGAGCGCGGCATCTTCCGTTCGCTGGACGGCGGCAAGACCTGGAAGAAGGTGCTGTACGTCAACGAGTACGTCAGCGGCGACGACATCGAGATGGACCCGAAGAACCCGAACGTGCTGTACGCCACGCTGTGGCAACAGCAACAGGCGCCGTGGGAGGACGGCCAGTTCGGTGGAACCGAAGGCGGCATCTTCAAGTCCACCGATGGCGGCAACACCTGGAAGAAGCTTAGCAAGGGCTTGCCGGACGTGCAGCAGGCTTTGCTGCGGATTGCGCCGAGCAATCCGGACATCCTGTATGCGTCGGTGTCGAGCGGAAAGGGCGCACCGGATGGCAAGGTGGGGCTCTATCGTTCCAACGATGCCGGCGCCAGCTGGTTCCAGGTGACCCATGACCCGCGCCCGGCCGAGCGCATCGGCGGCGGCGACCTGCCGCCGCTGGCGATCGATCCGAAGAATCCGAACATCGTCTACAGCGACACGCCGGTGTTGTGGGAATCCGTCGATGGCGGCAAGACCTGGTTCGGATTCCGCGGTGCGCCGGGTGGCGACGATTACCAGCAAACCTGGATCAACCCGAACAACCCGAACATCATCGCGGTCAACTCGGACCAGGGCGCGATCGTCACGGTCAACGACGGCAAGACCTGGAGCAGTTGGTACAACCAGCCAACCGCCGCGATGTACAAGGTCGGCATCGACAACACCTGGCCGTATCGCGTATGCGGTGGCCAGCAGGATTCGGGTTCGGCCTGCGTGCTGAGCCGCGGCAACGACGGCGAGCTGACCGCGCACGACTGGCATCCGGTCGGCATCGAGGAGTACGGCGGCGCCGCGCCCGATCCGCTGCACCCGAACCTGATCTATGGCGGCTCGCGCAGCGGCGTCACGGTTTACAACCGCGACACCGGGCAGATCGCCGACGTGGGCCCGGTGGCCGGGCAAAAGCCGGATTACCGCACCGTGCGCACCATGCCGATCATGTTCTCGCCGACCGACCCGCATCGCCTGTACTTCACGTCGAACACCGTGTGGGAAACCGATGACGGCGGCAAGAACTGGAAACAGATCAGCCCGGACTTGACGCGCAAGACCTGGACCGTGCCGGCGAGCGTCGGCAAGTACGCTGGCACGCCGGACGCCAAGCCCACCGACCGCGGCGTGATCTACGCGCTGGCGCCATCGCCGCTGAATGGCAACCTGATCTGGGCCGGCACCGACGACGGCTTGATCTGGGTGACGCACGACGGCGGCAAGCACTGGGACAACGTCACCCCGCCGCAACTGAAACCGTGGTGGCGCGTGTTTTCGCTGGAAGCCAGCCACTTCGATCCGAACGTTGCCTACGCGGCGGTCAACACCATGTGGCTGGACGACATGCGGCCGCACCTGTTCCGTACCGAGGACGGCGGCAAGCACTGGACCGAGATCGACAACGGCATCACGCCCGACGCCGCAACCAACGTGATCCGCGAAGACCCGGTGCGCAAAGGCCTGCTGTTTGCCGGCACCGAAACGCAAGTCTGGGTGTCGTTCGACAACGGCGATCACTGGCAATCGCTGCGCCTCAACATGCCGGCGGTGTCGGTGCGTGACTTGCAGATCCATGGCGACGACTTGATCGCCGCCACCCACGGGCGCGGCTTCCAGGTGCTGGACGACATCACGCCGCTCCGGCAGATCGACGCACAAGTCGCCAAGTCAAAGGTGACGTTGTACAAGCCGGAGACGGCGGTGCGCGTGCGCTGGGACATGAATCCGCCGACGCCGTGGCGGATGCCCTCGCTGCCGAATCCGCCGCCCGGCGCGATCATCGATTACTACCTCGCGAACAACGTCAGCGGCCCGGTGACGCTGGACGTCTATACCGCCGCCGGCAAGCTGGTGCGGCATTACTCCAGCGCCGACCCGCAAAAGCCGCTCGATCCGAAGAAACTGGACGTGCCCGACTGGTGGCCGCGCCCGCCGATGAACCTGTCGACGCGGGCCGGCATGCACCGCTTCCTGTGGGACATGCACTGGCAGCCGATGCCGGGTGCAGTGCAGGTGCTCGACATGAACCAGGCCGTCAAGCACGACACGCCGATCATGGCGAGCTCGCCATGGGTGATGCCGGGCAACTACACCGTCAAGTTGACGGTCGATGGCAAGACGTACACGCAGCCGTTGGTGGTGAAGATGGATCCGCGGGTGAAGACCCAGACTGCCGATTTGCAGCAGCAGTTCGACGCGTCGATGCAGGCCTACCATGAGGCGATCGCGGCCAGCCAGGCGCTGGGCCAGGTGCGCGACATGGAGAAACAGGTCGCGGCTCGCAAGCAGTCCGACCAGCTCGCGGCGTACCAGAAGCAACTCGAAGCGCTGTCGGGGCCGAAGGCGAATTCGCCGTACGCGTTCTTCTTCCATCGTGGCCCACCCAACCTCGGCAGTGTGGGTGGCAGCCTGCAGATGCTGATGGACCGCATGCAATCGGCCGACCGGGCGCCGACCGCGGCGGATAGCACGGCACTCGACCAGACCAGCACGCAACTCAAGTCGCTGCTGGATCAATGGCAGAAGCTGAAGGGCCAGCCGCTGGCGGACTTGAACCACGCGCTGCGGCAGACACGACAGTCGCCGCTGGTGGTTGCCAAAGCCGTCGCGCCCTTCGACTGGAATGCAGGCTGGATCACCACCAACCGCGATCAGGAGGTGCAGTGACGAGTCCGTGTTGGCACCAAAAGGCATCCGACGTGCGATGATGACACCCCGTGTGGAGGTGATCCATGAGCGAGTCCACCAAATCCCTGTCGGAACGCGCGCGCACGCTGCCACCAGCCGAACGGCTGGAATTGGTGGACGACATTCTTGGCAGCCTTGACGAAACCAGCCCCGCGCTCGACCAACTGTGGGCGCGCGAGGCCGAGGATCGCCTCGCCGCATGGCGCCGGGGCGAAATCCGCGCGATTCAGCTGGACGAGGTGCTGCGCAAGTATTCACACGCATGAGCGTGCGGCTGCTTGAAGTTGCGCAGCACGAGCTGGATGAAGCGATCGCCTGGTATGCATCGCAGGCGCCCGGCCTGGGTGACGCTTTCCTGCTGGAAGCCGTTTCGGCGTTCGAGCTGATCCAGCGCTACCCGCAAGCTTGGCATCCGTTTTCCGACGGCATTCGCCGCTGCCGCCTGCGCCGTTTTCCCTATGGCGTTATTTACGCCGCCGTGGATGGCGACGTATTGGTATTGGCTGTCGCCCACTTGCACCGCCGTCCCGACTACTGGCGTGAACGCTTCAAAAAACCGCCCGATGAACCGGTCACGACGTAATCAAACCATGCCTTCTTACCCATGACCGGAACGATGTGGGCGCTATGATGCGGGGATTGCCTGCGTTGGGAGCCCCGCGATGCCCGCACACCCTCGTCTGTCCGTGTTGTTCGCCGCCACGGCCCTGGCCCTCGTGGCTGCGGTACCCGCTTCGCTCGCCGCTCCGGCTGCTGCAACCGCAGCCGCACCTGCCACCTCGACATGGGGCGCATTGCACTGGCGGCTGATCGGTCCGTTCCGTGCCGGCCGCACGCTGGCGGTCACCGGTGTGCCGGGCCAGCCGACGCACTTTTACATGGGCTCGGTCGATGGCGGCGTGTGGGAAACGCACGACACCGGCCGCACCTGGCATCCGATCTTCGACAAGGAACCCGTGCAGTCGATCGGCGCGATCGCGGTGGCGCCGTCCGACCCGAACGTCATCTACGTCGGCACAGGCGAATCCGACATGCGTTCGGACATCGTGCAGGGCGACGGCATGTACAAGTCCGTCGACGGCGGCAAGACCTGGACGCGCACCGGTTTGGATGACACGCAACAGATCGCGATGATCCGGGTCGATCCGCACAACCCGAACCGCGTGTTCGTGGCGGCGCTCGGCCATCCCTACGGGCCGAACGCCCAGCGCGGCGTGTTCCGTTCGCTGGACGGCGGCAAGACCTGGAAGAAGGTGCTGGGCCCGAACGCCAACACCGGCGCGATCGACCTCATCTTCAAGCCCGGCGACGCCAACGTGATCTACGCGTCGTTGTGGCAGACCCGGCGGCCGCCGTGGAACATCTATCCGCCGTCGAACGGGCCGGGTTCGGGCCTGTACAAATCGACGGACGGTGGCACCACTTGGACGCACCTCGAGGGCCACGGCTTTCCGTCGAAAGGCCTGGGTCGCATCGGCATCGCGATTTCCGCCGCGGCGCCGGATCGCATTTATGCCATCGTCGATGCCACCGATGGCGGTCTGTATCGCTCGGATGACGCGGGCAAGAACTGGAAGAAGGTCAGCGGCGATCCACGCATCTGGCAGCGTGGCTGGTACTTCGGCCAGATCACCGCCGATCCCAAGAACGCGAACATCATCTACGCGATGAACACCATCGAGCTGCGTTCGACCGATGGCGGCAAGACGTTCATCCCGGTGAAGGGCGACCCGACCGGCGACGATTACCACGAGCTGTGGATCGATCCGAACGATCCGAACCGCCAGATCATGGGTTCGGACCAGGGCGCCAGCATCACCGTCAACGACGGCAAGACCTGGTCGAGCTGGTACAACCAGCCGACCGCGCAGATCTACCACGTCAGCACCGACAACCGCTTCCCGTACCGCGTGTACGGCGCGCAGCAGGATTCCGGCGCGGTCGGCGTGCCCAGCCGCTCGACCTACGAGCACACCATCAACATGACCCAGTTCCACGAGGTCACCGCGGGCGGCGAGAACGGCATGATCGCGCCCGATCCGAACGATCCCGACATCGTGTACGGCGGCGACACGGTCGAGAAACTGAACCTCAAGACCAAGCAGACGCGCGACGTCGATGCCACGCTCGCGGACCCCGATATCTACCGTGCGACCTGGACGTTGCCGCTGGTGTTCAACGCGGCCAATCACAAGACCCTGTACTTCGGCAACCAGCGGGTGTGGCAGACCAACGACGGCGGCGAACACTGGACCGCGATCAGCCCCGACCTGTCGCGTCCCGATCCGGCGGTGCCGTCCAACCTGGATGCATCGACCATCGCCGACAACCTGCACCAGGGGCCGCGCCGCGGCGTGGTGTATGCGATCGGCTCGTCGCCGTTGAATGCCAACTTGTTGTGGGCCGGCACCGACGACGGCTTGATCTGGCGCACCGACGACGACGGCGCGCATTGGAGCAACGTCACGCCCAGGCAACTGACCGCGTGGTCGAAGGTCGGCAATATCGAACCCTCGCACTTCGATCAGAACACCGCGTTCGCGGCGGTCGATCGGCATCGGCTGGACGATCGCAAGCCCTACATCTATCGCACCACCGACGGCGGCAAGACCTGGAAGCTGATCGTCGACGGCATTCCCGATGGCGATTTCGTCGACGTAGTGCGCGAGGATCCGGTGAAGCGCGGGCTGCTGTACGCCGGAACGGATTTCGGCGTGTTCGTGTCGTTCGACGACGGCGATCACTGGCACTCGCTGCAACAGAACCTGCCGGCGGTGTCGGTGCGCGACATCGACGTCAAGAACGACGACTTGGTGATCGCGACCCACGGCCGCGGCTTCTGGATCATGGATGACATCTCCGCGCTCAGGAAGTTGGCGGCGTATCCGTCGAGTTGGGCTACGCGCCTGTACAAGCCAGCGCTGGCGTACCGCGTGCGCATGCCGGAGTTCACCGGCACGCCGATGCCCAAGGACGAGCCCATGGCGAAGAATCCGCCGTGGGGTGCGTACATCGACTACTCGTTGGCCGCGACGCCGTCCAGACCGATCGTGCTGTCGATCTACGACGCCAACGGCAAGCTGGTGCGCAGTTATTCCAGCGCCGACAAGGCACCCAAGCCCGATCTCGCCAAGATCAACATGACGCCGGACTGGTTCCACGAACCGGTGGTGCTGAAGACCACGCCGGGCCTGCATCGCTTCGTGTGGCCTTTGCGTTACGCGCCGCCGGCGGTGCTGGCGCAAGGCGACGCCTACGCCGATGGCGTGTGGGCGCCGCCCGGCCAGTACACCGTCAAGCTCACGGTCAACGGCAAGACCTACAGCGAGCCGCTGACCGTCGCGCACGATCCGCGCGTCACCATTCCGCAAAGCGCCTACGTGCAACAGTTCCAGCTTGCGCAACAGGTCGAAGCCGAAATGGCGAAGCTGGCCGTCGCGCAGGGTGAAGCGCATCGCCTGCACGCGGAACTTGAGAAGGCGCGCAAGGGCGCCAGCGGCGAGCTCCTGAAATCCATCGACGCACTGGACGCGGAAGTGGTCGCGGCCGGCGACATCGTGGATTCGCCCAACCCCTACAACGCCTGGACCATCCCGCCCGACAACGTGCAGAACTTCCGCTACCTCGATGGCGCGCTGGGCTCGCTGATGCGCGCCGTGGACGGCGCCGACGCCGCGCCGTCACCCGACGCGCGCACCGGCTACACCAAGCTGAGCGGGATGCTGGATGCGTCGTTGCAGCAATGGAGTGTGCTCAAGACGAACGATCTTTCGGCGTTGAATGCGAAGCTGAAGGCCGCGGGCAAAAAGCCGATCAGTCTGGAGTCGAAGACGACTAAATCCTGAAACGGCTTCTCGCTACACTTGCGAGAGCATCGGCCGAGGTCGATGCCCTCCAACATTTGCTTGCATTTCGGGCGTCCAGCTGAGTACCCCGATCGAGCCGAAGTGGAAGGCAAGAAACGGCCAGGACGAGACATTCAACTGCCCGTCTCCAAGGTCTGGTCTATATTGGTTCCAGCTAGTCGGATATCGGATTGCAAGGCATGCTGCGTGTGAGACTGGTCCTGAGATGCACGGCATATTCTGACGAGGGCGGGAAGGACTTAGACATGCACGAAATCATCTGCCCACACTGTGGGAAAGCGTTCAAGATCGATGAGGCCGGGTACGCGGACATTTTGAAGCAGGTTCGCAACAGTGACTTCGAGAAGCAGTTGCACGAACGGCTTGAGCTGGCCGAGCAGGACAAGCAAAGTGCTGTTGAGCTCGCAGAGGTCAAGACCGCCAGCGAGTTACAGAAGGCCGCCGCAACGAAGGATATGGAAATCCATGCACTGAAGGCCAAGCTAGATGCCGTCGATCTCGCGCAAAGATTGGCGGTCACCGAGGCAGTAAGTTCGGTCGAGAAGGAGCGCGACGACCTAAAGAGCGGCCTTGAGCGGGCGGAACTGGAGAAGCAACTCGCTGAGAAAGCGTTAAAGGACAAGTACGAGACGCAGATCAAGGATCGCGATGAAACAATCGAGCGACTCCGGGAGATGAAGGCTCGCCTGTCGACCAAGATGGTTGGCGAAACCCTCGAGCAACACTGCGAGACCGAGTTCAACCGCATTCGAGCGACGGCGTTTCCCCGGGCATATTTCGAAAAGGATAACGACGCGCGGACTGGCAGCAAGGGCGACTACATCTTTCGCGACTCGGATGAGACAGGTACTGAGATCGTCTCGATCATGTTCGAAATGAAGAACGAGAGCGATCAAACCGCCACGAAGCACAAGAACGAGGATTTCCTGAAGGAGCTCGACAAGGATCGCACCGAAAAAGGCTGCGAGTATGCGGTGCTGGTCTCCCTGCTCGAGCTCGACAGCGAGTTCTACAACACCGGGATCGTCGATGTGTTCCATCGCTACCCGAAGATGTACGTTGTCCGACCGCAGTTCTTTCTTCCAATCATCACGCTGCTGCGGAATGCGGCGATGAAATCCCTCATGTACAAGTCGGAGCTGGCGCTCGTGAAGGCGCAGAACATCGACATTACGAACTTCGAAACCAAACTCGAGACGTTCAAGACCGCATTCTCGAAGAACTACGACCTCGCCTCTAGGCGCTTCCAAACAGCGATCGACGAGATCGACAAATCAATCGATCATCTGCAGAAAACAAAGGAGGCCCTGCTCGGCACTGATCGGAATCTCCGTCTTGCGAACGACAAGGCGCTTGACGTGACTATAAAGAAGCTGACTCGGGATAACCCGACGATGGCTACCAAGTTTGCCGAGCTCAAGAATCAAAATCCTTCCGATGCCGAGTAGGTCAGGAAGCGGGTCGGATGCAGACTATCGAGGAGGCACATCCCAGTGACAATCCCTAAAACAAGCGAGGATTCGACCGCTGAGGTAGCCGCAGCGGGTAGCCCGGCGGCAGTGCCCCACAAGTCACTGCCTTTGATTCATGATGCCGCCCAGCAGGCAAGGAACCTGCGGCAGGTACTCCAGGACGACAAACAGCGCATCGGCTGCTTTCTAGGTGCGGGGTGCCCGCTTGGTATTTATGACGAGGCAGGTAGCAAAAGCCTCGTGCTTATTCCCGCAGTTGTCGAGTTGACCAAGCGAGTCGCAAACGGGCTGCATGCATCCGACACGGCCCCCGGTGCCACTTCGAAGTTCAAAGCCAACTGGGATGCACTCTGCGTTGAATGCAAACCAGCGGACGGTCAAGACCCAACCATCGAGGATGTGCTCACGGAATTACGAACACTTGCCAATCGCCGTGGGAGCACTGAATTCCTTGGGATGAGCAAGAATGACTTGGGCGAACTGGATGACAAGATATGCGCGCTTATCTCATTAGAGATGCGGAAACCGCTTCCGAGCTACCGCAATTCATACAACCGTTTTGCGTCATGGATTGGCGGCGTTTACAGGGACTCGCCTGCGGAGATATTCACGCCCAACTATGACCTACTTTTTGAGCAGGCTCTTGAGCAGCATCCACTTCCGCATTTCGATGGCTTCGTAGGGTCACGGGAGCCATGGTTTGATCTCGCGTCGATTGAACACGACGTGATTCCGCTGCGATGGACGAGACTCTGGAAACTCCATGGCTCCATCAATTGGGAAAAAAAAGAAGAAATAGCAAACGGAAGCAAGGTCACGCGGGCTATCCGCGTCTCTCGCGAAGCGGCGGCTGGAAAAGTGATGATCTTCCCCTCGCATCTCAAATATAACCAGAGCCGGCGGATGCCATACCTTGTCATGCTGGATCGACTCCGCGCCTTCTTTCACGGGAACGACGCGCCGAGGCTTGTTGTATGCGGCTATTCCTTTCTGGACGATCACCTTAATGAGGTCCTGCTCGATGGGCTTCGCGGCAATCGCAACGCTCAATGCTTCGCATTGATGTATTCAGGGCTGAACGAACATCCTAGGGTTGTTGAATACGCAGAGAAACAGAACAATCTGACGGTTCTTGCTCGGGATGGTGCTGTAGTCGGAACGCGTGTCGGTGGATATCGCACCGGAACGACGGGCGGCAATGAGCATACGCCTTGGCTACTGGAAGAGGCGCTGAGAGGAGATGACCCAGAGATATTGTATCCACGCAGTCGTCTTGGCGATTTTCACTACTTCGGCCTTTTCCTTGAACAGCTTTGTGGAGGGGGCGGATATGACACGCAACCAGTCGTCTAATCCGGATCCGTCCCGACTTGGCACCGTCGAGGATGTGAACGGGTCGAGCGTGAGCGTGAAGCTGTCGGACAATACGCCGGGCGGACTTCTTTTCGTCAACGGCGAGGCCTACCGCGTGGGGCAAGTTGGGGGCTTTGTGCGGATTCCGTCTGGATATGTCGATCTATATGGAGTGATCTCACAGGTTGGAGCGGGCGCTGCGCCGGGGCCGCCGGAGCTTGCACCACAATTCGGCAATCGATGGTTGAGAGTTGAGCTGGTCGGGCAAGGACGGCGCGGCACTAAATTTGAGCGAGGCATTTCGCAGTACCCCTCGATTGGAGATTCCGTCAACGTAGTCACCGAGACCGACTTGAAGACGGTCTATGCGCCGGATGATGATGATGGCTATGTTGCCGTTGGGCGTGTCGCCAGCGCTGAATCAATCCGCGCTTACTTGGATCTTAACCGCCTGGTAAGTCGTCATTCTGCGGTCGTCGGTAGCACGGGGTCTGGGAAGTCAACCGCAGTGGCCAACCTCCTCTGCGCCGTTTCTGATCTCGGGCAATTCAAGGCCGCGCGAGTTGTGTTGTTTGACTTGCATGGTGAGTATGCAAAGGCGTTTGGCGATCAAGCCAGAGTGTTTCGTGTTGGAGCAAATGCCCACGCCGGAGAGCGGGAATTACATGTCCCCTTCTGGGCGCTGACGGCGGAAGAGTTCATTTCCATCGCAATGGGTGCGGTGTCCGGAACGCCGTTGGCACTTCTGCAGGAGAGACTGCTCTCTGCCAAACGCGCCTCGAAGCCTGGTGGCGTTGCGCACGGATTGGCAGATCTTGCCGTGACGGTCGATACGCCGCTGCCGTTCTCCGCTTATCAACTCTGGCATGACCTCTATTCGTTGCACTGCGCAACCCACACGGTAAGCAGCAACCAAAATCAAACCGAAGCTACGCGATCCTATATCGAAGATGGCGTTCCACCAAAGAACGCAGTCGGCGACGCAGACACGCTTATTCGCCCCCGATTTCAACCAGAGAGCAAGGAGGCCGGGGGTCCCAAGATCTACAACGGTGTCTATAGCACCCAGTCAAAAGCACATCTTGACGTATTAGAGAGCAAACTCCGCGATCCCCGCATGCAGTTTCTTTTCAATCCCGGCAAGTGGGCCGCTACGAAGGAGGGAGAGACCCAAGCTGATCTTGATGCGCTGCTTTCGTCGTGGATTGGAGCGGATACTCCCATTTCCGTTTTTGATCTATCGGGCATTCCGACCGCTATTGTGGACGACATGGTCGGAGCCGTTCTGCGAATACTCTATGACGCGGTGTTCTGGGGCCGCCTGAAGCAGGAAGGTGGGCGTGAAAGGCCGTTACTCGTCGTTTTGGAAGAGGCACACGTATACCTCAGTGCCCAGTCGAAGAGCCGTGCAGCCACTGCAGCTCGACGTATAGCGAAGGAGGGGCGGAAATATGGCGTTGGCTTGATGCTGGTGAGTCAACGCCCGTCGGAGGTGGACTCAACGATCCTGTCACAGTGCGGAACCGTCATTGCACTTCGCCTCACGAATGATTCCGACCGAGCTCAAGTTACTTCGTGTGCGTCGGACAACCTTAAAGGTCTGTTTTCGATGCTTCCGGTTCTCCGCACGGGGGAAGCACTGATTGTTGGCGAAGCAGTCAATATGCCGATCCGCGCAATCATCGACCGTCCTCCCGAGGGTCGTCGACCAGATAGTGACGATCCCGCCGTAGTGGTGCCCAAGGGCCCGGACGGCAAGCGCGTAAGAAGCGGCGGCTGGACCGAGCCCGTGCTGAATGAAAACTACAAGCCGTTGGTCGAGGCTTGGCGTAAGCAAGACCCGACCGTGGGCGACCCAGTGCCGGCAGTCGATTCGCAAACATAGTATTTCAACCAAGAAGGCAACACGCCATGGAACGAACGCCTGTTAGCTCAAGCAACATCTCCGCCATTGGCTACGACGCAGACAACCAAGTACTAGAAGTCGAGTTCACCAACGGATCGGTGTATTCGTACTCGGGCGTTCCGTCCGGGGAGTACGAGGGGTTCATGAACGCAGATTCCAAAGGTAAGTATCTCCACGCGAACATAAAGAATCGCTACTCGTTTATAAGGCTCTGAGTGAGTTCTTGACACTTTTGGCCCATACACAGTGATCAACGACACCTATCGGTCGCGATGATCGGCGTCAAACCAGCGTCAGAGTGCACTTTGAGGGGCCGCTTTCCATCGCCGATGAAGCCGGCGATGGCCCCGGAATGACGACGTTTTGCGGTTGCATCCCGCCACTCACATCTTCAACTGAAACCCCGCATACCAGGTACGCCCGTACGCGGGTTCGAGGCCGGTCATCCACACGCGGTTGTAGTACTGGCGGTCGCTGAGGTTGCTGACGCCGGCGAGCAGTTTCAGCCATGGCGTGAGCTGCCAGTCGCTGGCGAAATCGACCACGGTGTAGGCGGGGATCCTGGCCGGGATGTACGCCACACCGCTGCCGAACGGCTGGTTGGAATCCTGCCAGTACTGCGCGGCCGACGACACCGCGGTCAGGCTGGCCTTGTACTTTTGCTCCACGCGCCAGGTGATGCCGGCCTTGGCGAGGTAGCGCGGCGCGTAGGCGGGGATCTTGCCGACCTGTCCCGGAATGATGCTGCGGGTGAAGCGCGCGTTCAACAGGCTCAAGCTGAAGAAACTTTCCAGGTGTTCGCCGCGTGCGGCCAGTGCGGTCGGCGCGAAGAAGTCGTAGTTGATCTGGCCTTCGAAGCCGCGGTTGCGGGTGTCGCCGCTGTTGACTTCGATCACGTCGGTGGCATTGATGTGCTGCGCCTCGATGCGGTTCTTGAAGTCGATCCAGAACACGCTGACGTCGTAGTACAGGCCGGTCAGCGGCACGCCGTGCACCCCGGCTTCCCAGGAAATGGCGGTCTGCGGGTTCGGTGCGTAGCTTTGCAACACGTTGGCGAACGGCGAGCCGATGTCGAGGTAGCGCACCGGCCGCCAGCCCTTGGAAACGTTGAAGTAGGTTTCGTTGCCCGCGCCGAAGTCGTTGCCGATGCCGAGCCCGAACAGCGGCACGGTGCGCGACACGGATTGGTTGATCAGCGGCCGCGAAAGGAACGGCGGGCGCACCGATTCGTCCACGCTGACGCGCTCCTTCTCCAGACGGATCGACGGCACGATGTGGATTTCGTGCGGCAGCCGGAACACGTTCTCGGCGAACACCGAGTAGTAATCCGACTGGCGTTTCTGGCGCAGGCGCGGCACGCCGCTGCGGTCGTAGCGATCGACGTCGAGGTTGGTGTCGGTCCATTGCCGCCACGGATCGTTGCCATGGAAGGCCACCACACCCGCGGTGAACGCGTTGCCGTGGCCCCACTTCTTGCGCACGCGCAGGTCCACGCCTTCGGTGCGATATTGTTCGCTTTGCAGGGTGGTATTGGATGGCGGCGGTTGCGGCGCCAGGTCGGGTGCCGACGGGCCGTTGGCGGCGCGGCTGTCTTGGGCCTGGTAGCCGGCCCACAGCTTGCCGATGAACAGCCAGCCATCGCCCCATTCCTGTTGATGACCAAGCACCAGTTGGTAGCGGTCCACCCAGTCGCGATTCCAAGGTGTCGGCGTCGCACGCGGATTCACCCGCCACTGCGGGTAGCTCATGCGGCCGGCGTCGCCGGAGCTGGCGCCGATCGCGTGGATGTCCAGCCATGAGTATTGCTTGTCGTTGGGCCGGTACTCGACGTACAGATCGGCTTGCCGGTTCTGCGACTGCGCGTTCTGGCGGGTGCCGTCGCTGCGCACGTAGCCGGCGTCGGCGCGGAACGTCCACTTGCCGGCGCTGCCTTCCAGCACGTTGTAAGTGGAATACAAACCATGCCCACCGAACACCTGCGCGGTGCTCATCGACAGCGGTGTGCCGGGCTTCGGGCGTTTGGACACCATGTTGATCACCGGCGCAGGTTCCGGCCCGTACAGCAGGCTGGAGCCGCCGCGGATCAACTGGATTTCGGAGATCGATTGCGACAGCGGCATCGCGTACAGCGTGGGAAAGCCGATCCAGTCCGATTCCAGCGGGATGCCGTCCTGCATCACCAGCACGTATTCCGACTCCTGCGGATTGCCGAGGCCGCGATAGCTCAGGTTGAACTGGGTAGGTGTGGGCTGTTGCGACACCAGCACGCCGGGCGAACGCGCGAACAGTTCCTGCAGGTTGTTGCCGATCACCGTGGGCTGCATGTCGAGGTGCGTCACCGTGGTCTTCTTGGTCACGGTGATCTCGGTGCCCGACACCTCGGGCA
Source organism: Rhodanobacteraceae bacterium (assembly GCA_004299705.1). Taxonomy (GTDB): domain Bacteria; phylum Pseudomonadota; class Gammaproteobacteria; order Xanthomonadales; family Rhodanobacteraceae; genus 66-474. Next base: position 19,904 of record SCQS01000049.1, on the reverse strand, counting down.
TCTGGTGCTTCAGCTTGGCCTTGACGTACTTGCGCCAGTCGTACGGTTGCTTGCCCTTGACGTTGATCGTTGGCAGCGTCTGCGTGGGTTGGGTGTTTTGTGATTGGGGCTGCGACGCGCCGGCCTCATTGGTTTGTTGTGCCAGCGCAAACGGCGACAGCAGGCACAACGACAGGGCGAGCGGCAGGGCAGCGGGGCGCAGCAATCGCATCGGGATTCCGGGGTTCATCAAATGCAACTGCTAACCATCCGCGATTTCTTATCTCAACGCCATGTGCCATTCGTTTACCCGTGATGCCTCGAATGTGGTGTCCCATGAATGATCTGGTCATTCCGGACGACCCCACGAAGTGGGCGGGTCCCGGAATGACGACTTGAATGTCCTTGCGGGATACCACACTGAAGTCCGAAAGCCTTTGGATTCGCAACGCATGCGCGTTAAAAAGGCTTGTTCACACGCGCGGCAGCGCGTGGATCGCCGTGATGCGCATTTTGCGCACGGCGTCGCCGATTGCCGGGCCTTGCAGACCCTGCTCGACGAAGGGCTGCGCGGTGACCGCCGCCGCTGCATCGTGCGCGGCGCGCAGGAAGTCCGCCTGCGGATAAGCGTCGTGTTCGTGCTGCAGGCGGCCGCGCTTGTCGGCCGTGCACGCGGCAAGGAACGGTTTCAGACGCTGCGGGCGCCGGAATGCATCGAACGCTTCCAGCAGTTTCAACACCGTCGCGGGTTTCAATTCCAGCGCGCGGTGGGCGTCGAGGTGATGGCGGCAGGTGAGCGCGGCGAGCTGCGCGTGTTCGGTTGGTACCTTCATGCGTTCGCACAGTGCCGCCAATGGTTTCAGGCCGCGGTGTTCGTGGCCGATGTGGCGCGGCAGTTCGTCCTGCGGCGTCAGCGCCTTGCCAAGGTCGTGGGTGAACGCGCAGAAGCCGGCCAGGTCGTCGCCGGGCGCAAGCGCCGCGCATTGATCCATCACCAGTTCGAGGTGCAAGCCGCAGTCGACTTCCGGATGGTGTTGCGGACTTTGCGGCACGCCGTACAACGCATCGACTTCCGGAAACAGCGCCGCCAGCGCGCCGCATTCGCGCAAGGTGCGCAGGAACGCCGACGGTGCGGGTTCTGCCAAGGCTTTGCGGGTTTCCGCCCATACGCGCTCGGGCACCAGATGCGCGACTTCGCCGTCCGCGACCATCGCGCGCATCAACGCCATCGTCTCGTCGGCGATGCGAAAACCCAGCGGCGCGAAGCGCGCAAGGAAGCGTGCGACGCGCAGGATGCGCACGGGATCCTCGACGAAGGCGGGCGAGACGTGTCGCAGCACGCGATCGCGCAAATCCTTTTCTCCGCCATAGGGGTCGACCAACGCACCCGCTTCGTCGCGCGCCATCGCGTTGATGGTGAGGTCGCGGCGGGCGAGGTCGTCTTCCAGCGTCACGTCGGGCGCGGCGTGGAAAGCGAAGCCGTGGTAGCCCGGCCCGGTCTTGCGTTCGGTGCGCGCCAGCGCGTATTCCTCGCCGGTGCCGGGGTGCAGGAACACCGGGAAATCCTTGCCGACCGGCTTGTAGCCCAATGCGCGCAGATCATCCGGCGTCGCGCCGACCACCACGTAGTCGCGGTCGCCGTGCGCACGTCCGAGCAGTTGGTCGCGCACCGCGCCGCCGACCAGATAGACGCGGCGCGAGGGTGTCGCCACGCTCACGCTTCCTGGGTCATGCGCGCGTGGTCGAGCAGGTTGGCGCGCGCGTGGCTACCCAGCAGCACCGGCAGCATCGCCGCGAAACGACGCGGGGCAATACCGAGTGCGGTAAAGCCGTCGCGGCTTCCGACCGAATCGACGCCGAGTGAATTGAAGTTGTCGCGCGAGAAAGGCTTGCCGGGAATCAACTCGGCCGCGATCGCCTGCAGGTGGCCGAGCAGGTGCGGCAGCGGCAATACCCAGCGGCGCAGCCCCGCAGTCGCAGCGATCATGCGCACCATCGCGACGAGTTCCAGCGTATCGGGTCCGTACAGTTCATGGATTTTGCCGATGCTGCCGCGATCGGTCAGGCAACGGCGGATCGCCTGCGCGACGTCGCCGACGTAGGCGGGCTGGAATTTCGCGTGCGGCTGCGCCAGCGGCAGCACCGGTCCCATGCGCAGCAACTTGAGAAAGCGGAACACCAGGCCGTCGTTCTCGCCGTACACCACGCTGGGGCGGTAGATCGTCCAGTCGAGGCCGGAGTTGCGCACCTGCGCCTCGGCTTCGCCGCGGGTCTTGAGATATTTCGACGCGCGGTTGCCCGCGTTCAACGAACTCATCAGGTGCAGGCGCCGCACGCCCGCCTGCCGGCACGCGGCGATCAGCGTGGCGGTGAGATCGACGTGCGCATGCGTAAAAGTGGCGCCGCCGGTTTGGTTGAGGATGCCGACCAGGTTGATCACGGCGTCGTGGCCGGCGATGTGCTTTTCCAGCGCCGCGCGGTCGTACACGTCGGTGCTGATCGTGCGCACGTTCGGCAGCACGTTGATCGCGCGCCGTTGCTCGCGGTTGCGGCTGAGCACGGTGATGCGATGACCGTCATCCGCCAGCGCCGCCAGCAGGTTGCTGCCGATGAAGCCGGTGCCGCCGAGCACGACGAAACGTTTGGGGGTCATGGCGAGGTTCTCCCGGTGGTGGCAGGCGCGGCTGGCGTCGCGGGCGCCGGTACGCGGCACACGACCTGCTTGCGCCTGGGGTCTTGGCTCGGATCATACGGCGTGCCGATCGCCGGCAGGCGTGTGGATATCGGGATCGGCGCGCCGTGCAGGCGCCAGCCGTAGAGGGTCGCGAACGACATCACGCGGGTCACGTAATCGCGCGTTTCGTTGAACGGAATCGTGAGGATGAACGCCGCGGGGTCGAGGTTGCCGCGCGCATCCACCCAGCGTTGCGCGTTGCCGGGGCCGGCGTTGTAGGCGGCCGACGCCAGCCACGGGCTGCCGTTGAAACGCGTGGCAAGGTTGGCGAGATATTGCGTGCCCAGCGGGATGTTGATCGCGGGATCGTACAGGCTCGTCGGCCCGTCGTAGGGCAGGCCGCTGCGGCGCGACACGAGTTTCGCGGTGCCGGGCAGCAACTGCATCAGGCCGCGCGCGTCGGCGCCGGATTGCGCATCGGGTTGCCACGCGGTTTCCGCGCGGATGATCGCGAAGGCCCACGACGGATCGATGCCGGCGTTGTGCGCGGCCTCGATCACGCGTTGCTTGTCGGCCAGCGGAAAGCGCAGCGCGTAGTACTTGAGGTCGCCCGTCTTGCCGAACGCGAACACCGCGCGATCGACCCAGCCGCGGCGTGAAGCCAGCGCGGCGGCCTGGCGCTGCTGCTGCGGCGCCAGGTCGGGGAATGCGCGGTTCCATTCGCGGCGCGCATTGGGCAGCATGCCCAGCGCGAAAAATTCGAAGGCGCGCGTCAGGCCCGGATCGGATTCGACCTGGCGGATGATCGCTGATTCGGGCGCGATCGTCGCCGGGCAAATCGAATACGGCAGGTTGGCGCGATCGGCGGCGAGAAAGCCGTAGAACGTCGCCTCTTGTGCCAGCGCGGTGTAGTCATCCAGCGCGGCCGCGGTGTTGCCGTTTTTCTGCGCAATGCGGGCTTGCCAGAAACGCCACTCGTCGTGCTGCAATTCATCGGGCGTGAGTGCCTTGATCGCAGCCTCGGCGGCTTTCCAGTCGCCTTGTGCCACCGCCACACGCACCCGCCATTCACGGGTCGCGTCGGTTTGCGCCGCTGCCGGCAACGCGATGAGTTGCGCGAGCGCATTCGGTCCGAAATCGACCGCGTTGTACAGCGCCAGCGCCGCGAGCACGTGGTTGCGCTGGCCCTCGTCGAACGCAAAACGCTGCGACAGGCTTTGCCAGTCGCTTTGCGCTTGCACACTGTCGCGGCGGGCAAGGCGGATCAGCGCCAGACTGACCGCTTCGCGATCGTGCGGCGTATCGGCAAGTGTGCCCGCTCGCTTCAGCAGGTCGGCTGGCGAGCGGATGGCCTCGGCGATGCGCTTGGCCGCGGCGGCGTCGGCGCCGGCCAGCCACCCGGCCGATTGCTCGACGGTGGCGGCGTTGCCGGCCTTGGCCGCGCGCTCGATGCGATCCCACACGCGCTGCGGGGTCAACAGGCCTTGCGCGGCTGCGGCATCCAATACTGGCGTGCATTCGGACGGCAGGCGGGTTTTCTGCCACAGCGTGGCAAGGTCGCGCGTGAAATCCAGCGGCTTGCCCTGGGCAAGCTGGGCCTGCAACGCATCGCAGGCGAGGGTGTCGCCGAGGCCGGTCTTGTAGAAATGCTGGAAGCCGGTCCAGTCCTTTTGTTGCGCCAACCAGGTCAACTCGGCCTTGCGCAGGTCCTCGGCCGGGATCATGCCGGCGTACTGTTTAAGGTAGGTATCAACCTGCGTGGCGGATGCGGTCTTGATGTCGTGCTGCAGCGCCGCCGCTTCCAGATACGGATACAGCGGATAGTTCGCGAGGCCCTGCGCCAGCGCGCGCCAGTCCTGCCCGTTCTGCGCGGCTGCGTACGCGGCGCGAAACGCGGCGCGCTGCTGCGTGAGCGTCATGGAGGGCGAAGGCGTCTGCGCGACGCCGGTCATCGCGACGGCGCACGCCGCCAGAGCCGCAACGACACGCGCGCGCATCCGGGCGCGCAACGGAATCGACATTTTCATGACCGTGATTCTAGACGACGCGGGCAACGGGGAGATCGCGCGAGCTACGCCGCGGCTTTCCATGCCGCCGTGGGCACGCGGATTTCGGCCGCGAGCGGCAGGTGGTCGGAGAACGCGGCGGGCAGGGTCCACATGCGTTGGACCTTGATACGCGAGGTGACCAGGATGTGGTCGATCGCGCGTTGTGGCCGCCAGCTCGGGAAGGTCGGCGCCGGGTGCACGGGCGGAGCCAGCGTGGTGTGCGCGAACAGCGCGCGCAGTTCCGGACTGTCGGGCGGTGTGTTCAGGTCGCCCATCAGCACCGCGTTGGAGCAACCCTGCAACAACTCCGCGATGAAGTCGAGTTGGCGCGCGCGCGACTGCGTGCCCAGCGACAGGTGCGCGACGGCCACGGTCAGCGCGTCGGAACCGTCACCATAACGCGCCAGCAACACGCCGCGTCCGCCCAGCCGGCCCGGCAACGGATAGTCGAGCACTTCGCTGGGTTCGGCGCGGCTGATCAGGCCATTGGCGGTGTGCGAGACGCTGGAAAGTTTGCGGTTGGGCTGGTGGCTCCAATACGGCAGGCCCGAGGTTTCCGCGAGGTAGCGGGTCTGGTTGAGGAAGCCCGAGCGGATGCTGCCGGCGTCGGCTTCCTGCAGGCCGACCACGTCGAACTGCGCGATCGAGCTGGCGAGGTGATCGAGGTTGCCGAGCTTGTACTTGCCCGGCAACACCGCGCCCCAACTGCGGGTGAAGTATTCGTGGTAACGCGTGACGCTGGCGCCGGCGAGGATGTTGCAACTCAACACGCGCAACACGCCGTCGTCGCGAGCGGAGGGTGTTTCAACGCTCATGGAATTTCAGCCTAGCACTTCGCTGCCGTATTGCCTGTGCCGGAATGCATACCCGGCACACCCGCGGTCAGTGCTTTGCGGCCACCTGTTCGGCCATCCAGACGCCGACGTGTTCCATTTCGTCGAGGCTGCTGACCTTGGCGTTTCGCATCAGCGCCACGAAGGTCGCGTCCTTGGCATCGCTGGACATGCGGCCCACCACCAGCGTCGGGGTTTCGTCGATGTTCCAGCCCATCTCGGTTCGCTGGTCGGCCGCCATTTGCGCCGTGGTGATGGCATTGGTGGCGTCGGCCAGGAAAGTCTGCTGGTTCACGCCGTGGCGCGCGAGGAACGCGGCGTAATCGCTCAGCGAGTTGAGCGGGTAGTGTTCGCGGTGGGCCTTGAAGATCAGGTCGTGCACCTTGTCCAGCATGCCCATCTGGCGAACCGCATAGAACGTCTGCGCCGCCGCCATCCATTCCGGATAGAACACCGCCGGCATGTAACGCACCTCGGCGCCCCTGGGCAACGCGGCGCGCAGCCGGTCCATGTACGGCGCGAACTCGGCGCAGTGCGGACAGGCGTACGAAAACACCTCGACCACCGTCACCGGGCCGGTCGGCGCGGGCGTACCCTTGGGCAGGCTCAAGGTGATGTACTGGCTGCCTTCGGTGAAGGTGTCATGCTGCGCGGATGTGGCCGAGGCAGGCGTGGCGGATGCACCACTGGCTGCGGTGGCGTTCGCCGTGGCGCTGGCAGCGTTGCCGGCGTCGTTGTGCGCGGAGCATGCCGCGGTCAGCAGCAGGCCGCAGGCAAGCAACGCGGCGCCGATCAGGCGGGGCATCTTCATGTCACTTGGCCTTCTTCGCGGCCAATTCCTTGTTGGCCAGATACAGCGTCAGGTCGACCATGTTCTGGGCGCCCTGCGCGGTGGACGGATCCAGCCGCCACTTGCCGTCGACGATGATGGTCGGGGTCTGGTCAACGCCCCAGGCCATGATCTGCTTGTCCGCGCGCTTCATTTCCAGGTTGATGCTGAACGAATTGGCGGTCGCGACGAATTGCTCGGGCTTGGCGCCGAACTGCGCATAGAACTTGGCGACGTCCGCGATCTTGGGCAGGTTGGCTTCGGCCTTGGGACGCTGGGTGGTCGGGTCGTAGGTCTGCAGCGGGCCGTTGGGGCCCCAGATGGCCTTGAACATCGCATCGTGCGATTTCGGGTTGTCCAGGCCCAGCGCCTTGGCGGTGAAGTAGGCGCGCTGGAACACCGGCCAATCCTCGTTCGCGTGCCAGCTGGCCGGGACGAATTCCAGCACGGTGCCCTTGGGCAGTTCGGCGCGCAGCTTGTCGAGGTAGGGCTCGAATTCATTGCAGGCCGGGCAGCCGAACGAGAACACCTCGGTCACCACCACCTTGTCGGGCTGGTTGGTGGGCTGCGGATTTGGAATCGCGAAGTATTGCTTGCCTTCGGTCCATTGCTGCGGCGCCGATTGCGCGGCCGCGAAACCCGCGATGCCAGCGAGCAGCAGAAACACGGCGGTGTGTTTGATCATGTTCGGATTCCTGGCGAGATCAAGGGTGGCGGGCGGCGAGTCTGCCCCGCCGACCCTGAACCGACCGCGCGGGGCGCGGCGGGTTCAATCGATGGTGTCTTGCTTCGGCGCGGGCGGGGGTGGCGGTGCAGCGTGCAGGCCCTCGACGTAGCTCGCCAGCGCCGTGATGTCCTGCTCGGTCAGGCGCTGGGCGATGGTCGGCATGATCGTGGCGTGCGTGTCGGTGCCCCAGGTGGTGCCGTCGTGCCAAGCCTGCAATTGTTTCTGCACGTATTCGGCGTGCTGGCCGCCGATGTTGGGCACGCGCCAGCCCGGGTTGCCGGCGCCATCCGGGCCATGGCAGGCCGCGCAGGCCGGGATGCCGCGGCTGGCGTCGCCTTCGCGGTACAGTTTTTCGCCGGCGCTGGCCAGCTTGGCGTCGGCCACCCCGGGCAGGCGTTTTTGCTGCGAGAAGTACGCAGCGATGTCTTCCATGTCCTGTTTGGAAAGGGTGGATGCCATGCCGCTCATGATCGCGTTCTGGCGCACGCCGCTCTTGAAGCGCATCAACTGGGTGACGATGTATTCCGGATTCTGGGCGGCCAGCTTGGGATACTGCGCGTCGGTGGAATTGCCGTCGACGCCGTGGCAGGCGCCGCAGGCGGCGGCCTTGGACTGGCCCTTGGTGGCGTCGCCCGGCGTGGTCTTGACGGCCTCGAGCTTGGCGAATTCGGCTTCGGCCGCCTTGGCCGCACTCGCGGCGCTGGCCGGAGCGGCGGCGGTTGCGCTGCTGGCGGGTGCGCTCGCGGCCGGGGCGGAGGTCGCCGGCTTCGGGGCGGCCTGCTTGTGCCTGGCCGGCGGGGCCGACAACGCCACCGCGATCGGTGCGGTGGCCGCAAGCATGACAAGGACAGCTGCTGAGCGCCGGAAACCCATAGAATCCTCTCTTTCCCGTAAGGCGAGAGCACCGGCGCACGAGCCGGCGCGAACTGCGGGATTATCGCCGCTAGGACAAACATGCGTCAAACACGTCATCCCGGCCATGGATTGGCCGGGACCCAGACACAGGGAAGCAAAAACTCACCCGACAACCCCTTGCGTGGCGCGGCGTTCGTGCTGGCGGCGCACCGGCTGGACCAGCTTCCGCCCGACCGTGGCGCCGAAATCGCCTTCGCGGGGCGTTCCAACGCGGGCAAATCCAGCGCGCTCAATGCGCTTGCGGGCCAGTCCGCGCTGGCGCGCACCAGCAAGACGCCGGGGCGCACCCAGCAACTGGTGGTGTTCGGCCTGCCCGACGGACGCCGGCTGGTGGACCTGCCGGGTTACGGCTACGCCAAGGTGCCGCCGGCCCTGCGCGAGCACTGGAAGCAGGTGATCGACGCCTACCTGCGCGCGCGCCAGTCGCTGCGCGGCCTGGTCTTGATCGCCGACATCCGGCATGCGCCGACGCCGTTCGACCGCCAGATGCTGGCCTATTGCGCCTCGATCGAACTGCCTTGCGTGCTGCTGCTCAGCAAGGCCGACAAGCTCCCGCGCGCGCAGGTGCTGGCACGCCAACGCGAAGTCGATGGCGAGATCACGAAAGCAGGCGTGCGCGCGCAGTCGATCGTGTTTTCGTCGCCTGCCGGCACGGGCGTCGACGCGGCGCGCAAGGTGGTGGGGGCGTTGCTGGGTGAAGCGTGAGAGGCGCAAAGAGTTTTTGACACGGATCAAAGCCGATCGCCACGGATAGAGCAAAAACCAGCAGGCTGCTTCAAATATCCGCGTCGATCCGCGTCAATCCGTGTCCAAAAATCTCTTGTTTTGAAAGTGGCGCATCGAAAGCCACTTGCGTGTTGGCCCTCTGTGCCCCATCTTGCGAGTCTTGCCATTGTCGAAGGCGCGTGCATGTCCGGTCCCAGCCAGGTTGCGGAACAACCGATCGAGCGCCATGCGCAACTCGCCGAGTACCTGGCGGCGGGCGGCCGCCCGGCCGAGCGCTGGAAGATCGGCACCGAGCATGAGAAATTCGTGTTCCGCACCGACGATCTCAAGCCGCCGCCGTATGCAGGCGACCGCGGCATCGGCGCACTGCTGCGCGGCATCGCGTGTTGTGGCTGGGAGCCGGTCGAGGAAGACGGCAACGTCATCGCGCTTGCGCGCAAGAACGCCTCGGTGACGCTGGAACCCGCGGGCCAGCTGGAATTGTCCGGGGCGCCGCTCGACACCATCCACGAAACCTGCTGCGAGATCGCCGAGCACCTGCACTGCGTGCGGCGCGCTGCCGAACCGCTGCGGCTCGGCATCCTCGGCATGGGTTTCCAGCCGAAATGGAAGCGCGACGAGATGCCGTGGATGCCGAAGGGCCGCTACGCGATCATGCGCCGCTACATGCCCAAGGTCGGCTCGCTGGGCCTCGACATGATGACCCGCACCTGCACCGTGCAGGTCAACCTCGACTTCGCCGACGAAGCCGACATGGTGAAGAAGTTCCGCGTATCGCTGGCGCTGCAGCCGGTCGCGACCGCGCTGTTCGCCGATTCGCCGTTCACCGAAGGCCGACCCAACGGCTTCCAGAGTTACCGCTCGCACATCTGGACCGACACCGATGCCGATCGCACCGGGATGCTGGATTTCGTGTTCGAGGACGGTTTCGGTTTCGAACGTTATGTCGATTACCTGCTCGACGTGCCGATGTATTTCGTGCATCGCCACGGCAAGTACATCGATTGCGCCGGGCAATCCTTCCGCGATTTCTTGGCCGGCAAGCTGCCCGCGTTGCCGGGTGAAAAGCCGACCTTGCGCGACTGGTCCGACCACATGACCACCGCGTTTCCCGAGGTGCGCCTGAAGCAGTACCTGGAAATGCGTGGCGCCGACGGCGGCCCGTCGAACCGGCTGTGCGCGTTGCCGGCGTTCTGGGTCGGGTTGCTGTACGACAGCGAATCGCTGGATGCCGCGTGGGACCTGGTCAAGGATTACTCGCTGGCCGAACGCCACGCGTTGCGCGACGGCGTGCCGAAACATGCGTTGAAATTGCCGTTCCGTGGCGCCACGGTGCGCGAGCTGTCACTGCGTGCATTGGAGATCGCCGGCAATGGTTTGAAGCGTCGCGCCAAGCTCAACCGCAACGGCGCGGATGAAACGATGTTCCTGCAACCGCTGATTGAATTCGCCGAAGCCAACCAGACGCCCGCCGAGCGCAAGCTTGCACTGTTCCACGGCGAATGGAACGGCAACGTGGATCCGTTGTTCCGCGAGTTCGCGTATTAGCAAAGTGTCGGGAAGGTGCCGTCCCGCACTTGCTCGACGCGCAAACCTCTTCGATCCCGACTTCCACGACAAGATCCGGATGGCTGGAAGGCGGCGTCGAGCGTACCTTCATTCCGGACATCCTTGGAGTCTTGACCGTGCAAGTACTCGATCGCCCCGTCTGGGAAAGCCTCATTGACCGGCACGCTGCGTTGTCCGAAGGCGGCGCGTTGGCGAAGCGCTATGCGCGCGACGTGAACCTGTTTGCATCCGCGCGCGACGACAGTAACGAGGCACTGGCTGCGTTGGCAGGATTGGTGAACCCCGGCGAACACGTCTACGTCTTGCAGGTGCCGAAGATCGCGGTGCCGCCGGCCTTGCACGCAACGAAAACCGCCCTTGGCGTGCAGATGGTCGCGACGCGCCCGATACATCCGGAGGCCGGCGGTGACGAAATCCTGTCGCTGGGCGACACCGACGCGCCTGAGATGCTGGCGCTGGCCCGGCTCACCGAGCCGGGGCCGTTCCTCGCACGCACCCATGTGATGGGCCACTTCATCGGCATCCGCATCGACGGGCGATTGGCGGCGATGGCCGGTGAGCGCATGCATGTGCCCGGCCACACCGAATTGAGCGGCGTGTGCACGCATCCGGATTTTCGAGGACGCGGATTCGCGCGTCGCTTGTCGGCCGCCGTCTGTGCCGCGATCCAGGCGCGTGGCGAAACGCCGTTCCTGCACGCGTGGAAGAACAATCATTCTGCGATAGCGCTGTACGAGAAGCTCGGCTTCCGGTGGCGCACCGACGTCAACGTCGCGGTGCTTGAACGCATTACCACAGCGGGTTGACCGGCATTCAGAAAATCTCGCCGACGCAGCAGCGCAGGCTGCCGCCGGCCTTTTCGATTTCGTCCAGCGGCACGCTGCCGACCGCGAAACCCCAATCCGCAAGCGACGCGCGTTGCGCCCCCGTCAACGACGTTGCTGCGCGTTCGCTCATCCACACGCGCTTCGGCGACAGCGTGATCGCGTTGCCGGCGTAGGCGCGTTTCTGTTCCGGAGTCAGCCGGATCGCGCGACCGCCGAATGCCTGCGCGATCGCGCGTGGCACCTCGGCATCGGCGAAACCATCTGGTGCAAGGATCACGCCGCGCCCCGCCAGCGATGCCATCACCACGTTGGTGTGATATTCGCCCCTCGCCAGTTCGAAGCAGAACGTCAGGCGCAGGCCGAATGCCTCGTGCATCGCACGTGCGCCGGCCATGTCGCAACGCTCGGAGAGTCCGCAATAGCCGATGCCGCGCGCGTGGTCGATCACCAGCGCGCCGGTCAGTTCGGCGACGCGATCCTGGCGTTGCGATAGATCGATTTCGGCGTAACCCAGCACGTCGCGGAAGAAGGCACGAATGTCGTCGCGCGCGGCTTCGCGCTGGCGCACGGGGTGGCGCATCGCACCCACGATGAAACGCCCCGGCGCGGTCGCGAACACGTTGTTGGGGAACATCGCATCGGGCGTCGCGGGATCGCCGGGAAACGTGACGACGGGAACGTCGGCGCGCAGCGCTTGTGCCAATCTGGCGTGTTGCGCGAACGCGCGCTGCGCGTCGAAAGCCGCGTCCATCCGCATGTAGCGGTTGTCGCGTGCTGATTCGGCAGCCAGTTCACTGGCCGCGGGCGCAACCAGGAACGCGGCCCTGGCGGTCGCGCGTGCCTCCGGCGCGACAGGCAGTTGCGCGCACGCGCCGAGGAATTCGGCAGGCGAGGTGACGATCATGCGTGCGATCTTACGATGCGGACGGGGTGTGCAAGCAAACGAGCCGGCTTGCGCCGGCCCGTTGCGTATCGATGTTGCGAACGGAAACCGTCAGTTCTTCTCCGGCTCCAGCCCGCGATCCTTCTTCATCGCGTTGGTGTTGGGCGCACGGCCGCGCCAGGCCTTGTACAGCTCGGCCAGGTCCTCGGTGTTGCCGCGCGACAGGATCATCTTGCGGAAACGGTCGCCGTTGGCGCGCGTGAGCCCGCCGTGTTCGCCGAACCAGGCGTAGGCGTCATCGGCCAGCATCTGCGTCCACAGGTAGGCGTAGTAGCCGGCGGCGTAGCCGTTGCCCCAGATGTGCAGGAAGTAGGTCGAACGGTAGCGCGGCGGCACGTACGGCACCAGGATGTTGTCGGATTTCAGCGCGTTGGTTTCGAACTGGTCGACGTCGGCCACGGACACCTTCGGATGGCTGGGCGACATCGAATTCCAGTTCATGTCGAGCAGCGCCGCTTCCAGCAGCTCGGTCATGTCGTAGCCCTTGTTGAACAGGCGCGACTTCTGCAGCTTCTCCACCAGCGCCTTCGGCATTGGCGCGCCGGTCTTGTAGTTCTTCGCGTAGTGGTTGAACACCTCGGGGTAGGTCGCCCAGTGTTCGTTGAACTGCGAGGGGAACTCCACCCAGTCGCGCGGCTCGTTGGTGCCGGACAGGCTGGGATACTTGGTGTCGGAGAAGAACGCGTTCAGCGCGTGGCCGAACTCGTGGAACATCGTGATCACGTCGTCCATCGACAGCAGCGCCGGCTGGCCCGGCGCGGGCTTGGTGAAGTTGGCGACGTTGTAGATCACCGGCGACTGGTGCAGCAGCGTGTTCGGATGCACGAGGTCGCTCATCCAGGCGCCGCCGGCCTTGTTGTCGCGCTTGAAATAGTCGCCGTAGAACAGACCCAGCGGCTTGCCGTTGGCGTCGTACACCTCGTACACCAGTACGTCGGGATTCCAGGTCGGCAGGTTCTTCACCTGCTTGAAGGTCAGGCCGTACAACTGGTGCGCGGCGTAGAACACGCCGTTGACCAGCACGTTGTGCAGTTCGAAGTACGGCTTCACCTGCGACTGGTCGATGTCGTACTTGGTTTTCTGCACCTGCTGGCCGTAGTACTCCCAATCCCAGGGTTCCAGCTTGAACGCAGGCTTGCCCAGCGCCTTCTGGTCCTTGTCGATCGTCTGCTGGCGGTCGGCGGCTTCGGCCGCGGCGCGCGCCTTGGCGGCCGGCACCAGCGCATCGAGGAAGTTCATCACCGTGGCCGGGGTCTTGGCCATCTGGTCTTGCAGCTTCCACGCGGCGAAGTCGGGGTAGCCCAGCAGTTTGGCTTTCTGCGCGCGCAGGTACGCGATCTCGGTGATGATCGCGCGGGTGTCGTTGGCGTCACCCTTTTCGGCGCGGTTCCACGAGTGCTCGTAGAGTTCGTGGCGGATCTTGCGGTTCTTGAGGAACGCGAGGTCGGGCTGCTGGGTGGTGTTCTGCAGTGGGATCACCCACTTGCCCGTCAGCCCGCGCGCCTTGGCGGCCTGCGCGGCGGCATCGATCTGCGCGGGGGTGAGGCCGGCGAGGTCGGCCTTGTTGTCCACCACCAGCGCACCGGCCTTGGCGGCGGCGATCAGCTTGTTGCCGAACTGGGTGGTGAGGGTGGAAATCTGCTCGTTGTAGTGCTTCAACGTGGCCTGGTCGGGCTTGGACAGCTTGGCGCCGTTGAGCACGAATTCCTGATGGTCGTGTTCCAGCAGGCGCTGCGATTCCGGATCGAGCTTCAGTTTGCCGCGCAGGTCGTAGATCTTCTCGATGCGGTCGAACAGCTTGGCGTTGAGGTAGATCGCGTCCTGGTGCGCCGCCAGCTTGGGCGCTTCCTGCTCGGAAATCTTCTCGATGGTCGGGCTGGTGTCGGCGCCGGCGTACAGACTGAACACGTTCATCACGCGGGTCAGCATCTGGCCGGTTTTTTCCATCGCGACGATGGTGTTCTCGAAGGTCGGCGACGCGGGATTGTTGGCGATCTTGTCGATCTCCTGCATCTGCAGCCGCATGCCCTCTTCCATCGCGGGCACGTAGTCGGAATCCTTGATTTTCGAGAAGTCCGGCGCGCCGAACGGCAGCGTCGACGGCTTGAAGAACGGGTTGGACGCGTTGACGTCGGCGTGCGTGGCTGCGCCGGGGGCGGCCGGGGTGGCGGCGTTGGCGTTCAAGCCGGCGCCACCGGCGACGAGGGCGCAGCAGGCCAGCACCAAGGCCTTGGTTCGGAAACCTTGCATCGGATGACTCCTTCCACAGCGAATGGGATTAGGGTCTGTCAACGCCATACCACGTGAGCCGCGTTGCTCTCGCAGCGGCTGCCAGACGAGGCGCGCGCCGCAGCGCCATAGCGGGACTATGGTCAAGGCGCGCACCGACGTATGGCGGCCGCTGCGGAGCAACCCTTCGGGCCGTGGCCCTTTGCCCACATGGCTGCGTCATCACTCGTCGATGTATCGACATACATTTTCCTCGTTCTTCCTTGCCCTGCGGGCAAAGGGCCGACGGCGCGGCCACGTGGTATGGCGTTGACAGACCCTAGGCGGCCGCCACGTCGTGCAACTGCCAGTTGGGGCCGATCAGGATGAACAGGCGATGGCGCAACACGAAGTGGGTCAAGGTGGTGACCACCTCGACATCGGTGTGCAGATCATCGAGTTTCGCTGCGACCGTCGCGGCGGGATCGACCGGCGCCAGCGACGGATCGACGTCGTCAGGGTCGGGCTGCTTGGCCTTCCAGCGGTCGAACAGGATGGGTTTGCGCAAGGCTTCCTGCAGCGCGTCGGCGAAGCTTTGCGGGGAGGAACCCTGGAACGACAGATCGGCGTCCGGGCCGCGCGCGGCGGCGAGGTTGGCGATCGTCAGGTAGTACCGTTGGGCTTGGCTCAAGTGGGACTCCGGGGCGGCGTGGTTGATGCCGGTTTCGCGCATGGCGGTGCCGGCTGGGTGGCCCACCATAATGCCGGGAATGCCGTGAAGGTTCCATCCATGACCGAAGTCATGGGTTGAGGCGGGCCTGCTGCTCGGCGAGGCGCCGCGCCAGGGTTTCGCCGTCGCGCCAGGTCAACGTGGGGCGCCTGCGGGCCAGCCGCAGCAGCCAGCGCGCATGGCGTTGTTTCGCGACCCGTCGCAGCCAGCGCGGATCCAGCGGGTCGGCGGTGAACGCGTGCAGCATCCGCCCGTCGCTGGCGAAGTGCCGACCCAGCCGCGCGGCCAGCTTGCGCAGGCTCGCCTGCGTGAAGAAGCCGACGTGCTGGCCGGTTGCGGGCGCGTAGTAGTGCCATTCACCGGGGTGGTTGTCGTGTTCGGGCAGCAGTTCGGTGGAGAAGATCAGGATGGGCGCGCGCGCGGCGAGTTGCTCGAACACCGGCAGCGGTTCGACCAGGTGCTCGATCACCTCGAAGCAGGTCACCAAGTCGAACGTCTGTGCTTCGTCGGCCTCGAAACCCAGCGCGAACAGGTTCTCGCAGTACGGATCGCTCCAGCGGAAGTCGTAACCGCGGTCGCGCATCAGGCGCACGAACAGTCCGGTGCCGGCGCCGTGGTCCAATGCCCTGCGGACATTGCGGAAGCGCCAGCGCAGCAGTGCGTCCAGCGCATCGGCCAGCCACAGGTTGCGCACCACGATGCCGGTGTCCAGCGCGGCGATCGCGTGGTCGGCATAGGCCTCATCCAGCCAGTTGGGGTCATCCACGAACACGTAGCCGCAGGCCTCGCAGCGCCGGTAACGCGCGCGATGGCGTCCCAGCACGGTCAGTTCGCCGAACGCTGCGCTGGCGCCGCCGCAGACCTTGCAGGTCATGTCGGGGTGAGGTTGCGGATGGCGTCGGCGGCGTCGCGCAGGCTGGCCGCGGCGGACACCGGCGTGACGCCGTGCGGCAGCACGCCGAAGCAGGGCGCCGCCAGCGAGCGATTCAGCATCACCAGATTTTCCTTGGGGTGCAGCATATCCGGGTCGATGCGGTTGCCGACCCAGCCCAGCAGTTCGCAGCCGTCGGCGCGGATCGCACGCGCGCTGAGCTGGGCGTGGTTGAGGCAGCCGAGTTTCAGGCCCACCACCAGGATCACCGGCAGTTGCAGATGCCGCGGGATCGCGTTGGCGCGCAGGGAATCGGAAATTGGCGACAACCAGCCGCCCACGCCTTCGACCACGATCGCGTCGCCGTGCAGCATGCCGATGCTGTCGTAGGCGTCCTCGATCGGTGGCAGGGTGACTTCCATTTCCATGTCCGCCGCCGCGATGTGCGGCGACACCGGTGCCGCGAACGCGAACGGATTGCAGTGTTCGTAGCGCTCGGGCTTGGGATCGCTGGCCGCGATCAGCGCCCGCGCATCGTCGTTGCGCAGGCCTTCGGGGGTTTCCTCGCAGCCGCTTGCGACCGGTTTCATGCCGGTCGCGCGCAGGTTGGCCGCGCGCAGCGCGTGCAGCAGCGCGCAGGCCGCGAAGGTCTTGCCGATGCCGGTGTCGGTGCCGGCGATGAACACGCCTTTGGGTTTCATGGTGGCAGTTTGGCCTCGAAGCGTCGTTTGTAGAAGTTGAGGACCACGCCGGTCAAGCCAAGCAGGCAATAACAGAGGCCGGGCAGGCCCTGGAACCAGCCATTGCGGGACGGCAGAAACAGCGCAATCAACATCGACAGTACGCCGATCGACGCAAAGAAAGTCCACATTACCGCGCGCGCCCGCAAGGCGACGACATCCGCGCGGTCCGTGCAGGCGCCAGCCCGCACACCGTGCCGATACAGGGCCGCCAGCGTGCCAGCCATGCATGCGAACGACAATCCGTAGAACATGAAGAGTCCCCGCGTCGCATTGGCAACGTTTTCGCCGGCCGAGCTGAAGTCGGGTGACAGGACACCGTCGCTGAGGCCATTGAACAGCCCTGCGAACACCAGATGCAATGGAAACACGAAGATCAGCGCGAAAAACACCAGCAGCAACGACAACAGCAGGCTGGTGCGGTCGGTCAGCCGCGCCGTGTCGCGCCAGCGCACGTGGCCGTGCCAGAACCAAGCGAGCTCGGCGAAACAAACCGCGAACGCGGGCACGCCGCGCAGCGCATGCATCAACGCCAGCATGTTCCGCGGCAGCGTGCCACCTGAAATGATGAGCAGCGTGATCGCGAAGGCAAACGCGCTGTCAACGAAGTTGTCGAGGCGCGCGCTTTCGGTGCGCTCGCCTCGGGTTTCCATTCCGATGGGCACGCCTGCTTCGGACATTGCGCGATAATAGCGTCTGGCCACACTGTTCGTTCAAGCGGACGCGCAAGAGCACGAGCCGCGCGCCGCTCAACTGAAACCTCTCCAAGTGAGGACACTCAAGGTGTTCCAATCCGCACCCATCACCGCCACCGACAAACCCACGCTGTACGCCGAACTCGCGCAGCAGGCGCGCGGCCTGCTGCACGGCGAGCAAAGCCTCGTCGCCAACGCTGCCAATTTCGCGGCGCTGGCATACCACGCGTTGCCCGACATCAACTGGTGCGGCTTCTATCTGTTCGACGGCAACGAGCTGGTGGTCGGCCCGTTCCAGGGCAGGCCCGCCTGCATCCGCATCGCGCTGGGTCGCGGCGTGTGCGGCATCGCCGCAGAAACCCGCGCGACTCAGGTCGTGGCCGACGTTGCCGCCCACCCCAACCACGTTTATTGCGACAGCGCCTCACGCTCGGAAATCGTGGTGCCGCTGCTGCGCAAGGACGGCTCGCTGCTGGGTGTGTGGGATGTCGACAGCCCGTCACTTGCGCGTTTCGACGATGCGGACCGCGCGGGCATGGAGGTGTTGTGTGGCGAGTTCATGCGCGCGGCGGAACGTGGCTGGGTGGGTGGGCAATAGTCGTTCCGAGGTTTGCTGCCTGACCCGCGCCTGACCACGTTCAGCCAAACATAACCCGGTCATCACGCTGGCCGGTGCATGCTCGCCCGCGACCCCTCCACGAATTGAAGAGGGAAGCGACATGCGCAAATTGCAGAACACCGCTCCGGCGATGCGCCGGCAACTCCCTTCCACGTTGCGTTACTGTGGCGCCTGCGCGCCCGACGAACCGCTAGACGTGACGTTGGTGCTGCGCCGCCGGCAGCCGTTGGCGCGGCCGGTACCCCGAATACCGCGTGCGGAATTTGTCGCGCAGTACGGTGCCGACCCGGCCGATGTGGAACGCGTACGCGCTTTCGGCCGGCAACATGGCATGCAGGAGCTGGCCTGCGACATGGCCTGTCGCACCGTGCATTGGCGGGGCGACGCGGGGTCGTTGCAGGAAGCGTTCGGCGTGAAGCTGGGTCGCTACGAGTTGGCACCGGGCGGCGCGAGCTTCATCGGTTGCAACCGGGAGCCGACGTTACCGGGTCCGGCTGTGATCGCGGTGCTGGGACTGGATCGACGTCCGGTCGCGCATCCGCATTTCATGATCGCGCGGGCACAGCCGGCCGCAACTTACACGCCCGTGCAGATCGGACAGCTCTACAATTTTCCCGCCGGCGACGGCACCGGCCAGACCATCGCGATCCTCGAACTCGGTGGTGGTTATCGGCAATCCGACCTCGATACGTATTTCAGTGGACTTGGATTGAAGACGCCTCAGGTCAGCGCGGTGTCGGTCGATGGCGGCAGCAACCAGCCGGGTTCCAGCGCGGACGCGGAAGTGATGCTGGACATCGAGGTCGCCGGTGCACTGGCGCCGGCGGCAACGTTCCTGGTGTATTTCGCCCCGAACACCGACCAGGGTTTCTACGACGCGATCGCGCAGGCCGCGCACAGCACCAGCCAGCTCGCCACGGTGATGTCGATCAGTTGGGGCGGTCCCGAGGACAGCTGGAGCGCGACGTCGCGCAACGCGATGGAAACGGCGCTGGAGGATGCCGTCGCGTTGGGCATCACGGTGAGCGTGGCCGCGGGCGACAGCGGTTCAAGCGACGGCGAGAGCGATGGCCAGCCGCACGTGGACTATCCGGCTTCGAGCGCATCGACGCTGGCCTGCGGCGGCACCAAGTTGCTGTCCAGCGGCACCACCATCACCAGCGAAGTGGTGTGGAATGAAACCGCCGCGGGCGAGGGCGCCACCGGCGGCGGCGTCAGCACGGTGTTCACGCGGCCACCGTGGCAGGCGAACGCGAACGTGCCCAAGGCGCCGGGCGGCTTCGTCGGTCGTGGCGTGCCGGATGTCGCCGGCAACGCCGATCCGTTGACGGGTTACGACGTGCTGGTGGATGGCCAGAGCGAAGTCGTGGGCGGCACCAGCGCCGTCGCGCCGTTGTGGGCCGCATTGGTCGCGCGCCTGAACCAGCAACTCGGCAAGTCGCTGGGCCATGCCAATGCGGCGTTGTATGCGACCGACGGCAAGGGCTTCCACGACATCACCCAGGGCAACAACGGTGCGTATCAGGCGGGTCCAGGCTGGGATGCGTGCACGGGCTGGGGCAGCCCGGATGGCGTGGTGTTGCTCGCGGCGTTGTCGGGCGCGGGTACGGGTAGTGAGCCGGCGCAGAGCCGACGTCGCAAGGTCCCGTCGAAGAAGCCTGCTAAACCGGTCAAGGCCGCGAAACCGAAGCCTTCCAACTCAAGAAGCGGCGGTCGTGGCGGACGGCGGTAACGTCGTTGCAGTCATGCATCGCATCCCCCCGCGCCTTTGGCGCGACCCCCTTCCTGCGGAAGGGGGGTGATCAAGGCAATCTGCGATCACGGCGCAAGATGACCGATTCCTGCCTCCCTCTTCGGAACGAAGCAACTGTGTTCGACGTCAAGCGGTTTTTGCTACATGCGGACTCCAGTGCGCACCATCACGCAGCATGGCGTTGAGGATGGTCAGCAGTTTGCGCATGCACGCGACGA
>SCQS01000001.1 GCA_004299705.1 Rhodanobacteraceae bacterium | reverse complement strand
TTGCCCGCCATGGCAAACTGACCGCCGCCGAGTTGCCCGCCATGGCAAACTGACCACCGCCGCTCAAACCTGCCCGGCATCGCCGAGACCAGAAGCTACACCACGCGGTGGGACACAATCGTCATCGCTTGGGGGAGAGGGCCACGGGTGAGGCGGTAGAGGTCTCGCGGAGCGTGATGGCTTCATGCGTGCGCAGTGTTTGCCTTCTCGCCCGGCAACCTCTCCCCCGAGCAAAACAATCCTCACCGGGGTCGAACTTCTCGGCGAAGTAGAACGTTTCCTTGATGTTCTTCGGCAAGCAAACATCCCCGCGCGACAAGAGGTATTCCTGCAGCCAGGTCGGTCCGGTGCGCATCGGCCCGGTCACGAGTCCGGTTGGAAGGAGGGTACGGGCATTCGCCTTTGCGTGGTGAAGGCCGGGCTCCGGTCCGGGGCAGTCAGTTGTCGAGTCGACGTTGGAACGACAGGGATGCGCGTGCGTGCTGCAGTCGCTGGTAATAGAGCCAGGTGTAGGCAGCGCCCAGGGGACGGCTTGCGGCCGGCATCCGGTGTACCGACCGCATGGCATGGAACCTGCGCATCGCGAGTCTTTCGTCCAGGAAGAAGTCCAGCAGTCGCCGATCGAGTCTGGCGGGCGCGGAATCCTCGTAGGCCGCAAGCAGGCGGAACCGGTCGAATCCTGTCCACGGCTGGAGGGTGCCGCGCCGGCCCCGGAGCATCAGCAGCGAAACCATGAAGCGCGCGAAATCCTCTTCCGGGAACCCGCGCCAGAGGTGGTGCGGATCGAAGAAAACCCACGCATCGCTGGCTTGGTCGAAACGGAAGTTCCTGGCCTCGAAACCGGTAACCACCAGGGTTCGCGGGCGTGCCTGCATGCGATCCAGCAATGCCGGTGTCGGCGCGAGAAAGCCGTCGCGCGTGTAATCCCTGGCCGGATAGTCCATTGCGTCGGCGTGATGCAGGCGTGCCAGCAGCCGCATCGCGCCGCGCAACGATGCTTCGTGATCGCCGTGCGGGTGGCCGTGCAGCAACCGCTCGCGCAGGTCGGGGCCGCTCAGGCGCGGATACACGACGCAGGCACGTTCGATGCGCTCGGGGCGACACATGTCGCCGGCCGCAAGCTTAGCCAGGAAGCGCATGTCGGTGTATTCGCGCAACGCGGTGTCGATGCAGGCCGGGTCGTCGAGGTCGCGCACGGGATCGTCGCCGCGGCGCGGGATCTTGTAGAAACATCCGTCGTCTTCGGCCACCCATGATTCCTTCCGGCGCTTGAATGGCAAGCTGGCGA
Organism: Rhodanobacteraceae bacterium; assembly: GCA_004299705.1. Lineage (GTDB taxonomy): Bacteria > Pseudomonadota > Gammaproteobacteria > Xanthomonadales > Rhodanobacteraceae > 66-474. Next base: position 25,600 of record SCQS01000001.1, on the reverse strand, counting down.
TGCGATCGAGTGGTTGTGTACGCGTGGGCAGCATGCGCCTTCCGTCTCTCGATCTGCGTCGCGGCGGCAGTGACTCGTGTGGCTGCGGCTGCATCACGACAGTCCCGTCACCAGCGCCTGGATGTCGCTGCCGGGGCCGATCTGGTCCTCGACGATGAAGCGGCCGTGCTCGAGGCGGAACGTGTTGGATTGTTCGGCGGGCCGGTTTTCGATCACGGCCAGCGTGCCGTGGTCCTTCAAGGCGCCACGCAGATTGCGCAACGCATCGACGAGTTTGGCGTCGGCGAAATAATCCCGGTTCAAAATATTTGCGGCGATCACCAGATCCGCTTGCTCGTGCGGCCACGGCTGGAAGATGTCGTAGCGTTGCAGGCGCACGCTGTCGTCGAGCCTAGGCAGCAACGCACGGTTCATCAGCGGGACCTTGCGCACCTCGCGGCATTTCGCCATGTCGAAACCGGCGAACAGGTTGCCCACGATGTCCGATTGCGCGCGTGACGTCTCATGCGGCTCGTTGTAGATGACAAAAAAGCGGTTGGCGAACATGAAGGGAACCGCTTCGTCGTCGCAGAAGAAAATACCTTTGCGTGTCGTGCAGGCATGCGCCTCGATGTGCCGGTCGGTCACGTAGTAGCGCGAAAACGGCATGGCCTGCATCACGCTCAGCGAGGTGCAGCCGTCGGATGCGCCGACGTCGAGGATCACCGGCGGCGAGGCGATGCTTCGGTTCGCCAGCAGGCGGGTGGTTTCGGGAAAGCGGTCGGACCAGGTGGTCTTGAACACGCCCTGGATCTTCATCGTGATGAGGATCTCGTTGGCCTCGCGGTCGCTGATCCCGGCATCCAGCAGGCGGCGCGGATCGGGGCAGCCCCGCGGCGCGCCGGGCCAGATTTTCTTGCAGAAACTGCGGTTCAGCCGGATGGGTCTTCGCATGAGGTGTTCACCAGTTCATGATAGAGATCGGAGAAGCGATGGGCGATGGTCTCGCGCGCAAAGCATTCGATGATCCGCCGTCGCGCCCGCGCGCCCAGCGCACGGCGTTCGGATGCCGGCAGCCTGGCCAGCCGCGACCAGCCGTCGGCGAGTGCGCGTGCGTCGCGCGGCGGCACCACCACGCCGGTGTCGCCGATGATCAAGGCCGCGTCGCCGACGTCGGTGGCAACGCAGGGCACCGCGCACGCCATCGCTTCGGCGACCGCGTTGGGAAAGGCTTCGCCCCGCGAGGACAACGTCGCGATGTCGAAGGCCGCATCCAGCGCGGGGATGTCCTCGCGCCGGCCGCACAAACGCACGTGGCCGCGCAAGCCGAGGCGTTCGATCGAATCCAGCAGGGGCCGGTTGTCCGCGGATGCGCCCTCGCCGACCAGCACGAAGGCCGTGTCCGGATGGCGCGGGAGAAACCGCGCGGCGGCTTCCAGGAAATTCCCGTGGTCCTTGGTCGGGTGCACGCGCGCCACCATCCCGATCGCCAGCGTGTCAGGCGCGATGCCGAGTTCGTGGCGAATGCGGGTGCGCGCGTCCGCATCCGGCTTCAGCCGATCCGTGTCGTAACCGTTCGGGATCACCAGCGCGCGTCGGCCGGAAAAACCGAAGTGCCGGTGCTGGTCGGCCGCCAGCGCGGAGACATAGCGGATGCGCGTGGGTGAACGCGACAGCAACGCGTTGGCGCGGATCACCGCGCGGGTACGGCGCTTTTCGCTGGCAAGATCGCTGAGCGAGTGATGGATGCCCCAGATGAGGGGAATGCGCAGCCCGGTCATCGCCAGCGAGGTCAACAGATTGGCGTGGTACATCCAGGCGTGCACGACGTCGGGCTGGTCGCGGCGCAGGGTGCGCCGCAGCCGCAGCACGTCGCCCGGCGTCGCCCGCCCGGGGTTCATGCCCAGGTGCTGCAACGGCGCCAACCCGGCCACCCGCTCGCTCAGGACGCCCTGCTCCCGCAGCACCACGACGGTGTTGTCGGGTTTGCGCAGGGTTTCCAGCAACCCGCACAGCGCCAGTTCGGCGCCGCCGACTTTCAACCCCGTGATCACGTGGCATACCTTCATCTGCATGGCCCGTGTCATCCGGAGTGCGCGTGCCCGGCATGCATCGCACCGGTCGGGTTCGATGTCGGATCGACGCCATCTTCGATGGCGAGGGGCGGCGTCCGGCGCGAACGTCTTCGGAAGCGCTGGCGCAACACGGCCAGGATGCCGAAGTACTGGAAGATCACCACCAGTCCGTCGATCTGGACCCGGTGGCGCGCGCCCTGCAGCGTGGTGAATGAGCCGTACAGCAGCAACATGAGCAGGAAATAGATGACCACGAAGCGGCCCGTGATCGTGGCCTTGCGCCACACGCAGACCATCCCGTAGAACATGCACGGCAGCAGTGCCCAATAGATCATCTGCGGGATGTCCATGAAGCCGTAGCCCGGAGAGGTGTGGAACGGGATCGGCGTGACCAGGAAGCGCACCACGCCCTTCACCGGGTTGTCCATCTTGGAGCGCAAGGTGTGCAGTGCGCCCACCAGGCTGCCGTGTCCCACGTGGTGCAACACCACCAACAAGGCAAGGGCCGCCAGCAACCACAGCCACGGATTGCGCCGCCCGCGCGGCGACAGGAACAGCGTGATGCCGAAGGCGACGCCCAGCATCAGCGGCACGTAAAGGCGCGTGATCGCCAACACGAACGCGGCGAAGACCGCCAGCAGTGCCGCGCGCCACGCCTTGTGCTGGTCCAGCAGCGCGACCGCGCACACCGCGCCCGCGGTGGCCGTGGCGACCAGGGTGTCCTTGAAGTTGGGGATGGTCGACCAGACCAGGATGTCGGGGCTCAGTGCCAGGAACGCGAACAAGCCGATGCTGGTGCGCCGGCTCATGCCGAGGCCCGCGCGCGCGGCCTTCATCAGCAGCCCCGCCCCGAGGAAGGTCAGCACCACGTTGATCGCGACCGGTGCGTAGTAGCCGAATCCGAATATCTGGACTGCCGTGGCGTTGTAGACGTAATAGGCGATGTTGGAACCGGCCACGGTGCTGACGATGTAGTGGTACTGGCTGAAGAGGTCCGACAGGCCTACATGGTTGGCGGCGAGCTGTTCGCCGATTTGCAGGTACCTCAGGTCGTCCAGGAAAGTGTAGGTGCCGTTGAACACGAAGCCGAAGTACAGCAGGAACAATCCCGCCTTCAGCACCGCGACCACGTAACTCAGCAGCACGCGCCGGGTAAACGCATACGAAATCACCAGCCCCGCGAACAGGATGAACACGGTGGGCCTGATCAAGTCGGCGAGCGGGAACGGATGCATGTGGCTAGCCCTGCTCGCGGGTGTGGCACAGCGCGCGGAATGCGACTTCCGAGTTCCGCAGCAGGGATTCCAGGGAATAGGTGTCCACGATCCGGGTCCGGGCCATGGCGCCCAGTCGCGTGGCGCCGGAACCTTCGAGTGATTTCCCGACCCGCTCGATCGCGGCTGCCAACGCCGCCGGATCACCGGCCGCGACCACCGCACCGCACTGATCCACGATGCGCGCGGAGTCGCCGACATCGGTCACCACGCACGGGCGTTCGCAGGCCATCGCCTCGGCGATAACGTTGGAAAAGCCTTCCCCGACCGAACTCGATATGGCGATGTCGAGCGCGCTGTAGACATCGGCGACGTCGTTCCTCGCCCCAGCCCAGACCAGGCGCGCATCCAGGCCCAGGCGCGTCGCCATGGCCCTGGTGCCACGCACGAAACCGGGCTGGCCATCGCCGACGCAAACGAAGCGCCAGCGAGGATCGCGCGCTGCCAGCAACGCCGCCGCCGCAAGGAAGGTGGGATGGTCCTTCATCGAATCGATGCGGCCGACCAGTCCGACCAGGACGCTGTCGTCGGCGATGTTCCATTCGCTTCGCACGCGTTCGCGGCCGGCGGCATCGAAACGGAAACGCTGCACGTCGATGCCGTTGGGGATCACCTGGATGCGCTCGTGCGGATAACCCAGCGCGGCGTGGTAGCTGGCGCCGGCTTCGGAATTGGCGATGATGCGATCGGTGAGGCGTGCGGCATGGCAGCTCATCCGGAAGGTCAGGCGCGACAGCCAGTCGCGCTGCTCGCGGTCGATGTTGCTCGAACGCACGCCCCACACCACGCGTGCACGCGGGCAGGCGACGCGCGCGAGCAGGGCCAGCAGGTTGCCGAGCGGCATGTAGCCGTGGACGATCGTGGCGTTGGACTGGCGCAGCGCGCGCAGCAATCTCCACAGGAAGCCCGCCACGTCCCAGCGTCCGCACTTGTGCAGGTCGACTACCGGCACGCCCGCATTTTCAAGGTCGGCCTGGAAGACACCGCCGCCGTAGCAACAGGCGACCGTGACCGGCCACCCGCGCCGGTGCAGTCCCGACGCCAGCGCGACCAGTTGTCGTTCGGCGCCGCCCCGGCGCAGCGAGCGGGCCAGGAACAGGATGCGCGGCGCATCGTTGGCGGTGCCGGCCCGCGCGGCGCGCGGCATGTCCCAGGTCGCGCTCATGGTTGCACCACGCGCATGGCCGGGGAGGGTTGCACCGACATCACCAGCGCATCCCATTGGTCGAGGATGGCCGGCAAGGCATACGTCGCGATCACCGCGCGGGCGCGATGCCCGATCCGCTCCCGCAGCCCGGCATCGCGCATCAGTGCATCGAACGCGTCCGCCAGGGCCGGTACATCACCGGAGGGCACCAGCCAGCCGTTCTCGCCGTGCTCAATCAGTTCGCGCGGGCCTGCATCACAATCGAAACTCACGCAGGCCGCGCCTTCGGCCATGGCTTCCAGCAATGCATTGGGGAAGCCCTCGTAGCGTGAAGACAACACGAACAAATCAGCGCGTCGCATCGCCGCGCGCACGTGTGCGTCGAAACCTGGTAGCGCGATGCGACGGCCAAGATCGTGTTGCGCAATCCGCCGTTCCAGATCGGCGCGTAGCGGGCCTTCGCCGAGGATCACCAGTTTCCAGTCGTGCTGGCTATCGGCCACGCGTGCAAAGGCCTCGATCAACAAGTCGAAGCCCTTTTCCGGGGACAGCCGCCCGACCGCGAGCAGGGTGCGCGCGTTGCCACGCGCGGCCGGTTCGCCGGGGCCGGCGTCGCACACGCGTGCAGCCGGCGCGGACTCGGGCAAGACCGGATTGGCGATCACCTCGACCCGGCATCCGGTGACGGCTTCCAGATCGTCGGCGCAGCGTCGGGTTTGCGCGACCACCGCGGCCGCGCGTGGATACAACCAGCGGCGCAGCGCCCGCCACACACCACGCATGTGGTGACCGTTCAGGAACGTGCGTTCGGAAATGATTACCGGAACGCCCAGGCCGATCGTGGCCAGCAGCACGCGCACGTTGCTTTCCGCGATGAAACTGATCACCGCGTCGGGCCGGCAGCCGGCGATGGCCCGGCGCAGTGCATGGATCCGCACGGCGTTGTGGCCGATCGCGGCGAAGACGTGCGCGGAAGCGCCCGCCACGTCCAGCGCGACGCGCCGCACCGCGGGATCCAGCCGGTACGTGTCCATGTCGCCAGAAGCCAGCGTGATCAGCGTGATCTCGTCGCCGCGTGCGGCCCAGGCATTCGCGAGCAGCGTCATCACGCGTTCCGCGCCGCCGCCGCCAAGGGATGAAATGACCAGCGCGAGTTTCATCGAGGGGTGCTTCCTCCCAGCAGGGGTTTGCCGAAGACCGATGGCTCGATGCCCAGACGCGTGGTGACGAAGCGCCACGCCAGGCCGCGCCAGATCACCAGCGACAGCGCCGCGCCGATGGCGGCGCCGGTGGCGCCGAGGCGCGGCACCAGCAGCACCGCCGCGATGCAGTTGGCGATGATGCCGACCAGCACGAACAACGACGCCTGCTTCTGGTATTTGGTCATGGACAGCATGAACCCGACCTCGCCGAAGCAGGTGCTGATGCAATAGCCCAGCAGCAGGATCAGCAACGGCACATAGGCCGTGTCGAAACCGTGTCCGAACAATCCCAGTACCCACCTGCCCGCGACTGCGCAGAACAACGCCACGGCCAGGGCTCCGGCCAGTGCGAGGCGCGCCCCTTGCACGGCCACGGATTGCAGTCCACGCATGTCGCCGGCGTCGTAGCGTTCCGCGATCATCGGCGCCAGCACCACGTTGACCGCCTGCGAGGCGAACAAGGCGAAGCCGGCCATCTTGAGCGCCGCGTAGTAGGGCCCGACATCGACGGTGCCCATGATCGCGCCCAGCAACATCACGTCCAGCCGCGCGCCGCCGACGATGACGATCGACAGCAGCGACAACTGTCCGCCTACGCTGATCCAGCGGCGTGCCTCGTAGCGCGGCCGCGCGCCGCGTCCCTCGGCCGGCCACGCCCGCGTGAGGTGCGTGCCCGATGCGAGCAGTGAAACCAGCGCGGCGCAGGCCACGCACACGGCCACCATCGGAGCATCGCGGCGCGCCAGCGTGAGCGCCGCGATCCCGAGCAGGACCAGCAGCACGGCGGGCCGCAGCAAGCTCGAATAAATGCCGGTGATGATCGGCCGCTTGAACGCGCGATGCATCGCGCTGCTCTGTTGCAGCTGGGTCAGGATCGGCAACATCGCGAAGCCGATGTAGAAGGTGTCGCGCCAGCCGTCGGAATGCCCGGCGCCCAGGCCGTGCACCACCACGCAGCCGACGATCGCGACGACGAGGCTGGTCGCGAGCACGAACAGCCCGACGCCGATGCGCAGGCCGCGCACCTTGCCCCAGGCCTTGTCCTGGATGTAACCGGGCAGGAAACGGATGATGCTGATGTCCTGGCCGGCCTGTGCGACCATCATCAGCACGCTGACCCAGCTGAACATCAACGCGTAGATGCCGTACTCGGCGCGCCCGATCAGGCGTGCCATCACCAGGTTCGCCAGCAGCCCCAAGCCCGTCCCGGCGACGGAAACCAGGAACGCGCCCGACGCGCCACGTCGCAGCAGGCGCGACATGATGGCGCGATCCGGCGCCGGCCGCGGCGCGTCGTCCGCGCGTGGGGTCACGCTGGCGCCGTCCGAGGACATGCTTCAAGCGCTCCCGATGGACGAGTCTGCGTGCCTCATGCCAGGCTCGGCTCGCGTGCGCTCGACGCGTCGAGCATCCGCGCCAGCGCGGGCGCGCCTTCCCACGTCAATGCTTGTCCGTGGTGCTCCGGCTGGCGCCCCGCCAGCAGCAGCGCCTGCACACAGAGGTACGCCGTGATGCGCGCAAGCGCTGCCCGCGGCGGGCGTTGCAGGTCGCGGATCAGCAGCGACTCGACGGCGCGACAGCGAGCGACGGCATCCCCGCGCCGCAGCGACTGCAGCGCAAACAGAAAGCGGATCAGGTCGTAATCGGCGGGATAGTCGTGGCCAGCGTATTCCCAGTCGAACACGCAGAGCCTCTCTCGATATCGGAACGTGTTGCCGGGCGTGAAATCGCCGTGCGCCAGGCCACGTGGCGCAATCAGTCCCGGTGCGGTGGCGAGCGCCTGAAGCGAGCGCTCCAGACGCACGCGCCAATCGGCAGGCAGCGACGCCGGAAGCGCGTGCGTTTTGACGCGCAGGCGGTGCAGCAACGCCGCGCCGTCGGGCACGCGCGCCGAAGCCGTGCGCGCCGCCAACTCGTCGAGGAAAGCCAGGTGCGCCGCCTGCAAGCGGGTGTGGCAGGTGCTGCGCGGCGTCCGCAGCGTGTCCATGGCAAGTACCGTCGCGTCCCGGCGTTGTTCCCGCAGCAGCAGGTTCGGCAACAGCGCGGCGTGCAGGCCCACGGCGTGCAATTCGTCGAGCATCGCGGCTTCGTTGGCCAGCAATGCCTGCGTCGTGGGCGTGCCTGCCACTTTCGCGTAGCCCCGGATGTCGCCGCGCGCGTCCATGAACTGCACCGTCAGTTTGCGGTGCGGCCCGGCCGTGCCGGTGAGGAACGCGGCGTGCGTGGTGCCGGGGCCGAACACCTCGGCGATACGGTTCACGCCCGATGCGTACACGCGGGCGCGGCGCCAGGGATGTGGCACGCCGAGCCGTGCGGCGCCCGTCGCGACGCGCTTGAACATGCGCGGGCCGGCACGCAATGGCTGGATCAGCGCCAGTGCTGCGACGCGCACCGCGCGCGGTCGCGGCGGCACCAGGTACCAGCGCAGGCGCAACCGGCCGGCCAGCACATCGAACGGAATGGAACCTGTGTGCGCAGTTGCCGTCACCTGCAGCCCCAATGCATGCATCTCCCGCAACGCGGCCAGGAAGCCGGGATCGTCGAAGCACGTCTTCGCCATGGTCGCACGCGACACGGGCTTGCTGATGGCGGCTTCGCTGCCGCCGCCGTGCCGCGACGCGTCATGCCTCGGTTCCGTACTCGAAATAACCGTTCGTGGAGTAGCTGCCACTGCGTTTTTCCATGCCATTGAATACCACCCCGCTGATCGCCACGCCGCTTTGCCGGAACCGCTGCATGGCCAGCTCGACCTCGCGCGATTGGTTGAGGCCGAAGCGCACCACCAGCAGGCTGGTGCCGACGTGGTGGCCGATGATCGTCGCATCGGTGACCGACAGGATCGGCGGCGTATCGATGACGACCAGGTCGTATTGCGGGGAAAGTTTGTGCAGCAGCGCCGCAAAGCGCGGCAGCATCAACAGCTCGGATGGATTGAATGGCTTGCGTCCGCTCGGGATGAAGTGCAGGCCCTCGACGTCCTCGACGCTGCGGATGGCTTCTTCCAAGATGATGCGATCGGCCAGCAACTCGGACAGGCCGTTCTCGGCGCGTCCGCCGACGATGGTGTGCAGTTGGCCGTCGCGCATGTTGGCGTCGATCAGCAACACCCGTTGCCCGGCCTGGGCGTTGATCGCGGCCAGGTTCGCGGAGATGAAGGTCTTGCCGGCATTCGGGCTGGCGCCGCAGATCATCAGGCGGTTGTCGGCCGCATTCGGCGCCGCGAAGTACAGGCTGGTGCGCAGGCTGCGTAAGGCCTCGGCCGCAAGGTCGTGCGGCGCGGCGAGTGCCAGCAGCGGGTTGCGTCGCCGCGCGAACAGCGCCCGGCGGCGCTCGGACAATTCGATCTGCTGCTCGCTCAGCGGGATGGCGGTGAAAACCGGCAAACCGAGTTGTTCGATTTCGGCCGGGTCCTCCACGCCATGGCGCAGCATCTGCCGCAGCAGCACGAATCCCATCGAGAAAAACGCGCCGATGAAGGTGGCGCCCGCCACCGTGAACAGTTTCTTCGGTTTCACCGGGCGGGTGATGTCCACGGCGGGCTGGTCGATGATGCGGGTGGTGCCCACGGTGCCGGCCTGCGCGATCTCGAGCTGCTGTTCCTCGTTGAGCAGGCCGTTGTAAGTGGTGTTGAGCACGTCGACGTTGCCGTTCAGGCGCAGCAGTTCGCGCTGCGTGTCGGGCAGCGTGGTCAATTGTTTTTCGATCGCGTTTTTCTGCCCCGACAGGGCCGCGATCTGCTTGGTGATGGCTTGGTATTGCGGGTTGGCGGGCGTGTACAGGCGCTCCGCCGCGATCTTCTGCGTCTGCAGTTGCTCGATGCTGGCGTCGAGGGTGTCCATCCGGGTGAGCAGGCTTTGCGTCTGCAACGTCACATTGACGGAATGCGCTTTGACCTGGAAGGCGTTGAGTGCGGCCTGCGCCTGCTCCAGCTTCTGCTTGACCAACGGCAGCTGTTCGTTCACGAACTTCAGGCTGTTGGCGGCCTGCGCCGAATTGCGTCCCACGTTCTGGGCCAGGTATGCCTTGGTGACCTGGTCGAGCACCGCCACCGCCATCTGCGGGTTCACGCTGTCGTAACTCAGGCCGATGACGTTGGAACCCTGCGCCGACTGCTTCGTGGCAATGGCGTTCTGCAGCCGATGGATCGTGGTCATCTCGTAGTTGCGGGTCACGTGGAAACGCATGCCCGGGTTCGCGTACAGGCGGGTCACCAGCATCGTGACGCCAGAACCTTGCGCGGGCTCGCCCACCTTCCCGTGCAACAGCAACCTGCCGTGCACGAACGGAATGCGACTGTCCTGCCGCAGCGAGTAGGCGCCGTCCTTGCCGGCTACCAGCGTCAGCTTGCGACCCAGCAGGTCGCTTGGAACGTCCATGCGGGCCACGCTCAACCGCGAGCCACCCCAGTCGTAGCCGGCGAGTCCGAACCACGGCTTGGCGACATCGCCGGGTGCCGCAGGCGTGAATTGCCGCGCGAGCAGGCTGCCGATTACCGGTATCCGGTAGGAGCCGATGACGATGTTGAGATTGAGTTTGTCGACCGCGGGCTTGATCACCGACTCCGAGGTGAGGATGGACAGCGCGTCGGTGGCTTCGGGATTGGACGCGCCCACGGCTTCGGCCACCGCGGTCAGGCCCGGCAGCGTAGGCGACTGTTCGACCTGGACCATGGCCTTGGCCTGGTACACGGGTGTCGCCATGAGCACATAAAGAATGCTGAGCACGAAACACGCGACGGTGACCGTGATGATCACGCGCTTGTGGTCGGCAAGCGTACCCAGCAGGGCCCGGATATCGATTTCGTCGCCCGGTGGAGGGTCGAACGTTCCCGTTCGGGGATCTGCAATTGTCATCGCTTTGATCATGCGTTTTGTTTTCCCGTGGGGTAGCGGAAACCGGAAAAAACCTCGTGTAGCCTCGCTTTGCCGGCCGGCGGGATGATTCGATTGCCGGCTCGTGCGCAAGCCGCGGTAGCGGTTTTGCGTCCGGTACTTTCCCACTGTTTACACGTGTTGAAATGAATGGTGCCGGTCTGTTTCGTGATTGCCGAAACAAATCGCGATTTGCTGCGAGTCGGGCCTCTCTGCGTGGATGGTTGGAAGTGGCGCCGCGCCTGCATCGGAAAGCGGCGAGCCAACAAGTGTAGGGCGGGCTTCAGGTATCAAGCCAAAACGTCGCCGGCTGCAACATCGCCGCTGGGTTGACGTCCGGAGAAGTGCGGCCGACATGGACTTGCGGGATCGTGCCGGGGCATTTCCGGCGTGGTTTCATGGCCTTCCGAGCCATGCTTGGAGCAATCCCGACGTGCATGGATGCACTGGATTCAGGATGCCATTACGAGGTGATTCATTCAGGTGAATAACCAATGAATTGTGAATGAATATCGGATAAATAAATGGATCATTTATCGTGAGCCCGGATGACATGGACAAGCGCCGTATACCGTGATCTATACTCACTGACTCACAGTGCACGAGTTCGGAACAGGGCCCGTATTTGGAAACAGGTTGAGGAGTGTCGCCAATCATGTCGGACATGTCGGATGTGGCAGTGCCGTTCGCCGTTTCAACCGAGCACCGCGTCGATGCAGACGGTCGTGGCGCAAGCATCCGCAGATACCTGGTCAATGGGTCGCGCGTCGTCGCATGCGCCTGCCTGCTGGCCACGTTGGCAGGCTGCGTACTGGCGCCCGGCCAGACGATGTCCGCATCGGTGCGCAGCAACGACCAGTCCGTGCGGATCGTCCAGATCACGCCGCAGCTGGTCGAGTCGCAACAGGCGGCCACGCAGGCGCCGACCATTCCCGCCACACTGCTCGATTACCGGCCGCAGCCCTACCGCATCGGCCCCGGCGACACGCTGTACATCACGGTGTGGGACCATCCCGAACTGACCTCGCCCGCGGGTACGCAGCAGCAGACCGTAGCCAACGGACGCCTGGTGCTGCCCGACGGCACGATCTATTACCCGTTCATCGGCAAGTTCAAGATCGCGGGCATGACCCTGGAACAGGCGCGCGACACCCTCAGCTCAAGGCTGGCGCACTGGATCAAGAACCCGCAGGTGGACATCAACGTCGTCAACTACGCCAGCCAGCGCGTGGTGGTGGAAGGCGCGCTGGTGAAGTCCGGCACGCAGGCCCTCACCACGGTGCCGCTGACGCTCGCCCAGGCGATCGCCAATGCCGGCGTGGACAACCAGAACGCCAACCTGTCCAACGTGGTGTTGACGCGTGGCGACCAGAGTTACCACCTCAACCTCAGCGGTTACGCGGGCAAGGGCGGGCCTGCGGGCAAGGTGTATCTGGAAGCGGGCGATCGCGTGTTGGTGCCCTACAACGATCGCCAGAAGGTCTATGTGATGGGCGAAGTCACGCGGCCGCAGGCGATCCGGTTCAAGACCGGCGACATCACACTCACGCAGGCGCTCGGCGATGCCGGCGGCCTGAACGAAGTGACCTCGAAGGGCGTGATCTACGTGGTGCGCGGCGCGCTTTCGAAAGACGGCCGGCAGGTGCAGCAGCCGACGGTCTACCAGCTCGACGCGAAATCGCCCGCCGCGTTCGCGCTGGCCGACGCCTTCGTGGTGAAGCCGGGCGACGTGGTGTTCGCATCCGCCGCCGGCGTTACCCGCTGGAACCGCTTCATGAGCCAGTTGTTGCCGATGACCAGCGCGTTGAGCGCCGCGGCGTCGAGCAACTACTACATCAACACCACCAAGTAGTGTCGCGGGTTTCCAAGCGCGTCCACTGCGTCGAGGGTGAGATGCTTGCAGTTGGCGTTGCGTCTCGGTGCATGATCCGAAGCGCTTGACGTTGCCCTTGGGGCAGGCCGTAATCTTCACGGCGATGTCGAAACTGCCCGCCAGCGCGAAGTACCTCCGCATCGGCCAGCTCGCCGCCAAAAGCGGCGTGTCGGCCAAGGCCCTGCGCCTGTACGAAGTGCGCGGATTGCTTGCGCCCGACGCGCATTCGGATGGCGGTTACCGCCTGTACGGGGCACCGGCGCTCGCGCGTCTCAACGAGATCGGCGTGCTGAAACGCGCCGGCTTCACGCTGGCCGAGATTGGCAAGCTGCTGCAGCGGAGGGGCTCGGCAGCCGCGTTGATCGAGGCGCGCATCGTCGCGCTGCGCCGCGAGGTGCACTCGAAATCGCAGGCACTGGCCGCGCTGGAACGCGCATGGCGAGGGTTGGATTCGACATCGAACGACATCGACCAACTGCTGGAGAACATCAGGATGAGCGAGAAACTGGATGTGCGTTTCAGCGAAGCCGAACGGGCTCAATACAAACGCCACGGCGAAATCCTCGGGCAACATTTCACGCCCGAAGAACGTGAGCAGTTGCTCAGGCGTGCGGAACAACTGGGCGAGGACGGCATGCGGCAAGCGCAAAACGAATGGCCTGAATTGATCAAACAGGTTCGGAGTGCGATGAATCTCGGCATTCCGCCCACGGATCCGTCCGTAATGGAAATGGGTCGCCGCTGGTACAGGCTGATCCAGGCTTTCACGGGTGGCGACGCCAACCTGGGACGCAAGATGAAGCAGGCCTACGACAGGGAGCCGCAGGTCATGGCGGCGCAAGGGATGGACGCGGCGATGTTCGCCTACATCCGCGAGGCGATGCAGGCGGCGGGATTGAAGCTGTCGGCGTGACGGCATCCCCCCGCGCCTGCGGCGCGACCCCCTTCCTGCGGAAGGGGGTGGGCAAAGCGCCGAGCTTGACGGCTTTGCTCCCCCTTCGCTTGCGAAGGGCGGAACGCAGTGAACGCGCGCGCAGCGCGAGAGGGGGATAGCTTTTGCTTCGGTTGGCGGGTGCATCCCCCGATGCCGGCCGCACTGGCGGCCGACATCGACCCCCTTCCTGTGGAAGGGGGTGGAACGGGTGAGGTGTCAGTTCCCGTCGCCGTGCAACACGAACCGCGTGAACAGCTCGTGGATGCGGCGGTACTCGTCGTACCAGTCGTCGGCGTGCTGGAAGTCGTGGCGTTCCATCGGGTATAGCGAAATCCAGAAATTCTTTTTGTGCAGCTCGATGAAGCGCTGGTACAGGCGGATCGAATCGCCCGGCATCACGTTGTTGTCGATCAGGCCGTGGTTGATCAACAGCGGGTCTTCGAGGTTCTTCGCGTATTCGATCGGCGAGGAAACCCGGTACGCCTCGGGATCGAGCTGCGGCGTGTTGAGGATGTCCGAGGTGTAGCCGTCGTTGTAACTGGTCCAGTCGGACGGCGGGCGTTGCGCCGCGCCGGCTGCGAATTCGCCGGGTGCGCGCAGCAGCGCCATCTCGGTCAGGAAGCCGCCGTAGGAACCGCCGTAGATGCCGACGCGTTTCGGGTCGACATGGTGGTGCTTCACCAGCCACGCCTTGCCGTCCAGCAGGTCCTGCAATTCGGGATGGCCCATGTCGCGGTAGATCGCATCGCGCCAGTCGCGGCCGTAGCCGGCCGAGCCGCGGTAATCCATGTCCAGCACCACGTAGCCTTCCTGCGTCAGCAGGTTGTTGAACATCTGCTCGCGGAAGTAGTACGACCAGTTCTTGTCGACGTCCTGCAGATAACCTGCGCCGTGCACGAAGAACACCGCGGGGTGCGCGTGCGAGGTGTCGTAATTCGCAGGCTGGTAGTACTTGGCCCAGATGCCGCAGTGGCCGTGGCTCGAAGGAATCTTCACGAACCGCGGCTGCACCCGGGTCGCGGAGAACGCCTTGTATGCGGGCGTGCGGGTGTCGGTGAGTTCACGCACGTCGCTGCCGTCGGGTTTCACCACCGCGAGTTGCGGCGGGACGTACGCGCTCGAATGCAGCACCGCGAGCTTGCTGCCGTCGGGCGACAACTCGAAATCATCCATGCCTTCGAAGTGCGTCACCTGCTGCAATGCGCCGCCCGCGACCGGCACGCGATACACGTCGTAGGCGTAGGGCGCCTGCTTGTCGGATCGCAGATAGAACCACTTGCCGTCGGGTGACACCACCGGCGTTGAAACCTCATAACCCGTGCCGGTCAGCGCGCGTGCCTTGCCGTCCAGTGGCTTCACGAACAATTGTGCCCAACCCGAACCTTCCGACTCGAACCACAGCATCCGATTGTCGGGCAACCAGCCGAGCCCGTTGAAGCTCCAGTTGATCCAGGCGGGATCGGTCAGGCGGTTTTGTGTCACCAGTTTGTGGTCGGCAAAGTCCACGGTTTCGATCCAGCGATCCTTGTGGTCGTTGGCAACCAGTTCCAGCGCGAGCTGGCTGCCATCCGGGCTCCACACGATCGCGGGATAACCCGATTCGCTGACCGCGACGAAGTTGACCGATACGGGACGCGTCCTGGGTGCGGCCAGTGCGGCGGCTTCGTCGGTGTGGCCTTCGGCCGTCAGTTGCGCGATGCGTTTCACGCGCAGCGCGTGCAAGGGGTCGTCGTGGATGCCGGGCAGGTCGTTGACCGACAGCGGGTACTGCTTGTGCGTTTGCAGGTCGAGCAACAGCAGCGACTGCGGCGCGGGATTGTCGTGGCCCACGTAAGTGCGCGCGGCTTCGGTTTCCGGATAGCCGGAATCGTTGACGTAGTGCACCACGAACGGATGCTTGCCGGGCTGGTACGACGCGGGCCGGGTCACCACCAACAGCCAGCGCGCGTTCGGCGACAGCGAGGTCATCGCCACCTTCACCTTGTCGCCGAGATAAAACGGCGCCGGCGCGCGCGAGGGATTCTCCGCATCCAGGTGGTCGTCGTGGGCGCGCACCGCGTCCTGATCGGCCTTGATCTGGCGCAGCGTCGAGAACAGGCTGAGCTGCAGGCGCTCCATCTGGTCGGGCTTGGCGGCGGCCGGGTTGACTTCGGTCTTCAGGGTCGCGGCTTGCGATACCACGCCGGTCGCGGCGCTCCAGACGTACCAGTCGTTGCCCTGCGCCCAACTGACGAGCTTGCCGTCCGCGGAAATCTGCAGGCCGTATTTGCCGGCGTCGTCGCGGGTCACTTGGCGCGTGACGCCGCTGGCGATGTCGCGCACGAACACGTCGCCGTGGCGCAGATACGCCGCGCGATCGCGGGCGCGATCGAACACCGCGGGACCCGTGGTGGTCGCGAGTTCGGCATCGCTCAATTTCACCGGCGTGCCGCCGTTTGCGGGCACGCGGTACAGATCGCGGATCGATGAACCCTTGCGCTTCAGCTTGAAGTACACGCTGCGGCCGTCGATGCCCCAGTATTCGTCTTCCACCGGCGGCCCGATCCAGTCGGGATCGGCCATGATCTGCTCGAGCGTGAGCTTCTGGATGGTGCCCGCGTGGGCGGTGGGCGGTGCGTCCTGTGGTGCGGCGACGGCGCCCGCGCTGACGAACAGGCCCGCCAGCGCGGCGATGGCGATGCGGTTCATGATTTTCCCCGGCAAAGGGCTTGAGCGTAGCCATGCCCCGCACGCCGGCGCAAGCGCCGAAAGTCCCGCTCGCCCGCGTGGCGCGACCCGCGCGCCGGCGCTACCCTGCAGCGACTTCCCCGTCGCTCGGAGTCGGCCATGTCCGGTTTGCGCATCCTGCTCGGTTTCGGCCTTGGCTGCATCGCGACCGTTGCGGTCGCGCAGCCGCCACCCGCCCACGACACGCAACGCAGCGTGCCGCTGATCGACACACAGTACGAGGTGCCCGCGATGCCGTTACCGACCCGCAAGGACACCGTCACCGAAACCTTTTTCGGCACGGTGGTACACGACCCGTACCGCTGGCTGGAAGACGCCAACGCACCCGCGGTGAAGCAGTGGATCGCGGCGCAGAACGCCTACACCGAAAAGGTGATGGACGGTTTCCCGGAGGCCAAGGCCATCGCCAAGCGCGTGGGCGAACTCGCGCTGACGTCCACCCAGCAATTCGATCCGGAAATCGTCGGCACCACTTTGTTCTACATGCGCCAGATACCGCCGCAGCCGCAGGCGGTGCTGGTGGCGCAACCGTGGTCGGGCGGCAAGGCGAAGGTGCTGATCGATCCGAACGCCATGGCCGGCACTCCCGCGATTACCGGTTACTGGCCATCGCCCGACGGCAAGTACGTCGCTTACGGCACCGCCGAAGGCGGCAACGAGGAAACCACCATCCATTTCGTCGACGTCGCGACCGGCAAGGAGTTGCCCGATGCACTGCCGCACGCAGGCGGCGGCACCACGCCGCAGGCGCTGCTGTGGGATCCGGATGGCAAGGGCGTCACCTATGTACGCCTGCCGTTGCCGGGCACGGTGCCGGATGCCGACCTGCAGTTCGACGCGGCGCTGTGCCACCACGGGCTTGGCACCGCCGCGAAGAATGACACGCTGGAATTCGGCAAGGACTGGTCGAAGGTTGCGGAATATACGTTGCTCGGTTCCGCGGATGGCCAACATGCAGCCGCGCTGGTGCATGCGGGCGATGGCGATCCCGATGTGGTGTACCTGCGCGACGATGACGGAAAATGGAAACTCGCACTCGGCACCGAAGCCAATGTGCGCGCGGCGTGGGAGGTCAATCAGGGCGCGGCCTGGGACGGCGACCGCCTGCTGGTGATCGCCTATCAAGATGCGCCGCGCGGCAAGTTGCTGGCGCTGGCTGCGAAGGGCAAATCGAAGCTGCTGGTGCCGCAACCCGACAACAACTGGGCCATGCATTCGGTGGCGCCGGTCAAGGGCGGATTTTTGATCACCGAAGTACGCGGTCCCGACTGGCGCGTGCGGCAGTATTCGAGTGACGGCAGATTCGTGCGTGACGTGCCGCTTCCGAAAACCGGCATCGGCGTCGGCAGCATCGCCAGCAGCGCGGCATCACCGCAGGCGTTGGTTACCTATTCCGGCTGGACGATCCCCTCGCGCTGGGCCGAATACGACAGCGCGCAGGGCACGCTCAAGACCGTGTTCGAGGTCAAGCCTGCGGCGAACTATTCGAACGTTGTCACGTACCGGCTCGATGCCACTTCCAAGGATGGGACCAAGATTCCGGTGACAGTCATCGCGTTGAAGGGCGTCACGCCCAATGGCGCGCGCCCGACGATTCTTTACGGCTACGGCGGCTTCGGCATCTGCACCGCGCCGCGCTTCATCGGTTCCACGTTGGCGTGGCTGGAACGCGGCGGTGTTTACGCGGTCGCCAATATCCGCGGTGGTGGCGAGTTCGGCGAGGGTTGGCACGCCGACGGCATGCTCGGCAAGAAGCAGAACGTGTTCGACGATTTCCATGCGGCTGCGCAGACGCTGGTGCAAAACCACTGGACCGATGCCGCGCACCTCGGCATCCTCGGCGGTTCCAACGGCGGCCTGCTGATGGGCGCGGCGTTGACGCAGCATCCATCCGAATATCGTGCGGTGGTGTCGCTGGTCGGCATCTACGACATGCTGCGCGTGGAGTTGTGGCCCAACGGCCAGTACAACGTTTCGGAATACGGCACGGTCACGAAGAAACCCGATTTCGAGTGGCTGCGCGCGTATTCGCCGTTGCAGAACGTGAAGCCCGGCACCGCGTACCCGGCGACGTTGCTGATCACCGGCGTCAACGATCCGCGCGTCGCGCCCTGGCAATCGCGCAAGTTCGCGGCGGCCTTGCAGGCGGCGACCACGTCGAGGAATCCGATCCTGCTGTTGACGCGCATGAACGAAGGCCACGGCGTCACCGCGTCCTTCAGCCAGCGCGTTGGCAACGCGGCGGCTGTGATGGCGTTCTTCGCGCAGGAACTCGGCTTGCCCGCGGAGACTTCCAAGTGACGCTGGAATGCGTGGAACTCGAAACCGCGCCGAAGCCGCGCCATGCGGTGATCTGGCTGCACGGCCTCGGCGCCGACGGCCACGACTTCGAGCCGATCGTGCCGCAACTGGTGCGGCCGGAATGGCCCGCGTTGCGCTTCGTGTTTCCGCACGCGCCGGTGCGGCCGATCTCGCTCAACGGCGGCCTGCCGATGCGCGCGTGGTACGACATCGGCGGTTTCGACCTGTCGCAGAAACAAGATGAAGCCGGCATCCGTGCATCGATCCGGGAAGTCGAAAACCTGATTGCACGCGAAGTCGAACGTGGCGCGCCCGAATCGAACATCGTGTTGATCGGCTTTTCGCAGGGCGGCGCGCTTGCGCTGTCATCCGGATTGCGGCATGCCCGAACGCTGGCCGCGATCGTCGCGCTTTCAACTTACCTGCCGATTGCCGATGCGACCGCCAACGAGCGCAGCCAGGCCAACGCCGACACCCCGATCTTCATGGGTCACGGTGCGTTCGATCCGGTGGTGCCGCGCTATCTCGGCGAACGTTCGCGCGACCAGTTGCGCGAATGGGGTTACCGCGTCGACTGGCACAGCTACCCGATGGCGCACCAGGTTTGCCCGCAGGAGATCGCCGACCTCGCGGATTTTCTGGCGCCACGGTTCCGGGGTCGCTAGACGTGCGGGTGACACGGCGTCGCATGGGTGTACCATCAACCGCCCGTTCCAGCGCCGCACGACGACCTCGCCCCACGGCCCGGCCTCACCGCCACGACGCGAATCGGTCGCGCATGCTGCCTACCGCGGTGTGCTCATTCCACCCACACTAGCGGAGAGCAACACCATGGCTGGAGGTCCTACCAAGCTCAAGCGCGATGCCGGCGTCATCGGACTGCTGTACGCAAGCCTCGGCGCAATGATCGGCTCGGGTTGGCTGTTCGGCGCGTTGCATGGCGCCATGGCGGCCGGACCCTTCAGCGTGTTTTCCTGGGTGATCGGCGCCATCGCCACCCTGTTCCTGGCGTTCGTGTTCGCCGAGCTTTCCACCATGTTCCCAAACTCCGGGGCGCTGGTGCACATGACCCACGCGAGCCACGGCGATCTGGTGGGAAAAATCTGGACGTGGATCCTGTTCCTCGCCTTCGTCTCGGTGCCGCCGGTCGAAGTCACCTCGGTGGTGACCTACGGCGACAACTACATCCACGGACTCATCAATCCCACGACACTCTCGCTGACCCATTTCGGGACGGTGGTTTCGATCATCCTGCTGGCGTTCGTGGTGGTGCTGAATTTCCTGGCCATCCGCGTCGTCATGGCCATCAACAGCGTGGCCACCTGGTGGAAGGTGCTGGTTCCGCTGGCCACCATCGGCATCCTGATGGCGTACTCGTTCCATCCCGGCAACATGACGGCGCACATCGCCAGCACTCCGGTCAGCGGCATCTTCACCGCGGTGGCCACCGCCGGCGTCGCCTTCAGTTTTTTGGGCTTCCAGCAAGCGATCGCGCTGGCCGGTGAAACCCGCAACCCCGGGCGCTACATCCCGATCGCGTTGATCGGCTCGGTCATCATCTCGATGCTGATCTACATTGGTTTGCAGGTTTCCTTCATCGTTGCGCTCAAGCCTTCGGACATCGTCGACGGCTGGACGCACCTGCAGTTCACCGGCATGGCCGGCCCGCTGGCGGCGATCGCGTTCACCGTGGGCGCGGTCTGGTGGGGGGTGATCCTGTACGTGGACGCCTTCGTGTCGCCGATGGGCACCGCCTTCATCTACGCCACCGCCAGTCCGCGCATCATCATGGCCGCGGGCGAGATGGGCAACGCGCCGAAACAGGTCACACGCCTGAACAAGAACGGCGTGCCGTGGATTGGCTTGATCGTCACCTGGGTCGTCGGTGCGATCTTCTTCTTCCCGTTCCCCTCGTGGGAAAAACTGGTGTCCGCGGTCGAACTGATCACGGTGCTGTCCTACATGATCGGGCCGGTGATCCTGCTGCACCTGCGGCACGCCCTGCCCGACTACAAACGCCCGTTCAAGCTGCGCGCGGTGTACGTCGTCTCGGCCATCGCCTTCATCGTGTCCAACTGGATCATCTACTGGACCGGCTACGACACGGTGAAGATCCTGTTCGGCCTGGTCGCCGTGTACGTGATCGTGTACCTGGCCTGGTACTTCATCAAGCGCAAGCCGCTGTCCGAACTCGGCTGGCAACAGGCGTGGTGGCTGTTGCCGTATTTCGTCGGCATGTGGCTGGTCAGCTGGTTCGGTCCGACCTTCAAGCCCATGAACGGCATCGGCCTGATCGGATTCTTCACCGGCATGTGGATCATTGCGGTCTTCAGCCTGGTGATCCTGTACCTCGCCATCCGTTGCGGCCAAAGCGGCGCCGCCGCCCAGCGCGTTGCCGACCGGATCCAGACGCTCGGCTCGCGCGGCGTCGATACCCACGTCGATGCGGGTGCCGAGGCGGCGTTGCCATAGGTTGTTTCCAGCGCTGGCGTCGCAGGGACGGTGATCCTGTGCAGAAGATGCAAACCGACAATTCCGCTCAAGTGCCAGCACTGCGTGCGTACGACTTGTTTCCGACGCGCATATGGCAGGCGCACTTGCAATCGCTGCAGGAATTTTTCGACGCGTGGACGGCCGAAGTGCTGCGCATGCGCGCCGCCAGCCCACAGCCTGCGGGACGCACCAATCGTGCCGGCTGGAACAGCGAGGACATGGCGGTGCTGGACCGGCCCGTGTTCGCACCCTTGCGCAACGCCGTGCGTGCCGGTTGCACGAGCGCGTTGCACGAGATGGGATTGGCAGGCACGCCTTTCGACCTGCAATCGTGGATCAACCTGCACGACCGCGGCGGCTTCAACTTCCTGCACGTGCACGAGGGCAGTTTGCTGTCGGGCTCGTTTTACCTGAGCGTGCCGCCGGGTTCCGGCAAGTTCGTGTTCAGGGACCCGCGCCCCGGCGTGATCCACGGTTGCATCAAGGGCTCCGTGCCGAACGGTTGCGTGGACATCCATCTGACGCCGGAAACGGGCCTGCTGGTGTTGTTTCCCTGCTGGATGGAACACTACGTGGAACCGCATGCCAGCGACGCGCCAAGGATCGTGATCGCG
Organism: Rhodanobacteraceae bacterium; assembly: GCA_004299705.1. Taxonomy (GTDB): domain Bacteria; phylum Pseudomonadota; class Gammaproteobacteria; order Xanthomonadales; family Rhodanobacteraceae; genus 66-474. The sequence continues at coordinate 4,110 of SCQS01000001.1, read as the reverse complement.
TTCAACGCGCTGCCGGTTGAATCCGGGGTGTCGCCTTCGGGCACTTGATGCGCGCCCGCGACGAGCGCGCCGAACACGGGTCAACCCACGTGATCCCGCGTGACGGGAACGGCATCGAACGCGACGGTGAGTCGCGGTTGGTCGCCGGAGAATGGCACGGTGCCATGCCAGAAATAAGACGGGAACAACACGAGGGTTCCGGCGACCGGACGCACCTCGTGCTGGGATGACAAGGTCGGTGTGGTCAGGATGCCCGGTTCCGCGAATGTCAACGTGCCTTCCCGGGTATGCGTGTCGTGCATGACGCCAGGCAAGTCGATGTAACACGCCGATGAAATCCAGCCGTTCGGATGCACGTGGTTGCGGTGGAAACCCGGCGCCTGCAAGCGCACCGACCAGCTTCCGCTGAAACGGTAGGCGTTGGCGTTGCGGCGCCGCAGCGGATCGTCGCCATGGCCGACGCGCGCCAGGTAGTCGCGGATCGGCGCATCGAAGGCCTTGAACAGCGCCTGCACCACGGGATCCGCGCTGCGCGTCAGGTCGCCCGTGGTTTCGGTGCCATGGCGCAAGGATTGGAACAGCAGCCTGTGACGGAAGGCGTCGTGAAGTTTGCCGAGGCTGCGTTTCAAGTCATCGAGAAAATCGTCGAGGCTGCGCCAGGGTGCGGGCGTGTCGAGCCGGTACGGAACGACCAGCGTTTTGTAATCGCAGAGCTGTCCGTAGCGCTCGTCGCCCGCCATGCGCCACGCCGTCGTCTGCAACGCGATCAGATATTGGTCGTCGGGCGCCTGCGCGAGCAGCGCATCGCACAGCGTCAACGTCTCGCGCGCATTGCCCACGCCCAGGCACGCCGCTGCCAGCAACTTCATCGCTGCGGTATCACCCGGAAGTTTGCGCAAGACACGGCTCGCCAAGTCCAACGCGACGCGAGAATCGAACTCCAGCGCCGCGAGGCCGGCGCGCAGCAGCAGCGCCGGCGGTGCATGCGCACGTTCACTGCGCGGGGCGAGGCAGGCGTAGGCCGCGCGTGGATCGCCGGCGCCCTGCAGCACCGCGGCCTTGACCGCCCACAGCGCGTCGTTGCCCGGGAATTTCTTCAGGACTTCGTCGAGCAACGCCGTCGCTTGCGCGCCGTCGCCGCATTGAATCCAGACCAGGCGGGCGAGTTCCGCGTGCGCTTCAGTGTGTTGTGGCTCCATCCGCAGGCAGTCGCGCAGTGCCGCCTCGGCACGCTCGAATGCGCCCAATGCAACCAGGCTGCGTGCGTGCGTGTAGCTGAGCGAGGCGTTTCGATAGCCGCGCGCTGCTGCATGCCCGGCTGTCCGTTCGGCCTCCGCGTCGGCGTGCGTTGCCTGCAGCGCGATGGCGAGTGCATGCGCCGCCGCGGGGTCATCGGGCGAGTCGTCCGCGCGGCGGCGATAGAAAGCAACCGCTTCGTCGGCGCGTCCCAGTCCGGCCAGTGCAATGACGTGCTGGATCGCCAACTCCGGCGCGGCTTTGCCTGCGGCACCGAATGGCGCGGCGATCGCGAGCGCGTCGGCGTGGCGGCGGCGGTCGTTCCAGTGACGCGCGAGGATCAAGGCTGCGCGCGGATCCGCGGCTTGCGCACCGGCGGCGCGTCGCAGGAATTGTTCGGCTTCCGCGTACTTGCCGGCATTGAGCAGCCACTCGCCCAGCATGGTCAGCGTGGGCGTCCACTCCGGGTCGAGCGCGATGGCGCGACGCAACAGCGCCTCGGCCCCATCCGTATCGCCCAGCGCCAGTTTGGTGCCGGCGAGCAGGCGTTGCGCCTCGACGAAATCCGGATGCTCGCGCACGATGGTTTCAAGGCGCGCGTGCGCGGTGCGGAAATCACCACGTTGCAGCAGGTCGTTGACCTGATGCATCGTGGAGAGCAGGGCGGCGGGAATCGTGTTCACAAGCAGACGATATCAGCCTCCGGGGCGTACGCGCAGGCGACGAGTGCCGTGGTTTGCGTGGTGCACTTCACGGTTGCAAGGCCTGCGTGAGCGGGGGTTGCGTGAAAGCCGGACGCACGCGCGCCGTGCCGTCATACTGCGCGCATGGCGGATACCCCGGAACCCCGCACCCACGACACCACCGCGCTGCCGGATTTCTGCAGCGCGGGTTCGGTGTTCACGCTGGTGGTGGTCGCGGAGCTGGTGGTGGTGATCGACGCGCTGGCGCCGGATGCGCGCATGGGCTGGCGTGGGTTTTCGACGGCCACCTTGTTCGTGGTGTGGCTGGCACTGTTGGCGTCGCTGTTGCTGTGCCGGTTATCGCCGCTGCTGGTTCGCTGGCGACGCCCGCTTGCGTACCCGCTGGCGTGGTGCGCGCTGCTGGCGTTGGTGGCGGTGGCGAGCGCGCTGGTCGCGTGGCTGGACCACGCGCTCGGCACCGCGTTGACGCCAGCGTCGAGCGCGCGCTTCGTCGCGGGCAACACGGTATTGGGCGCACTGTTGGCGGCCGCGTTGCTGCGCTATTTCTACGTGCTGGCGGAATGGCGGGCGCGGCTCGCGGCGGTGGCACGCGCGCAGTTCGACGCGCTGCAGGCGCGGATCCGCCCGCACTTTCTCTACAACAGCATGAATACCGTCGCGGCACTGGTGCGGGTCGATCCGGATGCCGCCGAGCGCACCGTCGAGGATCTTTCCGAACTGTTCCGCGCGTCGTTGGGTGCGGATGGCAAGTCTTCCACGCTGGGCGCGGAACTGGCGTTGATCGACCGCTATCTCGCGATCGAGCAGTTGCGGCTGGGCGAGCGCTTGCGGGTGGTGCGCGAGCTGGACGGCTTGCCGGCGGAGCTTGAGATGCCCGCGCTGTTGCTGCAACCGCTGGTCGAGAACGCGGTGTACCACGGCATCCAGCCGCGCCGCAACGGCGGCACCTTGCGCATCGCCGGGCAACGCGAAGCCGGCAGTGTCCGCATCGAGATTGCCAACCCCTTGCCCGACGCGGCCGCGCCCGCGCGCAGCGGGCACGGGCTCGAGAGCGTGCGTCGCCGCATCGCCTATCACTACGGCGAACGCGGAGGGCTGGAAACCCACCGCGGGAGTGGCGAATTCCGGGTGGTCGTGAGGCTGCCGTGCGCGTCCTGATTGCCGACGACGAACCGCTGGCACGCACGCGCCTTGCTGCCTTGCTGCGCGACTGCGAAGGTGCCGAAGTCGTCGCCAGCGTCGGCGACGGCGAGGCGGCGCTCGCGACTTGCGCGAAGCTGCATCCCGATTTGTTGCTGCTCGACATCGCGATGCCGGGGCTCGACGGCATCGGCGTCGCGCGGCGGCTGGCGGCGTTGCCCAGTCCGCCGCAACTGGTGTTCTGCACGGCGTATGAAGAACACGCGTTGACCGCGTACGAATTGCGCGCGGCCGACTACCTGCTGAAACCGGTGCGCAGCGAACGCCTGCGCGAAGCCTTGGCCCGCGCACAAGCCTTGCGCCAGCGCGCACCCGCGACGGCCGCGAGCCTGCTGGCGCAGGCGCACGGCGCACCATTCAAGGTGCCGCTGGATGAAGTGCTGTACCTCAGCGCCGACGACAAGTACGTCACCGTGCACCGCGCCGCGGGCGACGTGCTGACCGAGCAATCGCTCAAGGCCATCGAGGAAGCGTTCCCCGAGCGCTTCGTGCGCGTGCACCGCGCCTGCCTGATCCCGATCGAACGCCTGCTCGGCCTGCACCGCGACCCCGACGGCACGCCACACGCGCTGATCGCGGGCTGCGATGCCACGCCCGAAATCAGCCGGCGTAATCTCGCGGCGGTGCGCAAGCTATTGCGGAGCTGAGGCACCGACAACCGGTGTGGGAGGGCAAGGTGCGATCCGCTCCGGCCACTGGCTGGTCTGCAGTAGCCTTCCGTAAAGCCGTCATTCCGCGGTATCAGTTGCCAAGGTGCGAACGAGCAGCGGCGGGTGTCTTCAATTCCCGGTTGGCGCTGGCCTCAACCGCGCCCAAGCGGCGGCACGCGTGGTTGATTGACCCGATTCATTAATTCTACTGTGTTACTAAAAATGTGAGATGATCGCACCATCTTCGAGCGACGGCGCGGAGGTGGGCCATGCGCAGCAGTCTGGAGACGCGCTTTGAGCGGTATGCCGAGGCCATGGCA
>SCQS01000078.1 GCA_004299705.1 Rhodanobacteraceae bacterium | reverse complement strand
CGGGGTTCCCGTACATTCGGAGCAAAAAGTGCCGTTTTCGATTTATATAGAAATCAATCGGTTACAGATGATAATTTCAATAAATACAATATAATCAATAGCCTATGGTGTGCCTGATTATATGCAGCAGTTCATACCCAGCGCACCAGTTAGCACGTCTCTGACGATGCGTCCTTGATCACTTATCAGGCGCTCGCTCTGCACGGGTCACCGGCCCGAGCCACGACGGGTGCGAGGGGGCGCAGCTTTGGTGGTGCGCTTTCGTTTGGCTTTGTTCGTGCCGCTGCCGCGGTCCAACTTCAGGGTGAGCGCTTCCGCGATACCGTGCTGACGACTCGCCTCGCGTTCGGATCGGGAAAGGGCCTGCGTCAATTCGGCGATGCGCTGTTGTTGGGCGTGTTGGTCCTCGCGATGTTGTTTGCGGGTTTCCACCAACTCGCTGCGGGCGGCTTTCAGATCCAGGCGGGCCTGGTCCACTTGCGCATGGGATCGGTTTTCGACCGCTTGGACATGTTGTTGCCAACGTTCCCGTTCCCGGGCGGCCCGCGCTTCGATCGCCTGGATCTCTTGCCGTAGCCGGGACTCGCTGGTTGCGAGAGCGTGGTAATGGGCCACAAGGCGTTCACGCTCGTGCGCTTGGGCCTTCAGCTCCGATTGGAGGCGATCGATCAATGGTTGCTGTGCTTCCGCTCGGGCTGTGGCGAGCTTCGCGGCCTCGATGGCTTTGGCCCGGTCCGCCTCGGCGGCCGAGAGTTGGGCGGCTTGTTCGGAAGCGCGGGTGTCGAGCGTGGCGGTGGCGCGTTGCAGCGCCTCGCGCTCGGCCTGGAGTTCTTGCTGCGCTTGAGTTCGGGCGTGGTGGAGTGCCTGCGCCCACAGGGCCGTCATTGCCTGCCCGACTTCATCCGGGAGTTCCGGAAGCAGGTTGGTCTGGCGGAGACGTTCGGAAAGCCCCTGCCGCCACACGTCCAGCATTCGGGTGACCGTGTTGGGCGAGCCCGTACCAAGCTGGGCACGGATGCGCTCGACCGTGGGCCGTTCGCCAGCGGCGACAACCGTGTCGGCGGCCTCGTTGACCTGTTCTTGGGTGATTCCGCGTGGCATTGAGGCCTCCGATTTTGACTACCCTGCCCTTTGCGCGTGCACCAACGATAAGTTATATTTATCGTCAGTACAGTCATTTATTCGTTATATACATTACATCATACATATGAATAAAAATACATTGATCGTGGCCCTGGAAGCTTTGGCGCGGCTCCGGCCTGAGGTTCTGGCCGCCGCGGCCGCCGAAGCCGTCCGTGAAATCCTGGCCGAGGCGGCTTCCGCCAATACCACCCGCAGCTATGCCAGCGCCCTGCGCTACTGGGCGGCTTGGTACCAAGGTCGTTACGGCACGTCCATCACGGTGCCGGTGCCCGAGGCCGCCGTGGTCCAGTTCATCGTCGACCATGTGGCACGGCGTTCGAAGGCTGGCTTGAAATGGGAATTGCCGCCGCAGTTGGATGCGCTGCTGGTCGTGACGAAAATCAAGCAGAAGCCCGGCCCCCTGAAGTTCAGCACCGTGATACACCGAGTCGCGGTGTTGTCGCAGGCACATCAGCTCAAGAAGTTGCCCAACCCCTGCGAACAACCCGCCGTGCGGCACCTGCTGGCACGGGCGCGCCGTGCCGCGGTCAAGCGTGGCGAACGGCCGACCAAGAAGACCGCCATTACCAAATCCGAACTCGAGGCGATGATCACCACCTGCGATAACTCCCTCGAAGGCCTGCGCGATCGTGCCCTGCTCTACTTCGCCTTTGCCAGCGGTGGCCGGCGGCGCAGCGAAGTGGCGGCAGCCGATCTGCACGATTTACATGCGCTCCCGGAAGGCGGCTACGTCTACCGCCTCGAACACAGCAAGACCCAGCAAGCCGGCGTGACCGCAAGTTCGACACCGGACAAGCCCGTCCTGGGTATGGCGGCGGAAGCACTGACTGCATGGCTTGGTGCCAGCGAGCTCAAGGAAGGCGCGATTTTTCGACGCGTGTGGAAAATCCGCGTGGGCCCGGCCCTCTCCCCGGCCGCCGTGGGCGCGGTCGTGCAGCGGCGGGCGGCCATCGCCGGGCTGGAAGGGAATTTTGGTGGCCACAGCCTGCGTTCGGGCTTTGTGACCGAAGGTGGCCGCCAAGGCATCGCCCTGCCCGCCCTCATGGCCATGACCGAGCACCGCTCGGTGGCGAGTGTGGTCGGGTATTTCCAGGCGGGTGGTGCTGCGGACAATCCGGCAGCAAGGCTACTCGAGAACACCTAGACGGTTGACAGACCAAGGGTTGCGATGATGGACGTAATGCAGCAACATCACCGATGCTGCAGGCCTTGGGGGAAGGGCGATGTCTACGATCGAAGTCCGTTTGGACGCTGGCGTGTTTCCCGCCGACATCGTGACGAAAGCCGCGCATCGATATACCGACGCCTATTTCGTCGAGATCAAGAGCAGCCCCGCTGATTTCATCGTTCAGCTGACGCCCAAACACGCTGAAGGTGACACGAGCCAGATCGCTGAGCACTTACGTAACGACGTCCTCGACGAGCAGCTACGTGCGTTGGTCCGTAGCGAGACCCAAGACATCCACGCCGTCCTCATTGAGGCCGCCTTGCGCCAAGCTTTGCCGCCCCAATCCGGCCAAGGGCGATGAAGTTCGCTGCGCGCCATACCTTTGTCGGTAACCCGGGCTATCGCCTGCTGCCGCTTCGGTTCCGTCGCTTGCCTTGGGATCAGAGCCGCGTGCTGGTCACCTCGATGTCGGGCGACTGGCTCATCGCCCAGCGAAACGACTTCGAGCGTGCAGTGACCGGACAACTGGATCCGAGAGAGCCGTTGTTCGCTGACATGGAATCGCGTTTTCTCATCAGCGCTGATCCTGAGCGCGCCACGTTGGCCCCGCTCCTCTCGCAGTACCGGACCCGCAAAGACTACCTTGCCGAAGGCCCGAGGCTGCATATCTTCGTGGTGTCATTGCGCTGTCACCACACTTGCGCCTACTGCCAGGTTTCACGACAGGCCCTGGGGCAAACAGCCTTCGACATGAGCGAGTCCACCGCTCGGCATGCCATGGATCGCCTATTTGACCAGCCGGCCAAGACGCTGACGATCGAGTTTCAGGGCGGTGAGCCCCTGCTGCGGTTTGATCGCGTGCGGCAGCTGACGAGGTTGATCGAACAGCGGAACCGCACGGAAAAACGAGTGCTCCGCTTCGTCATCGCATCGACTTTGCATGACCTCACGGATGAACAGTTGTCGTTCATGCGAGGTCACGGATTTGAACTGTCCACCTCCCTGGATGGGCCTGAGTGGTTACACAATCTCAATCGACCGCGTCTCGAGCGAGACAGTTATCGAAGGACCGTGGAAGGAATCGACCGGGGACGGAGGGCGCTGGGAGACGGCGCGGTGTCGGCGCTCACCACGTTGACTCGACGCAGCCTGGGGGTACCCAAGGAAATCATCGATGAGTACCGCAAGCTCGGGTTCCACTCGATTTCTTTGCGCCCGCTCAGCCCCTATGGTTTTGCGCGGAAGACCGACGCGCGCCATGGCTACGTGATCGGTGACTTCCTGAAGTTCTACGAAACAGCTCTCGACCACCTTTTGCAGGTCAACCGCGAGGGTTACTTCCTTCAAGAAACTTACACCCGCATGTTGCTCTCCTTGCTGTTGACCCCTTTTTCTCACGGCTATGTTGACCTTCGTTCACCGACGGGTACGGGTTTGGGAGCCGTCGTCTATGACTACGACGGACGTGTCTACCCTTCCGATGAAGCACGGATGCTGGCTGCGATGGGCGATCGCCGTTTCGCCTTGGGACGGGTCGATGAAAGTATTGAGACTTGGATGAGTTCGCCGGGTATGCAACTGGTCCTAGACGCCGGCGTTGCGGAAGCACTTCCCACTTGTGCGGATTGCGCGTATGTACCGTTTTGCGGCGCCGATCCGATTGACCACTATGCTCGTCAGGGTGACTCGATTGGGCATCGGCCGACGAGCGACTTTTGCCGCAAACAAATGGGACTCTTTGATACCCTGCTGCAGCGATGGGAACAAGGATCCTCCGTAGATCGTGACATTCTCGAAGGCTGGGCGTTGAGGGCGACATGTCGCGAAGGCGTGTTGGAGGCCGCGTGATGCAGCTTCTGGAAGCTAAAGTACATTGCGAACAGTGGCCGGCGTCATCCCTGCTCAAAGCGGCAGGACTCGCGGAATTTGCGGCCGGCACCTTTCCCCTGGAACGCATGCTTCTGGACCTGCGGGATGCTCAGGTACGGTGCGCGCGTCAACTGACTAGGTGCGCATGCAGAGTGGACTGGCGTCCGAGATTTCCAGCAGGTCCGCGTAGCGGTCAAAAAGCGGGAATCTCCTACATGTGAATCCCGCCGTACACCACTCTTCCACCCTTGCGCACCGCCTTCAACGCCGCAGGAACAGGCGACCCGACAGGTGCGAAGATGATCGCCGCATCCAGTTGCTTCGGTGGCAAGACATCCGAGTCGCCCGCCCACGCGGCACCGAGCGACAACGCAAACGATTGTGCAGCCGCATCCTCGAATCGGGGATCGCTCCCCCCGCAGCCGTCGCCGCGATCGTGCAGAGACGTGCCGCCGAAGCCGGCATCAAGGGCGATTTCGCGGGGCAAAGCTTAAGGTCAGGTTTCATCACCGGAGACGGTCGCCGAGGCAATCGCACTGCCCGGCCTGATGGCGATGGACCGAGCATCGTTCAGTGGCCGGTGTGACCGGCTACTTCCAAGCCGGAACGATTGTCGACAACCCGGCGGCACGGCTACTCGAAAGTAATGCCGCATTAGCGCTCCGACCGCTGATCACAGGCCGATATAGCGCCGCGATCCTGCAAGTTGGCCAACCGGCCGCTCCCTTGAAACCACTTGCAATTCATAAATGACCCTTTTACACTAAGTGTAAAAGACAAACAACGGCATGCTTGGGATGGAAGTCAGGTATGAGGATGCATCGCTACAACGATTGGAATCCGATCCCGCCTACACGGCTGGTTTCGATGCTGCGCTGGTCAAGGCATTCCGCAAGCGCATGCAACTGATTCGTGCTGCCCTTGATGAGAGAGCTTTCTATGCCCTGAAGTCATTGCACTACGAGAAGTTGCGAGGTGATCGAGAAGGTCAACGTTCCATGCGGCTCAATGACCAATGGCGGCTGATCCTGCGCATGGAAGAAGATGCTACCGGCAAGCTTGTCGTCGTCATCGCGATTGAAGACTACCACTGAACCGAGGACTACTCTGATGAACACCGTCGCCGAAATCTTTCCACCGGGCGAATTTCTTCGGGATGAACTGGAGGCGCGCGGTTGGACCCAAACTGAACTGGCCGAGATCATCGGCCGTCCGGTGCGTTTGATCAACGAAATCATCGCCGGCAAGAAAACCATTACGCCGGAAACCGCCATCCAGCTGGGAGACTCGCTGGGCACCGGCCCCGAGTTGTGGATGAATCTGGAGAGCCAGTATCAACTATCCAAAGTGCGCGCCGCCGGCGGGTCGATTGCTCGCCGGGCGGATCTTTATGGCCGGTTTCCCGTCCGCGAAATGATCAAGCGTGGCTGGATTGAATCCTCAAAAAACATTGAGGTGCTGGAGCAGCAGTTCCTCCAATTCTTCGGTCTACATCAAGTCAACGACCCGGTCGTGTTTTGTCACGCGGCCAAGAAGTCCGAAGTCGAAGCGCCTCCCTCCATGCTGCAACTCGCCTGGCTGTGGCGCGCGCGGCAGGTTGCGACCGAAATGGTTCACGCTGCCTACAACGATGCAGCGCTGCGGCGAATGCTGCCGCAACTCGCGGCCCTGCGCACGGCCCCCGAAGAAACTCGGCACGTGGCGCGCTTGCTTGCGGATTGTGGGGTACGTTTCGTCATCGTCGAGCCGATTGCAGGGACCAAAATCGACGGGGCTTGCTTCTGGCTTGCCGATGAGCAACCCGTCGTTGCACTATCGTTGCGGTTGGATCGGATCGACAATTTCTGGTTCGTGTTGCGTCACGAACTGGAGCACGTCCTGCAGTGCCATGGGCGCGATCGGGAGTTCATCCTCGACCAGGAAATTGAATCCGTTCCCAACGATCAGATCAACGAGGAAGAAAAAGTCGCCAATGCCGCAGCGGGCGATTTCTGCGTGGACGCATCCGAGGTGGACAATTTCATCGCGCGCGTGGCGCCGTTCTTCAAGGAAGAACGTGTGCTGCGGTTTGCCCAACGTCTGCAGGTGCACCCAGGTTTGGTCGTCGGCCAGTTGCAGCGTCGGTTGGTGCGCTACGACCTGTTTCGCAAGCATCAAGTCAAGGTGCGTTCGTTCATTACCGCTTCGGCCCGCACCGATGGTTGGGGCGTGGTCCATACCGCTTGAAGGAGCAAGACATGTCAGGCTATTCCAACGCAGTCAAAGATTACGTCGAGCGCTATAAGGCTGAAGTCGGCTTCGACGGCCTGCTCGACCCTCACGCCGTCGCCGAATGGGCCTATGGCAACGGCTTGCATAAACCGAGCGTCACGACAGTCATCGATGCGATCGCCGCGGACATAGCGCAAGTCTTTCGCGAGGAATACCGCGTCGATTCGCACGGTCGTCGCTACCGCGCCAAGCATGCCGCGACGGAAAAGCGCGGCAACAAGACGCTCTCGTTGTGGGCAGACTTGGACGATCCCAGCGCCCCGCATACGCACTTCGTCAAATCGTTCGCGCAGCGCCGACAGCAGATCGTCGGAGATTGTCTGCAACTGAAGACGGACGTGGACGTGTACAACGACAAGCGCCGCTCCGCAGAGTCGATCCAAATGCCGCTGGACTTCACCCTGGACGTGATGGAGTTGCAGCAGCCGTTGCGCCATGTGGCTTGACTCTTCCTCCGCTGCATTCACTTGGGAGATTTGCAATGAGCCGAAAACTGTTTATCGAACGGCGCCCTGAGGGCGATTACGCAATCCGCAACCCCAATTCGGAACGCGCAAGCGATGTGCTTCCTACTCAGCAAAAGGCGATCGAACGTGCTCGCGGGATGGCTCCTAGCGCGGAAATCCTGGTGGAACGCGTGCGCCACACGGACAAAGGCCGGCCGGACAAGTGGCGCAAGCCTTAGCCTGCATCGACCAGTCCGAGTAATGGGACAAATTGCGCTACCTAACGATTGGATCCGCCGCTATGCCGGATGATCTTGACGGATTCGAAGCGTCGCCTTACTCCACGGTTCCAGAGGACGTGGTACTTACGCTCCTTGATTTCACCTCGGGGCATCCGGAAACGCAATGCTTCAGCGCAGCCATGAGCCAAGCAATCATGGATTGCGGGCGCGTCATGGATCTTGAGCGCCTGGACGGCGTGACGGTTGCTTTTGATTTTGACGCCGCTTTGTCGAGCATCGACCTGGGTTACGAATCCGCCCATGCCAAGGGCTACACAAAGACGGAGGAATTCTTGTGTGTTGGAAAGGCGCTTACCGTCAGACGGTGCGGCAAACTCATGTCGCACGTGGTCTTTCATGCGCCGACCGCCGGACTATTGATTCATCCCGAACATGAAAGCCATCCGCTGGCGGTCAATATCATTGCGCACGAATTCGCACACGTCACCGGGCTCAAGTGGAACGACGAAGCCATGCCCGGACTGCTGCTTGCACCGTACCAGACGGATTGGTTCACCGCGTCGTTATTTGACGCCGCACTCATCGTTTGGGACGAATACCTCGCCTGCCGGCTGGCCGCGGGATTTGGCGACGCAGTCAGGCAGAGGAAACTCTACGCGAAAAATTACGAAGGTGATGCGTCTTTGGCTGTTTCCCGGACCAGGGAGCCAATCAGGTCATACAGGTTGCACGGTGACCTTGAAAAGATGATGGCGCAGATCAGAGTGCCTTTGATCCAACCACTCAAATTGGCCGGTTACCTGCTCGGACATCTGGACGGAATGGAAGACAAGCAACCCTTGGACGCACTTTGCCTTGGGCACATAGGAACGCCCTATCAGTCGTTGCTCCCGGCGCTTCGAGCTGAACTGCGTAATCTTTGGGATACTCGCGATCACGCAGCGGGCGTGGAAAGGCACGCTGGCCTTATCAAGCTGATCATTCAAATCTACGAGGGCATCGGCGTCTATCCGAAAAAGCAAGGCAACGGCTACTATGTGAGTATCCCTTACTCGCCCGAAACGCTACCGCGTCTAAGCTAATTTGGGATTGCAAATTCCAAAGTTCGCTACAGTAAATCATTCAGTTGTGGTCTTCCCTGGGCGCCGGCAGCGATGCACCACTTCCATGCTGACGCAGGAACAGCATCATGACCACGCCGATTTCCGCAGTGCGATGAAGCCGATCAGGTGACGATCGACGCCAACTCGTCCAGCGCCAGACCATGAAGATGGCGGTCGCGCGGCACGGTTACATGTCGCCACGTTGAGATCTGAATACGCCCAGTGCCATGTGCACAGCGCCAGCGCTTGCAGCACCTGCGCCATCGGCATCCCGGCGCAATGCATGCCGACATATCCACCCGCAAACACACGTCAACGCGGTTTGCTGGAACAGCATGGCGAGAATCGTCAGCAGCGCGATGCGCAAGCGGGTGCGCGGTTCGGGTGCTGAAGGCATCGCACGCTCTAGCGCATACGGGTTAGCCTATGTCTATGACACGTCTCGCACGATCGCCCCCGATTGCCGCAGCGCTGGTGGCGGCGCTGCTGTTTGGCGCGAGTACGCCGATCGCCAAGCAACTGCTCCGCGACACCCCGCCGATCCTTCTGGCAGGCCTGCTGTACCTAGGCAGCGGTATCGGCTTGGGCTTGGTGCGCATCATGCGCGACCGGGGCTGGCGTACGCCGTCCATGACGCGCGGCGAATGGGTTTGGTATCTGCTCGCGATCGGGTTCGGCGGCGTGCTCGGTCCGTTGGCACTGATGCTCGGGTTGTCCCGGACATCGGCCGCCAGTGCGTCGCTGCTGTTGAACCTTGAAGTGGTGTTGACCGCGCTGCTGGCGTGGATCGTGTTCGGCGAGAACGCCGACCGCCGCATCGTGCTGGGGATGGCCCTCATCGTCGCGGGCGCAGCGCTCCTGGGCATACAAGATGGCTCGCATGCGGCGGGCATCGGCTGGGGCGTATTGCTGATTGCCGGCGCCTGCCTGTGCTGGGCGCTGGACAATAACTTCGCCCGCAAGGTGTCGGCGTCCGATGCATTGTTTATTGCGGGGATCAAGGGACTGGTCGCGGGTGGCGTCAACGTGGCGATCGCCTTGGCGCTCGGTGCGCACTTGCCTGCAACACCGTCCATTGGCATGGCGATGACGGTCGGGTTGTTCGGTTACGGCGTCAGTCTGGTGTTGTTCGTTCTGGCATTGCGTGGACTGGGTTCGGCGCGCACCGGCGCGTATTTTTCCACGGCGCCGTTCATGGGTGCGGCGATCGCGATCCTGGCGTTCGGCGATCCTATTTCGCTGCGGTTCTGGCTGGCAGTCGCCCTGATGGGCGCGGGCGTGTGGTTGCACCTGACCGAACGCCACGAGCACCTGCACACCCACGAGCCCATCACGCATACGCATCGCCACGTCCACGACGAACATCACCAGCACGCGCACGATTTCGATTGGGACGGGCGCGAACCGCATACGCATGCGCATACCCACGCACCGCTAACCCACAGCCATCCGCATTACCCGGATATCCACCACCGACACGGGCACGGCTGCGGGTAAGTACCCCCGTGGGAGCCGGGCGACCTCCCCATGTCGGTTTAGAATCGACGACTCTGAACGCTCAAGCCCGACGATGGTGCGCATACTCATTGCAGAGGACGAGGCGAAGACACGCCGGTATCTGATGCAGGGCCTGCATGAGCAGGACTTTACGGTCGATGCCGTCGCCGATGGAAATGCTGCGCTCGCGCTGTTGCGCGAGCGCATTTTCGACGCGGCGATCTTGGACGTTATGTTGCCGGGCCGTGACGGCTGGACGATTGTGAAAGCCCTGCGCAGCGATGGTATCCGCACCCCGGTGCTGTTTCTCACCGCACGCGATCACGTGGAGGACCGGGTGCGCGGCTTCGAGCTCGGCGCCGACGATTATCTGGTCAAGCCGTTCGCCTTCGCCGAGTTGGTGGCGCGGCTGCGCAATCTGACGCGACGATCGGAGCCCGCAGGCACGCCAGGCGTGCTTCGTGTCGGCGATCTGACCATCGACCTGCTGCGCCATCATGTCGAACGTGCAGGCCGGACAGTGCAGCTGACGCCGAAGGAATACGCCATGCTGTTGCTGTTGGCGCGTCAACGCGGCCGCGTGCTCGCGCGCACGCTGATCGTCGAAAGCGTTTGGGGAGTCGGCTTTGAAACCGAGGCCAATGTCGTGGACGTGGTGATCCGGCGTTTGCGCGCCAAGCTGGACACGCCTTTCGCGGCGCCGTTGCTGCACACCGTGCGCGGCGTGGGCTATTTGCTGGATGCCGATGGCGAGTGAAGCGCACGCGCGAACGCATTCCATCGGAGCGCGGCTGACGCTGCTCTACACGCTGGTCGCGCTGGTGGCGATGGCCTTGTTTGCGGCGGTGGCGTATTGGCGGTTGTCCAGCAACTTTCGTGCGGAGCACGCGCGCTTTCTGCAAATCAAAATGGCCGAATTGCAAACCGATTACGGCGATGGCGGCGGTCGACCGGAAGTGCTCCTCGGCGAGATCGCCAAGGAAACCGATGACAGCCGACTGCGCCAGTATCAGGCGAGGGTGATCGCTGCGGATGGGCAGATCCTCGGCGGTACGCCCGGCATGGCACGCGAGCTTCCCGGAACGCTTTTCCCGAAGGTTGGTGATGGCGGTTCCGCCATCGGGAACATTCTCGATTGGCGGGCCGGCGATCACGTCTACGCACTCGCGACCTTCCAACTACATGGGCATGGCGCGGCCACGGTGCCTCGCGTGCAACTGGCGATGAACATCTCGCGTGACGACCGGCTCATGGCCGATTTTCGCAACGTCATGCTGGCCATGTTCCTGCTGCTCACACCTTTGCTGGCGATCGCGGGGCGCTGGGTATCCGCGCATGGCTTGGCGCCGGTGAAACGGATCGTCGATGCGGCGCGCGAAGTCATGCCGACACGGCTGTCGGCGCGCATTCCGATGACGCCGCCATGGCCGAGCGAACTCGGCGAATTGGTGCGGGTGTTCAACGCCATGCTGACGCGGCTCGAGGAAGCCTTCTCGCGGCTATCCCGCTTTTCTGCGGATCTTGCCCATGAACTGCGCACGCCGTTGAGCAACATGAGCGGTGAACTCGAAGTCTGCCTGCTGCGTCCGCGCACCACCGAAGTGTACCGTGCCGCGATCGAATCCAGCCTGGACGAGTGCCGGCGACTCAATGTTCTGGTCGACAATCTGTTGTTCATGGCGCGTGCCGAACACGCAGGATTGGCGTTGCGTACCGAACGGTTCGATGCCGGCCGTGCGTGTTCTTGGGTCATGGACCAGCATGTACCGGGCGCTGCGATGCGTGGCATTCGTCTTGTGCTCGAAGGCACGGCGGAAATCACCGCCGACCCGGTGCTGTTTCGCCAGGCCGTGGCCAATCTTTTGACGAATGCAATCCGCCATTCCCGAGACGACGGTGAGATCAGGATTACGCTGCGGCCCTTGAACGGTGGCGAGCTGGAGCTTCGTGTCCGTGACCATGGCGAAGGCATCAGTGCTGAGCACCTGCCACACCTGTTCGATCGTTTCTACCAGGCGGATCCGGCCCGCACGCGCGAATCCGGGCAAGGCACCGGCCTGGGGCTTTCCATCGTCAAGACCATCGTCGATCTTCACGGTGGCC
The DNA here is from genome assembly GCA_004299705.1 of Rhodanobacteraceae bacterium. Classification (GTDB taxonomy): domain Bacteria; phylum Pseudomonadota; class Gammaproteobacteria; order Xanthomonadales; family Rhodanobacteraceae; genus 66-474. Next base: position 58,262 of record SCQS01000078.1, on the reverse strand, counting down.
GCGCTGCTATAGACAGCACCTTGAGCATGGGCACCACGGTGACCCTGCTGTTTCCTGCCTCAACTGAAACGCCGGCTGGATGACAGAATTGTCATCGAATTGATCGTGTTTCAACACGGGGTCAGCACTACCCTCTACCGATGAAGTCGGTATGGATCGGTCTGTTTACATTGGCGTTGGCCGCTTGCGCCTCCGTACCGCCACCGCGCACGCTCGATCCGAAGCTGGTTGCGCACGATTTTGCGGGGAGGCGTCTCGATGCAGCCGGTCTGGCGAGGGCCGAAACCCGCTTCGGACTCTCGGGCAATGTCGCCGCACCCTGGACCCCTGACCGGATCACGGTGGCAGCATGGTATTTCGATCCGATCTTGGCACAGGCGCGCGCGGCCGCCCGGAGTGCTGAAGCCAATGCGACACTGTCGGCCCAACGCACCAACCCCACCCTCAAGCTCAGCCCCGAGAAGGTTTTCTCCGGGTTGGCTGGCCCCAATCCGTGGACGATCGGGGTCGCCGTGTTGCTCCCGTTACTGCATCCGGGCGAAGCTCAAGCCCGTCGCGCAGCAGCGACTGCCGAAACCATTGCAGCACGCGATCAGGCAGCCGAAGCTCTGTGGCAAAGCCGGGCGCGGGCGATCGCGGCGCTCCGGGACGTGCTGTTCAGCCGCCGCGCCGAAAACCTGACGCAGGCCGTCGTACATGCCGACACGCTCCACCTCGATGCGCTCCGTCAACAACAGACTGCGGGCGAGATCGATCGCAATGCGGTTCTTGCTGCCGAACTCGAGCGTCAACGCGCCGAAGCAGATCTGGCTTCGCGCCGCGTACAGGACGCCAAGGCCGGCGCGGCGCTGGCCTCCGCGATCGGCGTCCCCCGTGCCGCACTTTCAGGCGTCACGCTGAGGTGGCCGGGGCTCGACACGCCGCCTGCACCTTCCGCGCTGCCGCGTGTGGCCTTGGCAAAGGACGCGGTGTGGAATCGACTCGATCTCGCGGTTCTGCTGCAGCGTTACCGCGCTGCCGAAGCGCACCTGCGCGAAGCGGCGGGTTCACGTTACCCGCAACTCGCGATCGCGCCGGGTTACCTGTACGACCAGCGCCAGCGCAAGTTCACTTTTGGCGTGGATGTCGAGTTGCCACTTTTTCACGGCGCCGGCGCGCGCATCCGCGCTGCAGCGGCGGGGCGCGACGAAGCTGCGGCCAACGTGCGCGCAAAGCAGGCCAGCATCTTCAATCAACTGGACGCCGCCCGTGCCCAATACGCGTTGCGCTATGCGGCTTGGCGTCGCATGGCGGATGCGGCAGCCAAGGCCCATGAGCTCGCAGCACGTGCTGAAGTCCGGCGCACTGCGGGCCAGGTCGGTCGACCCGCTGTCCTCACGGCGAACATCGCGGCTGACACCGCCGAGCTGAATGCCGAGAGCGCATTATCCCAGGTGTGGGCAGCGCTCGGTGCACTCGAAGATGCCGTGCAGCAGCCGCTCTGGCCCGCCTCGCAGTTGCCGCTTCCGTCCGTCCAGTCTGCGGCCGGCACACCCACTCCACCCACCGATGATTCCGGAGCCGCCCATGTGGAAGTGCACTGACGTGCCGATTCGCGCGCTCGCGGTCCTCGGTGTCCTGCTGGTCGGCATCGTGACGATTGCGCCGGCTTGTGCCGATTCAACCAATGACGTCGTCACGCTGTCTGCAGAAAAGATTTCGGCCAGCGGGATCGAAGTGGAGACACTGCCGAAGGCGCGCTATACCCCGCAGTCCGAGGGAATCGTCACGGTGCTGGACCCGCAGCCTCTGGTCGCGCTATCAGCACAGCTGGCTGCGGCGCGTGCGAGTGCAGCAGCGGCCGCCAAGTCGGTGAAGGCGAGCGAAGCCGAAGCTCGGCGCGCGAACGATCTTTATCGGCACGGCGGCAACGCCGCGTTGCGGGAAGTGCAATCCGCCGACGCGGCGGCTGCGACGGCACGCGCACAACAGGTTGCCGCCGCGTCCGCCTATGCGGCAAAAAGCGTGGACGCGCGTTCCCGTTGGGGCGCGGTGTTGACCGCGCTCGCGGAGCGAGGGCCGCAAGCGTTGGCCAACTATGCGGAGGGACGCGTCGCGCTGCTCGAACTTGCGATGCCATTGGGCAGTGCCAATACCGCACCACACGAAATCCAAGTGCGACTTCCCAATGGGCCCAGTTTGAGCGCGCAACTTCTGGGGCCCTCACCCCATGCAGGCGCGGTCCTGCCGGGACCGACCTTCTTTTACCGCAGCGATGATGGTCACTTGCGTACAGGTTGGCGGCTCAGCGCTTCCGTGCCCACGAACGCATCCGTGCAGAGCGGCGTCGTCGTGCCTGCCTCGGCGGTGATCTGGTATGCCGGACAATCGTGGGTGTACGCGGAATCCTCGCCCGGCCACTTTCGACGCCGGCCGGTTGCAGTCGATGCGCGCGATGGCGCCGGCTGGTTCCAGGCACAAGGCTTTCGGGTTGGCGAGCGAGTCGTGACGCATGGCGGCGAGTTGCTGCTGTCGCAGGAATTGCTGCCGCCGCCGGGGACCCAACCGGCTTCCAGCGATGACGACTGATCGCCGAATGCCGTCTGTTGCGGGCGCCCTGCGGATTCTCTTTAATTCCTTCCGCGGTGCTCGGCTCCACGCGACGCCTGCTCGCGAACTGGCAGGAGCAGCCACACCATGCTGAATGCCATCGTCGGCTTCGCGGTGCGCTTCCGTGGCATCGTCATGGCGCTCGCGATCATGGCCGTCGCCTACGGCGCCTTGTCGTTGGGCCAAGCCAAGCGCGACGTGTTCCCGGAATTCGCCCCTCCGCAAGCCGTCGTGCAGACCGAGGTGCCCGGATTCTCGCCGCAGCAGGTCGAGACGCTGGTGACCCAGCCGCTCGAAAACGCCCTGGCCGGCGCTGGCGGCCTGGTGACCATGCGATCGAAGTCGATGCAGGGCCTGTCGATGATCACGCTGACCTTCCACGAGGGCAGCGACGTCGCGCGCGTGCGCCAGACGGTTTCGGAGCGCATGGCAAGGGCGGCGGCCAGCTTGCCGGCCGTGGTGCACACGCCGGTTTTGCTGCCGTTGTCCTCATCCGCGGGCATCGTGCTCACTATCGGCATCACCTCGGACATGCGTTCGCCGATGCAACTGCGCACGCTGGCGGATTGGACGTTGAGACCGCAATTGCTGGCGGTGCCTGGCGTTTCCGATATCAGCGTCTTTGGCGGGGCGCTCAAACAGGTGCAGATCCAGGTGCATCCCACGGCCATGGCGCGCTATGGACTGTCGTTTCAGGACGTGATGACCGCTGCCCGGCGCGCGACCAGCAAACTGGGTGCCGGCTTCGTCGAGGGCAGCGAGCAACGGATCGTGCTGACGCCGGAAGGTGTGCCCGTCACCGCGACGGCCATCGCCGCCGTGACCCTGCGCACGGACAACGGCGCCGAGGTCCGCCTCGGCGATATTGCACACGTCACCGATGGCGCCGCGCCCGCGGCCGGCGCGGCCTCGATCATGGGCAAGCGCGGGGTCATGCTCGTCATCTCGGAACAGTACGGTGCCAACACGGTGCAGGTCACCCGTGCGCTCGAACAACGCCTGCACGCGCTGCGGCCGGCGCTGCAGGCGCAGCAGGTGCGGCTGTATCCGGCCTTGTTCCGCCCCGCGAACTTCATCGCGGCGGCAACCGGTCACTTGCGCGATGCCTTGCTGATCGGCGCCGCACTCGTGATCGTGGTGCTGTTCCTGTTCATGCGCAATGCGCGCGCAGCGTTGATCTCGGCCATCGCCATTCCGTTGTCATTGCTGGTGGCCGTGATCGTGCTCGCACATTTCGGCTTCGGGTTGAACACCATGACGCTGGGCGGGTTGGCCATCGCGATCGGCGAAGTCGTCGATGACGCGATCATCGACGTCGAAAACATCGTGCGCCGTCTGCGCCTCAACCGGGAGATGGCCGCGCCCCAGCCGACCCTGAAAGTGGTGTGGGCCGCGTCGCTGGAAGTGCGCAGTGCGGTCATCTACGCCACCTTCATCGTGGCATTGGTGTTCGTGCCGGTGCTGACGCTGTCGGGCGTCGCGGGGCGCCTGTTCGCGCCGCTGGGCGTCGCCTACATCGCCGCGATCATGGCCTCGCTGGCCGTGGCGCTGACGCTGACGCCGGCCCTGGCGCTGATGTTGTTGCGCGACGCCGAAACCGAGCGGGAGCCGACGGTGCAGAGCTGGCTCAAGCGGCATTATGGCCGCCTGCTCGCGCGCATCGATCGTCGCCCGCGCGCACTGGTCGCCGCCTTGGTGCTACTTTGCTTGGCGGCATTGATCGCGTTGCCGTTTCTGAAGGGAACTTTTCTTCCGCAACTGCGCGAGGGACACTACATCGTGCACATGCGTCTGGCGCCGGGGGCTTCGTTACAGGCTTCGCAACAACTTGGCATGAAGGTCACACATGCGCTGCTGACCATCCCCGGCGTGCGCTCGGTGGCCCAGCGCACCGGACGCGCCAGCCTCATCGCAGATCCCGCACCGATCTTCTCCAGCGAATTCGCGGTGGATTTGAAACCCTTGTCGGGCAGCGGCCAGCAACGGGTGCTCGATCAGATCCGGCAAACATTGACGCGGTTCGTCGGAACCGACTTCTCCGTCAACACGTTTTTGACCGAGCGCATCCATGAAACGCTTTCCGGCTATACCGCACCGGTGGCGGTGAACATCTACGGGAACAATCTCGACGTGCTCGATCGCAAAGCCGCCGAGGTCGCGCGAATATTGTCCGGAATCCATGGCGCATCCAACGTGCAAGTGCAGGCACCGCAGGGCGAACCGCAATTGTCGATCCGCCTGCGCGCATCGGCGTTGGCGACCTATGGCGTTGCACCGGCTACGGTGCTGGAAGCCATGCACGCAGCGTATGCCGGCGCGCGCGTCGGCGAAGTAGTGGACGGAAGCCGCCTGTTCGACGTGGACGTGATTCTGCCGCCAACCTTGCGGCGCGATCCGGAGAGCGTGGGTGCATTGCCGATTGCAACGCCGGATGGCCGCCATGTCCCACTTTCCGAGCTCGCCACGCTACGCATCAGGTCCGGCCGTTTCCTGATCCTGCATGAAGGCGGCCAACGGGTGCAGACGGTCACGGTCGATCTGCACGGCACGACCGCCGCCGGCTTCGTTGTCGCGGCCAAACGGGCGCTTGCGCGGCACGTACATTGGCCGGCCGGCGTTTACCCGGTTTTTACCGGCGCTGCGAGCGCCCAGGCGGCCTCCACCTTGCAACTGCTCGTGCATAGCCTGCTCGCGGCTGTCGGCGTCGTGCTCCTGCTTTATCTTGCATTGAGGAGTGTGCGAGTGGTGGCGCTGGTACTCGTCAATTTGCCGTTTGCATTGGTGGGGGGCATCGCGGTGGCGTTGCTCACGGGTGGTGTGTTGACGTTGGGCGGTCTGGTTGGGTTCGTCACCTTGTTCGGCATCAGTGTCCGCAACTCGATCATGTTGGTGTCGCACTACCGGCACCTGGTCGTTGTCGAAGGCCAACCGTGGACGGTTGATACGGTGCAGCGCGGCGCCGCCGAACGCTTGGTGCCGATCCTGATGACCGCGCTGGTGACGGCGCTGGGCCTGGCGCCGCTCGCGTTCACCTCGGGTGCGCCCGGCAACGAAATCGAAGGACCGATGGCTGCGGTCATCCTGGGGGGGCTGCTGACTTCGACCGCACTCAACCTGCTGGTGCTGCCGACGTTCGCCGCACGTTGGCTCAAACATGATGATCTCACGGCATCGTCTACAACGCGTGATTCACTGGCGGCATCTGAGTGAACGTCACTTGATCGGCTTTCGTGGCCAAACTGCGCTCGACAAGGCCTTTGCAGTCGGCATTGGGCTGAAGGCAATCGATGCTATCAGTGAGCTTGTTGGAGGTTTGTGGCTGCTGTTCGTGAGCCCGCAACAGTTACAGGCTTGGGCCGGAATCCTCTTTACGCCCGAGTTGCGCGAAGACCCGAACGATTTCGTCGCCACGCACGTGGTGCACTGGGCTGCGCATTTCAAGCAGGACGCAGTGGTGTTTGCCGCGATTTACCTGCTTTCACACGGCATCGCAAAAGCGATCGTGGTGGCGGAAATACTGCGGGGCAGATTGTGGGCATACCCCGGTTTGATCGTGCTGACCGCCGCGTTTGCTGCGTACCAGATCTATCACGTATGGACGAGTGGGCCTTCGTTCGGCTTCGTGGCACTGACGATCTTCGATCTGGTGATCATCGTGCTCACAACCGCCGAATACGTCAAGCTCCGCATACGGCGTTCCTATATGGGGATTCCTAAACCAGTTCCGCTGAATTGAGGCGAAACGTGTAGCCAGTTGGAAGGCGAACTCATGGTTGGAAGTAACCTGTGGGGGGCCGAATTTCTGTGCGCCGCCGAGGGCACGCTTTTGAACAGTTCGCCACATGAATCCGAAGGACATCTGATGCTCCGTCGTGTTGTACTGGCTGTCGCCTTGCTTAACCTTGCCTACTTCGGTATCGAATTTGCTGTCGCCCTCACGATTGGCTCGGTGTCACTGTTCGCCGACAGCGTCGATTTCCTCGAAGACACGTCAGTCAATCTGCTTATCCTGATCGCGCTTGGCTGGAACCCCAAGGCCCAGGCCCGAGTAGGCATGGGATTGGCGGGCGTCCTGCTGATCCCGGCAGTCGCAGCCATCTGGGCGATCTGGACCAAGTTTCATGTCCCGGTAGCGCCCGCTCCGATTCCGCTGAGCGTAACCGGCTTGGGTGCGCTGGTCATCAATCTCACGTGCGCATTGATGTTGGTACGCTACCGACGACACCAAGGTAGTCTGACCAAGGCAGCGTTCCTTTCGGCTCGCAACGACGTCCTTGCGAGTATTGCCATCATTGCGGCTGGCGGCGTAACGGCGCTCACACGCTCCGCATGGCCCGATCTGATCGTGGGTATTGGCATCATGGTCATGAACGCAGATGCGGCCCGCGAAGTTTGGAAGGCCGCGCACGCGGAACAACGGGCAGTCGATTAGCCACGCCGCCATCATCAGTGCATCGGTGATCCCGGTGAACGTGCCATTGCGCACGGCTGACTCGAGGGGATGTTCTCTCGCAGCGTTGATTCTTAGATCATCCGAGCGGCTTCGCGAAACGAAACTAGACGCTGCGACTCCTCATCCCAAAGCGCCAGTTTGGCGCAATTGAAGCTTTGCCACAGGGTCAAACGATTTTTGTCATGACGTTCCGGAAGGCGCGTGATCGCCTCCGGCAGCCGATAAAACGGAATCCGGCTGCACAAATGGTGGACGTGGTGCATGCCGATATTCGCTGTGAACCAGCGCAAGGCCGGATGCAAATCGTAGTGCGAGCTGCCTTGCAACGCAGTGTCTCGAAAGTCCCACTCGCTTCCGCGAGACCAGCAGGTGTTTTCGAACTGGTGCTGCACATAGAACAGCCACCCACCCACCGACGCGCTCAATAACATGATTGGCCCCTGTACGATCAGAAACGACCCCAGGCCGAGCCAGTAACTCGCTAGGATCACCGCGCTTGCAATCGACACATCCGTCCCAAGGGTACTTGCCCAGTGCCGCCAACCCGTTCGAAAAAACCCCACGGGGATGCGGTTCTGTAGCAGAAATACGAAAGCTGGGCCAATGATGAACATGAGCAGCGGATTTCGGTAGATCCGATAGCGCAACCGAAGCCAACGCGATCGTTCGCGGTATTCCGACACCGTTAGCGTATCGATATCGCCTACGCCTCGCCGGTCGAGATTGCCGGAGGTAGCATGGTGAAGAGCATGAGCTCGATTCCAATGCGCGTAGGGGGTGAGCGTAAGTACTCCCAGGCACCGACCGAGCCAGTCATTGGCACGTCGCGAAGGGAAAAACGCGCGATGACCGCAATCGTGCTGAATGATGAAAAGCCGAACAAGGAAACCTGCGGCAAACGGCAGCAGTGCTGCGTATAGCCACAAGTGACTGTGTGCTGCCGCCCAATACATGGCGTACCAGATAAGCACGAACGGAATGGCCGTGATCGCGAGTTCTACCCAGCCTCGAGAAAATGTCGGCGTGTAATGCCGCTTAAGCCACATCGACAACGCCCCTGACCCGGCAGGGGTGCTGTGGGAATTTGCTCGATTGCTCTTGCGCACGCAGTCGACTGCCGCATCGTGCGGCTTTTGTAAGTCCATCTTGCAATGGCCAGCTTTGGGTGATGAAAGCGCGGAGAGCCGGCACAAACCGCCACACATGTCCGTCCTGTGTGGGGCACGCCAGCCGATATCGAAGGCTGCGGCGCGCTCCTTTGGTTACGCTTAGCTGCGATGCCTAGACCGACATAGAAGCCCCTTGATGCGCAGGATGTGGACACGTGTATTGGATCGGCCGCTGGCGAGCCCTTGGGGGAAATTTGAAAATCTGTTGATCGCATCTTGACGGAAGGGCCACCCCGCTACCGATCCGGAAACCTCAGTGTTCGTGCTCGGAGTCCTTACTGCGACAAGCGAGGCGCTCACCGCCTTTCTTGTTCAAGGAACACAAGATCGCGATCAGCATGGACGACAAGGGCTATTGATGGCGCCATGTGCTACCGCACAGTGCCGGGGCTCTAACGAAAGGCAGCGCCCCAATGGGGAATCGCGCTTACATGAAGCGCTGGGCGGGTTGGGCTGTGCGGCCGCACGAAAAACGCGACGAGTCGACGCGCTGAATGCATACGCAGTAGCGGCGAGACCGCATGACCTGGGACCGTGTCAAAGACATTTCGATGCGAGGGCCCAAGGAACAATCGGCAAGACGATGCCCTCTTGTATTTGCAAATACGAACGATTAGCATTTGCAACCCGTGGCCACCATGGCATTGCAAGGAGTTGGCGTATGACCCGCAAACACTGGGCCGTTGGATTGACGTTGCTTGGACTGCTGGCCGGGCCAGCAGCTCAAGCCGGCGACATGCCCGAATACAAACTGGTTATCCGGAACCAACAATTCGTACCGTCCATCCTGAAGGTGCCGGCCAACACCAAGTTCAAGGTCCTGATGACCAATGAGAACGGCACGCCGTCCGAGTTCGAGAGCAGCGACTTCAATCGCGAGAAGATCGTCACGCCCGGCAATACCGTGACGGTCTTCGTCGGTCCGTTGGACAAGGGCCAATACAAGTTTTTCGATGACTTTCACCAGGACACCGCTCGCGGCGTCCTGATCGTGGAGTAGCTCACATGCTGGGTGTCGCACTGCTGGTGTTTCGGGAAGTCCTGGAAGCGGCGTTGATCGTGACCGTGGTCGCCGCCGCCACGCGCGGCGTAGCGAGGCGCGGCACCTTCATCGGCGGCGGCATCGCGTTGGGCGTGATCGGTGCGATCGTGGTTGCGATCTTTGCTGGCGTGATCGAGGAAGCCGTCGGCGGTTCGGGCCAGGAGCTGTTTAACGCCAGCGTGCTGCTGGCGGCGGTGGTGATGATCGGCTGGCACGTGACATGGATGTCCAGCCACGGCAAGGAGATGGTCCGGCACATGCAGCAGGTCACCGATTCGGTGAAGGCCGGCTCGAGCTCAGTGGCCATGCTGCTGGCGGTAGTCGCGTTGGCGGTGTTGCGCGAAGGCTCCGAGATCGTGCTGTTCCTGTACGGTATGGCAGCCAGCGGCGCAGGACAAGTGGACCTCCTGACTGGCGTGCCGCTGGGTCTCGCCGGCGGCGTGGCAGTGGGGTTTGCGCTCTACTTCGGTCTGCTGCGGATTCCGATCCGCCATTTCTTTACCGCCACCAACTGGATGCTGGTATTGCTCGCGGCCGGCCTGTCCTCGACCGCAGCAGGTTTCCTGATCCAGGCCAACTGCCTGCCGGCCTGGAGCAACCAGCTCTGGAATACGTCGTGGCTGCTCAGCAACGGCTCGCTGGTCGGACAAGCATTGCACGTGCTGGTGGGGTACGAGGCACGCCCGGCGGGGATGCAACTGGTGTTCTGGCTGGTCACCGCCGCGGTGTTGCTCTTGGGGATGCGGTTGACGGCGACGCGGATGGCCACAGCGCGCGCACGCGCACACCTGAGGCCGCCACAAGCGGCCCCGCCCGTCGGGTCGCGCGCCGCGCCCGATCAGCAGGCTTAAAAAGCTTCCCTCCATCCCTCCGTTTTGTTTCCACGTTGCGGCACGGCCGCGACCAGAGGGGCTGTGTCCCCCATTCAATCAATAGGGAGTCCGCACATGTTCCACGCAACGAATCCGATGCCGTCGCGAGCTTGGCCACGACGAGCCCACGCACTATGCGCGTTACTGGCCATTGGGGCCAGCACCGCAGCACAAGCTGATGATTTCATCGTCTACTCGCCGCATATCAACCAGGGTCAGTCCGAGATCGAACTGCGCGGGTTCTACACCAGCGACGGCCGGCCCGCTTTCGACGGCCTGGCCGCGAGCGAGCTTTCGTTCTCGCACGCCTTCACGGGTTGGTGGAAACCCGAGATCTACGTGGCCGAATACGCGAAGAATCCCGGCGAGAGCGAGGGCCTGAAGGGGAACGAGTTCGAAAACACTTTCCAGTTCACCCAACCTGGCCAGTATTGGGTCGACGTTGGGTTTCTCGCTTCGCTGGAACTGCCGATCACGAAGGGCGAGAAGGACAGGCTCGAATTCGGGCCTCTATTCGAGAAAACCGATGGTCGCTTCGACCATCGCCTGAACCTGATCTGGGAAAAAGAGATCGGTGCCGGCGCAAGCCGCCATTACGAATTTCGCTACAGCTACTCCGGAACCTACGCCTTGTCGGCAGCCTTCCAGCCAGGCATCGAGTTCTACGGAAGGCCTGACGATCACGCCTACCAGATCGGTCCGGTGGTACGCGGTGAATGGCACGTGCCGGGCACCACCAGCAACCTCGAATACCGGATCGGGCTGTTGCAAGGCATCAATGACGACGCGCCCCGCCGCACATGGCTGGCGCAGATTGAATACGAGTTCCTGTGAGCGCGCCTGTATCGGTCATGCAGCGACGGCTGGATCATCAGAAGTTCTTGGTCTTACCCGACATCCTTCATGGAGGTAGAACCCGTGGCATAACTGGTGTGAATCGAGCAACGGCGCAATAACTGAATACCAGGGCGCGTGCACAAGTCGCTGAGAACGCCGTTCAAGCGGCCTCTTTTACTGCGATGCAGCGCACCGAGTGAACCGAAAGCGCGCGACCGATGACCGTTCGCCGTGCGAGGCAAGCACTCCAGACCGAAAGTGACCACAGAGAGGTTGAGCTGCCCCAGAGAATAGCCATAAGCGGATTCGAGCAGCGGGCATCCTCGGTTCGAATGATCCGACGTAGTACGGCGCGGTCTTTGGCGCTGAGCTCACCAGAACCTGCATTGGGATGGCTATGCCAATCTCCCAAGTATGTAGTGCGTCGCCCCGATTGTTCATAGCGGCGGGCAATCTCTAGAAGTTGCCATTCATGGTCCGGAGCGAAGCCATAGCGAGTTCGCTCCGCTTTGGGGCCCGGCGGAATGAGAGCTTCCACGACAGCGTAGTCCTCCTGAATGTAGCCCATGAAGGTTCCGCCGGACTCAAATGGATAATGCTTCTCGGCCTCCTCGCGACATGTGGAAAGCACTGCCTGAGGCAAATATACCAACTGTATGTTCATGGAATGCGCTGTGGTTGGCAGGTGCACTTTGGATGCCGTGGCAGCGGATCTTCGCGCCATTGAGGCGGGACCGTTTTGCCATTCGCATCAATCAGACTCAAGGTCTGAATAAGCGAAAAAGCTGGCTCGGCTGCCGTCAAGGTCTGAACGGCGAGGCGCACCGTTTGCAAGGAGACTTCTTGGAGATCATAACTTGCACCCGTGAATGTCCGTTCGGAACAGCCAATGGGCTGGGTGAGAACATCGTCTTCCTCGAGCGAGCCAGGTGGCCGAACGATCTCGCCCTGATCCCATGCGTGTTCCAGACACACCAGGCAACCGCCTGAACTGGTAAGCCGAACAACTGCTCCTCCTTCCAGTGTTGGTGTGGCGAAGGGTTGGAGCAGCGGAATCCCTCGCTCCCGGCAAAGGATTTCCAGCCATTGGGTGACGCCCCAAGCTACTGTCGCATCGATCACCAGGGCAACGTCGCCAAGCACCTCATCCAGCACGGTCGAATCTGGAGGGTTGTTGATCGCGCCAATCATTTGTTGGTGAGGGAAGACTTCGGTTCCTGGATACTCGCCGGCGATGAAATTAGCGATAGCCAGAACTTTGCGTCGTCCCCAGGCCGAAACACCAATTGGCCAGCGGACCGTGTTTCCAGGCTCCACCGAGTCATGCTCGATGAGATGAAGTCGCCCGCACCCGTTTCGGGCAAGCTCCAACGCGACTGGTGCTCCGATTGCGCCCAAACCAAAAATTGCGACATGCTTTTTCCGCAGCCGTGATGCTGTGGGCGCCCGCACCCTCAAATCATCGGGGCCGGCACGCAGGACGGGGATAAGGTATTGGTAGAGCGGACGTCGCTTTCGACCTTTGTCGCTCGGACGAAAGGCTTTGGGGTGCCCCACCTCCAGCGCCATGATCCAACCAAGGCCGCGGGCATTGACCCCTATTTCGATCGGATGAGCGAGAATGAAGGGGCGTACTGCGCGCCCATTTCCAAGGTTTTGCGGTTTCCCCTCCAGCGCGAAAGTATCACGTAGCGTGTGCAATTGGCTGCCGATATCCGCCCGTGGCAGCAGGGTTTCGGACGATCGCGCCCAAGGAGCCGTTATTGTCCGCGCATCCTTCAGAACTTGCGGCAGCGGTCCCTCCCAAACCGCGAGTGGTTGACCTTGCGCGTCTCGCACTGCCATCACAGTTGCGCGTACTGTGGGGGGAAGTGGCACTGGTGACGCTGGAGACAGAGGTGCTGGCGGTCCGAGCGCAATGCGCAAATCCAGCGAGCCGGAGGAAGCCTCCCCTAGCGTCCATCCGCTATCGACGAGGCAATAGGAGTCCTTCAGCGCTGTGGTGTTCCACCAAAAGTCCGCGGGCTCACCCTGTGGGTCCTGATCACCGGTGTCATTGAGCGCGTTTGCAAGCTGCTCTCGCAGAACATCAGCCAAGGTGAGACCGGCATGCCACTGATTGGAGGACCTGCCGAGCAAACAGATCACGCCTTCGGTCGGATGCAGGTGACGGATTGGGCGTGGCTCTTTCCCATCAACGAGACGAACGTGCGGTCGCATCGAAGGAAAAGTGTCAGGGTACGTCGCCTTTAAATGGACAATCGATCCGTCCAGGGGCCAATCGAGATCAACAACCCAGTAGCCCTCAGGGCTGACTGAATGTTCGAGTCTGGTGGCTCGCGTGTGCAGTGCATCCAATTCACGCTGCAGCAAACCTGGGAACCGCCGCTCCCAATTCGGGAGCGGCATAGACTTCGGGTTGCTCACACTTGGTCAGCCGACATGGCGACGCGGCGGCTTTGGCGGTATGGGCGGACCAGGTGGACGGCCACCAGGAGAGCCGGGAGGACGGCCAGCGGGAGGACCGGGCGGGTGGCCATCAGGGGGATTATGGGGAGGCTTACCGGGGTGATTGGGGTTCTGGGGGTCATTCATGGTGTTCTCCTGTCGACAGTGCCGATTCGGATTTTAAAGGGACATGCGTCGCAGGCGTTGAGACAATGCACGACGTAAGGAGAACGTAGCAAATCTGTGTACCGGCCAGCGCTCTGACAAGCGCTTCGGACCTGAGCACGCCGCGGCGAAAACGGCAATGCCAACGATGACGAATTCGCGCACCGGGTACTCCTTGTTTCAATTGGTTTGTCATCGCCCAGGCTGAACGCGTGCCGCCGCGCCAGCCTGTGCATCCAGCGCAGCGCGGAATCCGCGCGCCAGGTCGGCGGCCTTGCCCTTGCCCCAGAAGTGGGTGAAATAGAAGTCCGGCTGCGTGCCGATCATGTGGTTGTGCAAGGCGACGACATGGATATCTGCCTTGCGCAACGCGCGCAATACCGGCTGCACCTCATCGGCGCGCATGATGAAATCGCCGTCCATTGCCGCCAGATCATCGCTGCCGCTGAAGGCCGCCCAGGTGGTCAGTCCCATCGAAGCGCCGATCGTCTCGTCGTGCATGTGGCCCGTGGTGCCGATGGTGAACTTCGGCGAACCATTATTCGCGGCTACCGGATGGCCCACGATCTTGGCAAGCGTATCGGCATCGAGCTTGCCAGGTTTTGGTACCGCGCCGCCGAACCCTTCAGCAGGTTGCGGGCGCGCTGCACGCACCGCCTTGATCGCATCCCACACGGCCTTGACGTCGGAAGCGAGTGCAGTCGCGGAGTCCTCGCCCTCGATGTGCATGAAGTACACCTTCGGCTGATCGTAAAAGAAGTGATTGTGCAAACCGGTGACATGGAGGCCATGCGCAAACGCGGCATCCATTGCTGCATCCACTTCGTCCTGGAACACCACGGTATCGCCCATCACCGTGGCCTGGGTACCCATCGGCGCGAACGCGGCCCAGGAGCCCAGGCCCGCAGCCGGCGGCAGGCGCATGCCGTCCACCGTGACCGACACGTCGCTGCGGCTCCAACCGATTTTCACTACACCGTCCTTCTGGACCGTTGCCTTCGTGCCCGCGGCCTTGCCGATCGCCGCAGCATCCAGCGAAGCGGCGGCCGCGGAACCGCACGCGAGGGCCAATCCCGCGATGACCATCAACGTCCACAAGGAACGTGCGGAGAGGTGCGCATTGTGAGTGTTCATGATGAGTCTCCTTCCGTTTCGGAATAGGCCGCATACAGGCAGTCGAGCACGGTCGACATGTCTGCCAGCAGCGCGTTGTCGTCCTCGCCGTGGCGGGCACGCGCACCCGCCATGATGCTGGCGAAGCCGGCGGCATCGGCCACGGGTACACCACCGATGTCGAGATAACCGATCAGGCGCCCCAACCGCGTCAGGCGCGGATCACGATCGAGACCAAAGCTCGCGGCCAGGACTTCGAAGGTCACGCGCGCGCCGACGTGGCTGAACTCGGCGCCATCGAAATCGAAACCGATCGCCCGCTTCGGGCAATCGGCCGGCTTCTTCAACCAACGGAATTCGGCGCGCGGATCAATGAAGCGGCGGATCAGCCAGGCCGAAGCGACACGGTCGATCCACAGGTGTCGGCGGGTGGCCCATACCCGGCCGCGGTAGTCCTGCGTGCGGCGATGCGGAATTGTCGTTTTCTTTCCCTGCGGTTCGTCGGGCGCGAACTGCGCGTTGAGCGCGTGTTCGGCGTCGGCCAGTGCAGTCTCCACCTGCGCACGCGCCACGCCCGGAAAGAAGTCGATCGCGGCCACTGCTTCCAGCTCGCGCCGGGACGCGGTGAGTCGCTTGCGCGCCTCGGCTTCAGCGAGCTTCCGCAACGCTCGGCACAAGGCTGCCAGCCGTTCGAGCCCTTGCGCATAAGTCTGGGTGCGATCGAAGGCGGCCCGTAGTTCAGCTTCCTGTTTCGGATCGGCCGAGGAGAACGCCACCACATGCGCGCTGCCGCCGGCGAGGCCCGCCTCGTCAACCTGGGCCTTGAAGAGCGCCCTTGCTCCATCGCTTTCGGGCAGCACGTACACGCCATCGCGCAGCATCGCCGCGCCGGCGCCCTTCAGCGCGCGCCACAGCCGCATGCGAGGCGTCTGGTTGCGCCCTGGCAGCGACACCACCAGTATCAGCCAAGTGGAGAGCTTTACGCCCATGTAGCGTATGCTACACCAAAGTTATCGTTGCTATTGAACCATGGTGCTTCGATGAACGAAGTAGCCGGGATGCCCGGACGGACGCTCGGTCCGCTGAACTGCCTGTTTGCCGCGCGCGCGTTGCGCGACTTCGGTGACAGCTTCGTCGCGATCCTGCTACCGGCTTACCTGCTGGCGTTGGGCTTCACGCCGCTGGGGGTCGGTGTGCTCGCCACGGTGTCGCTGTCGGGTTCGGCCTGCCTGACGATTGGCGCAGGTTTGTTGGGAGTGCGCTACGGCTACCGCCGGCTGCTGCCGATTGCGGCCGGGTTGATGGTGGCGTCCGGACTCGCGTTCGCCGCCTCCCGGGACTACGCGGTGCTGCTGGTGATTGCATTCGCGGGCACGATCAATCCATCCGCCGGCAACGTCAGCGTATTCGTGCCGCTGGAACACGCGGCATTGGCGCAGGAAGCAGGTGACCAGGACCGCACCCGGATGTTTGCGCGTTACAGCTTGGCTGGCGCGTTGGCCGCAGCCATAGGCGCGCTGGTCGCGGGCGCACCCGAGTTGATGGCCCCGCTCGGATTCGACCGGCTGAGCGCGATGCGCGGGATGTTCCTGCTGTACGCGTTGCTCGGCGTGGCGGGACGTTTGCTCTATGCGCGCCTGCCGCAACGGGCGGCTCCCGCAAACACGGCACCTTCGGCGTCGCTGGGACCTTCGCGTTCCATCGTGATCCGGTTGGCCGCACTGTTCAGCCTGGATGCGTTCGCGGGCGGTTTCGTGGTGCAGTCGCTGCTCGCCTTGTGGCTGTTCCAGCGGTTTCATCTCTCGCTCGCCGCCGCCGGTTTGTTCTTTTTCTGCACAAGTTTGCTGGCGGCGTTGTCGTATCCGGTGGCGGCACGCCTGTCGCAAGGCTTCGGGCTGGTCAATACGATGGTGTTCACGCATATCCCTTCCAGCGTCGCGCTGATCCTGGCGGCGCTGGCGCCCACGCTCGGATTGGCGTTGGCGTTGCTGCTGGTGCGCGCCGCGCTCTCGCAGATGGACGTGCCGACCCGCTCATCGTACGTGATGGCCGTGGTGACCGAGGCCGAACGGCCTGCTGCTGCGAGCTTCACGTCCGTACCGCGCAGTCTCGCTTCAGCCGCAAGTCCGGCAATGGCGGGCGCGTTGTTTGCCGCCTCTGCGTTCGCCTGGCCGCTGTTGATCTGCGGCTTCCTCAAAATTGTTTACGACGTCCTGCTGCTGGCGCAGTTCCGGCATCTCAAGCCGTCGGAAGAGCGGCGGCTTGGCGTATGATGGATCGCCTCGACGAGTGAATGGCATGGCAAGCTTCAATCTCCTGCGGATAGGCTTTGCCCTGTTCCTATCGGCGACGCTATTAGGCGCGCCCGCCTGCAGCGAGGCCGATGGCCCCGGCCATTTGCCACTGAAAAGAATCGCCGACGTACCGTTGCCAGGCCGATCCACGCGTTGGGACTACGAAAGCCTCGACCCCACCAGGCACCTGCTGTTCCTTGCGCATCTGGGCGACAACGCGGTAGTGGTATTCGACACGCGGCGCAGCAAGGTGGTCGCCACCATTCCCGATGTCAGTCGCGTGCACGGCGTGCTTGCGATTCCGGAACTGGGTCGCGTGTACGCGTCGGCGACCGGTACCAACCAGCTGGTGGCGATCGACGAGAACACCTTGAAGATCACCGCACACGTACCCGCTGGCGTTTATCCCGATGGCATCGCCTACGCACCCGGCGTCAACAAACTGTTCGTCTCTGACGAAACCGGCGCGACCGATACCGTGATCGACGTGGCCACGAACAAGCGGATCGCCACAATTCCGCTTGGCGGAGAAGTCGGCAACACCCAATATGATCCGGTTTCCAGGCACATCTTCGCCAACGTGCAGACGCGCAATGATCTGGCAGAGATCGACCCGGTTTCCGACAAGCTGATCACGCGGCACCCGTTGCCGGGTGCCAAGGGCAACCACGGCCTGCTGATCGATCCATCCGAACGCTTGGCCTTCATCGCCTGCGAGGGCAATGACAAGCTGCTGGTGCTCGATATGCGTAAGATGCAGGTTACAGCGACGTTTTCGGTCGGCAACGATCCGGATGTGCTCGCTTTCGATGATCGCCTGGGACTACTGTACGTCGCCAGCGAAAGCGGCGTGGTGTCGCTGTTCCGGGTGCAAGGCCATACGGTGGAGAAACTCGGCCAAGGGACACTCGGTCCGAATGCGCATGTGGTGGCCGTGGATTCGCCCACGCACAAGGCCTACTTCCCGCTCGAGGCGCTGGCAGGCAGACCGGTGCTCCGGATCACGCATCCGCGATCACAGTAACTGGGCTTGCATTGCAAGCTCCGGGTTCCAGGCCTATCGGTCAACCGTAAGCATCACAGGGGGCGCGGCAGTACCAACCGCCCTGTTCGATCGCCAGATACAGTTTCCTTGGCGAACATCTGGCGTGCGTCTTCATCGTGCCACCACCGTACCCGAATACATGTCGCCCCCACAGTGGAATGCGTAGCGCCCAGGACGGGGCGCATTAAGGTGGACGACCCGTGTTGCTCCCACCGGCACCGTGACCTCGGCCGCATGCCCGCGGGGACCGAGACCTTCAAAAACGGTGCGCAACAGGCAGCCGCCGATGTGGTCGGTGACTGCCACGTCGACGGTTTGCCTGGCCGGAATGACGAGGGTGCGTGGTTGGTAGGGATAGCCGGTGGCGTCGGCACCTTCGATCAAATCGAAGCGGCGCACGGGGACCGCCGCGGCAACTGCCGAGGTTGTCGGAGCCCGACCGAGATAGGTACCGTAGTTCTGGGCAAAGTAATAGAAGAGAAACCCGCCTGTGCCGATAAACAGCACGGCCGCGACCCGCATCAGCCATGCGCCCGCTCGGCGCGTAGCAGCGAATACGCGCTGCCCAAGCAACATCATCACCACGACCAGGACCGCGATCGCAAAGCCGTAAACCAGGACGGACAGCACGGCCAGCACATAATTGCCGGCCACCAGCGGCAACAGCAGAATGCCAAGGAAGATCGGCAGCGAGCAGGTATGCGAGGCGGCGCCGTAGGCGAACCCGAAAGATAAGAGCGTGCGCTTCCCGGTCATCCGGGTCGGAACGACGCCGCTCTCGCGTCGGACATACAGCCGATTGGCCGGATTCCAGCGCTCCAGGAACGACAGCAAACCGGTGCGCTCCAGCAAGATCAGTATGCCAAGCAGGAGGAAAACAGCACCCACCACCGGGATGAAATAGACCAAATAGTTGTACGCGACGCTCCCCACCAAGCCGATGACGGCACCAGCGAGGGAATAGAACACCACGATGCCAAGCGCGACCAGTACGGCCGCGAAAACCAGGGGCCGCGAGAAGCTGCGTGTGCTCTCGTCAGGCGGCGCGCCTACGGTGAGGTAGGCCAGAAACGCCGGCGTGATGGCGATGCTGCAAGGCGAAAAGAATGACGCCGCCCCGCCCGCCAGGGCCAGAGCGAGCAGGAGCGCGGGCGGCAGCGTGCGGCCGTGCTGAAGCAGGACACCCGCGTGCAAATACAGAAAATAGCCCCCGACGCCCATCAGCAGGAGGACCGCAGTCGCACCGGCCGGCCGGATCCAGTCCGTGCCCTGCGCGTTCGATGCCGTGGCCGGTGGCATCAGGAGCGCCTTGCGCCTGAAGTCTGTTGAACCTGCGGATGCGCCATCGGTGCCGCGGTCTCGGTCGTGTAGCCCAACAGGCCAAGTCGCTCGACGATGGTTGCCGGTTTGACTTGGGCCAGGTCGAACAGGACTTCGATGCGCTGCGTCGAAGCATCTGCGCTGACTTGCTGCACTCCTGCGAGGGTCTTCAGGACCCGAACCACGCGCTGCTCGCAGCTCTCGCAATGCAGTTGAGGATCGCCGACAACTTTGAGTGAAACCGATTTGAACATGGTGTTTTTTTCTCCGCTGGCTGATTTGCGCTTACGCTGCTTTTCCGGGGTTAGTCATCGTGACCGGTACCGAATCATCAACTTCGTCGCATGCTTCGGCCCGGCCCGTCAGGCTTTCGCTCCGGCCGTGGCCGGTTGCGGCGATCCGAAGCCACTGACGGCTCCGAAGAACAGGTTGGCGTGGCCCGTCAACGAGTTGATGAAGATCGCGGTGACACTGCCTGCCATGGCGATCATCGCCCACACGGGATAGATCAACCCGCTGGCCGCAATAGGCACGCCAATGCCGTTGAACAGGAAGGCGAGCGTGATGTTCTGCACCATCTTGCGGTAGCTACGGCGACTGATGGCATAGGCGTCGAGCACGCCGTGAAGCTGGGCGTTGAGGATGATGATGTCCGCGGAATCGATCGCGATATCCGTGCCGGTCCCCATCGCGATGCCGACGTCGGCCTGCATCAGTGCCGGCGCATCGTTGATGCCATCACCGACCATCGCCACATGCGCCTCCCGTTGCAGGGCGCGAATCGTTTCCGCCTTGTGCTCCGGCAGCACTCCGGCGTACACCTCTTCGATGCCGGCTTGGGCCGCGACGCGCTGAGCCGCGCGTTCGTTGTCACCCGTGAGCAAGACGACCCGCACCCCGGCGGCCTTGAGCTGCGCGACCGTCTCACGCGTATCCTTCCGCAGGGCATCGCCCAGCGCCAGGATGCCGAGCAACGCAGCGCCGCGGGCGACGCCGATCACCGTGCGACCGGCTGCTTGCAGCGCTTCGATGCGTGCACGCAAAGGTGCGATGTCGATGCCGCGTTCCTCCAGAAAGGCCGGGCTGCCGGATAGCACCGCTTCGGCGGCCGGCGACCCACCGAGTCGGGCGATCACACCCTTCCCGGCTACCGCCTCGAAATCTTCGACCTCCGGCAACGCGAGGCCACGCTCGAAAGCCGCCTGCGCCACTGCCTGCGCCAGCGGGTGCTCGGACGCGGATTCCACCGCCGCGGCCATCGCGATGAGTTCCTCCTCCGGAACACCATGGGGCACGATTTCGTGCAACGTCGGTTTGCCCTCGGTCAGCGTACCGGTCTTGTCGAAGACGACCGTCGTCACCCGGCGGAAGCCCTCGAAAGCCTCACCGGTGCGCATCAGGATGCCGCGCTCGGCTGCGTCCGCCGAGCCGCGTACGATCGACAGCGGCGCCGTGATGCCGACAGCGCAGGGATAGCCCATCACTAGTGCGGACAGTCCCGCGAACACCGCGCGCTGGATGTCGAGCGGATAACCGAGCAGCACCGGTATGACCAGCCAGCCGATGAAGGCGAGTGCGGCGATGCCGAGCACCGTCGGCGTATAGACGCGCAGCACCCGGTCTACGATGTGCAACAGGCCAGGCTTGAGGGCGCGCGCGTCCTCGACGCTCTTGACCACCAGCTGCAGAAAACTTTCCTCGCCGATCGCGGTGACGCGCACGACCAGCGTGCCGATGCCGTTGATGGCTCCGCCGGCCACGGTGCCACCCACCTGTTTCTCCACCGGCAACGGTTCTCCGGTAATCAGCGATTCGTCCACCGCAGAACGGCCCTCCACGATGTCGCCGTCTACCGGGATGCGTTCGCCGGGCCTGATGCGCACGCGATCCCCCACGCGGACCTCTTCGATCCGCATCTCCTGTTCGCACCCATCGCGGAGCACGCGCGCCGTGTCAGGCTGCAGGTCGAGCAGCTTCTTGACGGCTTGCGAGCCGCGCGTCTTGACGATCAACGACAGCCATTCGGAAAAAATGTGATAGGTCAGGACCAGCACCGCGACGGCGAAAAATGGCGCGGTCGGATAACCGGGTAACCGTGTCACGAGACCGATCACGCCGCCGCTCAAGCCCGCGAGCGCGCCGATCTCGACCAGCACGTGCTGATTGAGAATGCCCCGACGCAGCGCCTGGAACGCCATCCGCAGGATGTGCGCGCCAAGGCCGAATATAAGCGCCAGCGCAAGCAGACCGGTGAGCCACGGCACGACACGACTGAGTATGTCGCCGAAGCGCAGCAAGAACAGCGCGATCCCCGGCGCGGCCAGCGCGACGGCTCCCGCGCTGGCCTGAAGCGGCCCGCGGTTCTTCAACACCGCGAACGCAAACGCGATCAGGCTGGCGAATACGAAGCCCGACAAGCCCAGTGCCCAGCCGCTTGCCGGGTTGGCGATCAGGCCGATGGCAGCGAGGCTTGTGCCGAGGGCCACCAGGAACCGGTTGCGTTCGCGCGCCAGCGCGCGCTCCTGAGCCTCGAACGGTTCCACTTTGCGCGGATCCGACAGCGTGTAACCGATGTCGGTCAGCGTACGCATCAAGCGATCGGCTTGGGTTTGACCCGGATCGAATTCGACCAGCGCTTGCTCGTGGGTCAGGCTGACCGAAACCTGCTGCACCCCCGGCAGCCGGCCGAGCGCTTTCTCGATGGTGCCGGTACACAGCGAGCAGTGCAGTCCACCGATGTGGGCACGCACTCGCCGGCGGTGCGGATCGCGGGTGGGTTCTTCGCTCCAGGGTACGGGAGCGATGGTCGCGGAAACGTTCATCAAGACACCTCCATTGCGAAATCAAGCCGGCTGCGGCGACCGCGCCAGCACGCCGAAGTCGATCGGCAACCGGTCAGGAACGGCTCGCGCCGGCTGACCGGCAGCGCGGTTCAGGCAGGCGGCCAAGGCCGTCGAGAAACAGTTTCCGACTTGGAGTAGACTCCAAGTCAAGCCCTCCCCTCCCCCGTGCCCGTGTCCGTCGAGCTGTACTACAACCCTTGGTGCACCGCCTGCGGCAACACCGACGCGGCCCATGGCGATGAAAAGATTCGTTGGATCGACGCAACCCGACACCTGGAAGCCGCCGCCGGGCTGCGCATCACGCGCCTGCCTGCGCTGGTAATGAACGGCAAGCTGGTGGCACAGGGCCCGCGCGCGCTGGAATGTCTGCGCGCCTGGGCGACCGACAAGGGTGATTTGCGATGAGCAGTTGCCGGATCGGCGAAGCGGCCCAGCATGTCGGCATGAGCGCCGACACCCTGCGCTACTACGAGCGCATCGGACTGATGCGCCGCGCGCTGCGTGATGGTGGCGGCCGCCGCGCCTACACCGATGCGGAACTGGAACGCCTGCGCTTCATCAAACGCGCGCAGGCGATGGATTTCAAGCTCGCGGAAATCCGGCAATTGTTGGAGTTGCGTGACCATCCGCCCAGCGCGCGCGTGGAGGCGCGCCGACTCGCGCACGACAAGCTGGCGGAAGTGATCGAACGGCTGCGCACGCTGCGCCACCTGCGCGACGAGTTGCGTCTGCTGTTGAACTTGTGCCTGGGCGCGGAGCAGTGCCCGATCCTGGAATTGAATCCCCACCCATTGAAACGTGTCGCGCCAGCCATCCGCAAGCGGCAGCCGGCTGCCCGACATCGACACGCCGCGCGCTGAACTGGGTTCCAGCAGCCTTGTCGCGATGGCCGTTGCACTCGCGGATCGGCCTGCCCAGCACCGCTTGACACCGTACTTGGGTACGGGGTTTAGATGCAGACTTCGAGCCCGGGGCGTGGATGATGAAAGTCGAGTGTGCTCAAGAATCAAAGAACGCGCGCGATCTCACCCGCGGCACTTGGCCATGGCTGCTGTGGTATCTACCGACTGCCCTGCTGTTCGCAAGCGCCGCCTGGCCGCGCGACATGGCGGGGTTGTGGGTCGTCGCCTTCACGGTGATGGGTGCGGGTTGTCTGGCCAATACGGCGCGTTGCGGGCGCCTCCACTGCTACATCACGGGACC
This sequence comes from Rhodanobacteraceae bacterium, assembly GCA_004299705.1. Classification (GTDB taxonomy): domain Bacteria; phylum Pseudomonadota; class Gammaproteobacteria; order Xanthomonadales; family Rhodanobacteraceae; genus 66-474. The sequence goes on along the minus strand of SCQS01000078.1, from coordinate 34,869 downwards.
ACTGTTTCTGGTGGCAGCGGTCTGGTCGCTGTTATCGGCAATGGGTGTAGTACCGCTGCACTCCGGCGTCGTGTTGCTGGCCGTCTTCGGCATCGTGGTGCTCGCGCACGGGGCGGAGGTTCCGTTCGGTCGGTACACGCGGGCACATCGGGAGGCTCGCCACGACTGATCGTCTTTCTCGGATGAGTTTCCACGCGTCGTCGACAAGCTGAGCAGCATCTCGCGCGTGGTGCACGACCTATCGGGGAAACTGCCTGCGACGATCGAATGGGAGTAAGAGCGGCCGATGCCGTAAAGGATTATCGCGAACCCCGGCAGATGGCTGGCCGGCGGCGCGGTTTGCAACAGCCGGCTGATCGGTGCATGTCTTCCTCAAACAGCGTGGGAGGACGTGGGGGCCCCACGCGGAAGATATTTGTCCAGTCCCCAGACAAGGAATCCGAACAGAAGATGCGGCAGCAATGATGCCGGGATGAGTTTCGGGCTGACGTGGAGACCCGCGAGCCCCCATCCCACGACCGGGAAGAATACGATCAGGATCACCAGCCAGAGCACGCCCGCCAGTGCCAGTGCCGTCCTGAGATTGCGCCGTGGGAAATAGCGTACAAAGACAACCGACCAGAACGTCACGTAGGCGACGTGGAACAGCAGTCCGACCGGCAAGGGAATCGGATGGTGAAGCAAGGTTTCCGCGAAAGCGAGCGAAGGTGGCTTGGGGAATGGCGATACCCCGGCTTTGGTCAATGCAAGCATCACCGCCGCGGCCACCACGGCAACGACGATCCCGATGCCAATGGCTCTCAGCCACGAGCGGCCGTCAGACTCGTTATCAGTCATTTTCTTTCCTCCGCGTGTTGAGCAAGGGCTGGACAGCTATCGGGGAGTGAGCAGGGTGAGAGCGACGGGTTCGATGGCCGGCCACGAATAAGCAAGGGCCAACATCGCCGAGGCCGCGAACATCACCAGCATGGTCGCGGCAGCGGGGCGCTTGCTTGTGCGCAATGATCGCCAGACGACCCAAGCCCAGCCGGTTACGACAAGGGCAATCGCCGCGACGATCGCCTCTTCACGGATACCCGCGAACCAGGCCAGCGCACCGCCGGCAATGGCCAGCACGGCTGCAGGCAAGGCGAACGGTAGAACGCAACATGCCGCACAAGCGAGCGCACCCGCCGCGGCGACGCCTGCGGCCGATGTGGCCAAAGTGGTGCCGCGCTTGCCGCGCGGCGGTGGCACAGCGCCGGTCATCGTGTCGCCACCGCGCAAGTGCAATCGTCACCCGCGTTCCGACCCGTCAGAAAAGGATCGAACAGCGCGTCAAGGGTGTCCCCCGCTCGGTCCGGCGCAGTGATCGCCAGCGTCACCGCATTCTCGTTCTCATGTAGCTCGAAGCGGAGAAATGCACAGCATTTCTGTTCGCGGTGAACCATCTCACGCACGCCGCCGCACGCCTGCAAATCATAGGTGAGGATCAGCCGCGCGCCCTCGCGTCGGACGCCTCGCAACGCGGATCGGTTGAGTTCGGCAATCCAGGCACGGCGTTCCCGGTGCGCGTCAGCGTCCAGCGTGCAGGCAATCGGCTCAGTGGGGGATTCGTGGGCTTTCATGTGTGTTCCTCGTTCCGGCAAATCAGCGTTGGACAGAGGATAGGACTTCAAGTAACTTGAGATTCAAGCCCTTTCCAGAAAAAGAGGTCGACGTCATGAAAATCGGCGAGCTGGCGCAGCGTACCCGCACGAATGCACCCACCATCCGTTACTACGAAGAAATCGGGCTGCTGCCTGTGCCGGTCCGGCGCGACGGCGGTCAACGAATCTACGGCGACCGCGACAGCAGGCGATTGACCTTCATCCGGCAATGTCGCGAATTCGGTTTTCCGATCGCGCAGGTTCGCTCGCTTGTCGCGCTGACGGAGGACCAGGACCGATCATGCACCGAGGCACGTTCCATCGCGCAGGTTCACCTCAATGCGGTGCGAGAGAAACTGGCGGAATTGAAAGGGCTCGAACGCAGCCTGGCCGATTTCATCAACCGCTGCGATGCCGTTTGCCCGGGCGGCCGCGGTCCGGACTGCGTGATCCTCAAAGACATGGCAGGAACCGTGTCTGACGGGAATTGCTCGACCGCCAGGAGGAAGCGCCGGTGATCAAGACCGCGATCGTCTATATCGCCGCCGCATTCTTCGAGATTGCCGGTTGTTTCAGTTTCTGGGCGTGGCTTCGTGATGGCCAATCAAGTTGGTGGATCGCGCCGGGCATCATTTCCCTGACGTTCTTTGCATGGCTGTTGACTCGGGTAGATATCGCCGCAGCCGGGCGCGCTTATGCCGCCTATGGCGGTGTCTACATCGTGGCCTCGTTATTGTGGCTGTGGGTCGTCGAAGGCGTTCGACCAGACCGCTGGGACGTCTTCGGAGCGGCGATCTGCCTGACGGGTGCCACGGTCATCGTATTGGGACATCGTACAGTGATGTAGCAACCTGCCCCGGTCGGCACCGGGATCTGCACGACTCTATTGCAGGGAGCCGCCGACTGAACTGCTCCCGGTTCACAGACACCGAGATGATGCAACCGGAAGTGGTAACTACCGACCAGTTGAGCGTGGAAGTTTGGCATTTCTTTCAACTGCTCACGATCCTTGGGGCGCGGCTACTGAGGTATTTGCTGGTCGCATTGCTGTTTGCCGGCGGCGCGTAACTGCGCGGTATGGCGTGGTTGTGGACCGTCGCCTTCGCGATGGGCGCTAGCTGCGTGGCCAATGCATGGCGCTGCGGACGGCTGCACTGTTACGTCACTGGGCCGCTCCTCGTGCTGGCGGCGCTTTGGTCACTGCTGTCTGCGGTAGGTGTGGAGTCTCTGCATCCAAACGTCTTGTCCTTGGTGGTTCTCGGCATCGCTGAGCTTGCGTTTTTGGCGGAAATCCCGTTCGGCCGGTACACGCGGGCACATCGGAAGGTTCGTCATGGCTGACATCGTTCTTGAATCGGTACCGACCGGTTCACACGATGGCCACGTACAACGCGACGCTATGCCCGCCGGCGCCGGCGGCCGACACGTCAGGGGGTAATCGCAATGTCTGCTTGAGTCTTATCCAGGTTGCCTCGGGTCGCCGGTGGCGCGTTGGACGCGTATGTTCCTGGTGAGGAACCATATATACGTTTGAAGGCGCGGCTGAACGCGGCTTCCGTGGCGTAGCCGGCGATTTCGGCCGCCTGTGCCACTGTGATCCGTCGGTCGATCAACGCCTCGTGCGCCGCCTGCATGCGAAGGCGGGTGAGATAAGCCATGGGAGCCACGCCGACGGCGCCCGTGAAATGCCGTGCGAACGCGGCACGCGACATGTGCGTATGCCGTGCCAGTTTGTCCACACTCCAGTCAGCGGCGACGTCCCCGTGCATCGCCAACAATGCCTGGGCTACTCGCGGGTCCGTCAGCGCCCCCAGTAAGCCACCCTGCACCTGGCCATGCAAGAGACAGTGGCGAAGCACGCGGATGAATAATGCGTCCGAGAGTTTGTCCATCATGGCGTACGCGCCCGGGACATCGCTGGTCGCCTCCTGCATGATCAGCGTCAGCAGCGAAGCCGCGTCACCGCCATTGGCCTTGCCGCGCAGCACGACCTGCGCCGGCAGCGAAGCGAGCAGCACCGCGGCGAGCGGTGACCCGAATTCAAAGTAGCCGCAAAGCAGCAACGTGGTCGCGTCGTCCCCCGCATCCCGTACGGAAATCACCCGGTGGTCCGCCGGACGCGCAAACATCACGGTATCGCCGGCCGCAAGCGCAATTTCCCGTTGCGCACTGCCGATCTGCATCACGCACTCGCCCGCAGCCACGAGATGAAACATCGCCTTGCGTTCGTACTCGGCATCGAGGACCCAGGTTCCGCAGTGGGTGCTGCGGTAAAAAACCCGTGTCTCCAGATGCAGGTGACGCATCAACAGACTTAAATCGTCCACATGAAACCTCGGTGAGACGTTCGGACAAGCATACGCGCGCCGCGGACATGGTCTCTAGCGGTGGTGTGCACGACACTGAGCATGTGCCGTGGAGCACGGCCAACCCTCACATACACGGAGCAGACATCATGACCCAGTTCACTACCCACACGCTTGAATCCGCACCCGCTGCGGCCCGTCCGCTGCTCGAGGCAGCGAAGTCCAAGCTCGGGTTCATTCCCAACCTCTATGGCAACCTCGCCGAAGCGCCGGCGGTGTTGCAGGCGTATTTCGATCTGTCCGCCCAGTTCGACAAGACCTCGTTCACGCCGGTGGAGCGCCAGGTCGTGTTGCTCGCGATCAGCACCGAGAACAACTGCGAGTTCTGCGTGGCCGCCCATTCGGTCATTGCGCGACAGATGGCGAAAGCCCCGAACGCTGTGGTCGACGCGTTGCGCGCATCCACCCCCCTGCCTGATGCCCGTCTAGAGGCACTGGCCGTGTTCACGCGCACGGTGGTGCGCGACCGCGGCTTCGTTTCCCCCACTGCCTTGGATGCGTTCCTCAAAGCGGGTTTCACGCGTCGCCAGGTCATCGAAGTGGTGCTCGGGGTATCGATGAAGACCTTGAGCAACTATGTCAACCACTTGACCGGAACCAAGACCAACTCCGAATTCGCCGCTGAAGCCTGGAAGCGGGCAGCGTGACGGCATCAGCCGCCCGCGCACGCGGGCGGGCACCCGCCGCCGCACCGACATGCCGCCCAATGCCCAGCGGCGCGCTCATAGGACGCAATGTTCGCATGCACTAAGTTTTCGGGTTCTTACGGGCATGCACGCTTGATCGGTTCCGCTGACTACCCCCAACTCAGTTTACGTACGCAGCTTCCGCTTCACGTCCGTTTTGATCGAGGGAAAATCCCATGCCGATTCCGTCTGTCGCCGTCTTCGACGCCTATGGGACGCTGTTCGACGTGCATTCGGCCGTGCGTCGTGTAGCCGGTGCGCTCGGCGCCCACGCCGAGCGTGTCTCTGCGCTTTGGCGACAAAAGCAGCTCGAGTACTCATGGACCCGGAGCATGATCGGCCGCTACACCGATTTCTGGCAGGTGACCGAAGAGGCGCTCGACTATGCCTTGGCCGCTTGCGGGCTTGATGATGTGAAGCTGCGGAGCGATCTGCTCGAAGCCTATCGCGAACTCGAGCCGTATCCGGACGTCCACGCAGCCTTGGCAGGGTATCGGCAACTCGGTCTTCGCGTCGCCGTGTTCTCCAATGCCACGCCGACCATGCTACGCGATGCGCTGGAATCCGCACGCCTGGATTCGATTGTCGACGTAACCTGTTCGACGCACGCGCTGAGACGTTACAAGCCGGACCCGGACGTCTACGCGTATGCCAGCGAGATGGTCGGCGCGAGGCCCGAGGCCATCGTCTTCCACTCGTCCAATGCCTGGGATGCGGCCGGCGCCGCATCGTTCGGGTGGCACACGTTCTGGATCAACCGGGCGCACAGGGTGCCCGAGTACACGTGGGCCGGGTTAAGAGAATGTCCCGACCTGTGCACGGCGCTTGCCCACGCTCGCGCCATGCAACCGGATCCGTAGAACTTGGTTGTCTTGCCGGCACCAGGTGTCATGCCTTCAGCGCCGTCGTTGCATGAATCATCGAACGCCAGCCTCGGAAGTCCCCGTTGGGATGAGCACTTGGTCCCTGAACCGTCATGCCCTGCGCCGCGACATCGAGACTTCACGGCGCGCATCCCGGAACAGCGATGCAATGAGCGGACACGACACGTTCCCTTTGCGGGCATGGCACGCCTTCACGAGCCCGGACAACGCCGTTTCCATACGCGCGAGGCCGGCCAGCTTTTCGCGCACGCTGCGGAGCTTGAGCTCGGCCAGGACACTGGCTTCACGGCAATGCGTGCCGTCTTCCAGGCGCAGCAGATCGCCGATCTCGTCCAGGTTGAACCCCAGGTATTGGGCCGATTTCACGAAGCGGAGTCGGGCGACATCGGCCGCACCGTAGCGCCGGATGCCCCCGTAAGGCTTGGCCGGTTGCCGCAAGATCCCCCTGCGCTGATAGAACCGGATGGTTTCCACGTTGACGCCCGCTGTCCTGGCAAAGGCGCCGATGGTCAGGTTCTCCGTCGGGGCATTCATGATGCTTGACTCCGTAGTTGACTACGGAAGTAAGGTTGCTGTGTTGGATGCAAATTGCAAGGTGGCACTCATGACCAAACTTGAGAACGACAGCAGCGCATTGATACCGAGCGGCTTGGTAGCCATCCTTGCATCCACCTGCTGCCTCAATCCCTTTGCACTGCTCAAGCTGGGCTACTCGGGCGCTTTGACGGAGCGTGGGTTGGCGATTTCCAAGAGCCGCGGTACTACATCTGCCACGCCAACCAAGCATGCTGGCCTTGAGTCGGAGCCGTCGTTGAACATCGAACGGAGGAAATCACCGTGAGACCTGTCGTACGTATCGTTGCCGACAAAGTCGGCGTAGCGGGTTCCCTGGTATCCACCATGTCCTGTGCCATGTGCTTTCCGGCAATGGCGAGCATCGGCGCAGCCATTGGCTTGGGCTTCCTGACCCGTTGGGAATCGGTTTTCGTGCATGTGCTGATACCGGTGTTTGTATTGCTGGCCTTGTTCGCCAACGCATTGGGATGGCTCAGCCATCGCCAGTGGCATCGCAGCTTGCTGGGGAGCATTGGCCCGGTGGTCGCCTTGATTGGCTGGCTTGCCTTCATCCGTGGTTGGCTCCCGGCAAATGGCGCCCGAGGCGTTCTGTACGCGGGCCTGATCATCATGCTGCTGGCGGCGATCTGGGATCTGATCTCGCCGGCAAATCGGCACTGCGCGGTGGATGGTGCGGGATTGGCGGGAAAACGCGGCTGACGGACGTCTTGCAGCAACATACGGAATCGAAAGGAACAACACCCATGACCCAGTTGAAGATCACCGGCATGACCTGCGACGCCTGTGCGACCCACATCAAGCAGGCGCTGGAGAGCATCCCCGGCGTACGTGCTGCCGAGGTGTCTTACGCCGAGGGCAGCGCCACGCTGGCGGCGTCCGACGCCACCTCGCACGACGCTCTGATCGCCACTGTCGCCGCACTCGGATACCGTGCGGAACTGGCCGATGCACCGACCGCACTATCGCACAACGGTTTCGACCGCGTGCAGAAATGGGCGGACGATGACCACGAAACCGGTCGCACTAGCCGTGGGTTGCATATCGCAGTGATCGGCAGCGGCGGTGCGGCCATGGCCGCGGCGCTGAAGGCAACCGAGCGAGGCGCACGGGTGACGCTCATCGAGCGCGGCACCATCGGCGGCACTTGCGTCAATACCGGCTGCGTGCCATCCAAGATCATGATCCGCGCAGCGCACACCGCCCACCTGCGGGCGGCGAGTCCGTTCGACGACGGCATTTCGGCTGCGGCGCCGCTCATCCTGCGCGAACGGCTGCTGGCCCAGCAGCAGGTGCGTGTGGAAGAGCTGCGTCGCACCAAGTATGAAGCCGTCCTGGCCCGCAACTCTGCGATCACCGTCTGGCAAGGCAAGGCGCGGTTCAAGGATGCGAATGCCTTGGCGGTACAGCTCGACAGCGGCGGTGAGCGCACGCTGACCTTCGACCGCTGCCTGATCGCGACCGGCGCCAGTCCTGCCATTCCGCCGATTCCCGGCCTGCAGGACACGCCGTACTGGACTTCGACCGAGGCCTTGGCGAGCGACACGATTCCGCACCGGCTGGTGGTCATCGGCGCCTCAGTCGTCTCGGCAGAACTGGCGCAAGCCTTCGCCCGGCTGGGCAGCCAGGTGACGATCCTGGCGCGCAGCACGCAGTTTTCTCATGAGGACCCTGCCATCGGCGAGGCGATCACGGCGGTCTTTCGTGCCGAAGGAATCGAAGTGTTGGAGCACGCGCAGGCCAGCAAGGTTGCGTATCAGGACGGCGAATTCGTGCTGACGACCCCGCAAGGCGAGCTGCGCACAGACCGGCTGCTCGTTGCCACCGGCCGCACCCCCAACACGCGCAGCCTCAACCTCGAAGCGGTCGGGGTGAAGATGAATACGCGGGGCGCCATCGAAATCGATGCCGGCATGCACACCAGCACCCCCAGCATCTATGCCGCCGGCGACTGTACCGACCAGCCGCAATTCGTTTACGTCGCAGCGGCCGCCGGCACCCGTGCCGCGGTCAACATGACCGGCGGCGAGACTTCACTCGACCTGACCGCGATGCCAGCGGTGGTGTTCACCGACCCGCAGGTCGCGACGGTGGGGTTGAGCGAGCTGGAAGCGCAGAGTGCCGGCATTGAGACCGACAGCCGCACGCTTACGCTCGACAACGTGCCGCGTGCGCTCGCGAACTTCGATACACGGGGTTTCATCAAACTGGTGGCCGACGCACGCTCCGGCCGTTTGCTCGGCGTGCAGACGGTGGCCGAGCAGGCAGGTGAACTGATCCAGACTGCCGCCTTGGCGATCCGGGCCGGCATGACCGTAGAGGATTTGGCTGACCAATTGTTCCCCTATCTCACTATGGTCGAGGGCCTGAAGCTCGCCGCACAGACCTTCCACAAGGACATCAGGCAACTGTCGTGTTGCGCCGGATAGTCAAGGCCACGTTCAACAAGCTGTTGGATGGCGTGAAGTGTCGATAACTGCGATACCCGGAGAAAAACATGTCGAACCGAAAACTTGCTCTTGGAGGTTTGTCCGCGGCGCTGGTTGCGCTTGCGGCCACTGCGTCGCCCCTTCAGGGAACGCACCACGGGACCATGGCACCCACGAATGCTCCTTCAGGTGAACGCGCTGCCGACGCACCTTTCCTGGCTCGTGGCAAAACCATGCATCTGCAATCGTTCAAAGGCCAGCCGGTCATGCTCTGGCAAGTGGCCACGTGGTGCCCCAGCTGCGCGATCGGACTTCAGACGCTGGCGCAGAACCAGGCGGTGATCGATGCCTCCAAGCTCAAGGTCATCATTCTCCGGGATTACCAGAACGGCGGATACCCGGGGGAAGACATGGAAAAATTCGTCGCTGCGAATGCCCCGGCCCTGCTCCACGACTCGCACTTCCTTATCGGTGAGGACACGGCGGCGCTCTTCAAGCTCTACAACCCGCGTCACTTCGTCGATGTCTATTATTTGATCGAGCCGAACGGCCAGGTTGCGTTGACTGCCTCCGCACCCTCCATGTCGTTCGACAAGATCAAGCAGTTCATCAGGAAGGGAGGGCCATCATGATCGGGGCCCTCTCCGATCGGGTGCTCGTCGTACCCCGGGCGCTGCGGATCGTTCTGGCTTCCCGTCGAGCCATGGCAGGGATGGGCATCGTCTTTGTGATTTTCGCTCTCTTGTACGCAATGATCTTGACCGCAACCTACACCGGCGGGGTGATTGGACTGGTCTCGTTGCGTTTCCTGACACCCGGGACCGTTGTGCTTGCGCTGGTGATGGCAGGGCTTCTCGCGCTCATCGTGGTGCTGGGCGTGTACGGGTTTCGCAATGGGTCCGGCGTGAAATCCGCCGGCGGCACGCTCGGCGCCGCGCTCGGCGTTCTTCCCTCCCTGCTCTGCTGCTCTCCCGTATTGCCGCTCAGCATCGCCGCGGTCGCCGCATTCCTGCCCGCGGCGGGCTCGCTGGGCCTGCCGATCCAAGGGTTCATTGCGACGCATGAATTCTGGATCTACGGTGTCGCCATCGTGCTGATGGTATGGGGCCTCTACGGCAACGCCCAACGTGTGCTGTCTTGCCGTTATCGCCCCACGGTTGCCTCGCCGGCGACGCAGTGCCCGGAGTGCACCCGTGGACGAATCCGCTGAACCTGTCCGCGAAGTCCCGCGCTGGCGTACCTATGCCTGGGGCGTGTTGGCGGTTGTGAGCTGTCCCTGCCATCTGCCGCTGCTGGCCATCGCGCTGGCCGGCACCAGTATGGGTGCCCTTCTGGGCAAGCATGGGGTTATCGCGGCGCTGCTGCTTGCAGCATTGTTCCTCCTCGCTCTGAACCGCGCGTTGAAGGCTTTTCGAGACAGGGCATGACGCACCCAATTCCCGTCCGACCCACCCCTGGAGCAACCGGCGCTGCCGGGTGAGACAAATTGGTCCAGAAACACTGCGATTCTGGCTCGACGACATGACAACGCGGTCAGGGCATCACAAAACTCCGTTTGCCGGCGGAGCGCAACAACGGAATCGTTCGACATGAAGTTCATGTGCGTGGTCTGTGGTTTTATCTACGACGAAGAGGCAGGTCTGCCGCGAGAGGGCATCGAACCAGGTACCCGCTGGGAGGATCTTCCCGACACTTGGACGTGCCCACATTGCAGCGTCACCAAGGACGATTTCGACATGATCGAGAACGACAGTTGATCGCCAGTTGCTTGCTTGATTCAGGCCATCCTAGCTTCACGCAGATGTGCTTCGATGGGTGCATGATTCGGCCAAGAAGGCACGAATTGTGCGAACTCGTTCCGCATGAGAATTCCTAGCGTGCCGAGCCTGGCTATCGCAGGGTCAATATCGAACAACGGCAATGCGCCGTTACGAGGAAATCATGAGCGGTAAGAAGAGCTTCGATCTGATCGTGATCGGTGGTGGCACAGGTGGAAACGGTGTCGCCCGGATGGTCGCTCGCGCCGGCTGGAAGGTCGCCAGCATCGACAGCCTGCCTTTCGGCGGCACCTGTGCGTTGCGTGGCTGCGACCCCAAGAAGATGCTGGTCGCCGTGACCGAGGGGGTTGAATGGACTCGCAACTTTGGCGGCAAGGGACTGGATGCCAAGGTCTCAGTCGACTGGCCAGCCATGATCGCCTTCAAGCGCACGTTCACCGACACGATGCCCGGCCGCATCGAGGGCGGGCTCCAGAAAGCCGGTATCTCCGTTCTGCATGGCGCGGCGCGCTTCACCGGGCGTGACACGATCGAGGTGAATGGTGACATCCTGTCGGCCCGGCATTTTCATATCGCCACCGGCGCGCGGCCGATGACGCTGAACATCCCCGGCGAGGAGCTGCTGGCGACCAGCACCGATTTCCTGGAGTTGCCCGAGCGGCCGGACAGGGTTGTGTTCGTCGGCGGCGGATTCATTGCGATGGAGTTCGCGCATATCTCGAAGCGTGCGGGTGCCCGCGAAGTGACGGTTCTGGAAATGATGAAACGGCCGCTGGGCAATTTCGATCCCGACCTCGTCAAGATTCTTTCTGACGCAACTGCAGATCTGGGCATCGATCTGCGTACCGAGGCCAAGGTTCTCAAGATCGAGAAGAACGGCTCGCGTTTCACGGTGACGTACGAGACACCGAAGGGGGTGAAAACCGTTAGTTGCGATCTGGTAGTCCATGCGACCGGGCGCGTACCCAACATCGATCACCTCAACCTTGAAGCCGCGGGTGTGGAGTACAGCCGCAGGGGCATCAAGGTCAGCCGCTTCATGCGCACCACCAACCCCGCAATATTCGCTGCGGGCGATTGTGCCGACAGTGGCCCGAATCTGACCCCTGTCTCTGATTATGAAGGTCGCATTGCGGCCAAGAACCTGCTTGCCGGCAAGGACGAGCACGAGGTGAATTACCCGCCGATCCCGAGCGTCGTCTTCACGCTGCCGTCATTGGCCTCGGTCGGGCTGTCCGAAGTTGCAGCACGCGACCAGGGATTGGACTTTGATACCCATTTCGAAAATATGGCGGGCTGGTACTCGTCACTGCGGGTTGGCGCCAGACACAGTGCCTGCAAGGTCTTGGTCGAAAAGAGGACCAACCGGATTCTGGGCGCGCATCTCCTCGGCCCCGGCGCTGAGGAACAGATCAACCTCTTCGCAATGGCGATGGGCGCAGGCCTCAGCGCGGACAAGATCAAGGGCCTCATCTTCGCCTATCCCAGTTTTGCATCGGACATCGGTTCGATGGTTTAGCAAGACTGAACCTGCACGATTCGGTCGGTATTTCCGTTCCGTTGCGTCTCAAACCCCAAGGTCACGCGGACGGGCTTCGAAGCGTATATCGAGAAAGGGCACGGCCGGACTTCGCTGCATTCCGTGGCGGCGCCATCTCGTAGCGGCTGCCGGAATCGGAGACGGGCTTGAATGCAGCTCGATGAAGTTGGACGGGCAGAGCTGAACCGCAATCTCACCGCCTTGGCGGACGGGGAGCGGCATGCGTTCGATCCCGTCTATCGCGCGCTGTGGCCGCTACTGGTGCGTTTCATCGCGGCCACCTCCGGCGACCGCGCACTGGCCGAAGAGATCGCACAACGAGCCATGCTGAAAATCCTGACGAAAGTGACGACCTTCGATCCCTCCCGCGACGCGCTGGCCTGGAGTCTGGCGATCGCCATCAATGAGTACCGCTCATTTCGCAGAAAACGGTCGCACGCAACCTGCGACCTCCAGGAGTCGGCCGCGCTGGCAATCCCAGAGCACGACACACCGGAGGCGATCGCGATGAGGGACAACTTGCATGAAGCGGTCCGGGAGGTTCTGGCCGCGCTTCGGCCAACGGATCGGGAGGCGATTGTCGCGGCGATCCATGCGGGCCCACGTCCGCCAGTGAGCGCTGCAGCGTTCCGGAAGCGGCTGCAACGGGCGATCGCGAATGCCCGTCACCTGTGGAAACGACACTATGACGATGATCGCCCCTGACCGATTCATCGAACACGCGCGACGCGCCTATGAATGGGGCCGCCTGGAGCATGCCGCACTCCAAAGCAGTGTGGCGCTCCTGCTGATAGCCATTTCCGTCGCCGTTTGTCAGGAGAGCGCGCGGTCCGTCGCGATCGGTGCAAGCCTGTTTGCCTTGGCGATCGGCTTTCTGTGGCACGGACGAACCGCCGCACGGGCCGCACACGCGGGTCTCAAGGCCGGAATGCTGGCTTTCGCCATTCCTATCGTCGTTTTGCACGGTTACTTCGGTGCCGATTGCGGCATCATGACGGTGCTGATCGTCAACGCACTCACCGGGCTCGTTGTAGGCATCCTGCTTAGCGTCCAGGCGATGCGGCTTGGGGGCCGGTGCTACGCCTATCTCTTCGGCGCAGGGACGCTGGTGATACTGAGCGGCACCCTCGGCTGCCTCTTCTTCGGACCAATCGGCGTCGCGGGCATGGTGGTTGGATATTTCGTCGCGACGGCACCGGTCATGGTCTACCGCGGCGCTACCGCTTGAAACCGACTTGGCCGCCCTCTCGACGCGGTTGAGTCACAGCAAGAGCACTGATCGCGTATTGAAAGAGGAACCACGTCAAACGAATCGTGAAGGAGGTGATGAAGATGTTGAGCAAACGCTGGATGTTGCGTCCGGTCGCCCATTGCCCTTGCGGCGCCAAACGCCTGTCCTCGGCATGACGCTAAACGGCCGAAACCGTAGAACTCCGCACAGCCGGGCCCCGTGCGCCCGGCTGCGCGGATCTGGTCGAACAACGTGAGGCGCACACGCCGTTTGGCAGCCCAAGCCCCGAGTGCGCGATGGTGTTGAGTTGTTCCGGCTCACCCACCCTCGCCCGCCGCGCAATCTTGTGCCGCACGCTCCTCATTTCCCGACTACAAAAGAGGCAAGACGATGCCTATAGCACACGCTGCGCTTGAACCCATAGAGGGCAGAGACGAACCATTCATCATCGGCCAAGGTATCGGCCCGGTCGGGCGCTGGCTGCGGCTGTTTCTGGGAGTCTACTTCCTGATCTTTCTGGTCTTGAACCCGCTCTATCTTCACCCGCTGTCACCCCGGGCACTTCCCGCTTTTGCTCTGACCGTCGGTGGTTATTTTCTTCTACTCGTGGCACTTCATTTCATCGTGTTCTTTTTGATCAGCGGCCCAATCCTGTCCAAACTGAATCCGTGGGCTGGGACCGCTGTTTTTGTCGGCATCCCCACGGTTCCCGCGCTGCTTGGATTGTATCCGCAGACTGTCCAGGTGGCCTTTGGGTTTTATGTGGGCATCTCCCTCGTGCTCCTCTTTTTCATGCGCTATGGCGGTTGCGAGGTTGTCGCTATACCGAGTCTTCTGCTGAAGCGGCGCTTTCCTATCTATTGCCCCTACAACGCCATCGACGCCATCGAGCGCGCCATGACCCCCGACAAAGGCTGGGCCCGCCAGCGCCTGTTGACGATTTTCTCGCTTGCCATCGTCATCTTCGTGGGCGGTTACTTCATCGTGGTAGCCTCAAACGATCTACTCGGACAATACGGAGTCGTGGTGCGCATCGATCATCGCTGGTCGTTGCTTCTGCTTGTCCCCTGTGCCCAGCTCGCAGCATTTGCCTGGAAGCACTACGAGGCCGAGCACAGCCTCTTCGCTCCCCAGGTCCGTAGATACGGGCTTGGTGCCGTGATTCTGGCTCTGACGATCGTCGCTTTTCTCTTCGAGGGAGTGGGGATAACCGGCGATGTGATCTGGGTAGTTGCGATGGGACTTGGAGCCCTAGTCGTCTTGTTTCAAGTTGGTACTCGCTTGGCCCGGCGGCAGCGGCATTCTCGGAAACCCGCATGACCCGTTCGCGAACAGCATCGCTGCAACGGCAAATCCGTACGATGCACTTGGCGGTCAACCGCTTCGGAACCGAGGCAAGTCCCGCCAGCGCGTCGGCGAGAAGGTCATCGCCGGGCTAGCGATCATCCAGATTCTGCGCACGCGCTTGCTGGCAGGGCCGCATCAATCGGTCACCTCGACACCATGCCAGAACGCGACATGGTCCTTGATTTTCCGTGCATCGGGTTTCGGATCCGAGTAGTACCAGGCGGCTTCGGGATTCACCTCGCCATCGACCGCCACATCGTAATAGCCCGCACGGCCCTTCCATGGACAGACCGTGTGATGCCGGCTCGGCCGGAAGTGCTCGGCCTTCAAGGATTCGGGGGAAAAATAATGATTGCCCTCGACGACCACGGTGTCGGCGTTTTGCGCAAGCAGCTTGCCTTTCCAGATTGCACGCATGATGGTGTCGTCCACACAAAGGTTCAGGGTACGCGGCCGGATGATGCGTCGTTCCGGTACCCGCGCGTTTCGTCCTCGTCGAATTCGACACCGAGCCCCAGCGCGATCCGGTTGACGAAGTTGAAGTAGGCCGCGATCAGGTCGGCCAGCAAGATGTCCTCGTCCTCGAAGCCCACTTCTGTCAAGGCAAAAAAGTCCCGCTCTTCCATCTTCGCTGGTTCGCGGGTCAACTTGACAGCCCAAGCCATCAGCACGCGATCGGCTTCATCGAGTGCCGCCGGTGCCTCGCCGTGCGCGATCGCGTCGAGCAGTGCTGGATCGCCCACGTACCGGGACAGCACTTCGCGATGGTGCGCCACGCAGTAGCCACAGCCGTTCGCGCGCGACACCGCCACCGCGATCAGTTCGCGCTGTCGGCGCGAGAGGCCGCCGGGAGCGAACATGAGGTCCATGTACAACCCGAGGTGCGCACGCAACGCGGCCGGGCGCAGGCTGTGGACCTTGAGGATGTTGGAGACCTTGCCGCGCTGGCGTTCGAGTTCACCATACACGGCGCGCAGCTCCCCGGTGGCCTCGCCGGGTTCGATTTCGCGGATGAAGCCCATTCGTGCCGCTCCTCGCGCGACACTACGTCGTGGATATGCTGGAGTTCGCGTTGCAATGCAGGCGGATCGAGCTGATCCAGCGGCAGCGACAGCACTCGTCTCAAGCGGCGGATCAGACTTGCGGCCGTATTCCGGAATACATTGATTTGCACCGTCGCATCGCCCTCGACGCGTGAAGGATCGGGGAGCCCCCAATGCACGCGCGCCAGCGTGCCGGGCCAGACTGGGCAGGGTTCATGGGCCGCGTTGTCGCAGACGGTGATCACCGCATCCAGCGGTTCCGCGCGGGACGCGACAAACACGTCCCACGACTTGCTGTGCAAGCTGTCAATGGAGCAACCCTGTTCGCGCAATACGTCGAGTGCCAAAGGGTTCACATGTCCCGAGGGATGGCTGCCGGCACTAAAGCCGCGCAGGCGCGTATCACCCAGATGATTCGCCAGACCTTCCGCCAGAATGCTGCGCGCGGAGTTGTGGGTGCACACGAAAAGCAGTCGACGCATGCGCTGTTCTCCCGTCAATGCACCACCGCGTACAACACTGCGCCAAACAGCGCGCCGATCGGCAGCGTGATGACCCACGACAACACGATGTTCGTGAGCACCTTGCGATCCACCTTGCTGCCGCCCACGAGTCCGGTGCCGGCAAGGGCGCCGACCGAAACCTGCGTGGTCGAGACCGGCAGGCCGTTGAACGACGCGGTGCAGACCAGCGCGCTGGTGGTGATGCCGGCCGCCAGTGCCGCGCCGACATCCAGTTGGGTGATCTTGTCGCTCAGGGTGCGCGCCACCCGCCGTGCGCCGAGCAGTCCGCCGATCAACATCGCCACGCCCACCAGCGTCACGGCCAAGTTGTCATGTCCCGTGAATACGGCGACCGGCAACAGCAGGGCGGCGACCTTGGGCGTGTCGTTCAGACCGCGCGCGAAGCTGACCGCACCGCCCAGCAGAAACAGCGACGCATCGGCGACGCGTCGCGCGTTCCACCGCACTATCGGATGGGCATTCAGCTCACGGCAGTCGGAATCCCTGCCAGCGATGAGCGCCGATGCATTTCCCTCGCGCAGCATGGCGCCTTCCGGTGTGATGGCGATCGTCTCGGTGACGCACACACATTCGGGTTCCGTCGTGATGTGTCGCGCGACCCAGCGGCGCAGCGGTGGCGCCAGCAGCACGGCGGGTACGACTGCGATCAGGGGACTGACCACCAGCGGCAGCAGGAAAGTGTTCCCGAGCGATCCGAAATGCACCGCGGTACCGATCGCGATCATTCCCGCGCCCACCATTGCGCCAACCAGCGCCATCGTGGTCGAGATCGGCAGTCCGCGCCACGCCGCCAGCGCCACGGTGATCGCACCGCCGCCCGCCACCGCGAACGCGAACCGCGACTCGGTGGCAATCGCTGCCGGCACCAGCCCGGCACCCGTGAAAGCCTCCAACAACGCACGTGCCAGAAACGCCGAACACACCGAGCCTGCCAGCGTCGTGACGCTTGCCCAGATCAGACTGGTCCAGTAGCCGGCGCGGCGGCTGCCATACAACGTGGCGACGCCCTTGAAGTTGTCGTTGGCGCCATTGGTGGCCGCGAGGAACAGTACCGCCAGCAGCAGAGCGATCTCCATGTCACAAGCCGGCGACTGTTCCGGCTTCGACCATCCACCCTGGCGAGGTCTGCATCCGTAACGCGGCCGGCATCGTCGTTGCAACGGTGGCGTTCGAAGAAACCGAGGTACGCATGGGATGGATAACTCCGTGATGGCAAGGGAAATCGATTCACTGAAAGGGAGGTAAGGTCAGTCGACCTGGAGATCAGGAGGGAGGTGTTTCGATGGCTCGCTCCCTTTCATGTCATAGAGGCGGGCAGATGGAAAAAGGATTCAGGCGGCTGACGCGAAGGTGTGTTGCAGCCAGCGCCTCAACACGTGCTGTCCGGGCAAGGGGTCGGTCAGCGCATCCAAGGCATCGGCGAGCGGTGGCAAGTCTTGCGCGGTGTCCACGTCACCCAGAACAGGCAGTGCGGTCGCGCCGTCCCGCAGCCGCAGTGCTTTGCGCAATTGCGTGGCGGTGTCGGGTTGCGAGTAGCGCACACCACACCACGTTTCGTGCGCAATCGGCGCGCGACCGCCGAAAAGCCAGAAGCCGCCATCGCGGGCTGCGCCCATTACGAACCGTGCATCATTGGGTCGCAGTACATCCACCGCACGATCCAGCAACGCAGGCGTGATTTGCGGCGTGTCCGCACCCACCAGCAGCACGCGCTCGTGCACCGCCTGCAACGTGCCGTAAATCCTGTGCAGACGCTCGCCCAGCGGGCCTTCGCCCTGCCAAAGCGTCGGCAGATCCGACCAGAGGGGATCGCCCAATGCGGCGCGTTCTGCCACCGCCCAGCAGGGCCGCAATCCATCGCCAGTCGCGCCCGCCACTTCTGCTACGGCGCGGGCAGCCAGGCAGTGAAATTCGGTGGCGGCACGCTGGCCGATCGACGCTGCCAGCCGGGTCTTGATCGGAGACAGGCCGGGCGTCTTGACGAAGATCGCGAGCACGGTGGTCACGAGGGACGAGTCCCTTTCACAGAAATCGTGCCACGTGCAGCACCGCGTCTGCCGCGCAACGCACGCCATTCCGGCCACGCTTGTTGCGCGGTCATCCAGACATGCTGCAATGTCGTGCGAGCCCAGCCTTGCTCGGCGTACTTGCGCGCGCTAGTCTCGATCGGTGCGGCGATCCGCACCAGCGGCAGACCTGCCGCCCGTGCGCGCCAGACCAGCAGGTGATCCTCGCCGTACGCGACGTGGTCGTCGAATCCGCCCAACCGTTCGAACCACGCGGCAGGTAACACGAACCCCTGGTCGCCAAACGGCATTCCGAGCGCGCGCGCGCGCAGGTTGGCACCCCACGCGTTCAGGTGTGCGAGCGCCGGCCCGTCTCCGCGGTAGCGCAGACCGAAGTAGCCGAGCGCCGGCTGATCCGGGGCAAGAAACGATTTCAATGCGGTAAACGTACGTGCACGCAAATGCGAATCGGCGTGCAGAAACCACAGCCATCGACCCCGTGCCGCCTGGGCACCGACGTTCATTTGGCGGGCACGTCCAAGCGGACTGGCGCAGATGCGCGCTCCAACCTCACTTGCGGCTTGCTCCAGCCCTTTCGGGAGTGAACCTCCATCGCTTCGCACCAGCACGATTTCGGTGTTGCGGCCGAGTGCTTGCAACTGATCGAGCAGCACCGCGCCTTCAACTTCGTGTGGCGCGAAGGGCACGATGACAGATAGCAGCGTCGTGCACCCACGCCGCGGCGCGAGCGAATGCAGGGGAAATCGCGCCAGTCGGCTCATCTCAACAGCAGCGCGTTGCGCAGCCTTGCGGGACGGTCGTGCCCGTTTCCGCTCCGCAGTCGAACAAACCGAAGTGCCGCGACTTGTCGCCGACCACCCGAAAATGCGGCGCAAAACGCGTGGCGCCCAGCATGTCGGCGGTGCTGCCACATATCCGCGTGGGTTTGCCGGCCTCGAACACGTGATGATCGTCCAGCACGAAGCGGTGAGGCGATTTCGCAAGCGTGCCGCGATACGTCACGACCTGCCCGTAATCCTCGCAACGATCCTCCAGCGGCAGCTTGAACACCCGCCAGGTGATCGAGGTGAATTGGGCGAAACCAATCTTTTGCTCGATCGCAGGATCGTTGACTGCAATGGTGCTGCGCGCGCAGACCCGCGCGTCGGCGACGCCCAGTTCGGCGAGTAGGCGCCGAAAGTCCTCGATGTACATGGCCCCGGCCAGGCATTCACCCACCAGCACCGGATCGGCGAGCAGTTCACTTGGGAGCCGTCGATCGGCGAATACATCGGAGAAGTACAACTCACCACTG
The DNA here is from genome assembly GCA_004299705.1 of Rhodanobacteraceae bacterium. Taxonomy (GTDB): domain Bacteria; phylum Pseudomonadota; class Gammaproteobacteria; order Xanthomonadales; family Rhodanobacteraceae; genus 66-474. The sequence continues at coordinate 15,519 of SCQS01000078.1, read as the reverse complement.
GGCTTGAGCACGCGCAGGATTTCGGCGAAGGCGCGCTGCTTGTCGGGAACGAGATTGAGCACGCAGTTGGACACCACCACGTCGATCGAGGCGTCGGCGATCCCGAGCGCCGCAAGATCGGACAGATCGCCACACCGGAAATCGACATTGCTATGTGCGTGCCCGAACGCACGGGCGTGAAATTCGCGATGGTCTTCGGCGACTGCCAGTTGCTGCGGCGTCATGTCCACGCCGGTCACCCGGCCCCGCTCGCCTACGAGGGCCGAAAGCAGGTACACATCGCGGCCGCAGCCACAGCCAAGGTCGAGCACCGTCGCGCCATTCAACGCTGGCGGAATCGGCGAGCCGCAACCGTAGAAACGTTCCTTCACTTCCGGATGCAGCTTGCCGAGCAGTTCACGCAGGTACGCCGGCATCGCCTCGGTCGTGCAGCATGCCGAGGTTTTGAGGTCCGCGCTGGAGCGCAGCGTTTCACCGTAGTAACCACGCACGGCTTCGGCGATGCCGCCGGTTTCCTCGCGCGATTCGTTTGCTTCATCCATCATGTCAAGGCACCTCCACAGGAGCTGCCCGCGCCGGCGGTGCAGCCATAACAGTGATCTGCGAACGCAATTGGCTCGCGTTCGATCTCCGCCAGCGTTTCGATGTCCCACAAGGTGCGTCGACGGCCACCCAGCGGCAACTCCAAGGCCTGGTTGAAATCGCAGTCATACAACTGCCCGTCCCACCCCACCGACAGCAGGTTGCGGCACATCACGTTCAAGGCCGCCGCCGGATTGAAGGCATCGATCAGGGTTTGCATGTACTGCCCGCAGCGGCCTTCCCGTTCGAGTTCGTGCAGGAAGCGCTTGATCGGCATGTTGGTGATCGTGAACAGGCGGTTGAACACGATCCCGAAGTGCTCGCCGAGCTCATGCCGGTAATCGGCTTCGAGCTTCTTCTGGGGTGGTGGCAGGAACGCGCCCACCGGGTTGTAGACGAGGTCCAGCTCCAGTCCCGAACCTTCCTGCCCGTAGCCGAAGGTGTTGAGCCACTGCAAGGCCTGGATACTGGCGTCGAACACGTGCAGCCCGCGCTGCTTCTCGACGTTGTCCTTCGTGTAGCACGGCAGTGAAGCGACGATCTTGACGCGTTGTGCAGCGAGGAATGTCGCGGTCTCCTCCTGCTCTGGCCGATACAACACGGTCAGGTTGCAGCGATCGATCACCGTCTTGCCGAGTGCCCGAGCGCCGCGCACCAACTCGCGAAAATGCGGGTTCATTTCCGGCGCGCCACCCGTCAGATCGACGGTGTGCACGCCGGGCGCATTCGCCAGCAGTTCCCGAATGCGTGCAACGGTCACTGCCTGCATGATCTCGGTACGCTTGGGCCCCGCTTCGACATGGCAGTGATGGCAGGCCAGATCGCACAGCTTGCCGACGTTGACCTGCAGGATTTCCAGCGGCAGGCGCGGCAGCGTGAGCCTGTGCTTGCGCAGGGTTTCCACAAACGGAGCCGGCGCGGACTTGAGTACCGCATTCATTGGGCAACCTCCTTCCGATGCTGGTGGGTGTCGGTCGTGCGCCGCGATCCCTCGTGACGCCGCCAGCGTTGCCAGCGTTCCAGCCATTTGAGCAAGCGTTCGGGTGCGTGCGCCCGCTTCCACGCACCGGCCACGTACCGGTTGGCCTCGGCGAAAGTCGGGTAGGCGTGCACGGTCGCCAGCACGCCATTCATCCCGATGCGATGACGCATCGCCAACGCCCACTCGGTGATCCATTCGCCAGCGTGCGGACCGACACAGGTCGCACCCAGGACACGATCTTTGCCCGGCACGGTCAGCACCTTCACGAAACCCTGCGACGCCTGTTCGGTCAGTGCGCGGTCGAGTTCGCCGAGGTCGTAACGCGTGACCGCGTAATCGACACCGCGTTCGCGCGCCTCGCGCTCGTTCAAACCGACGCGCGCCACTTCCGGATCGGTGAAGGTCACCGCCGGCATCACCCGCCCGTCTACCCGAAAGCGCTTGATGCCGCCGAACAACGCGTTGATCGTGGCGTACCAGGCTTGGTGTGCGCCGGCGTGGGTCAGTTGCCAGGGGCCGGCCACGTCGCCGCAGGCATGGATGTTGGGATACAGCGTTTGCAGGTAGGCGTCGGTTTCGACGGTGCGCTGGGACGCGAACGGAATGCCGAGTTCTTCGAGACCGTAACCCGCCACGCGCGGTTGGCGTCCAATTGCGACCAGGATGGCATCGAACGGCACCGACACTTCTGCATCGCCACGTGCGCACACCAGCGCCTTGCCGCGACTGTCAGCGACGACGTGCAAGGCTTTGTGCCCGGTGCGGATTTCCACGCCGTCTTCGCGCAAACGTGCCTCGACGAAAGCCGAGACCTCACCGTCCTCGCGCGACAGCAGGCGTTCGGACAGTTCGACCACAGTGACCTGCGATCCGAGTCGCGCAAACGCCTGCGAAAGTTCGCAGCCGATCGGGCCGCCACCCAGAATCAACAGGCGCTCCGGCAGTGTGTCGAGCGTCCACAAGGTTTCGGAAGTGAGGTAACCCGCTTCACGGAGGCCCGGCAGATCGGGCAGGAGCGGCTCGGCGCCCGCCGCGATCACGATCGCGCGGGTGGTGACGGGTTTGCCGTCCACCTCCACGCACCACGGTGAGGCAATCCGTGCGTGGCCGTGGCGCACATCCACACCCAACTTGCGGTAACGTGCTTCCGAATCATGCGGCGCGATGGCGGCAATCGCTTCACGCACCCGTTGCATCGTCGCCGCAAAATCAATGTGCGGTTCCGGCGCGTCGACGCCGAAGCGCGCCGCCTGTCGGACTTCGTGCACGGTCCGCGCGATCCGGATCAGCGCCTTGGAAGGTACGCAGCCGGTGTTCAGGCATTCCCCACCCATGCGTTCGGCTTCGACCAGCGTGACCTTCGCGCGCAAGGTGGCGGCGATGTAAGCGCTGACCAAGCCGGCAGCGCCCGCGCCGATCACCACCAGATTGCGGTCAAAATGGCGGGGTTTCGGCCAGCGGCGGTACAAGCGTCGGCGGCGCAGGATTGCCATCAACGCACGCGCCAGCCACGGCAACGCGGCCAACAGCAACAGTGAACCGATCAGCGGCGGCGACAACAGGCCGGACAACGAGGTGACTTTACCCAGCCCGGTACCGGCGTTCACGTACACCAAGGTGGCCGGCAGCATGCCGAGCTGACTGACCCACCAATAGGTGCGCGCCCGGATCGGCGCGAGGCCTGCCAGCAGATTGATCAGGAAGAAAGGCACCGCTGGAATCAACCGCAGGCTGAACAGATAGAACGCGCCGTCGCGTGCGAGACCGCGGTCAATGCCTTGCAAGCGTGCGCCGAAATGTCGCACTACGGCGTCGCGGAACAGAAACCGGCTGGCCAGCATGGCCAAGGTCGCCCCCAAGGTGGAAGCAAACGACACCAACACCGTGCCTTCAATGAGGCTGAACAGCGCGCCCGCAGCCAGCGACAGCACCTCGATGCCCGGCAGCGCGGCGGCCGCGTAGGCCACATACACCGCGAAGAACCCGCCGGCAAACAGGAACGGATGCGCGACAGCATGGGACGCCAAGGCCTGCCGGGAACGTTGCAGCGCTGTGAGGCTCAGGCCGTGATGCAGGCCGATCACGACTGCCGCCACGATCAATGCAGCGAGCAGCACCCCGATGAGGTGGCGTGCGGATAGAGAGCCAAGACGTGGCATGCGCGGTCAATCCTGCAGGTACTCGCGGATCATCACCCGGCCGCGGTGGATCCGGCTTTTCACCGCTTCGCGGGTCAGGCGCAGATCATTGGCGATTTCGGCAATCGAGTACTCCTCGAAATCGCGCAGCACGATCGCCTCGCGGTATTTGTCCGGCAACGACTGGATCGCCGCGGCCAGATCGGCGTGCAAGCCCGGCGTCGTGTAGTAGGCGAAGATCGGGTGGTCGTCGGCAGGCAGTTCGACCTGTCCGCGTATCCGCCGCATCAGGCGACGGCATTCGCGCCTCACGATCGAGAACAGCCATGCGGAGTACGAGGTGACGGTGCGCAATGCGCCGATCCTCCGATAGACGATCAGCAAGGTTTCCTGCACGGCATCATCGGCATCCGCACTCGACATGCACTGGGTCGAAGCGATGCGTTGCATATCCGGCTGGCTGGTTTGCAGCAGCCGAACCAGCGCGGCTTCATCGCCGTGACGGGCGGCTTCGATCAGGGTAGGATCGTTGGACATAGCGGTTTCTTCGAGGTCCGTCGAGTGTAGATCGCTGATTGCGGGCGCGGTCAAAACGCCACGCCCACCAGCAGCATGGTTTCGCCGTGGTTGGGCCGGTGCAGATCACCATTGGAAATGTGGCGCACCATGACCTGCCAGTGATTTTCCTGCCAACCGAGGCTGCTCACGAATTCGTAGGTGGAACTCAGGGCATCGGTCTTGCCGTGCGTGGCCGCGACCTGGAAGCCCCAAAACAGGCTTCGCCATCCATACAGCCGTGCGCCGCCCGCAGCGACCCACGCCGCGTGGTTCAACCGCTCCGCATTGGTGTCACGGCCGTTGAGGCGCCCGAGTGAGAACGCCGGGGCCCAAGCAAGCTTCCACCCAACCGGCTGCGGATCGCCGATCCACTCGAAGAATCCGACATTGGTCCAACCGTGCCGGGGCGTGTTACTGCGACCGGCGGAAAATTCGACGCGGGCCTGGGCGGAGCCGCAGACCATGCCGATCAGGGCTAGCGCGACGGCAGCTTTGAGGCGCCACATTTGACACCACGATCGCGGCTTCGCCGAACCGGTTCGTGGGTTTTGCGGTACGCCTAGGTGGTGAGTATCGTGCATGCGGGGTTCCGTGGCATGAAGCCGGGCGGTACGAATGGAATTGCAAAGGCTCTTCACCTCATAGAGGCGCCAAGCGGTGCAAAAGATTCAAACGAAACCCGTGTTCCCGGCAATCAGGATCGGCTTATGGTGCAACCAAAGCCCGACTTCCCTCCTCTTCTGGAATGGGCTTTATACGGAATCCCGTTATGCGTCGTTCCTGTCGATTTCTCGGCCGCTGGCTCGCGCGCTACCTGCAGGGCCAGGCACGCGGCCCGTACCCGCACTTACCGGCGGATCTCGGCGTCCTGCAGCGTGTGCTCCAGCCCGCCGACGTGATCCTGGTGGAAGGCCGGCAGCGCATCAGTGGGGCGATCAAGTACCTGACCCAGTCCACGTGGTCGCATGCCGCGCTGTACGTCGGCGATGCCGGCGGCCAGGATGCCGAAGGACGGCGCTGCACCTTGCTCGAATCGGATACGGAGCTGGGCGTCCACGTATTCCCCATGCAGGAACTGGCGGGGTATCATCTGCGGGTGTGCCGCCCGCTCGGGCTGAGCGCGGAGGACACCGCCCAGGTCGTGGCCTACGCGATGGGCCGGGTCGGTGACCGCTACGACTTCAAGAACATATTCGACCTGATGCGTTACCTCCTGCCGACCCCACCGGTGCCGACGCCGTGGCGGAGGCGGATGCTGGCGCTGGGCAGTGGCGACCCGACCCGCGCGATCTGTTCGACGCTGATCGCACAGGCGTTCCAGTCGGTCGGTTTTCCGATCCTCCCCCTCATCACCCGTGAGGCCGCTGGCGATTCCAATTGCCGCGACTGCCTGCTCGAGCACTACCACATCCGTCACTACAGCCTGTTCGTGCCCCGCGATTTCGATGTCTCGCCTTACTTCCAGATCATCAAGCCCGGCCTGTTTCAGGGCGACTACCATCGTTTGCCTTGGGCGAACGAAAAGACCTTCGTCGCGCGCGACGTGGCGTGAGACGATGGGATCGACACGTCTCCACGATGCGAAGCATCTCTCCGGCCATGCGTTGCCCTCGCCACCCGCGTACCACGCTTGCAACCTTGATGGGTTACACGCGCGTCGTGCTTCACCCGACCCACTTGAAGCGCACGCTGCTGATCGCCTTCGTGGTGGGCAGTTGGCTGAACCTGTTCAACCACGCTGACGTGTTGCTGCACGGCGTGATGAATGCGCCCCTCGCGGCCAAACTGGTGTTGAATTACCTGACGCCGTTCGTCGTATCCAACGCGGGCCTTCTGGCGTGCCAGAGGCATCGGCACGATGTCGATGGCCGTTGAATCCCATCGGCAGCGCACCCGCGTTCGACCGACCATTCGGCATTCCCGGCAGGGTCTTCCGTCTGACCCGTACCGACCCCGATCAAGCAGCGCTTCGATCGCCGGGACCGCCAGTACCTTTCACTGCCGAGAGCGTCACCAGGCGCCACATGTGATCCACCGGGTACGCCTGTTCTTTGCGGATAACGAACCCATGGTCACGACAGGATGCGATGACGTCGCCGGGTGTGTGCAGGTATACATCGGCCCTGTCGCGCCATCGAAGCCAGCGGCCGAGCATCCGCACGCGCAGGCTTTCGCCATCCCACAACGTGATCACGAGTCGGCCACCAACTCGTAGCACGCGCGCGGCTTCCGCCACGGTGGAGTTCAGGTCCGGTAGATACTGAAGCACGCTCGCGAGTACCACGGCATCCAGCGATCCATCGTCGAACGGCAACCGGCGAACATCGCCCAACACGAAATCGGAAACGGTCCGATCCGCCTGGTGGAGCATCGCCAAAGTGAGATCGGTGCCCACGAGTCGCGCGCCCGGCGCAAGGGCTGCGATGCGCTGCAACAGCAGGCCCGTTCCACAACCCGCGTCCAGAATACGTTCCTGATCCCGGGGCGCGAGCGCGGCCAGGGTACGGGCGCTGCTGACGTCGAGATAGCGTCGCCACCGCCGTTCGTACGACCGCGCCAGTGCGTCATATTCAACGCGCACCGGCTCGGCCGTTTTGTCTTTCGCCCGGCTCGCCATCGTGTAAGGGTCCTGCATCTGTGCTCTCAACATCCAGCTTGACTGGTGAGCCGACAGCAGAGGATACCCGTCGGGCTCGGGGTTCGTTGGCAACGATGCAGCGTCAATGAGAACGCGAGCGCTACCGGATATCGCGGGTGCGGCAGCTACTGCCGACTGCGCTCGAGCATCTCGGAGGCTTCCATGGATTCGATCCGGAGCAAGGGATGATCACCCGGTACGGCCACGCGAAACATGGTGAAAGGAAACAGGGGATTCGACAGCCAGTACAGCCAGCCCAGGCGCTTGGCGACACTCTGGTCCGGAGCCACGTAGTTCATCCCGACATACAAGCCCTTGTAGACGCACAGCCCCGGGATGTAGTCGATGCGGAAGTGGCCGTCGCGCAGGTATCGACGACTGATGTAGTAATTGCCTTCGAACGGCGTGATACCCCAACCCAACGGGCCGGCTGCAATGACCGCGCCGGTCGGTTGGTGCCGGATTCGCAGATAGTGCTTGCTCAACGCTGCGTGTCCTGTTCCGTCAACACCGTTTGTGGCACACGGGCCGCGCTCAGTGCGGTCGTTGCCAACTTTCGGCCGCGAGCTCCGGGTTGGTCTTGGCGCCGGTCAAATGGTTCACGTAGTTGCTGAGCGTCTTCATGGCGACGGCCAGTACGACCTCGATCGCCTGGCGGGGCGTGAATCCGTGGTCGAAAAAGGCCTGCAGCGGCGCACCCCGCACCCAGCCGCGTTCGCGCACCACGGCCTGCGCGAAAGCGGTGAGGGCGGCGTAATGCGTGTCCTCCACCGGCCGCAGTGCCCGCAAGGCATCCACTACTGCATCCGGCGCCTTGGCGCGTCGTGCAGCCATTGAATGCGCGGCCACGCAGAACTCGCAGCCGTTCGTCACGCTGATCGCCAGCAGCAATGCTTGCTGCTCGGGCGGGGTGAAGGTGGTCTGCCGCAAACGCGCGGACAAATCCTGATAGGCCTGCAGTGCGGCCGGTGATTCCGCCAGGTACGCGTAGAACTCCGGGATGAAACCGTATTGCTTGCGGATGTTTGCGAGCGAGGGCCGTGCGGCATCCGGTGCATCCTCGGGTGTGCAGGCATGAAAGGTGGGGGTTGTGCCTTGCATGATGTTGTTGCCTCAATTGCTGTTTTTGCCGATTTGGGCGGGGTCGCTCAAGCCGGATTTCCCGCGTTGCGTACGTTGCTTCCGCGCCAGCGCCGCCACACGAATTCGAACAGAGTGTCCAGGGAAAGCTTGCCTGACCCCCACGCGATCACCGCCATCAGCATCAAGCCCCAGATCTTGTGGTCGGCGAAGTCGGTGGTGCCGAAGAGGCCGTGCCAGAAACCGTGCGGCCACAGGCCGGGGAACGACGAGAACGCGATGATGTTGTAGATGAACAGGAACACGGCGAACGGCCGACCCAGGAGGCCGAACGCAATGAACCACGGCACGATCAGCTCGATCCAGGTGCCGAGCACCGCCGCAAAATCCGGCGGCAACAGCGGCACGTGGTACATCACGTTGAACAGGAGTTGCGTGCCCATCGGGTCTTCGAACTTGACGACACCAGCGTGCCAGAACGCCAGCGCAACCCAAATCCGCATGAACAGGAGTGTCAACGGACCGAGCCAGGCCTGCAGCCAGTCAGCGGTGCGGCGGTAACAGGTATCCACGCACTGGATCATTGACATGGTTTGGACTCCTTGGTCCCGGGGCTTGAAGTCGGGCGGACAATCAGTCCGCGTTGCACGAGGCTGCCGATGCAGGCGCGCAGATCGAACGCGGGATCGATCGCGCATGCGGCGGCGTTGGCGACCGCGAGCGTGTGCCCGTGCGCAATCGTCTCGATGCAGGCGAAGCTCGCCGCGTCCAGCGTGGTCATTGCGACCTCGCCGTCCTCGCGCCACAGCAGCACGTTCTCGCCGGTGTCGGGCAGCTGGAGGCCCTCCTCGCCAGGCGCCATCGCATACTGGAAGATCGTCAATATCGCGTGCGGGCTGGCAAGGCGCTGCACGCTCGGGTGCAGCATGAAGGTGCTTTCCGAAACCGCCAGTGCACGTTCGAATACAGCATTAGGAAGCGCCTCTGCATCCCCCGCGAGGATGGCCTGCTGGCGCAGCCATTCGAGCCGCGCGACATCGGGAAGGTACGGCAGCGTGCGCAGTTCCGGCAGCGTTTCCAAATAGTCGGCGAAGTGTCCGCCGAAGGCCTGCAGGTTGCCCGAAGGCGACGCGTGCACTCGCCGGTAGCCGCTTGCGCACTGGTCGAAGAAAGCTTCGCCCACCAGTGCCAGCACCGCGGGGTACGTGGTGCGCAGCGCGCCGGTATGGATCGCCTCGCAACTGTGGCGGTAGATGCGCAGGCGCGCGGCGGGTTCCAAGCCGTTGCCCACGATCGCTTCGACCTGTCCGGGTTCTTCCGGCGCGTACAGCGCGGCCATGAAGCGCCGCTGGCATTCAAGCAGCGAGGGCGCGGCGTGCATCAAGCACCTCCCCTGCGTGGGCCGCTTCGTCTAGCAGCACTTCGAGCTTGGGGATGTCCTGATCCCATTCGATCAGGGTCGGCACCGGCCCAAACAGGTCGATCGCCTCGGCGTACAGCTTCCAGACGGCCGCATCCACGCGCCGGCTGTGCGAATCGATCAACAACGGTACCGGCAGGTTGTCCTTGCGGGTAAAGCCAGCCAGGTGAATTTCCTGCACCGCCGCACGCGGCATGGCGCGCAGGTACACCTGTGGGTCGAAACCGTGATTGATGCTGTTGACGTATATGTTGTTGACATCGCACAAGAGTCCGCAACCGCTGCGCTGCACGCTTTCGGCGACGAAGTCCCATTCGGTGTAATCGCTGCCCTCGAAACGCAAGTACGTCGAAATGTTCTCGACCAGGATTTGCCTTCCCAGCGCATCCTGCACCTGCTCGATCCGCGAAACCACGAGTTGCAGCGCCTCTTCGGTGAACGGCAGTGGCAACAGATCATTGCTGTGGCGGCCGCCGAGCGCGCCCCAGCAGAGGTGTTCGGATACCAGCTCCGGCTGGTAGCGATCGACCACTTCACGCAAACGCCGCAAGTGCGCGGTGTCCAGTGCGTCCGCCGAACCCAGCGACAACCCGACCCCGTGCAGGCTCAAGGGATAGTCAGGGCGAATGCCATCCATCGCGTCACGGAACGGGCCGCCTGTGGCGAACAGGTTCTCGCTGTGGGTCTCCAGCCACGCGATGCGCGGACGCTCGGCGAGCACCCGCGCGACGTGCGGTGCGCGCAGCCCGATGCCGGCCGCAACCGGCATCGGACCCGCACCCGTGGCGATGACATCCGTCACAGCAACACGCTCAAGCCTTGGTCAGGCTGCCGCCGTCGATCTTGGTGCACAGCCCGGCCGGCATCGCGACGAAGGCACTGGGATCACGCGCCTTGCTGTCCTGTCCGGCACAGGAATGCCCCGGCGACTGGCAGTCATTCTTGTACGCGGCGTTGACGCCGTAGCAGGAGGCGTAGTGCATCTTCTTCATCATCGCCATGGTCTTCTGCTGCTGCATCTTCATCATGGCGGGCGTCATTTTCATGTGCCCCATGTCTTGGGCCATGGCGGTGGACGCGAGCGAGGCAAAGCCGAGCGTGAGCGCGCAGGCAAGGCTGGTCTTGAGAAGTTGGTTGCTGTTCATGAAACGTCTCCGTGGATGGGACCGGGATGGTCCCTGTACCCCATAGAGGCGTTGAAGGGGCAAAAGGATTCAGAAGCGCGACAAGCCAGTGGGCACACCGTCCGGTGTACGGATCACGAGATGTTGAACTCGTGAACGATGTCTGATCACGCTAGGCTTCAGTTGTACTTGGAGACAGACATCGGCTGCCCGAGGCGTCGCCGATAAACCGGTTTAAGCCCAAGGCGACGGATCCATTCCGGTTGAGCTTGACTCATGTCGAAATGGACCATATCCACCGGTCTATCGAGTTGTTCAACCGCAAGATGTAGCGCCGTGGCGGTCGCTCGAACTTCCTGTTCCGCTTTATCGGCATTGCCGCCGAGTGCGATCAGTAGGCTGTCTGGATGATCTGGCCGTTGCCATTTCAGACCAGCGACATAGGCCACCTCGACTGTTCGGATTCCAGGGAGCGTCTTTTTCAGAGCTTTCGCCAGCAGCCGCGGCACCTGGTCCAACTTGTAGCAGCGGGTCTCGTTTGCCTGGAATTGACTCTTCTGGATCGGTGCGATGGTACCGCTGGCAAGTAGTTCGGAAATTTCTTCCGGGTACAGTGTGCATCGCGCATCGTTTGGGTTGATCATCACAACCGCGCCCCGGGTTACATCGAACAAGGTTCGACCTGTCATCGAGACGATGCGCACATTCCCGCGCGCTGCGAATTCGGCCTTGCCTTCGTCCGTGAACACCGGGACCACGAGCTGGCCATCATCCGGGCTTTTGAACATCACTAGGCGCAATCGCTCCGATTGGTCGCTGGGTGGAGCGTGTGCATATACCGTGGCGTCGAGCAGTGCCCGAAAGAACGCAGGCTCTCTGCGAAAGTCTCGAATGGATTGCTCCATCAGGTCGTCGAGCTCCGCGGATGAAGCCATGATCGAACTCCTCGGGGCCCCTAAATCAGACTCTTCTTCGCACTTTCGGCTCATTGTCCCGGTCGTTTTGACCCGATGAACCCTCGCATGGATGGGTATCGAGCGTCCAGCAGAGGCTGGTAACGGTCCAGGAATTCGGTCATGCAGCCTCGATACCGCAGCGCCTCTCCCGGCAGCGAAACATTGAGGGTTTTGGCTATCAAGGTCGCAATCGTCATTTGTTGCGGACTTGGAGGTTGGAGGTCGGCGTCCAACATGTTGGTGAGTTCACCGATCAGACGCCATGCGAAGCCGGAGGCGCCCCCTGGGACCAAGCAGCGCTCGATTTGCATTCCGATCGCCTCCGCGACGGCGGGCACGCCGGGCAGATCCAGCGATAAATCCAGATCGTCATAGACCAAGCGCAGACCCATCATTCCGTCGCCATTTACCCATATATATAGACTACATCTAAGGGCGTAGCTGTAAAAGTGGCGGCTGCGTACGGTCGCCACATGAACAAGGTGACCCTGCAAGCCAAACTCGGTGTGGCCATTCGGCGCCGACGCCTCGCCTCAGAGTACAGCCAGGAATCGTTTGCCGATGCGATCGGTATGCACCGCGCGTACTACTCGTCGATCGAACGCGGGGAACGGAACCTGACGCTTACCACGGTCGAGCGCGTGGCGAACGGCCTTGGTTGCAAGATTGCCGATCTCATGCTGGATGCGGCAATTTGACGCCTATTGTGGACCGCGAGGCATTCTGACGTTGCGGGTGACCGTTCCGAACTTGCGTTTCGATATCGCGTGCGTTACTACCTCGTGGATTCGGATTGCCACTTGCTGTGCCAGAAGTTGGCCGGTTCACTGCTACCGTTTCAAAGAACGTCGGCGCGGCGTTCGCGATCGTTGCTTACCACGATAGTGCGACAACAATTGGGTGAGTAATTCGTTCACGCCCCCTACCCCGCCACGCTCAGTCGCGATTGAGTCGACGGTATCAACAGGCGATCACGATAGCGCTCGATTGGAAAACGAAATGTGCCGCGGAAGTTGATGTTTCCAAAGTGCACCGGTGCAGTGTGGGCAAGCAGTTCGCTCAGCGCATCGTCGCCAAGCCTGCGCGGGTGCTCGGATTTCCATCCATCAACAACCGTCTGCGCGCGCCATGTGGTCCAACCCATTACGAGGTTCGTCAGCAATGTCAGTGCGCCCGACACAGCGACCATCTCCTCCGGGCGGCGCCCACGTGCCGGTGACATGCGACCGGTATAAATGGCGCGCTCCAACGCGTGTAGTGATTCGCCGTGGTTGAGGATTCGGTGAAGCTCACGGCGAAAGGTCGGATTGGTATAGTAATCGCAAAGGAAGATGGTTCGTAGCATGCGCCCCAAATGCGCCCCGGCACCGAGCGTTTTGTCTCCCCGCGCCGCTGAACCGTAGCGCTCCAAGGCCAGAACCGCGCTGGTTGTTCCATCGTTGATCGACGCCGCCACGCGGACCAGATCATCCCAACCGACTTGAATGGCGCGCAAAGAAATGTCCCGCTCAACCACGCATTCGAGCTGCTTCGGTATATCAACGCCCGCGGGCAGATACAGCCGGCGTTCTCGCAAGTTCTTCAATCGGGGACACAAATCAAAGCCAAGTAGCTTCGCGATCCCCATGCCAAAGTCGGTATAGCCATGGGTATCAACCGATAGCCGTTCGATGTCGGCTGTCGTTTGGCGAATGACGCCCTCAATCGCCGCGCCTGCCTGTCGGTTCATGAGGACAATCGGCAGGTCGTATACCACACCCCATTGATCCAAGATGTGCTGGTAAACGCCGATAGCCGGCACTCGCCGGCGCGGATCCACGCGGGCACGCCACAGGTGGCGAGATGCTTCCAGACTCATCATGTCGGAGGAAGCCGTCGTGCCCTCGCCCCAGAATTTCGTGATGCCATGGCGGCGAATGAATTCCACCGTCCCTTCGTTTGCGCGCCGGAACGCGCGCTCGTCTTCGAGGCCACGCATCGCGGTGAGAATCTGCGTAGCTTCGAGCGGTGGCGTCATCATCGCCACCCCCGACGCATCCAGCTCACTCCCCAAGGCGATACACGCCCCGTACAATGTCAGCAACTCTCTTTCCGACTGTGCGGGTCGCCCCAGCAGCGCTTGGCTGAAATGCACTTGGCTGTCCATTTCCAGCAACAGTTCGGGCAGCTGGATTTCTCCGATTTCGCGAAATAGTTGTGTGCGAGTCGCGGCCAGCCCTTCGGGCAGCACCTCCGGTGCAATGGGTGGCAGCCGCAGCGTATCGCCACTGACGGCCAGATTTCCTGCATCAAGCGATGCCGCAACCGACGCCAGCCCGGCCTCCAAGTTGGCGACGAGCGGCCGGTAAAACTCCTCCGCACGCTCCGGAACTCTCAAGCGCAGGTAATGACGGTGACGATCCTTCTGCCAACGCTCGTGGTCGATGAAGATCTTTTCCCTGTCGCGGAATTCAAAACTGTCCTTGACCCATACCGTCCCCCGGCGCAGAGCTTGGCGGAACTCCAGCATCGTGGCCGCTTCCAGGGCACGCAGGGCTTGTGCGCGGTCTGAGGCTTCAACCTGTTCACGCCACATGCGCTTGACGCGTGGCTTGGCATCCGGGCCTAATGCCGTACCGTTCTCGGCGTAAACATCGCGGAGAATGTTGATGGATTCACACACGGACTCGCTTTCGGTCCCTTCGATGGGCAGCGTGACCACTGAATGCAGAAGTGCGCGAATCGCAGGGGACTTCTCCATCAATCGGTCTCGTGTGGCGGCGGCCCTGCTCTGGTAAGCCTTCGGTTTGAGCTGCGTCAATACCGCTCGAATTTGCTCCCGGACCGCCGCGGCGTCCATCGCCTCGTTATCAACAAGGTCACGAATTGCCTGGATGGCTTCCCGGTAGGTCAACGCACTCCGGGCGTCTTGCTGCGCCGCCTCGTCTCTCGCCTCGCGCATCAGGTCAGCGGCTCGCTGCCGCGTCATGTGCAAGATAGCGTCAGTCACGCGCGTCAGCGCGCACCGCAGGAAGGACGCCAGTTCTAGCGTACGCCTCGGATCACGCAGATCGACCAAGCGCGAAGGCCGCCGGCGGCGAAACCGACGCGCATAGAACCGTTGCTTTTCAATGGAAATCGCGTCGATCGGATAGTCAGGAACACCGAGCTCGCGCAAGTAATCGAGTTTGCGGAATTCTTCGCCCAAACCTTTCCGTACTCCCCTTTTCGGCCCTTGATCGAGCCAGTGCACGGTGGCAAGACCGCCTCGTGAAGGTTCGCCGACAAGTTCCTGCAGCCAACGATCCCGAATGGGTTGGGGAATTTCTGCCGCAACGGCTTTGAAGAGATCGTCTTCTACACCGGTCAATGCACGTCGCGCCGCATCGCGAAGCCGGCGTGACGAAGGCATGAGCAATGCCCGTTCATAGAGCCATTCTTTCGCGAACTGCACCAGCAGATCCAAAGACGCCGACGTTCGGGCCATTTCACGCATCCGCGCATAAAGCATTCGCTCCTGTCGCGGGGAAAGATCGTTCAAGTGGAGCATCTCGACCGCCCACGCCTGATGCTCGTAGAGCGTGCGCTTCCGCTTCTTGTACAACGAACGAAGCGATGCGATCGACGGCGCGGCCTCATCCAGCTGCGTGCCGACATGTTGCAGCAATTGTCTCGGGATGACCTTGAGCGTCGACAGCGGACACCCGGTCATTTTCAGGAAGCCAAGTTGGATCGCAGCACCGATGCGCAGCAAAGGCTTGTAGCGCGTTTTCAGTGCATCAAGCTCATCCGGCTTGAAGGTAAAGAAGTAGTCGAGTTCGAACGTCGAGAGATCGGCGGGAAAGGCCGCCAAACCGAGATATGGCTGATTCCAGTGCGACATGTTGCCTCCTTCAAAAGGATGCCCCTGTTCGTGAAGCTGGTCGCCTCCGGACCGACCAATCGTCGCTGGATACCACAAGTGCTTGTTACACCACAAGTATTTTGCGGAATAACTTCTAAGCCATTGATTCTATTGCAGTGCCAAAACGGCACTTTTTGCACGGAATGTACGGTAACCCC
>SCQS01000048.1 GCA_004299705.1 Rhodanobacteraceae bacterium | reverse complement strand
CAAAACCCTGGCAACTGTTCGGGATGAAAGGAAAAACCCGCACCGACCCATGCTTCGTTACGATCTCGCAATCAAGGGGGTATCGGTCTGGTGCGGGGTGCAACCAACTTACAAGGGGGAACGAGGGGGATGGCTTTTGGCGTTGCGCCATTCCCGCATCTGCGGCGCGCTGGCATCCCCCCGCTGCTGCGCAGCGACCCCCTTCCCTTGGAAGGGGGTAGAAAGCGGACGCGCGAGTTCCGCACTCGCGCTAATGCGCCGCAGTTTCCCACTGCCGGATGTCCGGCAGCATTTCCTCGCGGTATTGCGCAGGGATCTTCGCTTGAGGATACACATGGTGGTACATCGCCCATGCGTCCTGCTGCATCAGCCAGTCGTGGTTCGTGCCCTTGAAGAACACGGTTTCATGGGTCTTGCCCGGGCGGAATTGCACCTCGGCGTGTGCGCCCACTTTATCCAGCACGGCTTTCAGCAGTTCCGCGGATTCGTTGAGATAGAAGGTATCGGCGGTGCCGACGATCAGGTGGATCTTGCCGTCGAGGTCGGGTTTCAGTTGCGGCCATTGCGTCTGGATGCGGTAGGCGATGTCGTAATGGTCACGCCAGTACTTCACGACGGCCGGGTTCACCGCGCCGGTGCTGCGGTTGAACATCGGCTCCGGACGACCATCCGGCCCGCGCGGCGAAAACACGTAATCGAACGAGGCCATCTGGCCGCCGTAGGGACCGAGCACGCGCTCGAGTTGCGCGAATTGCTTGAACGTCGCGACCACCTTGCCGTCGATGCGCACCAGCGGATTCGGCGAACCGTCGGGTTTGACATAGACGTTGGCGTTCGGCGCGTACAGATCGGCGCCGGTGAAGTTGTGGAAGTCGCTGGGGTCGGGCGAGATCGACCAAGTGCCACCGAAGATCTTCGGATAGCGCACCTGCAGCCACAGCGTGGCCCAGCCCCCGGACGAGTGGCCGGTCAGGAAGCGGCCTTCGGACTTGGCGATGGTGCGGTAAGTTGCGTCGAGGTGCGGGATCAGTTCGGTGGTCAGCGCGGTGCCCCACGGACCGTTGTTCACCGAGTCGGCGAACTCGTGCGTGCCGCGTGGCGTGCCCTCGTTGAGCAGCACCCAGATCATCGGCGGCATCTCGCCCTTCTGCATCTGCTCGTAGAACGACGTCGCTTCCATGGTCAGGTCTGGCAAATTCCCGCCGAAACCCATCGTGTAATACACCGTCGGATAACGCCGGTCGGGATGCTTCGCGTAACCGGGCGGCAGCAGCACCCAGCCCTGGATGTGCATCGGCCGGCCCCAGAACCGGGTCAGGGCGGGGCTCTCGAAATCGATCACGCGGGCATGCCGCTTGGCCGCCGGCATGGCTTTCGCCAGCCGGTCGACATACTTGCGATACGCGGCCGGGATGGATTTCGGGATCGTCCAGGGTTCGGGTTTGTGCGTCAGCTTGCGCGTCAGATCCAGCGTGGGGATCGTGGTGTCGTTGTCGAATTCGACGTGCGTGACCGGACTGACCAGGTCGCCGGCGGTGCGGCCGGAGTAGTTGTAATCGTGGTTGACGTCCAGCACCGCCTGCATGTCGTACTGGCCGGCGGCCAGTTTCGAGAAGCCTTCTGGGAACGCGAGTGCGTCGGCGTCGACCAGCACCGATGCGCCGGGCGCGAGATCGGTCACGTCCATCGCCGCCACCGCGGTCTGGGTCGGGTCGAACGGACTGGTGTCGATGGCGGTGACCTTGCCATCCTTGGACTGCTTCTCTGCGATCTTCGCCGGTAGCGCGAACAGCAGCAGGCGTCCCGATACCGGTTGCGTGGATGCGCTGTCCAGCGTCACCCGGAACAACCGGTGCGGCGCGAGTTGCGCGGGCACCTGTGCGGCGAACGCGAACGGCGCGACTAGGGCGAACAACAACCACAACCAGGAATGTCTGCGCATGATCTTCCCCGCCAAGGCATGGAAACCGCCGCATTGTGACACGGCGGCGTAATTCGCGGTCGTCGGAATCCGGGGTGGGTTCGGATTCTTGGTAACGGGGGTTCTTGCTTGGTGTCGACTGCGGGATTTTGGGGGAGATCAGCGGTTCAGGCGGGTGGCGTAACGGGCAAGCGACCGGTTGTAGCGAGGCAAGTGACGCGCCAAGGCAGTCAGCGCGAGCCCGATGGCCTCGCGTTCCTGCCCCCCATCCGCCAAGGCTAGTGCCAAGAAGGCGTCAACGGCGTCGTCGAGTTCATCCGTCGTGCGACCGCGTTCCGCTCGAAGCAGGGCGATGCTTTCCTCGACTTGACCCAGGTTGCGCAGGGTGCTGGCCAATTGGATGGCCGCGCGCCGCCGCCGCACACCAGTCAAGCCCGCCTCCAAGGCACGCCGATATAACGGTGCAGCCTGAGCCTCACAGCCAGTAGAGTCGTTGGACGAAGCCAGTTCGAACAATGCAACAGCGTCGCCGGCCGGCCGTTCTTCGGCCAGTGCTCGAATGGCATTGCGAAAGTCGGCAGGCTCGTGCTCGTCGAATGACGCCCATAGCCCGGCAACGCGCTTTTCCCAATCCGCATCGGTTGCAGTCAAGAAGCCTTCCTTTTCGCGAGCCTGAGCCAAGTATCGACCACGGTATCCGGATTCAGCGACACCGATTCGATGCCCTGGTCCATCAGCCACTCGGCAAGATCGGCGTGGTCGCTCGGGCCTTGTCCGCAGATGCCGACGTACTTGCCCTTGGCGCGCGCGGTCTGGATCGCCATCGCCAGCAGTTTCTTGACCGCCGGATTGCGCTCGTCGAACAGGCCGGCGACGATCGAGGAATCGCGGTCGAGGCCCAGCGTCAATTGCGTGAGGTCGTTCGAGCCGATCGAAAAGCCGTCGAAGATGTCGAGGAACTCGTCCGCGAGCAAGGCATTGGACGGCACCTCGCACATCATGATGACCTTGAGGGCTGCGTTGCCGTTGACGCTTTCGCCTTGCTTCAGGCCGTTGGCCTTCAGAACCTCGATGACCTTCTTGCCTTCATCCAGCGTGCGGATGAACGGGATCATCACCCACACGTTGTCGAGGCCCATGGCCTCGCGCACCTTCTTGACCGCCTTGCATTCGAGACCGAACGCTTCCGCGAACGAATCGTCCACGTAGCGCGAAGCGCCGCGGAAACCGATCATCGGGTTTTCCTCGTGCGGCTCGAACTTGCCGCCGCCGAGCAGGTTCGCGTACTCGTTGGATTTGAAATCCGACATGCGCACGATCACGGTCTTCGGATACACCGACGCCGCGATGGTCGCGATGCCCTCGGCCAGGCGATCGACGTAGAACTCGACCGGGCCCGCGTAGCCGGCGATGCGCTCGTCGATCTTCTGTTTGGTTTCCGCGTCCTGTTGCTCGTATTGCAGCAACGCCTTCGGATGCACGCCGATGTGGCTGGCGATGATCATTTCGAGGCGCGCGAGGCCGATGCCCTGGTTCGGCAGCATCCCGAAGTCGAATGCGCGCTCGGGGTTGGCGACGTTCATCATGATCTTCAGCGGCGCCTTGGGCATGTCGCCGAGGTCGGTGGTGATGCGCTCGAACTTCAGCTTCCCGTCGTAGATGAAACCGGTGTCGCCTTCGGCGCAGGACACGGTGACTGGGTGGCCGTCGGGGATCTTCTGCAGCGCATCGCCGGTGCCAACCACCGCCGGAACACCCAGTTCGCGCGCGATGATCGCAGCGTGGCAGGTGCGGCCGCCGCGGTTGGTGACGATGGCCGCGGCGCGTTTCATGATCGGCTCCCAGTCGGGATCGGTCATGTCGGCGACCAGTACGTCGCCTTCCTTGAACTCACTCATCTTGTCGAGCGAACGGATCACGCGCGCCGTGCCGGCGCCAATCTTCTGCCCGATCGAACGGCCCTCGGCCAGCACCTTGCCTTGTTCGTGCAGATGGAAACGTTCGAGTTGCGTCGCGTGCGCGCGCGACTTCACGGTTTCCGGACGGGCCTGCACGATGTAGAGCTTGCCGGTGGCGCCGTCCTTGGCCCACTCGATATCCATCGGGCGCTGGTAGTGTTCCTCGATGATCAGCGCCTGCTTCGCCAGCGATTCGACGTCGGCGTCGGAAATGCAGAACTTGCGGCGCAGTGCTTCCGGCGTCGGTTCGATCTTCACGCGCTCGCCCGGTTTGTCGGAATACACCATGCGCTGCTGCTTGGCGCCAAGGTTGCGGCGCAGTACCGCGTGCTTGCCGGCTTTCAACGTAGGCTTGAACACGTAGAATTCGTCCGGGTTCACCGCGCCCTGCACGACCATCTCACCGAGGCCGTAGCTGGCGGTGACGAACACCACGTCGCGGAAACCCGATTCGGTGTCGAGCGTGAACAGCACGCCCGATGCGCCGATGTCCGAGCGCACCATCAATTGCACGCCGGCGGACAGGAACACCTCTTCGTGCTTGAAGCCCTGGTGCACGCGGTAGGCGATCGCGCGGTCGTTGTAGAGCGAAGCAAAAACTTCCTTGACCTTGTGCAGCACGTCCTCGATGCCGGTGACGTTGAGGAAGGTTTCCTGCTGGCCCGCGAACGACGCGTCGGGCAGGTCTTCGGCGGTGGCGGATGAGCGGACCGCCACAGGCACGTTTGCGCCGCCCGCATCCTTGCAGAGTTTCGCGTAGGCGTCGCGGATCGCCTGTTCGAGGTCGTCAGGGAGCTTCGTGTCGACGATCCAGCCGCGGATTTCCTTGCCGGCCGCGGTCAGCGCATTGACGTCTTCCACATTCAACGTGGCGAGGCGCTTCCGGATCTTGTCGGCCAAGCCACTCTTTTCGAGATACGCCTGGAAGGCCTCGGCGGTGGTGGCGAAGCCGCCCGGCACCGACACGCCCAGCTTGGCAAGGTTGCCGATCATTTCGCCAAGCGAGGCATTCTTGCCGCCGACCTTGGCGAGGTCGCTCATGCGTAGCTGATCCAGCCACAGGACGAGTTGGGTCACGATCATCTCCATGCGCGGGCGGAAGGCCCGTCAAACGCCCATTTTCATGGGCGCAGCCAGCAGTGACAAGCACGCGACCATGCCGGCTACACTGCGCGTTCATCCACAGGCCCTGACACATGAACGGTCGCAGGACGGTCTTTTTCGTTTCCGATTCCACCGGCATCACCGCCGAGACCATCGGCAACTCCATCCTCGCGCAATTCGACGGTGTGCAGTTCGATGGCCACCGCATCGCGTTCGTGGATACGCCCGACAAGGCGCAAGCCGCTGCGCTGCGCATCAAGACCGTGTACGCGCAGAGCGACGAGCGCCCGATCGTGGTGAATACCGTGGTCGATCCGCAACTGTGCGAGATCATCGCCGAGTGCGGCGCGCTGATGATCGACGTGCTGGCGCCTTTCATCGGCACGCTGGAACTCGAACTCGGCGCGCGCCGTTCCGGCGCGGTCAACCGTGCGCACGGACTGGTCGATTTCAACCAGTACGAGGCGCGCATCAATGCGACCAATTACGCGCTGGCGCACGACGACGGCATCGACGTCGACTACACCCAGGCAGACGTGGTACTGGTCGGCGTGTCGCGCGTCGGCAAGACCCCGACCTGCCTGTACATGGCGCTGCACTATGGCGTGAAGGCGGCCAACTATCCGCTGACCGACGAAGACCTGGAACGCGACTACCTGCCCAAGCGCCTTGAAGGCTGCCGCAATCGCCTGTTCGGCCTCACCATCGAACCCGTGCGCCTAGCCCAGGTGCGCGAAGCACGCCGCCCCGGCAGCGCCTACGCCAAGCTCGACCGCTGCAAGCGCGAACTCGTGATCGCGGATCGCATCTTCCGCAACGAGAACATCCCCTCGCTCAACACCACCCACACTTCGATCGAGGAAATCGGTTCCAAGATCATGGCCCACCTCGGCATCGAGCGGCACATGTTCTGAGGATGGTTGCCCGTTTGTTGTGGTGATGGGCGACTTCCGTACGAACCTGTATTGCCTTGCTTGTCGTCTGGCATGGTGCCTCCCGTCGCCGGATTTGCGAAAAATGTGACTTGGCACACATAATGCTTGGGAAATAGCTAGACTTCGACAGTGTGTGGAGCGCCGCGTTGGCACGCTGGCATGGAGCTGACAAGGCTGTCCGCCTGTTGTACGGGTTGTCCATGGGTGCGTCGTGCGTTGGCGCGGCGAGGCGCTGAGACGGAACACCAGCCAGACGATCGGCGAGCATTTCATGTTGGGCGTGCAAGCCGGCGTCGAACCAACAACAGGGGGATTCTCACGCATGAACTCAAGCCGCAAGCGCGCACTTTGCCTTGCCGTGGCCGCCGCGGTCGTCGCCACGGCCCCCATCTATCTGACGGCCTGCGGGGGAGGTGGAGGCGGCGGCAATGGCATGGTCAAACCCAGCCCACCCCCGCCGCCGGTAAGCCCTCCGCCCCCACCGCCCCCACCGCCCCCACCGCCCCCACCGCCGGTGAGCCCGCCGCCCCCTCCGCCGCCACCCCCACCGCCCCCGCCGGCAGCGTATGACCCGGCCTACAACCACCTGATTCCGACGGGCGCGCAGGCGGCGCAACAGGCGGGTTTCACGGGTCTGGGGATCGACGTCGGCGTGCTGGATTCGGGCGTCGATCCGGCCACGCCGCCGATGAACGGGCGGATCGCGTGGTTCAAGAGTTATCTGCCGGGCGGCTCGCAGTCGCCCAACGACACTTCCGGGCACGGCAGCGTGGTCGCCGACATCCTGGGCGGCCTTGCCGCGGGCACTTTGCCTACCGACGGCAACAAGACCTTCCCGGGCGGTGTGGCGCCAAGGGCGGGCCTGTATTTCGAGCAGGTTTGCACCAGCGCCGGTTCCGGTTCCTGCGCGATCAGCAGTACCAACTTCAGCGATTTCGTCGCCCAAGGCGTCAAGATCATCAATGGGTCGTTCGGTTCCGGCGATGCGCAGACCGAATTCACGGGGCCAAGCGATCCCAACATCGCCATCACCCAGGCGGCATTCCAACCTGCCGTGAACGCCGGTGACGTGCTGGTGTGGGCCGCCGGCAGCAGCGGCGCGAGCCAGCCCTGGGATCAGGGGGGCTTGCCCTACTGGATCCCGAGCTTCCAGCCGAACTGGCTGGTGGCGGTCGACATGGCCATCGGCAGCAATGGCAAGCCCGCCGGACTTTACAAGGGCTCCGACGCGCCTTCCAACGCCTGCGGAATCGCCGAGGAGTGGTGCATCAGCGCGCCGGGCAACGTGGAGTTCCCGCCCGTGGGCCAGTTCACGACCGGCGCCGCCAATGGCACCTCGGCCTCGGCCGCGGTGGTCAGTGGTGTCACCGCGCAGGTGTGGCAGGCGTTTCCGTGGATGAGCGCGGCCAACATCACCGATACCATCCTGACCACCGCGACACCGTACGACGACGGCAGCCACCAGACCCCGAACCCGACCTATGGCTGGGGCATGATCAACGCCGCCAAGGCGGTGAAGGGTCCGGCACAGTTTGCGTTTGGTGTGTTCACGGCCGACATCCCGGCGGGCGAGGCTTCGACCTTCGGCAACGACATCAACGGGGCCGGTGGGTTGAAACTGACAGGGTCCGGCACCCTGGTGCTGACCGGCAACAACACCTTCAATGGAACCAGTGAAGTCGCCGCAGGCACGCTGACGGTCAATGGTTCGGTCGTTTCCAGCGTGACCGTGGATGCGGGCGGCACCTTGAACGGCATCGGCAGCATCGCCTCCAGCGTGGGCAACCACGGCACCGTGGAGAGCATCGGCAGCGCGGCGGGGCAAGGCCTCACCATCGGGACGAACCTTGTCGATGCCGCATCCAGCACCACCGCGGTTGCACTCGGCAATCCGCTGCAGGTGCACGGCACGGCATCGGTCGCGGGCACCATGAACGTGCTGGCGCCACCCAGCGACTACACCGTGAAGTCCACCGAAAACCTGATCACCGCGGGTTCGGTCAGTGGCACCTTTGCCAAGCTCACCTTCGGGTCGGGGGTGTTCTACACCGGCACGCTCGCGTACACGCCGACGCAAGTGAACGTGAACCTGACCCAGACCAGTGTCGCCGCGGCCGCGTTTTCGGCGGGCATCGTCGATCCGGCTTCGCTGGCGGCGGCGCAGCGCGTGCAGGGCGGCTTCGACACCCTCAATGCCGGCATCGTTTCCGGCGGCACCCCTTCGCCCGGCGTGTTGCAAGGCGCGGGCGCCATCCAGGACAGTGCCACGGTTGCCGTGGCACATTCCACGTTGCAGAGTCTTTCGGGCCAGTTGCATGCCGCCAGCGCTGCGATGTTGCTGGACGGCATCGATGCCCGCGGCAATGCGCTGTCCGAACATTTCGATGGCCTCTTGAGTGGGCGTGCGCGGGCAGGGATTTGGTCCAGCGGTCTCGGTTGGCAGGGCGATCTGCAACGCAGCGGCTACAGCGGAGCAAGCTTCCGCAGCGACGGCAGCATGGTCGGCGCCGACATGTACGTCGGCACGCACGCGCTGCTGGGTTTTGCGGCGGGGCAGAGCACGGGGTTCGGCCAGCTCGATGCATCATGGGACCACAACCGCACCTGGATGAACAATGTCGCCCTGTACGGCGGGCTGATGAACGGGCCGTGGTACGCGATCGCGCAGGTTGCGAGCGGTTGGTATCGCGAGGACATGCAGCGCCTGTTGCAGTTGGGCGCATTGGGATCACTGGTTGGCACCGGATCCACCGGCCGTTACACCGCGGGCGCCCTGGAAGGCGGGCGCTTGTTGCACATCGGTGCGCTGCGTGTCACGCCGTTTGCGGACGTCCGCTACCAGCGACTGGATCTGGGCGGTTTCACCGAGCAGGGCGGCTTGGGCTACGGACTCAAGGCCGATGCGCGCACGCTGGCCCGCCTGCAGACGGGGCTGGGCCTGCGCGCCGAGCGCGGCTGGCGATTGGCCAACGGGATGCGGCTGGAATGGGATGGCAGCGCCGGTTGGCAACATACGTTGCACGAATACGGCAGCGTGTTCGACGCCAGCTTCACCGGCTTCAACGACTGGCTGCCGGTGGATGGCATCGGCTTGTCACGCAACACGACGATCTTGCGTGCGGGTCTGTCGCTGTGGCCGAGCCGCGGTTTCGGGTTGCGTCTTGGCTACACCAGCGAGCAGGGCGAGCGGCAGCGTGCGAACAGCGTGATGTTGCAAGGGACCATGAAGTTCTGATCCTCATTTCCCAGGTATCACGCGTATCGGCAATGGCACGTTGCAGACGTCGATCTTGCCGACCTTGTAGAGGTACCACGCGTCGGAACGGTTGCGGCGCGATTCGACGAGCGCGGTAAAGGTCGGTGTGTCGGTGCGCAACGCTTCCAGATGCATGCGTTGCGAGGGCGGCAGTTCCGACGCCAGTCGCACGCGCAATATCTTTGTCTGGTGCGCGGGGTTCTTGTAGAAACCCATCGGGCCGTTGCCGCGCGGCAAGTCGGAAAGGTATTGCATGCCCCAGACCACGCGCCCGACCAGCGCGATGTTGCGGTCGAGCTGGCGCGGCGCCTGCCCGATCACGGCATACAGTTCGGTGCCGGGACCGGAATCGGGCGCGTTGTCGCGGCCGGCGCCGACCATGCCGTAGCAGTGCACCAGCCAGGTCTTGCCGGTTTTCGGATCGCGCGCCACCGGAAAGCCATCGCTGAAGCCGACCTCGGGCGCATACACATCGCCGTCGGGCAGTTCGGTGAAGGGCAGGTCGGGCGTGATGTCGCGCTCGAACTCTGGCGGCAACGTGGCCTTGGCCTTGCCCAGTGAACGTGGCGGATGCCTGGGATGTGCCGCTTCGGCAGCCGGGTCGCCCCACTGGGTGACGAAACCATCCTGCACCCGCAGGATCGCGAGGCCGTCCCAGTAATGCTGGCGCGCGAGCGTGCGGATGTTCTGCGCATGCAGCGGTGCGTAGGCCGGGTCGAGTTCGATCACCACGCGGCCCTGCGGCAGATCCATGTACAGCGTGTCGTTCGGGTTGAGCGGGCGCCAGTCGGAAGGCTTCGATGCTTTGAGGATTTGATCCATCGTCGGCGCGGCGGCTCGCGACGGTACCGCCGCAGTGACCAGAACGGTTGCCGCGACTGCCACCAGCATCGAATGGATTTTCATGGTGACCTTGCCGTAGTCGTAAGTTTGGGTATCGATAAAAAAGATTTTTGACGCGGATAAAGGCGGATCAAAACGGATAAAAGCTCAGTTGTTTGCTCTATCCGCTTTTTCTGCGTTGATCCGCGTCAGGGCCTTGCTTCGGTCGCGGTTGAACACGTCGCTGCCGAATGCGCGCAAGCCTTTTTGCCCGGCGTAGCCGAGGTGCGGCAAGCCGAACCAGTCCTCGATGCTGCGCAGCAGGCTGTAGTGGTTGTAGGGCACGTCGGATTCGGTGCCCGGCTGCACGAACGGCGACAGCACCACCGCACCGATGCGTCCGCCGCCGGGGCCGAACTGGCCGGGTTCGGGTGCGCCCGCTGGTCTGGTTTCGCCGCAGCAGGCAGCGTCGTCGGTGCCTTCGTCGAAGGTGATGATCAACAGGCCATCCTGCTTGAACGCAGGCGACGCGGTGATGCGCGGCACCCATTCGCGCAGGAATTTGTCGGCCGAAACCAGTCCACCCGGTTCGCCGTCCAGGCAGGGAGCGTTGTGGCCGTCGTGGCACAGGTCGGGCGTGATGAAGGAAAAGTTCGGCGTGGTCGCGATGCGTTGCAGGTCGTGCGGCAGCTCGTCCAGATTCACGACATGCGTGGCGCAGTTGGCCGCGTCGTCGATGATCGAATGGAAGTACACGAACGGATCGTGCTTGTCGGCGTAGCGATCCTTCACGGTGGCCTTGTCGGTGTGGTCCACCGCGCCGATCGCGGGGTGCGCGCAGGCCGCGGCCTCGCGCGCGGGATTGCTGCCCATGCCTTCCATGTAGCCCTTCCAGGTGAAACCCGCGTCCTGCAACTGGTTGGCCAGCGTCTTGACGTCGGCGGGATACACGCAGCCCTTGCCGCGGATCTGGCCGTTGGCATCGAAGCCCGGTGCGCTGCGCACGAATGCGCTGTACACGTGGCAGTCTTGCTGCGTGTCGGGATTCGGCGCTTGTCCGCTGATGATGGCGATGTAGTTGTCGAGGCTGTAGTGGCCGATCGCGTAATACTGCGTCAACAACAGGCCCTGCTGCGTCAGCTCGTGTGCAAGGTAGGGTGCCGGCGAGTGCGTGCCGAAGGTGACCCGGAACGGTTCGTTTTCCAGCACGATCACGAGCACGTGGTGTGGCGTCGGGGTCTTGCCAACGTGGGCGACAGACGTGCGGGTTGGGATGGTGGTGGCGCATGCCGCCAGCAGCGCGCCCAATGCCAGCGCGCCCAGCAGCCGCACCGTGCGGCAACAGGCCATCTTCCATTGCATGCGACGCACCCTTCTCTCGGCACGGTGAGGGTGCCCACGATAGCAAAGTCGCGGCGCGCAGGATCAGGCGGCCTTTTCTGGTGCGGGTTCGATGATCCGTTCGATCGCGATCTGCAGGTAGCGGCGCGCGTAGGCGGGCCGGTGTTGTGCAAACACCTTGCGCGCATGTTCGACCTGATGGTCTTCCGGTGCGAACAGGAACAGGAAGGCGCCGCCCTTGCGCGCAAGATCCGAATCATCGTTGAGGAAACCCGATTCGGTTCCGGCGAACACAGCGATGCGCGCCCCGGCGCGTTGCAGCCAGTTGGCTTCGCGGTGCGCCTCCAGCCGGTTGACCACGAAATCGCCGGTGGCTGCGCGCACGTCACGGGCGTCGATGCCGGATTCGGTGAAGGCCAGCTCGGCCGCCTGCGCGTCGCGCAGGCTGGCGTAGCCGGCGACGATGTAGTGCATCGGGTAGAACGTTCCGAAGGACGTGTCGCTGTGTTTGAAGAATGCCCAGTGCCGGATCATGGCCATCACCACGCGCGCTCGCCGCGACAGCCGGGGTACGTTCCCTGCACGACACGGCGTCACCCTCTACCAGCCTGCGCGGTGCGAGAGTAAGAAAACGTTGCTTGCGCGTGACGGCTACTTCACGGTCGCGCCGGGTACGGCGCCGTGATCCGCATCGAGCAGGAACAGGTCGCCGCCGCCACTGCCGGCCGACAGGATCATCCCTTCGCTGATGCCGAAACGCATCTTGCGAGGTGCGAGGTTGGCGATGAACACCACGTTGCGCCCGACCAGCTTGGAGGGTTCCGGATAGGCCGCCTTGATGCCGGAAAAAATCTGGCGCTTGCCGAGCTCACCGGCATCCAGTTCGAAGCGCAGCAGTTTGTCGGAACCGTCCACGGCCTCGCAGGCCAGCACCTTGGCAACGCGCAGGTCGAGCCGGGCGAAGTCGTCGATGGAGATGGTTGCGGGACCGGGGGCCGGGGACCGGGGACCGGAAGAGGCGGGACTCTGGGCTGCTACGGACGCGGGCTTTGCCCCCTCTCCCGCTTGTGGGAGAGGGCCGGGGTGAGGGGCAGACGAAGCAGGCACCGCCGCCTGCAGCGATTCCTTGGAGGCTTCGATCATGGCAGCAATCTGTTTGGGGTCAATGCGTGTGGCCAGTGCCTTGAACGGACGGATCGTATGGCCGAGCAACGGCGTGCGCGCGGCGTCGAAACATGTCGGTGCATCACCCAGAAACTCGAATGCACACACGGCGGTGGCCGGCACCGCCGGCGCCAGCCAGATTGTCAGCAGCCGGAAGTAATTCAGTGCCAAGGTCAGCACCACGTGCAGTTCCGCGCGCTTCGATTCGTCTTTCGCCAGCACCCACGGCGCGTGCTCGGCGACATAGGCGTTGGCCTCGTCCGCCACTTCGATGATCAAGCGCATCGCGGCGGCGTAGTCGCGCGCTTCGTACAGCGCGGAGCAGGCTTCGAGTTTTTTCGCGGCGTTGTCGTAACGTGTGCGCTCGGCGTCGGGCAACGCATCAGCCAGCCTGCCGTCGAATAGCTTGTGCAGAAACCCCGCGCAGCGGCTGGCGATGTTCACCCACTTGCCGACCAGGTGCGAGTTGACGCGTTCCTCGAAGGCCTTCAAGTCCAGGTCGATGTCGGCCAGCGTCGGACCCAGCATCGAGGCGAGGTAATAGCGCAGCCAGTCGGCGTCGAGGTGTTCCAGATAGGTGCGTGCGTTGACGAAGGTGCCGCGCGACTTCGACATCTTGGCGCCATCGACAGTGAGGAATCCATGCACGTTCACCGCGGTCGGCATGCGCAGGCCCGCGCCGTGCAGCATCGCCGGCCAGAACAGCGTGTGGAAGTAGATGATGTCCTTGCCGATGAAGTGCACCATGTCGGTGCCATGACCCGGCTGCGTGAAGCGTTCGAAATCGGCGGGCTTCAGGTCGGGCTTGCGGCCGCTCTCGCACAGTTCCTTGAACGCGGCGAAGTAGCCGACCGGCGCGTCAACCCACACGTAGAAATACTTGCCGGGCTGGTCGGGGATTTCGAAACCGAAGTACGGGGCGTCGCGAGACACGTCCCAGCTGCGCAGGCCATCGGCGAACCATTCCTTCAGCTTGTTGACCACTTCCGATTGCAGGCCGCCCGCGGCGCGGCGATCTTCCAGCCAACCCTTCAGCAGTGCCTCGAAATCGGCCAGCTTCACGAAGAAGTGCAGCGATTCCTTCTCGACCGGCTTCGCGCCCGACACCACCGAATACGGGTCGATCAGGTCGATCGGGTTGTAGGTGCTGCCGCACACTTCGCAGGCGTCGCCGTACTGATCCTTGGAATGGCACACCGGGCACTCGCCCTTGATGAAGCGGTCGGGCAGGAACAACTGCTTCTCGGGGTCGAACAACTGCTTGACAGGCTTCGACTCGACGTGTCCGTTCGCTTCCAGCGCACGCCAGATCGCGTAAGTCAGTTCACGGTTGGCCTCGGTATGGGTGCTGGAATAATGGTCGAAGCCGACGCCGAAATCGCGCAGGTCAGCGGTATGTTCTTTCCACACGCCCTCGATCAGCGCTTCCGGCGTGATGCCTTCTTTCTCCGCGCGCAGCATGATCGAGGTGCCGTGCGCGTCGTCTGCGCAGACGTAATGCACCGTATGCCCGGCCATCCGCATCGCCCGCACCCAGATGTCGGATTGCACGTATTCGACGATATGGCCCAAATGGATACGCCCGTTGGCATAGGGCAGGGCACTGGTGACCAGGATTTCGCGGGGCATTGATCGGGCTCGCGATCGAAAGACGATCGGGGATTATCGCATGGCCGCAAAACCGGGCTGCTCTGGAATACCTGATTCACGCGGCGCGGGAACCCCCCCCCCCTCATCAAAAAAAGATCTTGAAATAGATCTTTGTGCTAGGATGCCACACATGGCAAGCAAACCGCTCCGACCGGAACAGGAACCGCCAACGCTCCCGAAGACAGTGGGGGGGTTCTCCACGCTGCTGGCCGATCCGCCGTGGCGCTTCACCAATCGCACCGGGAAGGTCGCGCCGGAACACCGGCGTCTGGATCGCTACTCCACCATGTCGCTGACGGACATCATGGGTCTGCGCGTGGAAGACGTTCTTGCGCGCAATGCTCACTTGTACCTGTGGGTTCCCAACGCGCTCTTGCCTGACGGGTTGGCAGTCATGCAAGCTTGGGGATTTCGCTACGTGAGCAATATCGTCTGGGCCAAGCGACGCAAGGATGGCGGTCCGGACGGTCGTGGGGTCGGCTTCTATTTCCGCAATGTCACCGAGCTTCTTCTGTTTGGCGTGCACGGCTCCATGCGGACACTCGCGCCAGGCCGTTCGCAGGTCAACATGATTGAAACGCGCAAGCGCGAGCACTCGCGCAAGCCCGACGAACAATACGAGTTGATCGAGGCATGTTCTCCGGGTGCCTACCTGGAATTGTTCGCACGCCGCGCGCGAGCCGGATGGACGGCATGGGGTGACGAGGCGGCTGACGAGGTAACGCCACGCGGCGTGGTTCACAAGGGTTATGAGGGCGGTGCGATAATGCCCCCGTTGCTGCCCAACGAGCATCTGACGAGCGACCGCATCAGCACGTTGGGCAACAAATTGAGGCTGCTCTATCAGAAAGGGCACAGCGTCAGGCAATTGGCTGCGGACACGGGGTATTCAATCCAGCGTATTCGCACTTTGCTGCAGGCGGCTGACACGTCGATGCGCCCACGTGGCCGTGCCAGTGTCGGCACTGCCGACTTGTTTCAGTTGGCCGAATAAGGCTCGCCGTTCCAGGTTGCCTGGGTTGCGGCGACCACGAGCAACGGACAGGTACCCATCACGCCGCGCCGCACGCGCAGCGCGGCTTTTTCGAGGTTGGTGGTGGTCGAAGTGCCGAGATCGATCGGCAGCTTTGCGTTGCGTTTGTCCTTCGGAAGTGTCACCTGATGTTCGGCCCATACGCGTTCGGCGAGCTGCTTGAGTGCGACGCGATCCTGGGTGATCAGCACCGCGGCGGAGATGACGCCGGCTTCATGCCACGCGCGGTAAGCCGATAGGTCGCGGTCAAGATTGCCGTCCTTGGCATTCCATTCGACATCGAGTGCCACTCGACCCTTGAAGTTGTCGACGAGGTAGCCCTCCTGATAAACCTCCGGCAGACGTTCGACCTCCGTGCCGTCCTTGGACAACATGACACCCTGTGTTGCAAGGTCAACTCGAATTTCACGCCAGCCGCGTTCTCCGAACATGCCATCGATCAGCTTGGCAACATCGCCGCGGTTCCCGCCCTTCTTCAGCCAGTGTTTCGGATCCAGCGAGAAGGTTTGCAATACGTGAGTGATGTCTGCCCACTCGGCAGGGCAGACCGATCGCAAAACCGCAGCCGCTGAACTGGTTTCAAGAAAAGCCCATCGGGTGCGGATCGCCGGGTCGAGAACAACCGGATCGTCATACGTTTTGGTTTCAAACACGTGTCCCAACGCCTCCCCTTGCCCACCTGAATGAACATCCTGCGTCGTCAACACATCTTCGCGCGCCGGCCGAGCTGCGGTTTCTGGCAGCCACGTCAGACTCGTCCGAGTCGAGAAACAGACCCTACCACCCCATGTAATGCCCGCCATTGATCGCCAGGTTCGCGCCGGTGATCCACGCGGCCTTGTCGTCGAGGAAGAAGGCGACGGCGTAGGCGATTTCGTCGGGTTCGCCGAGGCGCCCCAACGGGATCTGCGCGACGATCTTGGCGCGGACTTCTTCCGGCACGGCCATCACCATGTCGGTGCCGATGTAGCCGGGCGAGACGGTGTTGACGGTGATGCCAAACCTGGCGTTTTCCTGCGCCAGTGAAATGGTGAAGCCGTGCATGCCGGCCTTGGCGGCGGCGTAGTTGGCCTGACCGTACTGGCCCTTTTGTCCGTTGATCGAACTGATCTGGATGACGCGCCCCCACTTGCGCGTGCGCATGCCATCGATCACCTGCCGCGTCACGTTGAAGCAGGCATTGAGGTTGGTGTTGATGACGTCCGTCCACTGCTGGTAGTTCATCTTGTGGAAGGTGGTGTCGCGGGTGATGCCCGCGTTGTTGACGAGTATGTCGATGGGCCCGATTTTCTGCTCGATTTCGCGCACCATGGCCTCGCACGATGCCGGATCGCATACGTCGCCCTTGACCGTGAGCACGTCAATCCCTTCGCCCTTGAGCTTGTCCCGCCAGGCCTTGGTCTTTTCTTCGTTGCGGTAATTGGTCGCGACGTTGTAGCCCATCTTCGCGAGCCGGCGGACGATCGCGGTACCGATGCCACCCGTACCCCCCGTTACCAATGCCACGCGTGTGCTCATGACGGCTCCTTACCACATGAAGGTGGAACCATCCTACGCCTTGGCCGTGGCGCGGGGGAGACTGCGAGAACCGCCATGCAACCTGCTACAGTCAACGGCTTGTATCGCTGCACCCGCTTGCGCTGAGCTCCGCTGCATCGAATGCAGCGCGGGCGGATACGCCGCGCAACGGCGCGACATCGAAGTCCCGCGCGGCGACGTGCAAAAGTGTCGCGATGTCGGGGGTGTGTGGCACCGGTTGCCCGAGGAAGTGCAACGCGCGCGCGAACACCGCCTGCGGATCGCACGCGTCGATTGCGGGCGCATCGGTGGATTTGGAAAGCTTGCGCCCTTCGCCATCCACCGCCAGCGGCAGGTGCAGGTATGTTGGCGTGGGCAAACCGAGCAGGCGTTGCAGCAGGATCTGGCGCGGGGTCGAATCCAGCAGGTCGCAGCCGCGCACCACTTCGGTGATGCCCTGGAATGCGTCGTCGACTACGCAGGCGAGCTGGTAGCTCCACAGGCCATCGGCGCGCTTCAGCACGAAGTCGCCGACTGCCTCGCGCACGTTCTGGCATTGGCTGCCCTGCAAGCCATCGTCGAAAACGATGTCGCCATCCGGCACGCGCAATCGCCAGGCGGGTTCGCGGTCGTCGCGTTGCCGACTGATGCAACGGCCGTCGCGGTGCGGTGTGCCTGCCTCTTCAATATCCGTGCGACTGCACCAGCACGCGAAGGCGTGACCTTCCGCGCGCAGTTGCTGCAACGCGCTGGCATAGGCGTCGGCGCGGCGCGACTGGTACAACACCGGCGCATCGGCTTGCAGTGCGAGCCGGTCCAGCGCCGCGAGGATGGCTTGCGCAGAACCCTCGACTTCGCGCGGCGGGTCGATGTCCTCGACCCGCAGCAGCCACGCGCCGCCACTCTGGCGCGTGCGCAGCCAACCAGCCAACGCCGCGACCAGCGAGCCGAAATGCAGCTCGCCGGTGGGCGATGGCGCAAAGCGTCCGCGGTACCCCACGTGTATTGCCTCCTTGGACTGATCGTGCGCGGCGGCTAGTATGCGACGATCGCGTCCGGCGCCAACCGGCGCATGCGGGCCGCGCGCGCCGTGCGGCGGGGAGCCACTCATTCGGAAGCGTGTTCATGAATGCAATCAGCGGAATGTCGAATCGCCACGAACTGACCTTTCGCGGCGTCATCATCGGCATCGTCATCACGATCGTGTTCACCGCCGCCAACGTTTACTTCGGATTGAAGGCGGGCCTGACGTTTTCCACGTCGATCCCGGCCGCGGTGATTTCGATGGCGATCCTGAAGGCGATGCGCGACGCGACGATCCAGGAAAACAACATCGTACAGACGGTGGCCTCGGCGGCGGGCACGCTGTCGTCGATCATCTTCGTGTTGCCGGGGCTGATCATCGTCGGCTATTGGAGCGGCTTTCCGTTCTGGATTTCGGCCGGTATCTGCGCGACTGGCGGCATCCTTGGCGTGATGTACACGATTCCGCTGCGGCGCGCGCTGGTCACCGATTCCGACCTGCCATACCCCGAAGGCGTGGCCTGCGCGGAAGTGCTGAGGGTTGGCGCGGGCGAGGGCGGCGACGAGGCGGAAAAGGTCGAAACCGGCGGCGCGGGCCTGAAGGCCGTGCTGTGGGGCGCGATCGTTTCCGCAATTTTCTACGTGATCGTGCAGACAAAAGTATTCGCCGCCAGCGTCACGGATTATTTCCGCGTGGGCGGCGACAAGGGCGGCGCCTCCGGCTTCGACTTCGGGCTGTCGTTCGCGCTCTTCGCGATCGGGCATCTGGTCGGCTTGTGGGTAGGCGTCGCGATGCTGGTCGGCGCATTGATCGGCTGGGCCTGGGCGGTGCCGTATTTCACGCACCTGCACTGGGCGGCGGGCGCTGCGGCCACTGTGGCGCAGGATGGCTGGAGCCACTACGTGCGCTTCATCGGCGCGGGCACCATCGGCGTGGCCGCGATCTGGACGCTGGCGAAACTGGTGAAGCCGCTGGCGGTCGGGCTGGCCGGTGCGTTCCGCGCGTCGCGCGCGCGCAAGGCCGGCACGCTGCACGAACTGCCGCGCACCGAACACGACATGCCGATCGGAACGGTGGGACTGATCTCGTTGATCTGCTTCATCCCGATCGCGTACCTGTTGTGGCATTTCGCGGTGAACAACGGGCTGGGCGGTGCGACCTGGACACTGGTGATCGGCGGCGTGGTGTTCGTGGTGTTGCTGAGTTTCCTGGTGTCGGCGGTGTGCGGTTACATGGCCGGCCTGATCGGGTCGTCGAACAGCCCGTTGTCGGGCGTCGGCATCCTGGTGGTGGTGATCGCGGCGCTGCTGCTGGTGGTGGGCGTCAAACCGTTCCTGCCGCCCGGCGCGGAAAAACCGCTGGTCGGCTTTGCACTGTTCATCACCGCGATCGTGTTCGCGGTGGCATCGATCGCCAACAACAACCTGCAGGATTTGAAGACCGGCCAGTTGGTCGATGCCACGCCGTCCATGCAGCAGTGGGCGCTGGTGATCGGCGTACTGGTTGGCGCGGTGGTGATCCCGCCAGTGCTGGATCTGTTGCAGCACACCTATGGATTCCTCGGCGCGCCGGGTGCCGACCCGTCGCGCGCCTTGGCGGCACCGCAGGCGGGATTGATCTCGGCACTGGCCAAGGGCGTGATCACGGGCAATGTGCCGTGGGACATGATCGGTATCGGCGCGGCGATCGGCGTCGCGATCATCATCCTCGATGAACTGTTGGGCTTGTCGAAGAAAAAGGACACACCACGCCTGCCGCCCTTGGCCGTCGGCCTTGGCATTTACTTGCCTACCTCGACCACGCTGATGGTGGTAGTGGGCGCGCTGGTCGGCGCGTGGTTCGATCGCCACGCCGACCGCCATCCGCGCGCCGAGGCGACCAAGCAACTGGGCGTGCTGCTGGCGTCGGGCCTGATCGTGGGCGAAAGCCTGTTGGCGGTGATCTTCGCGGGCATCGTGGGCTTGAGTGGCAAGCAGAACCCGATCGGGCTGGTGGGCGATTCGTTTGCGACCCCATCGATCTTCATCGGCGGCGTGGTGTTTGCGGTCACGGTGATCGTGCTGTACCGCTGGATCATCAAGATGGGCCGCGCGGCGGGTTGAGAAGCCCCGGGACCGCCACCAACTCCGGTTGGCGCATGGTCCGTGAGCAGAGCATTTGACGCGGATAAAGGCGGATTAGCGCGGATAAAGCTTTTGCTTTGATCCGCGTTCATCCGCGTCGATCCGCGTCAAATATGTTGTCGCTGGTGCATCTTTGGTGCACCGTCATTCACCTTCCACATCAGCATGAAGCAGTCATGAGCACTACCACCGAAACCCGTCCTTTCGAAGCCGAAGTCGCGCAGGTCCTGCGCCTGGTCACGCACTCGCTGTATTCGCACAAGGAAATCTTTCTGCGCGAACTGGTTTCCAACGCCTCCGATGCCTGCGACAAGTTGCGCTTCGAGGCGATCGGCAAGCCCGAACTGCTGGGCGACGATGCCGAACTGCACATCGACATCGCGTTCGACAAGGATGCCAAGACACTGACGGTGCGCGACAACGGCATCGGCATGAGCCGCGACGAGATCGTCGCCAACCTCGGTTCCATCGCGAGTTCGGGCACCCGCAAGTTCCTGGAGTCCCTCAGCGGCGAACAACAGGCCGACGCACGCCTGATCGGCCAGTTCGGCGTGGGCTTCTATTCCGCGTTCGTGGTGGCGGACAAGGTGACGGTGCTGTCGCGTCGCGCGGGCGCGGACGCGAAGGATGGCGTGCGCTGGGAGAGCGACGGCAAGGGCGAGTATTCGCTGGCGGTGGAAGACGTCGCCGCGCGCGGCACGTCGGTGATCCTGCATTTGAAGGAGGACGACATCGAGTTCGCGGATGGCTGGAAGCTGCGGGATTTGATCCGCAAGTATTCCGACCACGTCGCGTTCCCGATCCGGATGCGCAAGCAGAAGGACGGCAAGCCCGCCGACGAATGGGAAACCGTCAACGACGCATCCGCGTTGTGGGCCAAGCCGAAATCCGAAATCACGGACGACGAATACAAGGCGTTCTACAAATCGCTGGGCCACGACTTCAACGATCCGCTGGCGTGGACGCATAACCGCGTCGAGGGCAGCCAGCGGTTCACCACGCTGCTCTACGTTCCCGCACAGCCGCCGTTCGATCTGCTGATGGGCGCGCGCGACGAGCGCCGCGGCGTCAGGCTCTACATCAAGCGCGTCTTCATCATGGACGCGGCCGAGGAATTGCTGCCGAATTACTTGCGCTTCGTGCGCGGCGTGGTCGACGCCGACGACCTGCCGCTCAACGTCAGCCGCGAGATCCTGCAGCACAACCGCCAGATCGAGCGCATCAAGGCGTCCTGCGTCAAACGCGTGCTGGACCTGATCGAGCATCTCGCGAAGAACGACGCCGACAAGTTCAAGACCTTCTGCAAAGCCTTCGGCAACACGCTCAAGGAAGGCATCGTCGAGGATCCGTCCAACCGCGAGCGCATCGCCAGGCTGTTGCGCTTTGCTTCGACCCAAGGCGAAGGCGCCGAACAGAACGTGTCGCTGGACGATTACGTCGGGCGCATGCAACCGGGCCAGGATACGATCTGGTACGTCACCGCCGACAGCTACCGGGCCGCGGCCGGCAGCCCGCAACTCGAAGCCTTCAAGGCCAAGGGCATCGAAGTGCTGTTGATGTTCGATCGCGTGGACGAATGGATGGTCGGCCAGTTCACCGAATACGCGGGCAAGCAGTTGAAGAACGTTGCCAAGGGCGAACTGCCGCTGGATGCGGCTGACAAGCTGAAGCAGGAGGAAGCCGCCAAGGCCGCCGAGCCGCTGGTGAAGAAATTGAAGGAGCTGCTGGGCGATCGGGTGAGCGACGTGCGCGTCTCAGCGCGTCTCACCGATTCGCCGTCGTGCCTCGCGCTGTCCGACTACGAACTCGCGCCGCACCTCGCGCGACTACTGCGTGAAGCCGGGCAGGACGTGCCGGATTCGAAACCCACGCTGGAAATCAATCCCGCGCACGCATTGGTCAAACGCGTCGAATCGGAAGCCGACGAGACGAAAGCAAAAGATCTGGCGATGCTGTTGCTGGAGCAGGCCGAGATCACCGCGGGCGCGGCGCTTAGCGATCCGGCGGCGTTCGTGCAGCGGATGAATCGTGCGCTGCTGGGCACCAGGACATGAGTTGCACGAATCCAGGTCATGGGATTCTGTTTCTCCGTGATTGTCCGCCAAGAACGCGAAGGGCGCGAAGAAAATCCTTGTTTCTCGGCTCTTACCCTTTGCGTTCTTGGCGGACAAATGCTTCTTTGCTCCGATGAATGATGTCGATGCCACCCGCGTCGACGCCTGGCTGTGGGCCGCGCGTTTCTTCAAGACCCGCGCATTGGCCAAGCAGGCGGTCGAACATGGGCGCGTGACGCAGGCCGGCGCGGCGTTGAAGCCGGGACACACGCTGCGTATCGGCGATGCATTGCGCATCGTGCGTGGCGAGGAAACCTTCGAGATCGAGGTGACCGGACTCGCGCACAAGCGCGGGTCGGCCGCGCTGGCGCAAACGCTGTATCGCGAATCCGAGGCTTCGATCAAGGCCCGCGAGGCCACGCGCGAACGGCGTCGCTCCGAACGCGCCGGCTACCAGCCGCCGCCAAAGCGGCCCGACAAGCGCGCGCGTCGGTTGATACGCGCGCTGGGCGACATCGACGCGAACTGAAACGGGTTGGCGGGATTGCGGGTAAGCTTGCGCGGCAGATCGTGGGAGCCATCGGCCGATGCGCATCGCAAGCGTGGGGCACGCGTTTTTCGCGGCGGTGCTGGTCGCCGTCGGCATCCTTTTCCTGCTCGAAGGCGATGTCCACGCATTCGCGGAAGGAATGCGCATGGACCTGCCGGCGCGCGCGGCGCTGGCGTATCTGTACATCGCCATTTTCGTTGCGTGCGGCGTCGGTCTGCTGTTCCGGGGCACCGCTGCATGCGCGGCGCGTGTGCTGCTGGCCTATGAACTGCTGTGGATGCTGGTGTTCAAGTTGCCCGGCATCGTCCGCGCACCGCTGTCGGGCCTGCCGTATGAAAGTTGGGGCGAAACGGCGGTGATCGTGGCCGGCGCCTGGGTGCTGTACGCGTGGTTCGCGACCGACCGGGATCGCCGCTGGCTTGGCTTCGCCACCGGCGACAGCGGCATGCGGATTGCCAGGGTGTTTTATGGACTGGCCATGCTCGCGTTCGGCCAGGCCCATTTCGCTTACGTCGGGCTGACCGCGCCGCTGGTGCCCGGCTGGCTGCCGTGGCACACGGGCTGGGCGTATTGCTTCGGATGCACCTACATCGCGGCGGGCGTCGCAGTGCTCACGGGTGCGTGCGCGCGTTTGGCCGCCACGTTGTCCATCTTGCAGATGGGCCTTTTCACGTGCCTGGTGTGGCTGCCGGTCGTGGCGACGGGGCAGGCGAGCGCCGGGTCGTGGGGAGAGTTCACGGGCTCCCTGGCCTTCACCGCGGCGGGCTGGGTGGTGGCGGATTCGTATCGCGGCGTTGCGTGGCTGGCCGTTCCGTTTGCGCGTGACCAGGCCAGCGCGCTTCCACCGAACGCCACGCGCTAACCCGCAGCGGCGGATCGCGCGTGGTGCGCCTGCCAGACGTACAGCGGGATGCCGACCAGCAGCAGCGCGAAGTTCCAGTACACCGCTTGTTCGCCGGCGCCGAGTGCGGCCCACACCGCGAACGCGAATGCGGCACAGGCCAGCGCCGTGTCGCGCAGTGGCACCGGGCGGCCGCTGCGGTGCGCCAGCACGATGTCCGCCATCGAACAGAACAGATAGGCGACGACGGTGCTCAAGGTGGTCAGCAGCACCATGAAGGTGAACATCGCGACCATTCCGTGGCTGTAGTTCGCGAGCACGAACACGCTGTTGATGGCCGCCGAGACCAGCAGTGCGGACACCGGCGTGCCGTGCCGGGATTCGCGTGCGAAAAAGCGCGGGAACAGGCCGTCGCGTGCCACCGCCTGCGGGAATTGCCCGGCGATCAGCGTCCAGCCGTTCACCGCGCCGAAGCACGAGATCGCCGCGACAGCGGCGATCAGCCAGCCGGCCCAGTCGCCCCACAACAATCGCCCGGCGTCCGCGAACGGCGCCGGCGATTTCGCCAGCACGGCCTCCGGCAGCAGGCCCATCACCGCGGTGGTGCAGGCGATGTAAACGACCGCCGCGATCGCGGTGCCGAGCAGCGTCGCGCGCGGGATGGTTTTTTCCGGGTCGCGCACGTGTCCGGCCGGGATCGTCGCGCATTCGACGCCGACGAAGGCAAACAGCGTCGCCGCGACGCTCAGGCTGACCGCGTGCAGCGGCGAGCCGGCCTGCGGCCCCGGCGCCAGCAGGTGCGGGTCGAAACGGGCGAAGCCGAAGATGGCCAGCGCCAGCAACGGCAGCAGTTTCAGCAGCGTGGTCACGACTTGCACGCTGCCGGCGCTGCGCACGCCGGCGATGTTCACGAACGTCAGGATCCAGATCGCCGCCAGCGCCACCAGGGCGCCGATGATGGGCTGCGAACCGATCGCGGGCAGCAGCGCGGACAGGTAACTCGCGAACGCGACGGCGATGGCGGCAATGCCGCCGACCAACGCGATCCAGTAAATCCACGCCACCAGGAAACCGACACAGTCGCCGAACGCTTCGCGGCTGTAGGCGTAGGGGCCGCCCGCACGCGGCGCGCGCTTCGCCAGGCGGTAGAACACGCCGGCCAGCAGCAATGCGCCGATCGCGCTGATGACCCAGCCGACCAGACTGTAACCCCCGTAGGGTGCGAGCGATGCGGGCAGCAGGAAGATGCCCGAGCCGATCATGTTGCCCAGCACCAACGCGGTGACCATGGCCAGGCCGATCTGGCGTTTCGGGATGCTCATGCGCCGCCCCTCGCCGGGGTGGAACCCGGCGTTGCGCGAGTATAGGCGTGGAGATCGCCGGTGGCGTGGTTGGACTTCAGGTACGCTGGGCACGGTTTCGATCGAGGGTTACCGCCATCACCCGCGTCGCCATCACCCGCGCCGTCAGCCGCGCGCTGGGACATTGCGAACTCAGTCATCTGCCGCGTCGCCCGATCGACCTCGCGCTGGCGCGTCGCCAGCATGAGGCCTACGAACAGGCGTTGCGCGAACTCGGCTGCGAGGTGCGGCAACTCGCCGAGCAGCCCGATCAGCCCGATTCGGTGTTCGTGGAAGACACCGCGATCGTGCTTGACGAAGTGGCCGTGATCACGCGGCCGGGTGCAGTCTCGCGGCGCGGCGAAGTGGCGTCGATGGCGGAAGCGTTGTCGGGCTTGCGCGAGCTCGCACGCATCGAAGCACCCGGCACCCTGGACGGTGGCGACGTGTTGCGGCTCGGTCGCGTGCTGTACGTGGGCACGTCTGCGCGCAGCAACGCCGAAGGCATCGCGCAGTTGGCGCGGGCGCTGACGCCGTTCGGGTATCGGGTCGAGGCGACGCCGCTGCATGATTGCCTGCACCTCAAGAGCGCGGTCACGCAGGTGGCGGAAGATCGCTTGCTGTTGAATCCGGCATGGATCGAGGCACGGCAGTTCCCAGGTTGGAAAACCGTGGCGGTCGATCCGGCCGAAGCGCACGCCGCGAATGCACTGCGGGTGGGCAGTGCGGTGATCCATCCCGCATCGTGTCCGCGTACGGCACGGGCGTTGCGCGAACTCGGCATCGACGTGCGCAGCGTGGACATGTCGGA
Organism: Rhodanobacteraceae bacterium; assembly: GCA_004299705.1. Lineage (GTDB taxonomy): Bacteria > Pseudomonadota > Gammaproteobacteria > Xanthomonadales > Rhodanobacteraceae > 66-474. The sequence goes on along the minus strand of SCQS01000048.1, from coordinate 114,834 downwards.
AACGGAGAAGGCCGAGGGTGGGGTGACCTGCTGCAGCGTGATCCTGGAAGCCTGATGGCCGTGCGCGCGCCTGGCTGCAGGCCCCGCGTGACGCGGCGTGAACAATTGCCGGCGTAGGCTGCGGGATCGGTTCCGTTGGCGAGGCGGTTGCGTGACCGGGCTCGGCGATGCTCTCGCGCTGGCTGGTGGTGGCGGGGTTGATCGGTGCCGGCGTCGCGCTGCACGCCCAGGCCGCGACAGCGGCCTGTCCGCCGCCGGCCACAATCGAGCATGCACGCTGGGCCGGCGAAGCCGAGTGGCTGGCGATCCAGCGGGCCGGGCTGCATTACGGTGCGATCCGGATCCAAGTCGACAACGTCTATGACCTCGCCAAACCGCGCGAAGATGTCTGGTACACGCGCACCGCCGATTTCCTGCACATCCGCACCCGCGTATGGGAGGTGCGCCGCCTGTTGCTGATCCGTTCGGGCCAACGCGCGGATGCGCAGCAGGTGTACGAAGCGATCCGGCACCTGCGCGGCCAGACCTTCGTGCGCGGTGCCGACATCACGCCGATCGACTGCACGCATGGCACCGTCGCCGTGCGGGTGGACGTGCGCGATGCATGGACGTTGAAACTCGACACCCGTTTCGCACGCGCCGGCAACGCCAATGTGTGGCGCTTCAAGCTGGAGGATTCCAACTTCCTCGGCAGCGGGCAGACGCTGGCGATCGGGCATCAGAAAACACTGGATCGCAGCATGAACGTGCTGGAATTCCTGTCGCCCGCCTTGCTCGGCAGCGACTGGACGGCGGCCGCGTATTACGAGGATCTGTCTGATGGTCGTCTCGAATCGCTGGCGCTGGACAAGCCGTTCCTGCTCGACACCACGCCGTGGGGCGCAGGCGTGACGATGCTGGACCAGCGCCTGAACCTCACTTACTATGACGATGGCGTGCAGCAGTGGTACCTGCCGCAACGCGAACAAACGTTCGCGGCGGACTGGCAAAGGCTGCTGGGCTTCAACGGCGAAACCGCTCTGCGCGCCGGCATCGCGATGGACTACGCACACTACGGTTACGGCGTCCCCGTACGGGTCGCCGCGGGTGACCTGCCGCCGCCGCTCGGCGCGCCGCGCACCTTGGCGGGGGTCGGGCCGGTGCTGAGCCTGCACCAGGATCATTTCGCGAGTTTCGAGAACCTGCGCGAAGTCGCGCGCACCGAGGATTACAACCTCGGCTGGGATGCACGTGCGCAGGTGCTCTGGAACTCGATGGTGCTGGGCGCCAGCGGCAGTGGGCCGGATGTCACGTTGAGCGCGAGCGATGGCTTCGAGCCGTTCGCGCACTGGGTCGTGCTCGCCGATGGTTCGTTTACCGCGCGCCATGATGCTGGCGGATGGCACAACGCGTCGCTGGTCGCGGCAGCCACCGCCTACGGGCAGCCGTGGCGGCGGCAGACGTTGGTGTTCCATGTCGATTACGCATCGCTGCTGCACCCGGATCCCGAGGATCGCCTGTACATCGGAGGCTTCCAGGCCTTGCGCGGCTATCCGAATTTCTACGCCACCGGCAGTCGGCGCGTGCGCATGACTCTGGCCGACCGCATCGTGACGCCTATGGTGTGGTTCCACACCTTCCAGGTCGGGTTCGTGGTGTTCAACGATGATGCGATCATCGACCGGCCGGCGGGGCAGGGTTGGAGCCCGTGGTATTCCAGCGTGGGCGCCGGCTTCCGGATCGGCAACTTGCGCGGCTCGTTCAACCGGGTGCTGTATTTCACCGTGGCGGAGCCGCTGCGCGCCGAGGTCGGGGTGCGCCGGAAACCCGAGATCGTGGTGGGCGATGTGCTGACTTTTTAGCGACCGGAGCGCCGGATATATTTTAGTATAGTCAGTTACTTGCGTTTGAAGATTCGAGCGAATGCGAGCCGCGCAAGCCGCCCGGAAGGTTGCCGCTGGCGGGCCGGTCGATGGCCCGCTTGCGTGCGGCGGGCGCCCGCCCGACACTAGTGCCACAGCGTTGGGGAAAAACATGGCGGTCTTCGATCTGTTCAAGCGATTCGTGGGGACGAACGCGCCGGCCGGCGACCGTCGCAACGTCGAGCGCGTGCGCGCGTCGTTGGGGGCGCGGGTGCTGGTGGTGGACGATTCGGCCACGATTCGCGCGGTGCTGGGCAAGATGCTGGCGCAGGACGGCTACGAAGTGTTGAAGGCCGCCGATGGCGAAGCCGCGGTCGAGACGGCGCACACGCATTTTCCCGACCTGATCTTCCTGGACATCGTGCTGCCCGGCATCTCGGGCTTCGCGGTATTGCGCGCGCTCAGGCGCGACAGCCGCACCCGCACCACGCCGATCATCATGATGAGCGGCAACCAGCAGGCGACCGAACAGTTCTACGTGCAACGTTTCGGCGCCGACGGTTTCGTGAAGAAGCCCTTCGGACGGGTCGATGTGTTCCACGCGATCCGCTCGCTGGTGCAGGCCGGGCGCATGCCGGCGCGCCTCGAAGCCGCGCCGGTGGATGCGATTCCGGAAGGCATGACGCGTGAGGAGTGGAACGCGATCCCGGAAGTCGGCTTGCCCGACGAAGCCCATGCGGCCCCGGCCACAGCGCCGTTTGCGGCGTCGGCGTCGGATTCGTTGAAAGTGCCCGCCGTGCCGATTCCAGCGGGGGCATCTGCGGGCGTCGCACCCGTGCGTGTCGTGCCGCATGCGGAGCGGTCGGTCACGGTCGCGGTTCCGGTCGAGTCGATGCACCTCAGTGCGGGCACGTCCACCCAGCCCGCGCGGGAATGGTCGGTGCCTGCGACCAGCCTGCCGATGCGGCCGTCGGTGGGCGGCGGCGTGCAGGCGGCGGCAAGCAGCGCGTCGCCACCGACCATCGTGCACGTGCGAGTCCCGAAACCGTTTCCCACTTCCGCTACGGACGCAGCGGGACGCGCCGTGCAGCCGGCTCCGGAAGGCGACAAGCACTGAGCGTCGCCACGCGTTTCAGTACGGTTCCGTAATGCGTTGCATGTGCACGGGGGCGGCGTTGCCGGATTGATCGTCGGCGCCTGCGGCCGTCGCGTGCAGCAGACGCAGGCCCAGCGCATCGACGCTCGCGGCCGAATTGCTCAGCACCACGATGCCGATGCCGTGCGCAGGCGCGAAGGCCATCACACTGGACGAACCTCCGGTGCGCCCGTTGTGCCAGACCGCGCGACGGTCGCCTTCGCCATCGACGTGCCAGCCCAACGCGATGCTGCGTCCGAGACCGCCCGAGTTTTCGCGTGCAGTGTGCAGGCGCGCATCCAACGGAGGCTGTTCCGCCATGTTGGCTTGCAGCCAACGCGTCATGTCGGCAAGGCTGGCGCGCAATCCGCCGGCCGGTGTCAAGGCGCGCAGGTTCCACGCCGGCGTGCGTCGTCCCAACGACGTGTGCGGCTGCGCGCAGGCAGCATCGGCTGCTGCAGTGACGCCATCCAGACCCAGCGGTTCCAGCACGAAATGCTGCAGGGCGCCCGCATAGTCGACGCCGGCGCGCCGTGCCAGCACTTGCCCCAGCAAGCCATAACCAAGGTTGGAGTAGCGATGGCGCCCGCCGAACCGGATGCGGCGGTGACGCAGCCAGCGCGTCAGCGTTTTCTCTCCGATGAATCGGTACGGCTGGCGCGGGGTGCAGTACAGGCCGGCCAGCATCGGCAGGCCCCACGGCAGACGCGGCAGTCCCGAGGTATGCGTGGCAAGGCTGGTCAGTGTGGCCGGAACCGGTTGCTGCTTGCCGAGGCGCGCGTCGGGCGGCAACAGTGCGTCGAGTCGCGTATCGAGTCGTACCAAGCCTTGCCGCTGCATCGCCACCAGCAACGCGGCGGTGAAGGTTTTCGTGAGCGAGCCGATCTCGAAGCGCGTATCGGCATCGGGGGCGGGTGAATCGGCGCCATCGACCTGACCCGCGAACACGTGCCGCACACCTGCCGGCGTGACAACAGCGACGGCGACGCCCGCGTTGGGCGCCATCACTGCGGCGTGTCCGTTGGCCGCGGCTTGCATGGAGACGGCATCCGGATCGGTGCGGTAGCGTTGGCGACGGCGGCGTTGCATCCAGGCCGCCAGCAACGAGTCCGCACTGCCATTCCACACATTCCAGGCCAGGAAGGCAGCGAGGATGATCGCGTAACCGATCAGAATCATCGCTGTGGCAGCTTGGCCCGAAGTCGGTAAAGCGCGTCCAGCGCCTCGCGCGGACTCAGGGCATCCGGGTCGAGGTCATTCAGTGCATCGGCAAGTTCGACGAGTCCCGGATCAGCCGGCGCGGATGCGAACAGATCGGTCTGCGGCGATGCGTGTCCGCTCGTCTGCGCCGCCTGGGCCGGCGTGCCGCGGTGGCCGCGTTCCAGCAATACGAGCGTCTGCTTCGCCTCCGCGATCACCGCTTTCGGCAGGCCCGCCAGCGCCGCGACCTGCAGGCCGAAACTGCGGTTGGCGGGGCCTTCCTTGACGGCATGCATGAACACCAGTTGCTCGCCGCGCTCGCGGTCATGGTACTCGACAGCGTCGAGGTGCACGTTGGCGATGCCGTCGTATTGTGCCGCGAGTTCGGTCAGTTCGAAGTAGTGCGTCGCGAACAGCGTGAACGCGCGATTGATCGTCGCGAGATGCACCGCCGCCGCACGCGCGAGTGCAAGACCATCGTAGGTCGAGGTGCCGCGACCGACTTCGTCCATCAACACCAGCGAGTGCGCCGTAGCGTTGTGCAGGATGTTGGCGGTCTCCGACATCTCGACCATGAAGGTCGACTGCCCGCGTGCGAGGTCGTCGCCCGCGCCGATGCGGGTGAAGATGCGATCGATGGCGCCGAGCGTTGCGCGTGCCGCGGGCACGTAACTGCCGATGTGCGCCAGCAGCACGATCAGCGCGTTCTGGCGCATGTAGGTCGATTTGCCGCCCATGTTCGGGCCGGTGATTACCAGCATCCGGCGTGCGTCGTCGAGCGCGAGATCGTTGGGCTCGAAAGGTTCGGTGCGCACGGCTTCGACGACCGGATGCCGGCCGCGTTCAATCGCGATCACGGGCTCGTCCACCAGTTCGGGCCGCGACCAGTTGAGCGCGTCCGCACGTTCGGCCAGCGCGGCCAGCACGTCGAGTTCGGCCAGCGCTTGCGCAGCCTGCTTCAACGGCGCGAGTTTTTCGATCAATGCATCCAGCACGCCGTCGTACAACGCACGTTCGCGCATCAGCGCGCGTTCCTTGGCCGACAGCACCTTGTCCTCGAATGCCTTCAGTTCCTCGGTGATGTAGCGCTCGGCGTTCTTGGTGGTCTGGCGGCGGGTGTAATGCGCGGGCGCCTTGTCGGCCTGGGCCTTGCCGAATTCGATGTAGTAGCCGTGCACCCGGTTGTAGCCGACCTTCAGCGTGGCGATGCCAGTGGCGGCGCGTTCGCGTGCTTCCAGTTCGACCAGATACTGGTCGGCGTGGGTCGAAAGTTGGCGCAACTCGTCCAGCTCGGCGTCGTAGCCTTCGGCAATCGCGCCGCCCTCACGCAGCAAAGCGGGCGGGCGTTCCACGATGGCGGCCTGCAGCAGGCGCACGGTGTCGGCGTGTTCGCCGAGGCGTTCCAGCAGTTGGTGCAAGAGCGGCGATTCGAGTTTCGCCAGTGTCTGCTTGAAATCGGGTGCTGCGGCGAGGCCGTCGTGCAAGGTTGCCAGATCGCGCGGACGTGCCGAACGCAGCGCCACGCGCGCGAGGATGCGTTCGAGATCGCCGATGCCGCGCAGTTTTTCGCGCAGTACGTTCAACACGCCGGCCTCGATCAGCGCGGCGAGCACTTGGTGGCGCAGGCGCAGCGTCGCGTGGTCGCGCAGCGGGCGGTGCAGCCAGCGCCGCAGCGCGCGCGAGCCCATCGGGGTGATGGTGGAATCGAGCACACCCAGCAACGTGTAGCGCGCATCGCCCGAAGGGTGCATGTCGAGTTCGAGGTTGCGGCGGGTGGCCGCATCCATTGCCACGGTTTCATCGGCCGACTCGGCGGCAAGTCCGGTCAGGTGTGGTAACGCGGCCTTCTGGGTTTCCTTCAGATAACCCAACAGGCAACCTGCTGCGGCGATCGCCAGCGGCACACCATCCGCGCCGAATCCCGACAAATCCTGGGTGCCGAAGAACTTCGTCAGTTCGCGTTGCGCGCTGGTGGCGTCGAAATGCCACGGTGGCCGTTGGCGCAGCCCGGTCAGGGACGCGACCGCGGGCGGCCATGCCACGTCTTCGCCGACCAAGGTTTCCGCGGGCGCGAGCCGCGCCAGTTCGGCGGCCAGTGCATCGGCGTCCGCGACCTCTCCCAGCACGAAGCGTCCGCCCGCAAGGTCGACCCATGCAAGCCCGTATCCCGATTGTCCTGCGGCGATCGCCAGCAACAGGTTGTCGCGGCGTTCCGGCAACAGCGCCTCGTCGGTCAGCGTGCCGGGCGTGACCACGCGCACCACCTTGCGCTCCATCGGGCCCTTGCCGCTGGGATCGCCGATCTGTTCGCAGATCGCGGCCGACTCGCCCGCGCGCACCAGCTTGGCGAGGTAGGCCTCGATCGCGTGATACGGCACGCCCGCCATCGGGATCGGCGCGCCGGCCGATTCGCCGCGCTGGGTCAGGGTGATGTCCAGCAGGCGCGCGGCCTTGCGTGCGTCGTCGTAGAACAGTTCGTAGAAATCGCCCATCCGGAAGAACAGCAATGTCGCCGGGTACTCGGCCTTGGCGGCGAAGTACTGGCGCATCAGTGGGGTGTGGCGGGCGAGTTCGGCCTGGTCCATCGGTGCAGCCGCTTCGGAAAGCGCGCAGTGTCGCATGCGCGGCTCCGGCGCCCAAGCGTCGGAGCTTTCAGCGACGTCAACGTTAGAGCCCCGTTCGTCCTGAGGTATCGAAGGACGAACTTGCGTGGCCTGATCCCGTTCGTGGTTCGATACCTCACCACGAACGGATGTTTTCCCTTGCGCCGCTGTCACGAGACTGTCACGTTGCGCCGCTGCAATAATGGCGTCACGGGACTGCCACGAAACCTCGCATGCACAAACGCATTCTGGTTGTCGAAGACGAAGCCTCGATCCGCGACATGGTGGCTTTCGCCCTGCGCAAGGCCGACATGGAAGTGATCCACGCCGCCGACGCGCGCGCCGCGCTGGTCGCCATCAGTGACACGCCGCCTGACCTGATCCTGCTGGACTGGATGCTACCGGGCATGACCGGGCTGGAATTGGCGCGTCGCCTGCGCGGCGAGCAAGGCACCGCCGAGGTGCCGATCATCATGCTGACCGCGCGCGGCGAGGAGATGGATCGCGTCAACGGGCTCGAAGCTGGCGTCGACGATTACGTGGTCAAGCCGTTCTCGACGCGCGAGCTGATCGCACGCATCAAGGCGGTGCTGCGGCGCGCGCAGGGCGACGACGGTGCCGGCTCGATCGAGTCGGGCGGCCTGCGCATCGACGGGCCCGCGCATCGTGTCTACGCCGGCGATACGCAGATCGAAATCGGTCCCACCGAATATCGCCTGCTGCATTTCTTCATGACACACGCCGAGCGCGTGTACTCGCGCGCGCAACTGCTGGACCAGGTATGGGGCGGCAGCGTGTACGTCGAAGAACGCACGGTGGACGTGCACATCCGCCGCCTGCGCAAGACATTGGAGCCGTTCGGCGTGGATGGGCTGATCCAGACCGTGCGCGGCACCGGCTACCGGTTTTCGGTCAATCCGTGAACGCGGATCGCATGCGCGCCCGGCGCCTGGCGATGCAGTTGCGCGACCTGCGCACCGTCGCCTGCGCGTTGCCCGATGCGCTGGTGCTGCTGGACCGCGATGGCCGCATCCGCTGGTGCAATCCCGCTGCGGGAGGCCTGCTGGGAATCGCGTGGCCGCGCGAGCGCGGCGCGCCGGTTGCCGCACGCTTCGGCGAAGGCGAAATCGGCGCGTGGCTGCGGGCAGGCGAGAGCGAGATCGACGACATCGCCTCGCCGGTCGCGGCCGGCGTGCGCCTGCAGCTTTCATTGATTCCCTACGGCGATCAGCGCCGCCTGCTGATCGCGCGGGACATCAGCCGGGTCACGCACCTGGAGCAAGTGCGGCGCGATTTCGTCGCCAATGTCTCGCATGAATTGCGCACGCCGTTGACCGTGATCCACGGCTATCTCGAATTGCTCGACCCCGAAGACGTGCCCGCGCTGGCGCCGGTGTTGAGCGAGATGCGCGCGCAGTCGCAGCGCATGCGCCAGATCGTCGAGGATCTGCTGGAGCTGTCGCGGCTGGAGATGCAGCAGCAGTTGTCCGAGGAACGCGTGGAGATGGCGCCGATGCTGGAAACACTGCGCCGCGAGGCCGAGGCCTTGAGCCAGGGTCGGCATCGGGTAGTGCTGGAAGACCAAGCACGCGTGGATCTGCTGGGCTCACCCAAGGATCTGCACAGCGCGTTCTCGAACCTGGTCAGCAACGCGGTGCGCTACACGCCCGATGGTGGCAGCGTCACGATCCGTTGGCGGCGCACGTCGTCCGGCGCTGAATATTCGGTCAGCGACAGCGGCTACGGCATTCCGGCCGAACACCTCTCAAGGCTCACCGAACGTTTCTACCGCGTGTCGTCCAGCCGCTCGCGCGCCAGCGGCGGCACCGGGCTCGGACTGTCCATCGTCAAGCACGTACTGAACCTGCACGACGCCGAGCTGCGGATCGAGAGCGAATCAGGCAAGGGCTCGACATTCACCTGCGTGTTCGGCGCATCCCGATTGCTGGATCAGGAACACGGCGCCTAGCCACAGCGCCCACCGGCTTGCGCAGGTGGGCGCGGGAAGTTCATTGATCGTCGTCATCGCCGCCATGATCGTGCCAGCCGCGGTGCCAGCCGTGGTCGTCATGACCGCGCCAGCCGCGCCGCCAATGGTGGCGATCCCAATCGTGATCGCGATGGTAGTAATAGATGGTTTCGGGCTCGCCGTAGACCACACGCGGCGGGTAGTACGCAGGGGGCGCGTAGTAGGCCGGCGGTGGCGGCGGGGCGTAATACTCGGGCGGCGTGTACACCTCGACGGGTGGCGGCGGTCCGAACAGGCCACCGAGATTGATGCCGAGGAAGACATGGGTGTGCGCGGATGCCGTCATGGGCACCACCGCCGCGAGTGCGAGTGCGGAACCTGCCAGCAGGCACATGGTGCTTTTTCTGGTTTTCATGGACTCCTCCTTGGCTTGGCATCGGGACGGATTTTTCTCCCGACGCGCACAGATTCCGCGGAGTGCCTTCGCGTACGCTTAGTGCCGTCCGCGGCGTTCAGCGTGGAGTCGGGCGCGACGATCTCGATACACAAGGGACTCCGGCCCGGTGCACGTCCCTGTGCCGGCCGGGGTTCCGACATCCCGTCAGAATTTCACCTCGCCCCACGCCCCGACCTCGCGGCTGTGGACATCGACGTTGCCGTTGTTGCGCAGGCGTTCGTCCTTGTACGCGACGGCGACCTTGATGCCTTTGGTGATGGGGAAGGCGACGCCCGCGTTCCAATAGGTATCCTTGAGCGAGGGGTCGAGTTGCTCGCTGGGTTTGACGCGGTCGTAGCGCGCGAAGATCGAGGCGCGTGCGAAATCGTAGCTGCCCCACGCCGACCAGCCGGACGCGCTGTCGCCGGCGCGCGTCAAGACGTTCTTCCAGTTGTCGGCCTTGAACCATTCGGCGCCCAGGCGCAGGCCATCGCGGTTCCACGCGGCCATCGCGTCGTAGCGCTTGGCGCTGTGCAGGACGGGTGAGGTCGCGGTGTCCTTGCCGAGGTCGCCGTCGTAGCCGCCGACCGCGAACATCAGGCCCTTGATCGGCTGCACGCCGACGCGCGCCGCGAAATCCACGTGGTTGGAACGCGACGGATTCTTGTAGCCGCCGCCGTTGATCGCGGACACCTGGTAGTTGAACACGCCGTTGTCGCCCAACAGGTGCAGGCCCCAGTCGGCCGAGTTGCCGTAGTGCATGCGGTCGACCAGCGTGTTTTCGACGAAGCGGTAGCCATACCAGTCCTCGACGAACGGAATCCACGGCATGTTGGCCGAACCCACGCGCAGCGTTGCAAGCTTGTCGAACGCGCCTTGCACGTAGGCTTTTTTCACGAACAACTGGGTTTCGCCGGTCGCGCTCGTGTAGTTGAAGTCGGTGGTGAGGTTGGCCGACCACACATCGTTGAACTTGTGGTCGATGGAAAGGTAGAAGCGTTTGACGTCGAGGCCGGTGCCCGAAGCGCTGGTTTTCTTGCCGTTGCTGGTCTGGTCGAGATTGCTGAAATCGACGAACATGGTGCCGCCGAGCCTGGTGTTGTCGACCAGCTTCTCCAGCGCGTCCAGCCGGTGTGCGGTGTCGCTTGCGGCCGGCGCCGGCGCGGGCTGCGCGGCCTGGGTCTGCTCGAGTTGCGCGACCTTGGTTTGCAAGGCCGCGAGCTGCGCCTGCAAGTCGGCCAGTTGCTGCGTTTCGCCGGGATTGGTTTGGGCGAACGCTCCGAAGCTGGTGAATGTCAGGCTGGTGGCGATGGCCACCGCGAGCATCTTGGTATGCACGCAAATCTCCTTGCGGGAGTGGGTTGGGAGGAACTGCGGCGCAGGATGAGGTTCCGCCGTTACGCGGATTTTTCGCGGGCATGACGGTTGTGTGACAGGCGCCGTGGGTGACTCGGCGGCTGTCATCCACGCGTTGTCATCCACACGCTGTCATCAACCTGCAACATTCCTCTCATCGGACTGCAACACGCGGGCGCTGCAATGCGTGCATCGACCACGACCACAAGGAAACCCGCGTGACCTCGAACAACAAGTTCCGCCTGCTCGCACTCGCAGCCATGCTCGCGCTCGGTACCGCCGCCGCGCATGCCACCGACATCACCGGCGCCGGCTCCAGTTTCGTGTATCCGGTGATCTCGAAGTGGTCGGCGGCGTATGCCGCCAAGACCGGCAACCACGTCAACTACCAGTCGATCGGTTCGGGCGGCGGCATCGCCCAGATCAAGGCCGGCACCGTCGATTTCGGCGCGTCCGACATGCCGCTGGACGCGGCCACGCTCGCCAAATTCGGGCTCGGCCAGTTCCCCGACGTGATCGGCGGCATCGTGCCCGCGTACCACGTTGCGGGCATCGCGCCCGGCAAGCTGGTGCTGGATGGCCCGGTGCTCGCGAAGATCTTCCTCGGCCAGATTACCAGTTGGTCCGATCCCGCGATCGCTGCGCTGAACCCCGACATCGCGCTGCCCAACGCGAAGATCACCGTGGTGCACCGCTCGGATGGCTCGGGCACCACCTTCAACTTTTCCGACTATCTGTCGAAGGTCAGCCCTGAATGGAAAGCCAAGGTGGGCGAGGGCACCGCGGTGAACTGGCCGACCGGCATCGGCGGCAAGGGCAACGAAGGTGTGTCGGCGTACGTCAAGCAGATTCCGAACTCGATCGGCTACGTCGAATACGCCTACGCCCTGCAGAACCACATCGGTTACGCGCGCATGAAGAACGCGGCCGGCAAGGTGGTGCAGCCGAACACGGCAAGCTTCCAGGCCGCCGCCGCGACCGCCGACTGGGCGCACGCGAAGAACTTCGACCTGTTGATGACCAACGCGCCCGGCGCCGACGCCTGGCCGATCACCGCGACCTCCTGGGTGATCATGTATCGGCAGCCCAAGCATGCGGCGAACGCCAAGGTCGCGTTCGAGTTCTTCCGCTATGCGTACACCGAGGGCAAGTCCGCGGCCGCCGCGCTCGATTACGTGCCGCTGCCCGACTCGCTGGTGAAGCAGATCGAGGGGTATTGGAAGACGGAGTTCAAGCAGTAAGCGTGTTTCGGTCATTTCCCGAGGCAAAAGACCGTCACCCCCTTCGGAACGAAGGGGATCGATGCGAAGCATCGGGGGGATGTCATGACAGGCATCAGAGCCATCCCCCTCGCTCCCCCTTCCTGCGGAAGGGGGAGGACAAGCCCACGAATCCCCCATGTCATCGAACCCCGCCATCGCCGTAAGCAATGTCGACCAACGCAGCCGTCGCGATGCCCGTCGCGATGCGCTGTTTCGCCGGCTGCTGAAGGCTTGCGCGCTGCTGGTGCTGGCGGCGTTGCTGGGCGCAGCGCTGTCAACGCTCTGGGGCGGGCGCGAGGTATTGTTCGGGCAGGGCCTGCATTTCCTCACCAGCGATGCCTGGAACCCGGTGACCGGCGACTATGGCGCGTTGGCGCCGGTGTTCGGTACGCTGGTCACGTCCCTGATTGCATTGCTGCTGGCGGTACCGGTGAGTTTCGGCATCGCGCTGTTCCTCACCGAGATCGCGCCCGCGTGGTTGCGCGGACCCGTTTCCACTGCCATCGAACTGCTGGCCAGCATCCCGTCGATCATCTACGGCATGTGGGGCCTGTTCGTGTTCGTGCCGTTCATGGCGCGCATCGAACCGGCACTTTCCGATACGTTGGGTCGCATTCCTTTGCTCGGCAAATTGTTCCAGGGGCCGCCGCTGGGTCTGGGTCTGCTCACCGCCGGCATCGTGCTGGCGGTGATGGTCCTGCCGTTCATCTGCTCGGTGATGCGCGAGGTGTTCCAGACCGTGCCGGTGCGCCTCAAGGAATCGGCTTACGCGCTGGGTTCGACGACGTGGGAAGTGGTGTGGGACATCGTGCTGCCCTACACGCGCTCAGCGGTGATCGGCGGCATCTTCCTGGGCCTCGGCCGCGCGCTGGGCGAGACGATGGCGGTGACCTTCGTGCTCGGCAATGCGTACAGCATTACGTCGTCGCTGCTGATGCCAGGCACCACGATTTCCTCCAGCATCGCCAATGAATTCAACGAAGCGGTCGGCACGCACCGCTCGGCGCTGATCGCGCTGGGCTTCCTGCTGTTCGTGGTGACCTTCGTGGTGCTGCTGATCGCACGCCTGATGCTGCGCCGGTTGGCGCGGCGGGAGGGCGCGTGATGGAATCCGCCATTTACCTGCGCCGCCGCGCCGCCAACGGTTTGGCGCTGGGGTTGAGTGTCTGCGCGACGGTGCTGGGATTGCTGTTCCTCGCGTGGATCCTGTGGGTGACGCTGCAACAGGGCATCGGCGCCATCGACTGGAAACTGTTCACGAAGATCACCGCCTACGGCGCCGAAGGCGGGCTTGCCAACGCGATCGTGGGCAGCCTGGTGATGGACGTGATGGCGCTGGCGATCTGCGCGCCGATCGGTGTCGCTGCTGGCACCTTCCTCGCCGAGTACGCGAATCGCACCAAACTCGGCGCAACGATTCGATTCTTGAACGACATCCTGCTGTCGGCGCCGTCGATCGTGCTGGGCCTGTTCGTGTACGTGATCGTGGTGCTGCCGATGTCGAAGCTCACCGGCGGCGCGGTGTCGTTCTCGGGTTTCGCGGGCGCGGTGGCGCTGGCGCTGATCGGCCTGCCGGTGATCGTGCGCACCACCGACGAGATGCTGCAGCTGGTGCCGGGCACCTTGCGCGAGGCCGCCTTGTCGCTGGGCGTGCCGCAATGGAAGCTGACCGTGCAGGTGCTGATGCGCGCGGCGACTTCGGGCATCGTGACCGGCGTGCTGCTGGCGCTGGCGCGGCTGGCCGGTGAAACCGCGCCGCTCTTGTTCACGGCCTTCGGCAACAACTTCATGACCGCGCATCCGTTCGACAAGATGGAAAGCCTGCCGGTCGCGATCTACCAGTACACCAACGACCCCAACCCCGCGTTGCACGCGATCGCCTGGGCCGGCGCGTTGCTGATCACGCTGTTCGTGCTGGGCCTGAGCCTTGCCACGCGCCTGTTCCTGCGTCGCCATCGGAGTCCCAATGATTGATTCCCTGCCATCCGCCATCGACCTGCCGCCCTGGCTGCAAGCTGTCGCCGCGCGCGCGGGCGAGCGCGTGCTGCCCAAACTCGCGGTGCGCGGACTCGACTTCCACTACGGCGATGCGCATGCGCTGAAGCGCATCGACCTCGACATTCCGGAGAAACAGGTCACGGCGATCATCGGTCCGTCCGGCTGTGGCAAGTCCACGCTGCTGCGCGTGTTCAACCGCATCTACGCGATCTACCAGGGCCTGCGCGCCGAGGGCGAGGTGTTGCTGGATGGCGAGAACATCCTCGATGCGCGCTATTCTTTGAACCGCCTGCGCGGTCAGGTCGGCATGGTGTTCCAGAAACCGGTGCCGTTTCCGATGACGATCTTCGAGAACGTGGCGTGGGGCATCCGCCACCACGAAAAACTGTCAAAGGCGGGCATGTCCGGACGCGTGGAACAGGCCTTGCGCCGCGCCGCGCTATGGGACGAAGTGAAAGACAAGCTGAAGCGCAGCGCCCTCAGCCTTTCCGGCGGCCAACAGCAGCGGCTGTGCATTGCCCGCGCGATCGCGCTTGCGCCCGAAGTGCTGCTGCTGGATGAACCCACCTCGGCGCTCGATCCCATCGCGACCGCGAAGATCGAGCAGTTGATCGAGGAACTCAAGGGCGACTATACGCTGGTGATTGTCACCCACAACATGCAGCAGGCCGCGCGCGTGTCCGACCGCACTGCCTTCATGTACTTGGGCGAGATGGTGGAGTGCGATGCCACCGAAAAGATTTTCACCAGCCCCGCGAAGAAGCAGACCGAGGACTACATCACCGGACGGTTTGGGTGATAAGGCCCTCTCCCCGCGGGAGAGGGGGCGGGGTGAGGGTACGCATGGCGATGATGCGGTTCCGTGCATGACCGAACCCGCATCCGGTTCTTCGGACAAGAGAAAAGTGGCGTTTTACGCCCCTTCTCCCGAAGGGAGAAGGAAACATCGAGAGGTGCAACGTGGATATCCAGAATCACCACATCGTCAAAAGCTACGACGCCGAGCTGCAGCGGCTCATGTCGGAAATCGCCGACATGGGCGATGTCGCGTTGACCCAGGTCGAGCATTCCCTGTTGGCGCTGGAAGGGCGCGACGCCACGCTGGCACGCCAGGTCATCGACGGCGACGACGCCATCGATACCCGCGAGCGTGAGGTCAGCCACGAGGTGCTGCGCCTGCTGGCGCTGCGCCAGCCCAGCGCGCGCGACCTGCGTGAGGTGATGGCCGCGCTGCGGATCGCCTCCGACATCGAACGCATCGCCGACCACGCGGTCGGCGTCGCACGCCTGTCGCTGGCCATGCCGGCAGGCGAGGGCGGGTTTCCCGAAAACCTGCACGCGCTGGGTCTGCTCACCTGCGACATCGTGCACGAGGTGCTGCGCGCGTGGCGTGCGACCGATGCGGCACTGGCACATGCGGTGTGGCAGCGTGACGACGACCTGGACCGGACCCACGCGGTGCTGTTCCACGATCTGTTGGCACGGATGCGCCAGACACCGGACGATGCCGCTTGGTGCACGCACCTGATGTTCGTCGCCAAGAACCTCGAACGCATCGGCGACCACGCCACCAACATCGCCGAAAACGTGTGGTTCGTGGTCGAGGGCGAGTCAGGGTTGTCGTGAGATGCCGGTGGCATCTCACGCCGACGAGATGACACGCGCGGTGCTTGGCGTGCGTGCCGGGTTGCGGTAGAACAGGGCATTCGACAACCGGAATCCGGCAATTGAACCCGATCCCCAACGATGCCGCCCTGCGTGCTGCTGCGGAAACCGTGGCCGGACTGTTGCGCGATCACGGCAAAATACTGGCGACCGCCGAATCCTGCACCGGCGGCTGGATCGCCAAGCAGCTCACCGACATCACGGGCAGTTCGGATTGGTTCGTGGGCGGCGCGGTGACTTACGGCAACCCGCTCAAGCAGGCGTTGCTGGGTGTCACCGACGCCACGCTGGCGCAGCACGGCGCGGTCAGCCGCGAATGCGCGCTGGAAATGGTGTCGGGCGCATTGCAGCGTTTTGGCGCGAGCGTCGCGGTGGCCGTGACTGGCATCGCCGGCCCGTCCGGGGGCACGCCGGACAAACCGGTCGGCACGGTCTGGATCGCATGGCAGCGGCACGGCGAAGCCGCGCGCTCCGGAGTGTTCCGTTTCCAGGGCGACCGCGATGCGGTGCGCAGGCAGGCCGTGGCGGCCGCGCTCGACGGCGTTCGGAAAAGCCTGACAGTTTGATGCGGCATCGGCTGCTGTCCGGGGCAGGGTGCTGTGGAATAATGGCGACGTCATCGTGGCGATCCGTTCTCAACCCGTGAGAAGCGCAGCCGCGATACTTCACCACGGCACAATCATTCGAGGGTTCCGCAATGGACGACAACAAGCGCCGCGCACTGGCTTCCGCACTGGGCCAGATCGAGAAACAGTTCGGCAAGGGCGCGGTGATGCGCATGGGCGACCGCACCGCCGAGGCCATCGACACGGTTTCGACCGGCTCGCTGGGGCTGGACGTGGCGCTGGGCGTCGGCGGCCTGCCGCGCGGGCGTGTGGTGGAAGTCTACGGACCGGAATCCTCGGGCAAGACCACGCTGACCCTGCAGGTGATCGCCAACTGCCAGAAGAACGGAGGCACCGCGGCCTTCGTGGACGCCGAGCATGCGCTCGACCCAAGCTACGCCGAGAAACTCGGCGTCAACGTCGACGACCTGCTGGTTTCCCAGCCCGACACCGGCGAGCAGGCGCTGGAAATCGCCGACATGCTGGTGCGTTCCAACGCGGTCGATGTCGTGGTGATCGACTCGGTCGCGGCGCTGACGCCCAAGGCCGAAATCGAGGGTGAGATGGGCGATTCGCACGTCGGCCTGCACGCGCGCCTGATGAGTCAGGCGCTGCGCAAGCTCACCGGCAACATCAAGCGTTCCAACACCCTGGTGATCTTCATCAACCAGATCCGCATGAAGATCGGCGTGATGTTCGGCAATCCCGAAACCACCACCGGTGGTAACGCGCTGAAATTCTATGCGTCGGTGCGCCTCGACATCCGCCGCATCGGTGCGGTGAAGAAGGGCGAAGAAGTGATCGGCTCGCAGACCCGCGTGAAAGTGGTCAAGAACAAGGTGGCGCCACCGTTCCGGCAGGCCGAGTTCGAAATCCTGTACGGCGAGGGCACGTCCTACGAGGGCGAACTGATCGAGCTAGGTGTCGTCCACAACCTGGTCGAGAAATCCGGCGCCTGGTACAGCTACGGCGGCGAACGAATCGGCCAGGGCAAGGAAAACGCACGCCAATATTTCAAGGACAATCCGGCCGCGGCCAAGCAACTCGACGAGGCCTTGCGCGCCAAATTGTTGACCGGAGCGCAAAAGGGCGGCGTTGCAGCAACCGAGGATGCCGAGGAAGTCGAGGCCTGAAGAGAGGTGTATGTACATGCAACCGAACTGGACCGCGGTGATAAAGCAGGATGGCGGCTGGTGGGTCGGCTGGATCGAGGAACTGCCGGGCGTCAACGCGCAGGAGCGTACCCGCGAGGAATTGGTTGAGAGCTTGCGGGTTGCCCTGGCCGAAGCACTGGATTTCAATCGCTCCGAGGCGCGAGGTGCCGCGGGTGGCGGGTATGAGGAATTGAAGATCGCGGTATGAAACGCCGCGATTTACTGAAACATCTCATGGAGCACGGTTGTGCGTTGCTGCGCGAGGGTGGGCGCCACTCCTGGTGGCAACATTCGCAGGCAGGCAGGCGCTCCGCGATACCGCGCCACGGCGAAATCAACGATCACCTGGCGCGCAAGATATGCCGCGATTTGGGTGTATCGGAACCATGAAACGCCGTTCGAGTCGCGCTGGTCAGGGCAAGGTGGATGATCGCAGCGCCTACGACCGCGCACTGGGCATGCTGGCACGGCGCGAATATTCGCAGCGCGAATTGCGCACGCGGCTGGAACATGCCGGCTGTGACGAAAGCGTAGCCGAATCCGCGCTCAAGACCTTGCGTGCCCAGCACTGTCAGGATGACCATCGCTTCGGCGAGATGATCGTGCGGGCGCGGGTGGGGCAGGGTTACGGTCCGGACCGCATCCGCGCCGAGTTGCGCTCGCACGGATTGACGGATGCCGCGATCCGCGCGCTGATCGATGCCGCGAAAGCCGACTGGGATGCATTGGCACGGACGCAACTGCGCAAGAAGTACGGTGGCAGGCCAGCTGCCGATCACGCCGAACGTGGCAAGCGCGCAGCCTTCCTCGTGCGTCGCGGTTTTGCCGCCGCCACGGTTAGAATCGTCACCCATTCCGACGTCGAAACCCCCGACGATTGACGTCTTGTTTGCGATCATCCCTGATCGCGGCGTCTTGAAACTGTGTCGCAAATGGATCGGTACGGTAAACGCGGGCATCAGAACGACCTTCCTTGGCCTGACTTTCAACAACAGCGGCTCCGGACGAAACGCCTTAAGGCGCTCAGACGGTTACTTGACTTCATGAGCTTTGCGACATAACTCCATGAAAACTGCAGAAATTCGTGCGCGTTTCCTCGATTTCTTCAAGGATCGCGGTCACACCATCGTGCCCTCGGCGCCGCTGGTGCCGGCCAACGATCCGACCTTGCTGTTCACCAATTCGGGGATGGTGCAATTCAAGAACGTATTCCTTGGCAGCGAGAAACTGCCGTACGTGCGCGCAGCCGACGTGCAGCGCTGCCTGCGCGCTGGCGGCAAGCACAACGACCTGGATTCGGTCGGCTACACCGCGCGCCACCACACCTTCTTCGAGATGCTGGGCAACTGGTCGTTCGGCGACTACTTCAAGAAGGAAGCAATCGGCTGGGCTTGGGAGTTGCTGACCCGCGTGTTCGGGTTGCCGCCCGAGAAACTCTGGGTGACGGTTTATCACACCGATGACGAGGCCTACGGGATTTGGCGTGACGCCATCGGCGTGTCGGCCGAGCGCATCGTGCGCATCGGCGACAACAAGGGTGCGCCGTTCGCGTCGGACAATTTCTGGCAGATGGCCGACACCGGCCCGTGCGGTCCGTGCAGCGAAATCTTCTACGACCACGGCGCCGAAGTTGCCGGTGGCCCACCGGGCTCGCCTGATGAAGACGGCGACCGTTACATCGAGATCTGGAACCTGGTGTTCATGCAGTTCGACCGCGCCGACGACGGCACGTTGTCGCCGCTGCCGGCGCCATGCGTGGACACGGGGATGGGCCTGGAACGCCTGGCCGCGGTGCTGCAGGGCGTGCATTCCAACTACGAGATCGACCTGTTTCAGCGTCTGATTGCCGCGGCTCAAAAACTAACCGGCTGCAAGGATCACGAAAACAAATCGCTGCGCGTGATCGCCGACCATATCCGCGCCTGCGCGTTCCTGATCGTCGATGGCGTGCTGCCGTCGAATGAGGGCCGCGGCTACGTGCTGCGCCGGATCATTCGGCGCGCGCTGCGGCACGGCTGGATGCTGGGCGTGCGCGGCGATTTCTTCTGGAAGATGGTCGCGCCGCTGGTGGCCGAGATGGGCGAGGCTTATCCCGAACTCGTCAGGAAGCAGGCGTTCGTAGAGGAAGCCCTGCGTGCCGAGGAACAGCGGTTCGGCGAAACGCTGGAACACGGCATGAAGCTGTTCGACGAGGTTGCGACCGGGTCGGGTAAAACGATTCCGGGAGAGGATGCGTTTCGTTTGTACGACACTTACGGTTTTCCGGTGGACCTGACCGCCGACATCGCGCGCGAACGCGGCATGTCGGTGGACATGGCTGGGTTTGAACGTGCGATGGAAGCGCAACGCGAACGTGCGCGCGCGGCCAGCAAGTTCGAGAGCAAGACGGCATTGCCGGCAGAGGTCGCCAGCAGGCTGGCTCCTACCGTGTTTTTGGGTTACGACACGCTGGAAGCAAAGGACTCCAGGGTGCTGGCGATCCTGCGCGACGGGAAGGCCGTGGATACGCTGGCGCGCGACGAATCGGCCGCGGTCATCCTGGATCGAACGCCGTTTTACGCGGAATCCGGTGGGCAGGTCGGCGATACGGGCGCGCTGGAGTTGGCCTCGGGACGTTTCATCGTCCACGACACGCAGAAATTCGGCGGCCAGTTCCACGGCCATATCGGTGAGTGGAAGGGCGACGCCCCGTTGCGTGTCGGCGACGGCGTGCTTGCACGCGTCGATGGCACTCGTCGGCAAGCCACGGCATTGAATCATTCGGCGACCCATTTGCTGCACGCCGCACTGCGCGAGGCGCTGGGCGGACACGTCACGCAAAAGGGATCACTGGTGGCGCCCGACCGGTTGCGCTTCGACTTCTCGCATTTCCAGCCGGTCAAGCCCGACGAGCTGCGCCGCATCGAGGATCGCGTCAACGAACAGATCCGCCGCAACGATGCGGCCGAAATCCGGCACATGGCCTACGACGATGCGATCGCCACCGGCGCGATGGCCTTGTTCGGCGAGAAGTATGGCGATGAAGTGCGGGTGCTGCGCATGGGCGACTTCTCGACCGAGTTGTGCGGAGGCACCCACGTCATGCGCACCGGCGACATCGGTCTGTTCAAGATCGTGTCGGAATCGGGTGTGGCGGCCGGCATCCGCCGCATCGAGGCGGTGACGGGTGCGGGCGCGCTGGCACTGGTGGCGGAGGAAGAACACCGGCTTGCCGACGTCGCGGGACTGTTGTCGTCGAACGCACATGAAGTCAGCGACAAACTGCGCCAGTTGCTCGAACGGCAAAAGAAGCTGGAACGCGAACTGGATTCCCTCAAGGCCAAGGCCGCTGGCGCCGCGACTGGCGATCTGGCTGCGCACGCGCAGGACGTTCATGGCATCAAGCTGGTCGCTGCGCGCGTGGATGGCATGGATGCCAAGGCCCTGCGCGACGCCGTCGATACACTGAAGCAGAGGCTCGGCGACTGCGTGGTGTTGCTGGCCTCGGGCCACGACGGCAAAGCAGCGCTGGTTGGAGGCGTGGCCGGCGCGGCACTGGCCACGATCAAGGCCGGCGAGGTCGTCGCGCATGTCGCCAAACAGATTGGCGGCAAGGGCGGCGGACGGCCCGACATGGCCCAGGGCGGCGGCGACGACACCCCGGCGCTGGACGAGGCCTTGCGCGGCCTGGCTGGCTGGCTGGAACAGCGGTTGCAGTGATGCCTACCCTGCCGAAAGTCATGCCCCGCCGCATTGCGGGGCTGTATCCGCTCGGTTAGTATCCGCACTGCATCGATCGCCCCCGCACCGGTCTAGTGTGGGAGATGGAGGAACCTGAACGTTGCCGGCCTGACCCCGCGCATGTTCGCGATCGCCCTGTCATTCAGCGCTGCGCAATCCGGAGGGGAACGCGTAGGCCGGTTTCGGGTCTAACGCCCGAATACATGGAGTTCTGTCATGTTGATTTTGACCCGCCGTGTGGGGGAAACCCTCATGATCGGCGACCAGGTAACTGTCACGGTGTTGGGCGTCAAGGGGAACCAGGTGCGCATCGGCATCACTGCGCCCAAGGACGTCGCGGTCCACCGCGAAGAAATCTATCAGCGTATCCAGCAAGAGCACGCGGCCGGTGCCGGTGCGGCGCCCACCGAGCCGGCCAAGCACGAAGCAACCGACGGTTGATGCGCTGAAGCCCAAGCGGCTTTACCAAATCGGGATACCCGTTTATCCTGTTGGGCCGGTTTGCGCTCCGCTGCAGTTTGCGTGCCGGCAGCCTTGGTTTCGTTGCCGGCTGGAATCAGTTCGGAGAGATGCCCGAGAGGCCGAAGGGGCTCCCCTGCTAAGGGAGTATCGGGCCACAAAGCCTGATCGAGGGTTCGAATCCCTCTCTCTCCGCCATTCAATCGTTGACGCGATTGTCGCAACACCGGATAATTCGCGGCTCGCTTTGATGATCCAACGCGCCGGTAGCTCAGCTGGTCGAGCGCGCGGCGCTTGCGACAGTCCAGTGGACTGTCGCGCCGAGCGTGAGGAGGAGGCATGGATGCCGACTGGACGCTCGCACCATGGATGGTTCGCAGCACAACAGTTTCAATGCGCCCGTAGCTCAGCTGGATAGAGTACCAGGCTACGAACTTGGTGGTCGGGAGTTCGAATCTCTCCGGGCGCGCCAACACTGGGTTCCACGCACTCGCATGAGCCAGCACGGAACCCTCGAACCCCGCAGAAATGCGGGGTTTTTTTATTGCATGCAATCCGTATGCGACAGCTTGCACGCTCGCCATGGGTGAGGATACGTTCGAAGAGACGAGCCGCAGCCGTGCCGGTGTACCCCTGAATCGCATGACAAGCAAAACCACTGACTAAGGACAAAAAACGTATACGCCGTTGACGTACATGTGTCAATGGCGTAGCATCCACCCATGGTTTTTTTCGAAACCAGCGTCTTCACACGTCAAGTGCAAGGACTGCTGACCGATGACGATTACGCCGACTTCCAATCCGGTCTTGCCGCCAACCCCTTGGCTGGCGACGTGATCGAAGGAACAAACGGCCTGCGAAAGATCCGTGTCGCCGCCAAGGGCAAAGGAAAGCGAGGTGGCGCCCGGGTGATCTATTACTACGTCAGCGATGCGGCGCAGATTCGCCTGCTGCTCATCTATGCGAAGAGCCGCAAGGATGACCTGACAGCCGATGAGAAGCGTGTCCTGCGCGGCTTGAACGAACGGTGGTGACCATGGACAAGAAACTCTTTGCAGAACTCGTCGAGAGCATGACCGAAGCCGGGGAAATCGCCCGCGGCGAGCGCGCCCCGTCGCGCGAGTTCCACGTCGCCGATACGGATGTAAGGCGCATTCGCCAGGCGTCCGGCCTCTCACAAGCGAAGTTCGCCAAACTGATCCACGTCGAACTCGGAACCTTGCGGAACTGGGAACAGGGACGACGCACACCGACCGGCCCTGCGCGGGTGCTACTCCACGCGATAGAGAAAGACCCGCGCGCTGTCCTGCGGGCCATTGCGTGACACGGACCTGTACGCGCAGGGTAGGGAGTCCCGGAGAGACACGCTAGAAAGAAAGGCGAGGCTCGCGAAATCGCATGAATAGGCCGTTTTTAGGCGGTTTTCGGCTATATCGGGCGCGCCATTCAACGACTGAGCCGACGGATGTTCCGTCGGCTTTTCGTTTCGGGTTCCCGCTGTGCCGTGCACATGCGTCGGATGCGTTTGACCCGCATGATCGCGCGAACGTACCATTACCGCCCGGCTGCTTCGAATGTTCGCGGCAGCCCTGTCGGGGTATAGCTCAGTCTGGTAGAGCGCCAGCTTTGGGAGCTGGATGTCGGGGGTTCGAATCCCTCTGCCCCGACCACGATCGCACCATGGATGATTTCTTGCGAAAATGTGCCGGCAATGCGCCCGTAGCTCAATCGGATAGAGCATCGGCCTTCTAAGCCGACGGTTGCTGGTTCGATTCCAGTCGGGCGCGCCACTCCTGTCGCGCCTTCGGGCCTCATAGCTCACTGGTAGCATTGAGCCTCCCTGTCATAGCGCGAATCGGGAGACCCGCCATGCGCTTCATCTACGCGCTGATTTTCTGGATCGTCATCGCGATCATCGCTTTCTTCGCGTTCGCCTTCAGTGGCGTGTACCAGGTAGGCGCGGACGTGCCGCACTGGCCGATCACGCGCCACGCGATCGGGATGGTGCGCGAGCACGCCGTGGAGCGACGCATTGCCGACATCAAGCCGCCACCGTTGAACGACCCTGCGTTGGTCAAGCTGGGCGCCGAACACTATTCCGAGATGTGCGTGGGCTGCCATCTTGCGCCTGGGGTGGGGCACTCCGAACTGCGAGACGGCCTGTATCCCAAGCCGCCCAATCTCACGCGTTTTGCGCCGGACCCTGCCGAGGCCTTCTGGATCATCAAGCACGGCCTCAAGATGACCGCGATGCCGGCGTGGGGCGAGACGCACGACGACCATACCCTCTGGGCTATCGTGGCCTACCTGCAGAAACAGCCACGGATGAGTGCGGTGGAGTATCACTTGCTGACCGCGGGGGCTGGCGACATGGAAGGGCACGGCCAGGCTCCTGCGCCCGCATCGACGGCGGCTTCGGCGCCGGCTTCCGGGATGCGCTGAACCGCGCGTTTCGATCCGGGACGCGTTCATCGGGCGGTACCCCTCCACACCCTTGACTCTTGACCATGGTCAAGGGTTTAGGATGTGCGCATGGACATCCAAAACCCACGACACATCACCATCGGCGCCGTCGCCCGGCAAGCCGGCGTCGGCATCGACACCATCCGCTACTACGAGCGCGAGGGCCTGCTGCCCGAGCCCGTGCGGCGCGCCTCGGGCTACCGCGATTACGGTGCGGGCATCGTCGAACGCCTGCGTTTCATCCGGCGTGCCAAGGATCTCGGCTTCACGCTGCAGGAAATCCGCGAACTGCTGGCGCTTTCGACCGACCGCGAACGCGGCGTGAAAAGCGTCAAACAGCGCGCCGAGGCGCGGCTTGGCGAAGTCGAGCAGCGCATCCGCGAATTGCAGCGCGTCAAGCGTGGTCTGAAGCAACTCATCGATGCCTGCCCGGGACACGGGGCGCTCGAACATTGCCCGATCCTGCGCGCGCTGGGCGGGGAGGACAAGGTATGAACTCACACGAGCATGCGCATGGCCACGAGCACGTGGCGCAGGCCGCGAGTGCGCGCGAGCATGCCGTCGATCCGGTGTGCGGCATGCAGGTCGCGACGACTTCGCATCGCCACGTCGACCACCACGGCGTACGCCACTGGTTCTGCAGCGACGGCTGCCAGCGCAAGTTCATCGCCGCGCCCGAAGCGGTACTCGCCAAGGACCGTCTGCGCGAGATCGAAGCCGGGCGGTTGGACCCGGTATGCGGGATGACAACCGATCCCGGCCATCCGCGCAGCAGCGCCGAACATGCGGGCAAACGCATCGCCTTCTGTTGCGATGGCTGCCGGGCCCAATTCATTGCCGATCCCGAGCGCTACCTTGACAAAGCGGCGTCGCCACATGCCGGGCATTCCCATGACGCCGTGCGCGCACCGGCGCCCGCGCCCGCAGGCACGATTTATACCTGCCCGATGCACCCCGAGGTGCGGCAGGTCGGGCCGGGGCATTGCCCCAAATGCGGCATGGCGCTGGAGCCGTTGCTGCCGAGTGCGGAGGCGGATGACGGCGGCGAATTGCGCGACCTTACACGTCGCTTCTGGACGCTGGTCGCGCTCACCATCCCCGTCTTTTTGCTGGCGATGGGGCCACACCTGTTCGGTTGGCATTTCGCGCTGCCGTGGGGTTCCATGGCGGGCTGGATCGAAGCGATCCTCGCCAGCGTCGTGGTGTTGTGGGGCGGCGCGTCGTTCTTCGCGCGTGGTTGGCGCTCGTTGAAACCCTGGTCGCCCAACATGTACACGCTGATCGCGCTGGGCACCGGTGTCGCATGGCTGTATAGCGCGGTGGCGTTCCTGCTGCCGGGCCTGTTTCCGCCGGGGTTCCGCGACGCACACGGCAGCGTGGGCGTCTATTTCGAATCGGCGGCGGTGATCGTCACGCTGGTGACGCTGGGCGACTGGCTGGAACTGCGCGCGCGCCGGCGCACCGGATCGGCCCTGCGCGCCTTGCTGGATCTGGCGCCGAAAACCGCGCGGCGCATCGCGGCGGATGGCAGCGAGTCGGACGTGCCACTGGATGCGGTGGGCGAGGGCGACATCCTGCGCGTGCATCCGGGCGAGACGGTACCGGTAGATGGCGTGGTGACCGAGGGCGCAAGCCACGTCGACGAATCAATGTTGACCGGCGAATCCCTGCCGGTTGCGAAAGGCGGGGGCGATACGGTGACTGGCGGCACCGTCAACCAGGACGGCGCGTTCGTCATGCGCGCCGAGAAGGTGGGCGAGGCGACCATGCTGGCCCGGATCGTGGCGCTGGTTGCGCAGGCGCAGCGCAGCAAGGCACCGCTGCAACGGGTGGCCGATCGCGTGGCCGCGTGGTTCGTGCCCGCGGTGGTCGCGGCGGCGGTGCTGGCGTTTGCCGTCTGGGCCGTCGTCGGTCCCGAGCCGAAGGCCGCGCATGCATTGATCGCCGCCGTATCGGTGCTGATCATTGCCTGCCCGTGCGCGCTGGGGCTGGCGACGCCGATTTCGATCATGGTCGCCAGTGGGCGCGGTGCGCACATGGGCGTGTTGTTCCGCGATGCCGCCGCGATCGAGGCGCTGCGTGATGTCGATGTATTGCTGGTCGACAAGACCGGCACGTTGACGGAAGGCAAGCCGGCGTTGACGGCGGTGGAAACCTTCGGCGCCATTGACGAGGCGCAGGCGTTGATACTGGCTGCGGCACTGGAACGTTCCAGCGGGCACCCGCTGGCGCGCGCGATCGTGACGGCGGCCGAAGCACGCGGGCTTGCGGTCCCTGCAGCCCAAGACTTCAAGTCACTGACAGGACGTGGTGTCAGCGGACGCGTGGATGGTCGGGTGGTGGCACTCGGCAACGCGAAGTTGCTGGACGAGTCCGGTATCCGCATCAACGACGCGCAACGGTCACGCACCGACGCGTTGCGCGGTGAAGGCGCGACGGTGATGTTCCTCGCCATTGACGGCAGCTTGGCCGCGCTGCTGGCGGTGGCCGATCCGATCAAGCCCGGCACGCCCGCGGCGCTGGCGGCGTTGCGCAATCAAGGGGTGCGCATCGTGATGGCATCCGGCGACCATCGCGTGACGGCCGAAACCGTCGCGCGTCGACTCGGCATCGATGAAGTGCATGCCGAGGTGTCGCCTGCCGACAAGGCTGGCGTGGTGGGAGCATTGCAGCGGGAGGGCCACACGGTCGCGATGGCGGGCGATGGCATCAACGACGCGCCGGCGCTGGCCGCGGCGGACGTCGGCATCGCGATGGGGGCGGGCTCCGATGTCGCGCTGGAGAGCGCGCCCGTCACACTGGTGCATGGCGATCTCGCCGGTACCGCACGCGCGCGCGCGCTGTCGCGGGCGGCCGTACGCAACATCCACCAGAACCTGTTCTGGGCCTTCGCCTACAACGCGGTCGGTGTGCCGATCGCCGCGGGCGTGCTGTATCCCGCCTTCGGTATCGTGCTGTCGCCGATGATCGCGGCGCTGGCGATGAGCCTGTCGTCGGTGTCGGTGGTGTCCAACGCGTTGCGGTTGCGCTCGGTTCGCCTGCCGTAAAAAAACCGCGCGGATCGCTCCGCGCGGCTCATGAATCAAGCTGGTGGTTGGGTCAGCGCGCGAACAGCGGTTTGTTCAAGCGTGCCATCAGGCGGCTGCCGCGTGACGCCTGCTGTGACGCGTCGGTGGTTGCCTGCTCGGTCGAGGCCGCGGCGAGCCGGCCTGCAGCGTGGCTGGCATTCATGTAGTCGACCACTTCCTCGTACGGCATGCCCGAAGCCGCCACGATCTGATCGGCGGTTGCGGGTTCCTTCACCATTTCCTTGGCGATGCGGAAGTGCTTGGGAAACTCGCGTTCGGTTTCCGGCCAGCGCGTGAGCTTGTAACGCTCGCCGCGGCTGAGTTGGCGACCCAGGATGCCGGGTGTCGCCACCAGGCCCGCGAACCACAGCAGGCGTTCCAGCGGCTGTGCCGGGTGGCTGGCGCGGGCGGCGTTCAATGCTTCGGAATAAACCGGCGCCCATTGCTTGGCGGACTGCTGCAGGATCGCCAGCAGCGGCTTGAGCGAAGTGGATTCGAAGTGATAGGCATGGCGTTCCGGATCGATCACCAGTTCCGCGCCATCCGGACCGACCAATTTGCGTGCGGTGGTGGCCATGCCCATTGCCACGGCTTCGGCGGCATTGACCGGTCCGACCACGCCGGCCTCGGTCTGGTCGACGATCGGCGCGACCGGCGGCAACGACGCATCTTCGATGGGTGGCGCGATGTCGGCGTCGACCCCCGCCTCAAGCGCGGCGGGTTCGGCGTGCACGCCGGACAACCAAGCTTCCAGTCCCGCGGCCGTGGTGCGCTGGCTGGATGCCAGACCCTGTTCTGAATCGAGTGTCATGTCCTGGTTACCTTGCATGGCGGCATACCTTGTGAATCCACCGGCCGTGGCCGTAATCGGAATCAACGTGCCCCTGAAGCGACCTTTGCAACACGTGTGCCAGTTTAGGCAGCGAGTAGCGCCAATTCGTGTGCCGTGAGGTAAACATTGGTTACAGCTTGGGGGCAAAGCCGGAGCAGGGATGACCGCGCTGAACCCGGTTGGCAGGGTGGTGCCGCTGACGAAGGCAGGGGGCGTGCCGCGATCGGGAACGATCACACGCCAAACGATCAGGCCGGGATCGACTCGCTGGGTTGGCGCGCCTGCAACGCCCACAGCGCGGCATAGCGGCCACCGCGGGCGAGCAGTTCGGCGTGGGTGCCGTTTTCAACCACCCGGCCATGATCCAGCACCAGGATGCGGTCGGCATCGACGATTGTGGACAAACGGTGCGCCACGATCAGGGTGGTGCGGCCGCGCGCGATCTCGGCCAGCTCCGCCTGGATGATTTTTTCGGTGCGGGTGTCGAGCGCCGAAGTCGCTTCGTCGAACACCAGGATGGCCGGTTTTTTCAGCAGGGCGCGTGCAATGGCGACGCGCTGCTTTTCGCCGCCGGAAAGTTTCAGGCCGCGCTCGCCCACCGTGCTGTCGTAGCCTTGCGGCAGCGACACCACGAAGTCGTGGATGTGCGCGGCGCGCGCCGCGGCTTCGACTTCCTCGCGCGTCGCGTCGGTACGGCCGTAGGCGATGTTGTAATAGATGGTGTCGTTGAACAGCACCGTATCCTGCGGCACGATGCCGATCGCGGCGCGCAGGGATTCCTGGGTCACTTCACGGATGTCCTGCCCGTCGATGGCGATGCGGCCGCCGCTGACGTCGTAGAAACGGAACAGCAGGCGCGACAGGGTGGATTTGCCCGCGCCGGTTTCGCCGACCACGGCCAGCGTCTTGCCGGGCGGGATCGTGAAATCGATGTCGTCGAGGATCGCGCGATCCGGGTTGTAGCGGAACGATACATGCTCGAAGCGCACCTCGCCGCCGCGGATCGCCAGCGGTTTGGCACCCGGCGCGTCGCGGATCTCGGCGTGCTCGTCCAGCAGGGAAAACATCTTCTCCATGTCGATCACGCCCTGCTTGATCTGGCGCCAGGTAAAGCCCAGCATGTTGAGCGGGATGGCCAGTTGCAGCAGCCAGCCGTTGACCATCACGATGTCGCCGACCGACAGCTTGTGCGCGACCACGCCTTGTGCCGCCATCGCCATCAGCAGCGTCACCCCGATCGCGATCACCAGCGCCTGCGCGCCGTTCAACACCGCCAGCGAACTCTCGGTTTTCACGGCCGCGTCTTCGTAGCGGCGCAGTTCAGCGTCGTAGCGGCGTGCTTCGAATTCCTCGTTGCCGAAATACTTGACCGTTTCGTAGTTGAGCAGGCTGTCCACCGCGCGCGCGTTGGAAAGGCTCTCGACTTCATTCATCGCGCGCACGCCGGCGGTGCGCCATTCGGTGATCCAGATGGTCGCGGCGATGTACACGGCCATGGTGACCAGCGTGACGGCCGCATAGCGCCAGTCCAGCTTGTGCAACATGTACACGATCACTACCGCAATCTCGAAGATGGTCGGCAGGATGTTGAACACCACCCAGCCGAGCAGGTTGTACACGCCGCGGGTACCGCGCGAGATGTCACGGCCGACGCCACCTGTGTGGCGATCGAGATGGAAGCGCAGCGACAGCTTGTGCAGGTGTCGGAATGCGTCCAGTCCGGAGGCGCGCATCGCCCGCTGGCTGACGCGTTCGAACACGGTGTCGCGCAGTTGCCCGAACAGCGCGCCGATCAGGCGCAGCACGCCGTACAGCGCGATCAGCGCGATCGGCACGGTGAGCGCGGCGATGCGGGGATCGAGGTGGTTGACGATGCCGCTGAACGCCATGGGCACGTACACCGTCGCCATCTTGGCGATCACCAGCAGCGCGGCGGCGATCGCCATGCGCACCGGAAAACCGCGGATGTACGGCCACAGCATCGCCAACACCCGCAGGGTGCCGCTGCCGGAACGGACTTTCTCGGGCACGGCCGCCGGCGACGCGCCCGACGTCTCCGATGTCGTGGCGCGCGCATGCTCGTTGCGTGGCGCGGCGGTCGCGTGCGGCGTCACCGCCGGTTTCGGCTTGACGGGGTCGGGTTGCCGGGGATCAGTCATGCGGGAATCATGGGGGCGCGGCGTTGCCGGTTCCAGATCCGGAAGCAGCTTTTGACGCGGATGAACACCGATAAACCCGGATTCGGCCAAAAGTATCCGCGACCATCCGCCTTGATCCGTGTCGGAAGGCTTTCCCAGCCGCGGCTAGAATACGAATCCCCTTCAGGATCGAACGATGAGCTTCCGCACCCGCTTCGCGCCGAGCCCCACCGGTTTCCTGCACATCGGCGGCGCACGCACCGCGCTGTACTGCTGGCTGGAAGCGCGGCATCGCGGTGGGCAATTCATCCTGCGCATCGAGGATACCGACCGCGAACGTTCCACCGACGCGGCGGTACAGGCGATCCTGGACGGCATGCACTGGCTGGGCCTCGACCCCGACGAGGGCCCGTTCTACCAGACCCGGCGCATGGACCGCTATCGCGAAGTCGCGCAAGAGTTGCACGACGCGGGCAAGGCCTACTGGGCCTACGAGTCGAAGCAGGAACTGGACGCGATGCGAGCGGCTATGAAGGAGCGCGGCGAGAAACCACGCTACGACGGCCGTGCGCGCGATGCCAACCTGCCGTATCGCGACGATCCCAACCGCGTGCTGCGTTTCAGGAACCCGCAAACCGACAGCGTGGTGTTCGAGGACAAGATCAAGGGCCGCGTCGAGTGGGCCAACGCCGAACTCGATGACTTCGTGATGTTGCGTTCGGATGGATTCCCCACCTACAACTTCGCGGTGGTGGTGGACGACCTCGACATGCATATCACCGAGGTGATCCGCGGCGACGATCACGTCAACAACACGCCGCGCCAGATCAATCTGTATCAGGCGCTGGGTGCGACGGTGCCGACCTTCGCGCACCTGCCGATGATCCTGGGCCCCGATGGCCAGAAACTTTCCAAGCGCCACGGTGCGGTCGGCGTGATGCAGTACCGCGAGGACGGCTATCTGCCGCACGCACTCCTGAATTACCTGGTGCGGCTGGGCTGGGCGCACGGCGACCAGGAGATTTTCTCGATCGAGGAAATGATCGACCTGTTCGACATCGCGAACGTCAACCACTCCGCCGCACGCTTCGATTTCGCCAAGCTGGGCTGGCTCAACCAGCACTACTTGAAGGAAGGCGATCCGCGCGAACTCGGCAAGGAACTGGCGTGGCATCTGGAGCGCCTTGGGCTGGATGTTTCGCAAGGCCCGAAACCGGAAGAAGTCGTGGTCGCGCTGCGCGAACGCGTGCAGACGTTGAAGGCGATGGCCGAGCAGGCGCGCATCTGGTACGCGCCGATCGAAAAGTGGGATGACAAGGCGGTGGTCAAGCACCTGCATGGGGGCGGCGCCGCCGACGTGCTGCGCGCGATGCACGCCAAGCTTGCGGCTTTGCCAACATGGAAACCCGCCGCCATCCACGCACTGGTCGCTGAAGTGGCGGGAGAACGTGGCATCGGCATGGGCAAGGTTGCGCAACCGTTGCGCGTAGCAATGACCGGTACCGCGGTGTCGCCGTCGATCGAAGACACGGTGTATCTCGCCGGTCGCGATGTGGCGCTCAGGCGCATCGATGAGGCGGTCGCGCGCGCGGGTGCTTTGCCTCCCCCTTCGCTTGCGAAGGGGGAATGAGGGGGATGCCCGTGCGTGGCGCTTTGGGGGTGTTGCTTGAGTGCGAGCATCCCCCCGACGCTTCGCGTCGACCCCCTTCCTTTGGAAGGGGGTGTCACGGCCGGAGTGCCTTGGGATGTGCCGGATCAGCGTTGCGCCTTCTCGATAGCTGCCAGGCTTGCGATGCGATCGCCGGGCCGGCTGCTGCAGCGCTGCAGGCAGGCGCAGAATTCGCCGGCCGCGCCGGTCGGTCCGTCCGTGATGCCGAGTTCCAGCAGGCCCAGGTCGCGCAGGTCGTCGATGATCAATCGGAAGCTCTCCGGGGTGAAGCGCCAATTGTGCACGTCGACATAATCGTCGTCGGTCTGCGCGCGGCGCCAGGCATCGCGGGCGTTGCCCCTGTCGTGGAATAGTTGCAGCGCCCCCGGTGCATGCCGGTGCCACGAGATGGCGCGGTTGTGGCCTTTCCCGACCGCGTTGGCGAAGTGATCGAACACGCGTCCGGGCGAGGGACGGGTGCGGCCGAGCTGGTGGGCGTCGAGCACGTCGCCGGTCGAGGTCAGGCTCTGGAAATGATCGAAGCAGTAGCGCTTGTCCGGGACGACCAGGATCAGCCGGCCCGTCGCTTGCAGCAAGGCCTGGCAGTCGACCAGGAAGCCCACCAGGTCCGGGGTGTGTTCGATGACGTGGCTGGCGATGATCCAGTCGTAGCAACCGCGCCGTCCGATCGTTTCGGGAAGCGGCTCGCCCCGCCATACGAAATCCACATCCTCGATGTGGTCGATGTTCACGCCCGCGTTTCGGTACTTCTCATGCAGATCCTGGGCGGAAGCATGGTCCAGGATTTCAACATGGAACCCCTCGGCTTTGGGCGCCAGCGGACTGTGGCTCGGCCCGATTTCCAGTCCCGGACCCGCCTTGGGCGCATACTGCGCCACGAAGCGTTGACGCAACGATGGGCGCCGCAATCCGTGCCGGATGATGCCGCCGATGCCTTCGCGCATCCATAACGCGTAAAGCCGGCGGCAGAAATCTTGCATCGTATCGGTTGCAGGCAGGCCTGTGGCAGGTGTGTGAGTATGGCTTGTTTTGCCTGCCGCTGCGGTCGAGCCCAACAAGACGGCGTCCGGCAACGATGCGTGCGCGGCGCATTGACCTCGCGGTCGCGCGCTGACGCTGTACGCTTTTCCGAGTCACGAATCCCGCCATTGCCATGAACGATCTGCTGCACAAGGCTCTGCAAGGCGTCGACCCGGCCGCACCAGGCGCGTTCTGGAAGATCCTGCACAACCTGCTGGTGCTGGTGCCGTGGTGGCCATTGATATGGTTCACGGTTGCCTGCGCCGTGATCGGCATCGTGCTCGGCTGGTGGCGGGGCAGGATCGGTTTGAGCCTCGTGCTGGGTTTGGTGGTGGGTCCGGTCGCGTGGTTGGCGTTGTGGGTGCTGCCGCCGGGGCGCTATGGACCGGCGCGGCGGCGGCTGGATCGGCGCGCGACCGTGCGACGCGAATCGGCGTAGGCGGTCGCCACAGGGTTTGCGGCTTGCAATGGGCCCTGTCTGGCCTGATATCGGTATCGTCCGTGGACCCCGACACGGGCGCTAGAATGCAGCCATGGCCACCGCACCCAAAGTCGCGCACCACCATCACCACGACGCCGCCGGCATCGTGCGCGAGGTCGAGCGCGAATGTGCGTCGCGCGGCCTGCGCCTGACGCCGCTCAGGCGCGAGGTGCTGGTGCTGATCGCGCGCGCGCGCAAACCGATCAAGGCCTACGACTTGCTGGAATCGCTACGCGACAGCCATGCCGGCGCGGCGCCGCCGACGGTGTATCGCGCGCTGGATTTCCTGCTCGAGAACGGCTTCATCCACAAGCTGCAGTCGATCAACGCCTTCGTGTTCTGTCAGCATCCGGCCGAGGCGCACCAGGTGCCGTTCCTGATTTGCGACGCGTGCGAAAGCGCGACCGAGGTCTGCGACGAGGGCGCGATTGCCAAGCTGATCGAACAGCAGGCGCGCGGGTTCGGCTTCCGCGCCAAGGCCCAGACCCTGGAAGTGCACGGCGTCTGCAGGCGTTGCAGCGCGGCCTGAACCGGGCACCCGGCCCGGGCCAATGGGGCCGATTCCGGAGTCTTGAATGAACGATTCCCGCTCACGGGCCGGTCGATTCGCTGCCGTGTGTGATGTTATAATGTTACAATGCCTCGGATGAAGCGCGTTCGATCCGAATGGCACGGCGGTTGGCATCGCGAGTCCCTCGCGCAAGTTGCGAGCGGGATGCGTGAGTTCCCGCGACCTTGCCGAATAGCGTTGACAGCGTGCACGTGCGGCGTGGCCCGCGGAGCGAGATGGCAGCATGACGGCTGAAACGCTGACGGCGTTGTTCCTGATGCTGGCATTGGGGGTGCGCCATGGCCTGGATCCGGAACATATCGCGATCGTCAACAGCGTCACGCTGCGTGCGGTCGAATCCGAGCGGCGCTGGCCGACTGCGAGCGGGCTGTGGTTTGCGCTCGGGCATGGTTTCATCATCACGCTGGTGGCCATTGCGTTTGTCGGCCTGCTCGACATCGTGCGCCTGCCGGGCTGGGCCATGGTGCTGGCGACCTGGTTGCCGACCTTGATCCTGCTTGCGGTGGCGGTGGCCAACCTGCGCGAGTTGATGCGCGGCAGCAACGACTACCGTCCGGCGAGCATCAAGCGTCGCCTGTTGCCGCGCGCGCTGGGGGACTCCTCCAGCCCGCTGGCAATCCTCCTGATAGGCGTGGTGTTCGCGCCCTTCGTCGACCCGGCATCGCAAGCCGCGGTGTGGGGTTACGTGGCGGGCACTTCCGCGAGCCCGGGCTGGGTAGCGCTGCTGGGCGTGGTGCTGACACTGGCGATGGCCGTGACCTGCACGCTGGAGGCGCATGCAGTGGTGCGGCTTACGCGTGCCAGCGCCACGGCCGCGGCTGCGCGAAGGCGCGCCGTCGGCTGGCTGATCGTCGGGTTTTCATTCCTGCTGGTCGGATACATGTGCGCGGAGTCGTTGTTGCCTGCCCACGGTGGTTGGTCCCTGCGTTTGTTGCTTGGCGCCGTGGTTGGCCTCGTGCTTGGAGGCATCAGTGTCGGCGTGGTGGCCTTGCTGCAATCGACTTCCACAGTACGGAGCGCGGTTGCCGAGCGTGGGGCAGATCCCGTCGACGACGCGCAAAGTCATGGTTCGCCAGGCGTTCGTGCCGAATCGTGCCCTTCGCGAAGAAATGAGGAAGCCGGCACGCAACGGCAACCCGGTCGGTGATTGTGTAACGTACGCCAGCCACCTTACGCTGCGCGCATGCAGCAGGTGCACGCACACACCCACCACACCCAAGTTCATGAGTTTCCAGCTGGCGGTGGCCACGGCCGGCTGGCATTCGCGTTCGCCTTGACCTGCGTGATGCTGCTCGTCGAAGCGGTGGGCGGCTGGTGGTCGGGATCACTGGCCCTGCTGGCCGATGCCGCGCACATGCTTGTGGATGCCGGCGCGCTGGCGCTGGCGTGGGGTGCGGCGGTGTACGCCTTGAAGCCGGCCGATGCGCGGCGCAGCTTCGGCTATGCGCGCATGGAAGTGCTGGCCGGTTTCGTCAATGCGCTGGTGCAGGTGCTGTTGGTCGTCGGGATCGTGTACGAAGCGGTGCGGCGCCTGTTGGCGCTCGAGTCGATCCACATCCAGTCGGGCGTGATGCTGGTCGTCGCGGTGGTCGGCCTGATCGTGAACGCCGTGGTGCTGCGCAGCCTGCACCAGCACGACCACGATCACGACCAAAATCTCAACACCGCCGGCGCACGCCTGCATGTGTTCGGCGATCTGTTGGGCTCGGTCGCCACGGTGCTGGCGGCGTTGCTGGTGCGTTACCTTGGATGGGAATGGGCCGACCCGTTGCTCTCGCTGCTGGTGTCGCTGCTGATCCTGCGCGGCGCCTACGTGTTGCTGCGGCGTTCCGCGCACATCCTGCTGGAAGGCGTGCCGGAAGGATTGGCGCCCGCGGAAATCCGAACGGCGCTGGCGGCATCCGACCCCGACATTGCCGAGGTGCACCACCTGCACGTCTGGCAACTGGCGTCCGGATCGCGCATGGCGACGCTGCATGCCAGTCTGCGCGAGCATGGTGACTCGCAGCGCGCCTTGCTGGCGATCCAGCGTGCGGCACGTGAGCGCTTTGCGATCAGTCACGTCACGGTGCAGATCGAGTCCAGCGAGTGCGTCGACCTGGAATCGGATTGCGATGAGCCAGGACACAGCCACGCCGGGACTCACCCGCACTGAAACGTTGCCCTGTTGCCGTGCACTGCTACCATGCCGGCAGCCGCGCCCCCGTCGCGCGGATTCATCCACGAACCTCAGGAACCGACATGGGCAAGGGCGACAAGAAAACACGCAAGGGCAAAACCTACGCGGGCAGCCACGGCAACACCCGGCCGCACTCGCCGAAATCGAAGGCGGCGGTGAAATCGACTGCCACGAAAACGGTGGCCAAGCCCGTCGCCAAGGCGCCGGTCAAGAAGGCCGCCGTGAAAAAGGCTGCGCCGAAAAAGACCGCGTAAGCTTCGCGCGCAGTCTGTTCGAGAAAGGCCCCGCGAGGGGCCTTTCGTTTTGGAAGTCGCTAAGCGTGCACCTCGCTGCCGCCCGCGAAGATGCGTGCGGCAAGCGCACCGCCGATCCAGTACGCAAGTTCGGCCGGTTTTTGCACGCCCCATGCCACCACGTCCGCGCGCTGACCGACTGCCAGCACGCCGCGGTCGCCGAGTCCGAGTGCGCGTGCGGCGTTCACCGTTGCGCCACGCAGGGCCTCTGCGGGCGTCAGCCGGAACAGGGTACAGGCCATTGACATGCCCAGTCGCAGCGAACGCAGCGGCGAAGTTCCTGGATTGAGGTCGGTCGCGATGGCGATCGGCACGTGGTGCTCACGCATGGCCGAGACGGGTGGCGCGCGGGTTTCGCACAGCGCGTAATAACTGCCCGGCAGCAGCACCGCCACGGTGCCGGCGCGGGCCATGGCCTCGACGCCGGCTTCGTCGGTGCACTCCAGGTGGTCGGCGGACAGGCCGTCGAACGATGCGGCCAGCGTCGCGCCGCCCAGATCGGACAACTGGTCGGCGTGCAGTTTGACGCGCAGCCCCAGCTTGCGCGCAGCCTCGAAATATCGCTGCACCTCGTCCGGCGTGAAGGCGATGCCTTCGCAGAAGGCGTCCACGGCGTCCGCCAGCCCGTTTTGTGCAACGACCGGCAGCCATTCGTCGCAGACCATTGATACATAATCGTCGCGGCGTTCGCGGAATTCCGGCGGCAGGGCGTGCAGGCCGAGGAAGGTGGTGCGCACCGTGATGCCGAGCTTGGCACCGATGCGCCGCGCCACGCGCAGCATCTTCAATTCGGTATCGAGATCGAGTCCGTAACCGGATTTGATTTCCAGCGTGGTCACGCCATCGCTCAGCAGCGCTTGCGCACGCGGCAGTGATTGCGCGAACAGTTCGTCTTCGCTGGCCGCGCGGGTGGCACTCACGCTGGAAAGAATGCCTCCGCCCGCGCGCGCGATGGCTTCGTAATTCGCGCCGTTCAAGCGCATCTCGAATTCGTTGGCGCGGTCACCACCGAATACCAGGTGCGTGTGGCAGTCGATCAGTCCCGGTGTCACCAGCGCGCCGTGCATCGATTCGACGCGTGCCGCCAGGGTTTCCGGGTTGCCCTGCAGCGCCGACATCGGGCCGGCGAATTCGATGGTGCCGTCGCGCCAGCCGATCGCGCCGTGCCCGATCAAGCCGTAGCCGGAATCGCCAGTCAGCGTGGCGAGCGTGCAGTCCAGCAGAAGGTGATCCCAGATTGCGTCCATTTCCGCATTATCGCAGCACGGCCCGCCCACATGCGACGCGTGCGAGAATGCCCATTCCATACCTGTGACGGCTGCGTGATGGATGAGCAAGCCCATTTCGGCGCGGATCAGATGGCGGAATGCTTGTGGACGCCGGAAGGCTGGCAACGCCACGCACGCGCCGATGACGATGCCGTGCGCGCACGTTTCGCGTTGCCGGGCATGCCGAACCTGCATTCGCACGCGTTCCAGCGCGCGATGGCGGGGCTGGCCGAACAGCGTGGGCCGGGCGACGATTCCTTCTGGACGTGGCGCGAGACGATGTACGGTTTTGCGTCACGCATTCAACCGGATGCGCTGCGGGCGATCGCGGCGCAGCTGTATGTCGAGATGCTGAAAGCAGGCTATACCCACGTCTGCGAGTTCCATTACCTGCACAATGCGCCCAATGGCAAGCCTTATGCCGATCCGGCCGCGATGTCGCGTGCCATCATCGAAGCGGCGCGTGAATCCGGCATCGGCCTGACGTTGTTGCCGGTGTTGTACATGACCGGTGGTTTCGACGGCAGACCTTTGTCGGAGCGTCAGCGGCGCTTCGGACTTTCGGTGGACGCGTACCTGCGTCTGTTGGAATCGTTGACAGCGTTGCAGTCGCCGCGGTTGCGGGTCGGCATCGCGCTGCATTCGTTGCGCGCGGTGCCCGAGGCGGCGATGCGCGAGGTGTTGGCAGCGCCGCAAGCGCGCGACTGCCCGATCCACATCCACATCGCCGAACAGATTGGCGAGGTGCAGGATTGCCTCGGTGTCCGCAACGCGCGCCCGGTGCAGTGGTTGTTCGATCACGCGGAAGTCGATCCGCGCTGGTGCCTGGTGCACGCGACGCATCTTGACGATTCCGAGCTGCGGGCCATCGCGAAATCCGGCGCGGTCGCAGGGCTGTGTCCGACGACCGAGGCGAACCTGGGCGATGGTTTGTTTCCGTTGGCCGCTTACATCGATGCCGGCGGAACGCTCGGCATCGGCTCGGATTCGCACATCTCGGTTTCGCCGGTCGAGGAACTGCGCTGGCTGGAATACGGCCAACGGTTGACGACGCGTCATCGCAACATCGCGGCGCGCACGCCCGGTGCCAGTGTGGGCGAAACCTTGTGGGGTGCGGCCCTGCGCGGCGGTCGCCAGGCCGCGGGTTTGGCAACTGAAGCGCGCAGGGATTTCATCGTGCTGGACGATGCATCGCCACTTCTTGCGTCGCGCGACGAGCGCAGCGTGCTCGACAGCTTCCTGTTTGCCGGCAACACGCCCTTGGTGCGCGACGTGGTGGCGGGTGGCGAGTGGGTGGTGCGCGACTTCCGGCATCGCGACGAGGAACGCATGGCTTCGCGTTACGGCGCGGCCGTCGCAGTCTTGTCAGCCAACGCATGAGCCCACACCCGCAAGCCGCCGTCCCCGGACGACGGTTCGCGGGCGGAAACGCGGCTTATTGCGCAGGCTGTGTGGCGGAGGTGGGTAGCGGATTTTGTTGCTGGAACTGCTTCCACTGCTGCATCCGTGCCACGCGCTGCGCCTTGATATCCGCAAGTTGCGTGCGTTGCGTAGGCGTCAGCAATTGGTAGATCTGCGCGCGCAGGCCGGCCCGGTTGGTCGCGCGCGTGCGTGCCGCATCTGCTTCGGCCTCGGCGAGGTTGCTGGCTGCCGTCTGGTAATCCGCGCTGCCGGGCGTCGCGGATTCGTAGGCCTGTCGCGCCTGCCGCAGGTTCTGCATCTGCGGTTTCGCCTGCGCGAAATCCTGTTGGGTGATCTGCTTGATCTGGGCGCGTTGCGCGTCGGACAGGCCGAGCTTGTCGTACAGGTGGCCGCCCATCGCCATGCCATGATGCCCATGCCAGGCATGGCCGGCGGTCTGGGCGAAGGCGAGGGGTGTGCAAGCGAGCGCCGCCACGAGGACGCTGGTCACGAGACGGGTCTTGCGCATGGGTGCATCTCCTGCGTGGGTTGCGGTACTCCCGACAACGCGCAACCCGGCAGGAGCGTTGACGCGCGGCGGCGGCCTGGCCGGTCCGTACAGAACGGATTCAGCGACCCGGCCACCGCCCGCCAAGCACCATCAAGTTTCCGCCAAGCCCTTGCGTGATCGCGCACGTCGGCATTTCGGCGTGGCGACGTCGTCCGCTACAGTGGCTGCTCCGCGCTGGTTTGTTTTCAAGGAGGCCTCCAATGCAATTGCGTACGCTGGGTCCCCGCGGCCCACAAATATCCTCACTCGGCCTCGGCTGCATGGGCATGAGCGAGTTCTACGGCGCCCACGACGACGCCGAGTCGATCAGGTTGATCCGCCACGCGCTCGATGCCGGACTGGACTTCCTCGACACCGCCGACATCTACGGGCCGCACACCAACGAAGTGCTGGTGGGCAAGGCCATCCAGGGCCGGCGCGACGAGGTGTTCCTCGCCACCAAATTCGGCATCGTGCGCGATCCGAATGACGTGGCGAAGCGTGGCGTGAATGGCCGCCCGGACTATGTGCGCGAAGCCTGCGACGCGAGCCTCAAACGCCTCGGCGTCGATCACATCGACCTGTATTACCAGCACCGCGTCGATCCGGATACGCCGATCGAGGACACCGTGGGCGCGATGGCTGGCCTGGTGCAGGCCGGCAAGGTGCGTTTCGTTGGCTTGTCCGAACCCTCGGCCGCGACGATCGAACGTGCGCACGTGGTGCACCCGATCACCGCGGTGCAGAGTGAATACTCGCTGTGGACGCGCGATCCCGAGGATGGGATTTTGCAGATCTGCGAAAAACTCGGTATCGGTTTCGTGCCGTATTCGCCGCTGGGGCGCGGTTTCCTCACGGGCGCGATCAAGAGTCCGGATGATTTCGACGACGACGATTACCGCAAGCACAGCCCGCGTTTCGAGGGCGAGAACTTCGCGAAGAACCTGAAGCTGGTGGACAAGGTGCGCGAACTCGCGGCGGGCAAGGGCTGCACGCCCGCGCAACTGGCACTCGCATGGGTGCTGGCGCAGGGCGCGCACATCGTGCCGATACCCGGCACCAAGCGCATCAAGTACCTGGATGAAAACCTGGGGGCGCTCGACGTGGTGCTGGACGAGGCTGATCTTGCGGCGATCGACGAAGTGTTCCCGCGCGACGTCGCCGCCGGCACGCGCTACCACGCGTCGATGATGTCGCTGCTGCGCGGCTGATCCCGGCGCGCACGGGCGCCTACAGCACCGAACGCACCACGCCGCCATCCACGCGCAGCGCCGCGCCGTTGGTGGCGCCCGCGAGCGGACTGGCGGCGTAGACGATCAGGTTGGCCACTTCGTCGGGCGTGATGAAGCGCTTCAGCAGCGACGACGGCCGCGCGCTGGCGAAGAACTCCCGTTCCATCGCCTTGGCATCGATGCCGCGTTCGTGCGCGAGCTGCGCCACGAACGTGCTCACGCCTTCGGATGCGGTTGGGCCCGCGAGGATCGAGTTGACGGTGATCGCGGTGCCGGCCACCGCTTCGGCGAGGCCGCGCGCCACCGCGACCTCGGCGGTCTTGGTCATGCCGTAGTGGATCATTTCGACCGGGATGTTCACCGCTGATTCGCTGGACACGAACAGGATGCGGCCCCAGTTTTGCTTGCGCATTCCGGGCAGGTAGGCGCGCGCCAGGCGTACGCCCGACATCACGTTGACCTCGAAGAACCGCAACCAGTCGGCGTCGCTGATAGCCTCGAACGGCTTGGGCTCGAAGATGCCGAGGTTGTTGACCAGCACGTCCACTGCGGGAATTGCCTGCACCAGCGATTCGACACCGGCGGCGTTGCCGAGGTCGGCCGCCACGCCGGTGACGGCCGGGTTCGAGGTTTCCTGCTTGATCCGGCGCACCGCATCGTCGACGCGCGCGTGGGTACGGCCGTTCACGACGACCGTCGCGCCTTCGCGCGCGAAGCGCAGGGCAGCGGCGAAACCGATGCCGGCAGTGGAACCGGACACCAACGCGATCTTTCCAGCGAGTTGCAGATCCATGCAAGCGCATCCATCGAAAACCAGCCACGAAGGATACGCCCAATGCGTGTGTCGATTCACGCGACCTGGATTGCGGGTAGTGGTCGGGTTTGGAAGTATCCGTTCGTGGTGAGGTATCGAACCACGAACGGGTACCGGCGAAATGCCGTTCACCCTTCGATACCTCAGGGCGAACGGCATGACAAATTCAAACCAGACCACTGCCGTATCGCGTGGCTGAACGGTGGCCATGGGTTGCTTCCTTGCGGGTCAACCTGATCCCGGCATGCGGCGTTTTTCGTGCAACGTTCGGTCAATGGAGGATGCGCATGAAACGCATGCAGTCGGGTTTGTTGCTGGCCGTTGCCGCCTTCGGATGTCTTGCCATGGGCGGCTGCGTGATCGCACCGCCGCGGGCACGAGTCGTGGCTGTTGCGCCGGTGCAGGTTTGGGTACCCGGTTGCTGGTATGGCGGCGTGTGGGTGCGGGGGCATTGGCGCTACCGCTAGGAACCTCTGCACAACCGGTCGTTTCACCCGCCATGCAGGGCAGGGCGGACAGTGTCCGCCCTGCCGGCCGGCTATCATGCGCGCATGGATGCGACCCCGGCGCAGCAGGCACGACTCGAAGCGCCGGACAATTTCGTCCACCACAGCACGCCGGCGTTCCGGCGCATCAACTGGGCGTTGTTCGCGGCGGGCTTCGCCACCTTCGGGCTGTTGTATTGCGTGCAGCCGTTGCTGCCGGAATTCACCCGCGAGTATGGCGTCAGCGAGGCCGTCAGCGCGCTGTCGTTGTCGCTGACCACCGGCGTGCTGGCGTTCGCCATGCTGTTCGCAGGCGTGGTTTCGGATGCATGGGGACGCAAGCCGATCATGGTCGGCTCGCTGCTGTCGTCCGCCTTGTTGACGCTGGCTTCGGTGTGGATGCCGAACTGGATATCGTTCCTCATCGTGCGCGCGTTGCTCGGGCTGGCGTTGAGCGGCCTGCCGGCGGTGGCGATGACTTACCTTGCCGAGGAAATGGACATCGCCTCGATCGGTCTCGGCATGGGCCTGTACATCAGCGGCAACGCGATCGGCGGCATGAGCGGGCGCATCATCACCGGCGTGCTGACCGATTTCGTGGGGTGGCGCATCGGCGTGGTGGCGGTGGCGGTGATCGGCATCGCCTCCGCGTTGGTGTTCTGGCGACTGCTGCCGCCGTCGCGGCACTTCATACCGCAGCCGTTGCGCTGGCGCGCGTTGGGGCAACGTTTCAGCGTGATCTTCCACGACCGCGGCCTGCCGTGGCTGTTTGCCGAAGGG
The DNA here is from genome assembly GCA_004299705.1 of Rhodanobacteraceae bacterium. Taxonomy (GTDB): domain Bacteria; phylum Pseudomonadota; class Gammaproteobacteria; order Xanthomonadales; family Rhodanobacteraceae; genus 66-474. The sequence continues at coordinate 72,187 of SCQS01000048.1, read as the reverse complement.
TTCCTGTTGCTCGGCGCTTTCGTCACTGTCTACAACTACATCGGCTACCGCCTGCTGGCGCCGCCGTACAACTTGAGTCAGGCGAGCGTCGGCGCGATCTTCATCATCTACCTGATCGGCACCTTCAGCTCGCCGTGGGTCGGGCACCTGGCCGGCAAACTGGGGCGGCGCAAGGTGCTGTGGACGATGCTCGCGTTGACGTTGATCGGTACCTTGCTGACGCTGTTCGCGTCGCTGTGGGTAACCCTGTTCGGCGTGATCGTGCTGACTTTCGGTTTTTTCGGCGGCCATTCCGTGGTCAGCAGTTGGGTTGGCCGGCGCGCGGGCGCGGCCAAGGCGCACGCGTCATCGCTGTACCTGTTCTGCTACTACATGGGTTCCAGCATCGCGGGCGCCTGCGGCGGGTTGTTCTACGCCGCGCATGGTTGGAATGGCCTGGTGGGGTTCGTCGGCGCGATGGCGCTGGCGGGGCTGGTGATCGCGCTGGGGCTGTATCGCCTGCCACCGTTGCCGCAGAACACCGCGACGCCGCCGACACCGATGAGCAAAGGCGCCATGCCCTAGCGTTTGCAGGCCGCCGCCGATGCTGCCGTGAGCCCGGCGATCTTCCACGGTGTCACCTTGCCACCCGGAAGCTGCACCGCGTCGATGCGGTTGCCGTTGCCTTCCGCGACCAGCAGTGTGTCGGGCGACAGCGCGGCCACCGCGAGCGGGCGATCGAGCAGGGCGGCGACGGTGCTGACTGTGTGCGTGGCAAGGTCGAGTTCGCGCAGCGCGTTGTTGAAGGTATCGGCGATGTAGAGATTGCCCGCGTTCCACGCGATGCCTTCGGCGTGCTGCAACTGCGCGTGACCGGCCGAACCGTTGCGCATCCCGAAGTCGAACAGACCGTGGCCGACCAGTGTCGAAACTTTCCCGTCCGGCAATGCGATCGCGCGTACCGATGACGATTCCGGATCGACGTCGTACAAGGTGTCGCCGTGCGCGCTCAAGCCGCTGGGTTGCGCGAACTCGGCATCAAGGCGCGCGCCATCCTCCAAACCTTCCGCACCGGTTCCGGCCCACGGGCCGATGCTTTGCGTGGCGGGGTCATAACGCCAGATCTGGTGATCGCCGGCCATCGATATGTACAGCATGCCGCCTGACCACGCGACATCCCACGGCGAATTGAGCGTGGCCCCGCGCGCCGGAAACTGCCCGCGAATTGCAAAACCGCGCCGGCCATTGCCGGCAATCGTCGCGACCGTGCGCTTGGCGAGGTCGATGCGCCGGATCGTCTGGCCATCGGTGTCGGCGACGTACAGCGCGCCGTCGTGGAAGGCGAGCCCGTGCGGCCGATTGAATTCCGCGTGTGCGTAATCGCCGTCCGCGCCGCCCGCGCAGCCGCTGCCGATCACCGCGACCAGCTTGCCCGTGTGATCCGCCAGCACGATGCGGTTGTGGCCGGTGTCGGCGACCGCCACCAGCGTCGGCGACACCGCGATGCCGCCCGGCGTCGCCAGTCCGCGCGACTGGAAGGCCAACGGACGCAGCGGCAGTTTCGGCAATTTTGCGGCGGCCGGTGCGTTGACCAGCGCGGCTTCGATCGGGCCTGCCATTTGCTCCAGCGATTGTTCGCCGATGAACTGCTGCTTCACGTGGCCGTCGGGGCCGAGCAGGATCAACGTCGGCCACGCCTGCACGCCGTAGGCATTCCACAGGCTCATCGTCGGGTCGAGCACGATCGGGTGGCGCAGGTCGTAACGCTGGATGAAGGATTCCAAGCCCTGCTTCGTTTTCGACGCCGCGAATTTGGGCGAGTCGATCCCGACCACCAGCAGGCGCGTGCCGAAGCGTTGTTCGAGCTGCTTTTCCACCGGCAGCATGTGGATGCAGTTGATGCAGCCGGGCGTGAAGAAATCCAGCAACACCGCGCGCCCGCGCAGCTCGCCCAGCGAGAGCGGGCGCGCGACGTTGAACCAGGTCAGTCCGTCGGGAAAGTCGCTGGCACGCTGAGCCTGTGCGCGGGGCAGGCCAATCGTCAAGAGGCCGCCGGCCACCACGATGGCGGCGATGAAGGTCAGCAGGATGCGTTTCATGCGGTGTTCCGGGAGAAGTCAGTCGGCCTTGCGCGTGAGTGCGTAGACGGCGGTATGCAGGGCGGTGACGCCGTTGTCGGAAAAAGACGGTTGCGAGGCCAATATGTCGCGGCGTTCCAGTTGCTCGATGTTCCAGCGCCCACCGAACAACCGGTGCACTTCGACAGCGTCCACGCTGAAGGGCGGACCGTCCATTTCGCCCACCGGGTAATCCAGCGTAATCAACAGACCGCGCGCACCCGCGGGAAGTTTCGCGTAAATCTCATGCGCCAGGCGATCGCGCATCGGGCGGGGCAGGGCGATCGTCGCGGCGCGGTCGTAGAAGGCATGGCAGGTTGCAAGGATCGCGGGATCGACCGCGAATACGTCGCCGTTGACGATATCGATGGCGCCACCATCCGGTGCATTGGTGATCTCGTAGTGCGTGCCGTCGGTGGCCGCGCGTGCGCGTGCATGCAAGTGGTTTTCCGCGAGGAAGGCTTCCACCGCGATCGCCGACACATCCACGCCCAGCACCCGCAGGCCCCGCTGCGACAGCCACGGCATGTCCAGTGATTTGCCGCACAGCGGCACCAGCACCCGCGTGGCCCGGGGAACGGCCAGCGCCGGCCAGTGTTGCAGCAGCAGCGGCATCGGTTTGTCGTGGTGCCAGCCGGTGCGTCCTTCGCGCCAGCGCTTGAGCCAGAATTCGGTTTCCATCACCGTGCCTGTCCGTGACGGGTCAGTCCGAGAGCAACCGCACTTTGCCCGTGGCGAGCTCGTATTCCGCACCGACCACGCGCGCCCGGCCGCTCTTCACGGCTTCCGCGATGATCGGTTGCGCCGAGGCGACGCGCGAGACGTTGTAGGCGACGTTCGCGTCGATCGCGTGCTCCAGCAATCCGTCGCCGCCGGCTTTCACGACGTTCTCGATGCCGGGACGCACCGCGTCGGTGATGTCCCAGATGTGACCGGGCAGCGGTTTGGGATCCTGGATTTCCTGGATCGCCGCCTTGATCGCGCCGCAGTTGCTGTGCCCCAGCACCATCACCAAGGGCGTGCCGAGCACGGCCACGCCGTATTCCAGGCTCGACAGTGCGTCGTGGTTGAGATAATTGCCCGCGATGCGTACCACGAAAAGATCGCCGGGCGCCTGGTCGAACATCAGTTCCGGCGCGACCCGCGAGTCGGCGCAGCTCAGGATCGACGCGATGGGATACTGCGCTTTCGCTCGCGCGACACGGCCGGCCGAGAAATCCTTGGCATCGAGTTTGCCCGCTGCGTAACGCGCGTTGCCCGCCATCAACCTTTCCAGGGCAGCCTGGGGCGTGATGGCGTTCTGAGGTGCGTCGGCCAATGCCTGGCGCAGCGGCGCGGCCATGGAAAGCGCAACGATGCCGAGCCCGGCATGTTGCAGAAAACGGCGGCGGGAATTGCGGTCGGTTGCGTACATCGCACATGCCCCTTCGATATGGAGTGGATGAAGACGCTGTGGTCGAACCAGCGCGTCGATTCTACGCCTGCGCGCGGAGCGGAATGGCGGACGTGCGGGCAGCGCCGATCGGCCGCATAATCGGCTTCTCTTTCTGACTGGAACATCCATGAACGCCCCCACCCGCATCGATACCCAGCGCGTGATCCATCCGCCGCGCGGCCCGGAGCTGCATTGCAAGAATTGGCTGATCGAGGCGCCGTATCGGATGATCCAGCACAACCTCGATCCCGAGGTGGCTGAAAATCCCGCGGAATTGGTGGTGTACGGCGGCATCGGCCGCGCCGCGCGCAACTGGGAGTGCTTCGACGCGATCCTGAAAAGCCTGCGCGAATTGAATCCCGATGAAACCCTGCTGGTGCAATCGGGCAAGCCGGTCGGCGTGTTCAAGACCCACGAGGATGCGCCGCGCGTGTTGATCGCCAATTCCAACCTGGTGCCGCACTGGGCGACGTGGGAGCACTTCAACGAACTGGACAAGAAGGGCCTGATGATGTTCGGCCAGATGACGGCCGGTTCGTGGATCTACATCGGTTCGCAGGGCATCGTGCAGGGCACCTACGAAACCTTCGTCGAAATGGGCCGGCAGAGTTACGGCGGAAATTTGCGAGGCAAGTGGATTCTCACCGCGGGCCTCGGCGGCATGGGCGGCGCGCAGCCGCTGGCGGCGGTGATGGCGGGCGCGTGCATGCTGGCCATCGAATGTGACCAGAAACGCATCGACTTCCGCTTGAAGACCGGCTACGTCGACGAGCAGGCGAAAGGCCTCGACGACGCGCTGGCGCGCATCGGGAAATACACCAAGGCCGGCGAAGCCAAGTCCGTCGCACTGCTCGGCAATGCCGCCGACGTGCTGCCGGAACTGGTCAAGCGCGGCGTCAAGCCCGATGCCGTCACCGACCAGACCTCGGCGCACGATCCGGTCAATGGTTACCTGCCGCAAGGCTGGACGGTGGAGCAGTGGGTCGAGCGCCGCAAGCGCGATCCGAACGGCACGCGCGACGCGGCCAAGCAATCGATGAAGACCCACGTCGAGGCGATGCTGGCCTTCCACGCGCAAGGCATCCCGACCTTCGATTACGGCAACAACATCCGCCAGATGGCGTTCGACGTCGGCTGCAAGCACGCGTTCGACTTTCCCGGTTTCGTGCCGGCCTACGTGCGTCCGCTGTTCTGCCGCGGCGTCGGCCCGTTCCGCTGGGTCGCGTTGTCGGGCGATCCCGAAGACATCCTGAAGACCGATGCCAAGGTGAAGGAACTGATTCCCGACGACACGCATCTGCACAACTGGCTGGATATGGCGGAAAAGCGCATCCACTGGCAGGGCCTGCCGTCGCGCATCTGCTGGGTTGGACTTGGGCAGCGCGACAAACTGGGGCTGGCGTTCAACGAAATGGTGCGCAAGGGCGAACTCAAGGGTCCCATCGCGATTGGCCGCGACCACCTCGATTCCGGATCCGTCGCGTCCCCCAACCGCGAAACCGAGGCCATGCGCGACGGTTCCGATGCAGTGTCCGACTGGCCGCTGCTCAACGCGCTGCTGAACACTGCAAGTGGCGCCACCTGGGTGTCGTTCCACCACGGCGGCGGCGTCGGCATGGGCTATTCGCAACACGCCGGCCTCGTGATCGTCTGCGACGGCACGCCCGAAGCCGACCAGCGCATCGCCCGCGTGCTGTGGAACGACCCCGGCACCGGCGTAATGCGCCACGCCGACGCGGGTTATCCCGACGCCATCGAGTGCGCGGAGGAGAATGGGCTGAAGCTGCCGATGGTGTGATCACAGATCGCAGTCCATCACCCCAGCGCATTGCGGGCGATTCGGGCACGCCTTACAATCATGTAAGGCATACTCGAAGACTTGGCATGAGCACCGCAACCATTACCTCCAAGGGGCAGATCACGATTCCCGCCGCGGTTCGCAGCGGCATGGGTGTCGATACCGGCGACCGCGTGGAATTCATCGAAGTCGAGCCGGGCCGCTATGAAATGGTAGCCGCAACGCTGCCCGTCACTGCACTCAAGGGCTTGATCGCGAAGCCACGCAAACCGGTCAGCGTCGAAGCGATGAACGCCACCATCCGTGAGCGTGCGGCCAAAGTCGGGCGGCGATGATCGGACTCGATACCAACATATTGGTGCGTTATCTGACACAGGACGAGCCGAAGCAGGCTGCGCTCGCCGCCAAGCTGATTGAAACATTGACGACGGACGAACCGGGGTTTATCTCGCACGTGGTGTTGGTCGAAACCCTGTGGGTGCTGGAATCTTGCTACGCCGCCGGTCCGGCCCGCGTGCAGCAGGTCGTGGACACCCTGTTGCGCACCGGTGGCATCGTGGTGGATCGCGCCGAAAGCGTCTGGCGAGCCTTGGGTCAATTCAGGGAAGACGCCGGAAATTTCGCCGACACGCTGATTGCAGTGTCGGCACGCGCTGCCGGCTGCAGCGCCACCTTTACTTTCGACAAGGGCGCGGCCAAGCGTTCCGGCATGAAGTTGCTGGCCTGACCGTGGGTTGAATGGTGGTGCATGAGGTGCTGTCGCGAAAGAACGGGCACGCTTGCATTGAAACGGTCAATGCAGGCGCAAAATCGCGGCGCGAGTGCTGCGGCGCAGGGGAAAGGGCGAAACTGGTAACCGGTACCTTGGTGCCTGCAGCGGAGTGGACGGGGCGAAGGAGTTGCGGAATCACTTCGCAAACAGCTTCGACCGATCCGCGAAAGCCTTGAACTCCAGCGCATTGCCGGAGGGATCGAGCAGGAACATGGTGGCTTGCTCGCCGGGCTGGCCCTTGAAGCGCACGTGCGGTTCGATCACGAAACGCGTGCCGGCTTCGCGCAGCTTGTCGGCCAAGGCCTGCCATTGACCCATGTCCAGCACCGCGCCGAAATGCCGCACCGGCACGTTGTCGCCGTCCACGTCGTGCGCCGTGGCTGCGCGCAATTCTTCCGGCGCGAGGTGCGCGACGATCTGGTGGCCGAAGAAATCGAAATCCACCCAGGTGTCGCTGGAACGTCCTTCCGGGCAGCTGAGCAAGCTGCCGTAGAACTTGCGCGCGTCTTCGAGTGAGGCGACGGGAAAGGCGAGGTGAAAGGGCGGCAGTTCGCGGTGCGAAGCGCGTCGTGCAAGCCAATGGTCGATGGTTGGTTTCGGCAATGGGAAATAACCGCTGCTGACAATAGGACCCATTGCGGAGGGATCGGCTTCCAGGTGCACATGCCATGCGCCGATGCGTGCGACCTGCAGGCAATCGTCGATGTCGTACAGGTCGTCCTTGTGGGTTTCCACGTGGTTTTGCAGCAACGTCTGTTTCGCGCGCGCCTTGGCTTCGGCCTTGTTCGATGCGCCGAAGAACCCCCACGCGTGGTGTTCGCCAAATACGCCCGGCCGGTAACCACCGATGTTGACGAAGTAGAGGTGCAGGCCGTTGTCGGCCGGCGTGCGTGCCAACCGCACGCGATGGCCGGCGATGCTGTCGAGGAAACACCACGCATCCACGTGCAGGCCACGCGGATTGCCGAACCAGCCGTCCAGCAATTGGTCATGCACGCTTTCCAGCGAATCGCCGACCGCGAAGGCCACGTCGTGCAGTTCGGTTCTGGCGCCGGGCGCGGTGCCGCCCAGCACGCAGGCAATCAGGCGTTTGGTTGAGTTCATGCGCGGATTGTAGGGCGGGTGAAACCCGCCGTAATTCTGGCGGGATACGCCGCTGCGCGGCTGCTCCCGCCCTACCATGTCACGCAGCTTTCGCCTCGTCCTTCAGGGTCTGCATATCGATCACGAAGCGGTACTTCACGTCGCTCTTCAGCATGCGTTCGTAGGCGCGGTTGATGTCGCGCATCGCGATGGTTTCGATGTCGCAGACGATGTCGCGCTCGGCGCAGAAATCCAGCATCTCCTGGGTTTCGCGGGTGCCCCCGATCAGCGAACCGGCGATCGCGCGGCGCTTCATGTAGAGGTTGGGCACGCGCGGCGACGGATGCGGCGTGTCCGCGGGCGGCGCGCCGACCAGGCACAGGGTGCCGTCGAGTTTCAGCAGCACCAGGTAGGCGTTCAGATCATGCGACGCGGAAACGGTGTCGAGGATGAAATCGAAACTGGCGGCGTGCCGCGCCATTTGTGCCGGGTCTTTCGAGATCACGACTTCGTCGGCGCCGAGGCGCTTGCCGTCCGCGATCTTGCCGGGCGACGTGGTGAACAGCACGACGTGCGCGCCCATCGCATGTGCCAGCTTGACGCCCATATGACCGAGGCCGCCCAGGCCGACGATGCCGACCTTCTTGCCGGGACCGGCATGCCAGTGCCGCAGCGGCGAGTAGGTCGTGATGCCGGCGCACAACAGCGGCGCGACCGCGTCGAGCTGGTCCGTGTGGGTGATGCGCAGGACGAATTTTTCGTTGACGACGATGCTGGTGGAATAGCCGCCCCAGGTGTTGGCGTGGTCGCCCTGGGTCGGGCCGTTGTACGTGCCGGTGAAACCGTTCTCGCAATAGTTTTCCTCGCCGGCCTTGCACGGATCGCAGTGTCCGCAACTGTCCACCATGCAACCTACGCCGACGGTGTCGCCGACCTTGAAATGGCGCACGTCCTTGCCGACCGCGGTGACGGTGCCGACGATTTCGTGGCCGGGCACGCACGGGTAATGCGTGCCGCCCCATTCGTTGCGCGCGGTGTGCAGGTCGGAATGACAGACGCCGCAGTATAAAATGTCGATGGCGACGTCGCGCGCACCGGGTGCGCGGCGCTCGATGGTGTGCGGGCCCATCGGCTTGTCGGCGGACTGGGCGGCGTAGGCGGGGGTGTGGGGCATTGGGAGTTTCCTGTGAGCGCGATGGCGGAGAAGGGTACTGGCTGCCGCGCGAGTGCGCGGGCGGTGATCACATCAGTTGATTTTTGTTCGTCATTCCGGGGCCATCGCCGGCTCGTCTGGCGATGGAACCCGGAATCCAGTTTCGCTTTTCGTAGGCTTCAGAACTGGATTCCGGGTTCTGCCTGCAAAGAGCGCAGGCAGCCCCGGAATGACGTCAAAGAGATCATTGAGATTTTTACCCTGCCGCCTTCTCGCGCACCGGAAGCACCCAGTCGGGTCGCGCGAAATGGCAGGTATAGCCGTCTGGGATTCGCTCCAGGTAATCCTGATGCTCGGGCTCGGCTTCCCAGAAATCGCCGGCGGGCACGACTTCGGTGACGACCCGGCCGGGCCACAGTCCGGATGCATCCACGTCGGCGATGGTGTCTTCGGCGATGCGTTTCTGTTCGTCGTTCAAGTAGAAGATCGCCGAACGATAGCTGCTGCCGAGGTCGTTGCCCTGGCGGTTGCGGGTGCTCGGGTCGTGAATCTGGAAAAAGAATTCCAGCAACTTGCGGTAACTGATGCGCGCCGGATCGAAAGTGATCTCGATGGATTCGGCGTGGCTGCCATGGTTGCGATAGGTGGCATTCGGCACGTCGCCGCCGGAGTAACCGACGCGCGTGGAAACCACACCGGGTTGCTTGCGGATCAGGCCCTGCATGCCCCAGAAGCAGCCGCCGGCAAGGATGGCGCGTTGGGTGGTCATGGAATGTGCCTCATGGTTGCCTGTGGTCGGGATTCACCCCCTTTGGAACGAAGGGGGTCGCCGCGCAGCGGCGGGGGATGCCAATGGATTTGGATGCCATCCCCCTCATTCCCCCTTCCTTTGGAAGGGGGAGGTAAACAGTTTACGGTACTCCGCATAGCCTTCCTTTTCCAGATCGGCCACGGGCACGAAGCGCAGCGACGCGGAGTTGATGCAATAACGCAAGCCGCCGCGCTCGCGCGGGCCGTCGTCGAACACGTGGCCCAGGTGGCTGTCGGCGTGCGCGGAACGCACCTCGGTGCGCTGCATGCCGTGGCTGGCATCGTGCAGTTCCACCACGTTGAGCGCCTCGATGGGTTTGCTGAAGCTTGGCCAGCCACAGTGGCTGTGGAATTTGTCCAGCGACGTGAACAGCGGCTCGCCGGAAACGATGTCCACGTACAGGCCGGGCTCGTCGTGGTCGTTGAAGGCGTTGTCGAACGGACGCTCGGTGGCCGATTCCTGCGTCACGCGGTATTGCAGCGGGGTGAGTTTGGCCAGGGCTTCGGGTGTCTTGCGGTAGTCGGGCATGGCGGCATCCCTCGATGTTGCGCGCGGTGTGCCCGCACGGTCTATCCGCCGTGCGGCTTACCCACAAGAATGTGGGGTGATTCCGCGCGGTACAAGAGGGGTTTGAAAAATGGCCCGGCATGAATCTGGCAGAGGAGAATTGCGTTTGGCTCACGCAAGGCGTGAGCCGTATTTCATGCATGTGCACAGAGCTGTGCTTGGCTGGGTTGAGGAGCCAACGAAGCTGGTGGCAGGGGAGCCGCTTGAATTGCAATGTGGCTTTCAATGCCGTCCTCACGAGCAGGTCCGTACCGCATGCCGGTGTACTCTTTCAGCCTTCTGTGCTTGTAGCCTTCAACTGTCATGACCACTCAAGTTTTGCCTCCAAATGTGGTGCATCTGCTACAGAAGGCGCAGGGCGAGTTGTCGCGTCGGCAATTCGATGCCGCCGCGGCCACGTTGTCATCACTGCTTGCGCAGGCACCCGATTGCGCATCCGCGCTCGGTATGGCCGGGGTGGCGGCGCAGATGCAGGGTCGGCACGAGCGCGCCGCCGAATATTTCCGCAAGGCCGTCGAAACCGAACCGCGCGACGCGCGGCTGCATGCGGGACTAGGCATCGCGTTGTTCGAGATGGGTGATGTGGCCGGTGCGATCGCGGGATTGCGGCGCGCTTGCGATTTGGCGCCGAACGTGGCGGGCGGCTGGTTCAACCTGGGCCGCGCGCTCAAGCTGCAGGTGCGCACCGGTGAGGCGATCGAAGCCCTGCATCGTGCCCTACGACTCGACCCGTCGCACGTTTCGGCGCGACTAACCTTGGCCGATGCCGAGGCCAGCGTCGGCCAGGTTGATGCCGCCGTCGCCGAATTGCGGCGACTGCTGCAGGCTCACCCAGGAAATGCCCACGCATGGTTCGCGCTGGCCAATCTCAAGGTCGTGCCACTCACAAGGCAGGACCTGGCGCTGCTGCGGCGCAACTTCGAACGTGCCGACGCGCCTGCGGAAGATCGAGTGCTGTTCGGGTTCGCCCTGGCGCGCGGGCTGGAAGACCAGGCAGACTACTCGGCATCCTTCGAGGTGCTGCAATGCGCCAACCGCATGCAGCGCGGCCGCATGCGCTGGAATGCGGCGGAACATCGTGCGCGCATCGATGCCATCGAGCACGCGTTTGCTTCGCCGCCTGCGGCGCCGCTCGATCCGCAGTCGGGAAGCGAGGTCATCCTGATTGCCAGCATTCCGCGCTCGGGCTCCACGCTGGTGGAGCAGATACTGGCCTCGCATGCCGATGTGGAAGGCGCCAACGAGATCACCGATCTGCCCGCGGTTCTGGATGGCGAATCACGGCGGAGTGGCAGGCTGTTCCCTGACTGGGTACGGGGAACGACGCCCGCCGACTGGCAGCGCTTAGGCAGGGAATATCTCGTGCGCACCGCGCGGTGGCGGCATGAACGCAAGCCGCGTTTCACCGACAAGAACCTGGTGAACTGGAAATACATCGGCGCTGCATTGGCCATGCTCCCATCCGCGCGGGTGGTGGTGGTGCGGCGTGACCCGGTCGAGGCTTGCCTCGCCTGCTATCGCCAGTGGTTCGCCAGTGGCACCCAGTTCGCCTACGATCTGGACGAACTGGTGGATTACTGCGCCGACTTCGTACGTCTCACCCGATTCTGGCTCAAGCTATATCCAGACCGCGTGTTTGACCTCGAATACGAAGCGTTGCTGGCCGACCCGGAAAGCGTGATCCGCAGGCTGCTCGATTTTTGCGGTCTGTCGTTCGATCCGGCTTGCCTGGCTTTTCACCAGACACAGCGGACCGTGATCAGCGCGGCCAGCGCGGCGCAGGTGCGCCAGCCCTTGCAGCGTGGCACGGCACGTGCCGCGCGTTACGGCCATCTGTTGGATACGTTACGTGAACGTTTGCGCGATGCGGGGCTGGCGGCAGTGCAAGATTGACAACGCTTGCGCACAGACCCTCTTGCAATGGCCATTGCTCTCGATCTGCTTTCATTCACGTGAATCAATGCTTGCAATTTGGTTAATTGCGGGTTACGGTCGTGAAGCACTGCAACGAGGGGCAGTGCAAACCGCTTCCGACGACCTTGGGGTTGCCGAAAGTACTTGGGTGCGGTTTGCATGCGTGTCGTTCTGGGGAGAATCGACGCAGGCGCCGCACGAGTTGTCACCTTTTGGGGGTGTACGTCTCATGAGAGGAAAGTCTCAGCGCGCTTCGCGCAATCGCATGTTCCAGCGCAAGGCGCTGGCGTTGGCAATCGGTGGCTCGGTGGCGTTGGCCTTTGCCGGAGGCGCATTCGCGCAGGCCGTCAACGGTACCATCGCGGGCAGGGTACCGGTTGCTCCGAATGAAACCATCCAGATCACTGGCGGCGCAGGTTTCAATCGCACCATCACCGTTGGCCCATCCGGTCAGTATTCGGTCATCTTGCCGGTCGGTACCTATACAGTCAGGTTGCTTCAGGATGGCAAGGTGGTGCAGACCCGTGCCGACGTCACACCGACGGCATCGGGCGCGGTGACGGTTGATTTCACCTCCACCACGGGCGCCAAGAACCTCCAGACGCTGTCCACGATCAACGTGACCGCCAACGCCGTTCCGGTGATCGACGTCACCAGCACCAACCAGAGCAACACCGTAACGGCCACACAGCTGAGCCAACTGCCGCTCGGTCGAAATGCCGAGAGTATCGCCCTGATGTCGCCGGGCGTCACGCCAGGATCGGCGTTGCTGCAAGCCGCCAATCCGTCAGCGACTGGCAACCCGGAGCTGGTTTTCGGTGGCGCGTCAACGGCCGAGAATGCCTATTACATCGACGGCATGAACACCACCGATGCGCTTACCGGCCAAGGCGGCGTCAGTCTGCCGTACGGCGCCATCGAGCAGCAGCAGACCATCACCAGTGGTTACGGCGCCAAGTACGGCCGTTCCATCGGCGGCGTGATGAACCAGATCGGCAAGAGCGGTTCCAATGAATGGCATTTCGGGTTCCGGGGTATCTGGCAACCCGGAAGTTGGCGTAGCACCTATGTCGACCAGCTCTACGACAATCCGCGCAACACCACGCCCGGCCAGCTGCCAGGCGATTTGTATCGCCGGCGCAGCGACAACCACTACTCCGAGAACATCTATGACGCGTACGTCAGCGGCCCCATCATCAAGGACAAGCTGTTGTTCTTCGTGGGCTTGGAGAGTGACAAGATCCATTCCAATTCGGTCACCCCGATCGGCGCCAATACCTTCAACGACTTCACGACCATTCACCGCCCGAAAATCTATGCGAAGCTGAACTGGAACATCAACGACAACAATTACCTGACTTTGACCGGCGTTCAGGTCGAGAACAAGACATGGACGTCGCGTTTTGGCTACGACTACAACACCCACGCCACCGGCAACTATCTCCTCGGCTTTCCGGCCAGCAAGAATGCCTTCAGGATGTGGGTGGCCAACTACACGTCCTACATCACCGACAACCTGACCCTGCACGCGATGTTCGGCAAATTGCACGGTGAGTACTATCAGGAGCCACCGGCGTCACCGCTACCCTATATCTTCGGTGCGGCATCCCAAAATCCTGCGTTCGTGCCCCCGGGTGGCATCACCAACTCGCAGACCACTGCTGACGTTGGCAATCCGGCTCACAAAGACAGCGTGACGAACTATCGCGTGGACTTGGATTGGAAATTGCCCTGGCATTTCATGGGTACCCACGACCTTGAGGTCGGTATCGACAACAGCACCACTTGGGACATCGGTGACGGTTCGGTCATGACCGGCCCCGGCTACGCGTGGTCCTATGGGTCGCAGTTGGGGCCGCCCAGCAACACGCTGGGCCCTGGCGACAACATTACGGGTACCGATCCGTCCATTGCGCCCTACATTGGCCCACCGAACTCCAACCCCGACGGGGCGACGGGTTATTACGTGAGCAAGTACATTTTCACCAACGCTGCCAGCGTGCGGGTGGCGCAGCGCGCAGAATACGTTCAGGACAACTGGCAGATCACGCCCAACTTCCTGATGAAAATCGGCTTGCGCGACGACACGTTCGTCAACTACAACCCGGCAGGGCAGCCATATATCCGATTGACCAAGCCGCAGTGGGAGCCGCGCATCGGCTTCAGTTGGGATGTTAATGGCGATTCCACGTTCAAGGTGTACGGCAACGCCGGACGCTATTACCTCGCATTGCCGGCAGCCGTGGCGCTGCGCGGCGCCGGCGCTTCCACTTACACCCAGCAGTATTTCACTTACAACGGCATTGATTCAAACGGCATCCCGCAAGGCCTGACACCGATTCCGGAAAACCCGGTGAGCGGCGTTTCGCAGAACAATGAGTACGGGTTGCCGCTGGATCCGCGCACGGTTGCTGCCACCAACATCAAGGCCGAATATGCCGATGCCTACGTGTTGGGCATGCAGCACAAGCTGAATTTCCTGGGCACGGGCTGGGTGTTCGGAGCGGACGGCATATACAAAAGACTGGGCCGAATCGTGGACGACTGGGACGACCAGCAGAGGATGTGCGCCGCGGGCCTGAGCGAAGGTTATGCATGGCTGACCCCGCAAAACTGCACCAACTATACGCTCGGAGCAGTGCTGATCAACCCGGGCGTAACCCAGACGATTCAGGTCAAATCTCCCAGCGGCGGGTTGGTGCCGGTGACGGTTAATATGGCCCAGCAGGGCTTCTCGAAAGGGGTGGTGCGCAAGTACTACGCCATCAACCTGTCGCTGACGCACCCTTGGGATGGCAAGTGGTGGGGCCAGGTTTCCTACACTTTTTCGCGCAACTGGGGTAATACCGAGGGCCCGGTGGATTCGGTCATTGGCCAAGGCGGCAATTCGGTATCCATCACCGAGCAGTGGGATTTTTACCAGATCATGCAGGGCTCGTACGGCCTGCTGCCCAACGACCAAAAACATCAGTTCAAGATCTCCGGCGAATACGCGATCACCCCGGAGTGGATGGTGGGTGGCAATCTGTTCATTGCTTCGGGACACCCCGACATCTGTCTAGGCAATTATCCCGTTCCGGTAACGCCGAATTACGGTCCGCAGTATCACTTCTGCAACGGAAAGGTGGCGCCTCCGGGTTCGACGGGATTCACGCCCTGGACCCATCAGCTGGCCCTCAACGTGATTTACCAACCGGACTGGGCAGGCCGCAAACTGGCCTTCAAGCTGGATGTCTTCAACGTGTTCAACAGCCAGACGCCACTCCAGTATCGCGCCTACTACCCGCTGACGACTTATCACCGGGTGGAGGGTTGGGTGCCTCCCCGCTACTGGCGGTTTAGCGTCGCGTACAACTGGTAATGTCGCCACGTTTTACTCTCAGCCGCCGGGGCTCGTACCCGGCGGTTTTTTTGGAATTGCAGTCATGGGTTGGCATAATGGCGGCGAGAAGCAACTTCCGATGAAATGACGCAGGCAAAAATACCGATGGCGGCGACACCCGAATCGCTGTCGCCCATGGCGGCGCGGTTGCTGAAGCGCGGGCGGAAAGAGTCGCAATCCGGGGATGCCGCCGCCGCGATGCGGACACTGACCAGCGCACTTGCCTTGGCGCAGGATAGCGTCGAGATCACGCGCTGGATGGGCATCGCAGCCCAGAATCTTGGGGATCACGTTGGCGCCGCAGATTGTTTCCAACGGGCACTGGATGCATTGCCCGATGATGCGGACTTGCACATTGGGCTGGGTGTCGCGTTATACCGGACGGGTAGGATCGATGACGGCTTGGCGCACCTGCAACGTGCGTGCGAGTTGGCGCCAGATTCCGCTTCAGCGTGGTACAACTTGGCCGAGGGTTTGTGGCCGCAGGGGCAAGCGAATGCGGTGATCGAGGCCTTGCAACGTACACTGTCGATTGATCCTACGTACGCGCGGGCCGAGGTCGGCTTGGCGCGCGCGCAAGCGGGGGTTGGCAGGGTCAACGTAGCAGTGGCTGATCTGCGCGAGCTTCTAAGTCGCCAACCCGATTACATGGAAGCTTGGTTGGCACTGGCGGATCTGAAAACCGCAGCATTCGAGAAGCAGGATGTGGAATCGCTGGAACGGGCGCTTGGGAACCGGAGCCTATCGCCCGGCGTGCGCATCCGGCTCGAGTTCGTACTGGCGCGCGCGCTGGAAGACCAAGGCGATTACGCGCGGGCCTTCGAACTGCTGAAGCGAGCCAATACGTCGCAACGCAGGCGAATGAAGTGGGACGCCGTGGGCGAACACGAGCGAGTGGAAACGATTAGGCGAGTGTTTGCGGAGCCTGTAGCGTGTACACCAGACACTGAACTCGGGCGCGACGTGATCTTCATTGCCAGCCTGCCGCGATCTGGCTCCACACTTGTAGAGCAGATATTGGCATCTCATGCGGAAGTTGAAGGCGCCAATGAGATCAAGGACATCGGTCAGGTAATCGAATCGGAAACGCGCCGCCGAGCCAGCACATTCCCCTTCTGGGTGCCCGATGCGACCACGCAGGATTGGCAGCGGCTTGGCGAAGAATACCTTGCGCGCACGGCACGCTGGCGCGAACGCAAGCCGCGGATGGTTGACAAGAACCTCTTGAATTGGGTACTGGCGGGTGCGGCATTGACCATGTTGCCCAGCGCGCGCGTCGTGGTCGTACATCGCGACCCGGTGGAAGCCTGCCTTGGATGCTACCGTCAATGGTTTGACCAAGGCGCCGAGTTCAGCTTTGACCTGGATGAAATGGCAGATTTCTGTATCGACTTCTGGCGCTTGACTCAGTTCTGGCTGAAGAATTTTCCCGACCGCGTGTTCAACCTTGAGTACGAAACGCTCGTGACCGAGCCGGAACCAACGATTCGTCGCCTGCTGGATTTCTGCGGATTGCCGTTCGACCCGGCATGTCTGGAATTCCATCGTACCGAACGCACAGTGTTGAGCACGCCCAGTGCCGCGCAGGTCAGGCAGCCTTTGCGGCGGGACACCGCACGTGCATCGCGTTACGGGCATGCACTCGACGGGTTGCGGGAACGCCTGCGCGCAGCAGGGTTGACGATTGCGGAGTCTTGATCCACCGTCGTCGTACGATGGCTGGGTGCGTTGAGTCCTGCGCGTCGGGCTGCCACGCGACGTTGTCATGAATCAACCTGTGCAGCGACGGTCCTCGGACACAACCTCCCAGCATAGTGTGCACCCGTTTCTGAACAAAAGGGAAGACTAGTGAATCGTCGTGAGTGGTTAAAGGGCGCTGTGGTCGGAGCATTGGCCTTGGGTGTCGCACCGCGTCTGCTTGCCGCAACCCGCCACGATGCCGCGCTGCGGCTGGCCGATCTTGAACGCGTGCACGGCGGGCGTCTCGGCGTTGCCATCTTCGATACCGGCAGTGGTCGGCGCATCGCGAATCGCGGCGACGAGCGCTTCCTGATGTGCAGCACGTTCAAGCTGCTGCTGGCGGCGGCCGTGCTGGCGCGCGTGGATCGTGGCGAGGAGGAACTCGACCGGCGCATCGTGTTCGACCAGTCCGCGCTGCTCGACTGGGCACCACTCACCAAGCAACACGTCGGCCCACCCGGCATGACGATTGCCGAGCTGTGCCGGGCCGCGATCACCTTGAGCGACAACACCGCGGCCAACCTGCTGCTGGCGAACATCGGCGGCCCGGCCGCGGTGACGCGTTATGCGCGCAGTCTCGGTGATCCGGTCACGTTGCTGGATCGTATCGAGCCGGAGCTCAATCCCTACGACATGACCACGCCTTCGGCAATGCTGGGCGACATACAAAAATTGTTGCTGGGCGATGCGCTGACGCCTGCATCGTGCAAGCTGCTGACACACTGGATGCTGGATTGCCAGACGGGGCTGCAATCGTTGCGCGCCGGGTTGCCGCCAGGTTGGCGTATTGGCGACAAGACGGGACAGTGGGATGGAAATGGGCTTGGTGCGAACAACGACATCGCAATTGTCTGGCCACCCAAACGCAAGCCCCTGCTGGTCACGGCCTATTACATGAACCACGCGACCGATCCCGTCGGACGCAAAGCCGTGCTGGCGGAAGTGGGGCGCATCGTCGCGACGGTGTAGCTCGGCCCGGAGCTGTCTCCGCCGGTCACGCTGTCGGTTGTGCGGTCAAGCGATATGCCACCAGCCGTTCGTAATAAGGCCGGCAAGCGTCGGCGAGCCGCTGCTGCAAATCACTCAGTTCGGTTTCGCGCGGTCGCCATGGCGCAAAACTACTGGAACGTTCCACCGCCGCGTACCAGTGCGGCGCCCACACGCCGTCGCTGGCGCGCTTGCCCGACGGCCAGCGCAACATGCGCTCGCTGAAAGGGATGCCGAGCCGCGCGCACAGTGCAGCCAGGATGCCACGCGGATCCCGCAGCACATCGGCTGCATCGATGACCGGCGGCGCGTGGCCCAGCCGCTCGCACGCGTAGTCGAACAGGCGTGCCTGCTGCTCGAAGCCGAGTTCCCACACCTCGGCATCGGGACGCTGCCGGGTGAACGATGCTGCGACGCGCTCGGGTTCGCGGATCAGGAAACAGTTGCTGACGCGATCCAGCCAGTCCAGCGGCATTTCGGACAGCATGTGCTGGGTCATGTGTTTCTGGTACCAGATCGGCTTGCCGCCGGGGATCGGACCGATGAGCGTTGCCGCGACCTTGGCGTCGTCGGTTTCCTGGGTCGCGATCACGTCCTCGCGGCCCGGATGGTCGATGCCCGTTTCGACCAGGTAGTGCGCGTAGAACGGTTCGTCGATCACGCAGGTGTCTGCGCGGTTTTCCCACGCGCGCATCAGCGCGGTGGAAATGTTGCGCGGTCCCGACCACATCGCGATACGCAGGGGTTCGCGCACCGTCACACCTGCACGCCCGCGCGGCTCTCGGTTTCCATCAATTGCATGTACACCTGCTGCAGGCGTTTGCACATGGGGCCACGCGTGCCGTCGCCAATCGTGCGCCCGTCGATCTCGCAAACCGGCGTCAACCCGGCAAAAGTGCCGGTGACGAAGGCTTCGTCGGCGCCGTACACGTCGGTCAGGCTGAAATCCTTTTCGAACACCGGGATGCCGTGGTCGCGGCAGAGCCTGACGACGTTGGCGCGGGTGATGCCGCCGAGGCAATACTTGCCGGTGGATGTCCAGACTTCGCCGCGGCGCACGATGAAGAAGTGCGTGGAATTGCAGGTGGCGACGAAGCCGTGCGGGTCCAGCATCAGCGCCTCGTCGTACCCGGCCTTCTGGGCCTGGATGCAGGCGAGGATGCAGTTGAGCTTGGAATGACTGTTGAGCTTCGGATCCTGCACGTCGGGCGCGCCGCGGCGCACGTGCACGGTGAACAGGCGGATGCCTTTTGCGACGGTGTCCGGCAGTGGTTCCTTGTATTCGGGCACGATCACGATGGTCGGCGGGCCGATCACGAAGCGCGGGTCCTGGTGCGGCGTGGCCTTGAGGCCGCGCGTCACCATCAGGCGGATGTGCACGTGGTCGCGCATGCCGTTGGCGCGCAGGGTCGCGAGGATGCGTTCGGTCAACTGCTCGCGCGTCAGCCCGATGTCGAGGTCGATGGCCTTGGCGCCTTCGTACAAACGATCCAGGTGCATGTCGAGGAAGGGCAGGCCACCGCCGTGCACGCGCAGGCCTTCCCAAATGCCATCACCCAGCACATAGCCCGCGTCAAACACGGAAACCTTGGCTTCGTCGCGCGCGATCAATGCGTCGTTCAAGTTGACCTTGATGGCGGCGTTGCGCGGATCGGGCGCGTAATCGTGGGTGCCTTTGCTCATGAGCTTTCCCGAAGGGTGTCGTCGGAGTTTATAGCGCCCGGCCATTGAAGCGTGATTCCATCGCCACAACGTGTTGGGTTTGGCCATTGGAAGCCGACATGCTGCTGGAACCGATCACGCTGGGTTCGTTGCGTTTGCGCAATCGCATCGTGGTGTCGCCGATGTGCCAGTACTCCTCGCCGGGTGGTGTTGCGAGCGACTGGCATCTGGTGCACCTTGGCAGCCGCGCGGTGGGCGGCGCGGGGCTGGTGTTCACCGAGGCCAGTTCGGTCTCGCCGGAAGGGCGCATCTCGCCGGATGATGCGGGCATCTGGAACGACGCACAGGCCGCGGCCTGGTATCGCATCGCCGGGTTCATTCGCGAGAACGGTGCTGTGGCGGGCATCCAACTCGCGCATGCGGGCCGCAAGGCCAGCACCGCTGCGCCGTGGGATGGCGGCGGCGCGCTGGATGCCGCGCGGCGCGGCTGGACGCCGGTTGCGCCGAGCGCGCTTCCTTTCGATGCGGGTTACCCGGTGCCGGCCGCGCTGGATCGGGCTGGCATCGCCAAGGTCGTCGAGGATTTCCGGGCGGCGGCATCACGTGCACGCGATGCCGGGTTCGAGGTGATCGAAATCCATGCCGCGCATGGGTATTTGTTGCACCAGTTCCTGTCACCATTGTCCAACACGCGCGCCGACGAATACGGTGGGTCGCTGGAAAACCGGGCACGCGTGTTGCGTGAGGTGATCGCGGCCGTGCGCGAGGCTTGGCCCACACCGCTGCCGCTGTGGGTACGGCTGTCCGCGACCGACTGGGGCGAAGGCGGTTGGGACATCAATGAATGCGTGCAGCTTGCGCGTCTGTTGAAGTCGGACGGCGTGGACCTGATCGATGTTTCATCCGGGGGCACGCTGCCGCACCCGAAAGTCCCGGTCGGACCCGGCTACCAGGTCCCGTTCGCCGCGCGCATCCGCCGCGAGGCCGGCATCGCCACCGCGACGGTCGGGTTGATTACCGACGCGCGTCAGGCCGAAGACATCCTGCAGCGCGGCGATGCCGACCTGATCGAAATGGCGCGCGAGTTCCTGCGCGATCCGTATTTCCCGCGGCGTGCGGCGAAGGAACTGGGCGTTGCCATCGACGCGCCGAAGCAGTACGAGCGCGCGTGGTAAGCGGCTGAACCCTCTCCCCCCAAACGGTGAAACCGTTTGGGGGACAGGGAGAGGTCGGTGCGTTTCATTCTCCCGGGTGATACACCCGCTCGACGTGCCCCTTCAATTGATCCGGCCAGAAGTACACGGTGCGCAGATCGCCAGTGGTCCAGCGTTCGGCCTGGTCGCGGAAGTGCGGCGATTTCGGGTTGCCGCTTTGGCCGCCCACGTGGATCGCGCGTGCGCTGACTTTCGGGCCGAAGTCGATCACCGCGACGAAGCTGTTGCCGCTGCGTCCGTAGTATTTTTGGGTGCCGGGCCAGGCGTGCGTGTTGGACGCCGCGAGCGAACCCCAGCGCGATGACGTGAACGGCACGGGCAGGCTGGGTTTGGCGTCGTCGAAGTGCGGTGTGATGGAATCGTCGAGGCGCTGATAGCGGTTGATCGAGCCCCACGGCACGCCCCAGTAGCCGAAGTCCTTGACCAGGGTGTCGACGGTCTTGGCCAGGGTGCCGAGTCGCATCGCCGGGCTGGCTTTCTCGGCGATGTAATCGATCTCGCGCAGGTCGGTGGTGTGTGCGTCGAGGCCGCTGGCCTTGGCCTTGGCGGCGACTTCGTTCCACATCGCATCGCCCCACGTCACCGCCAGGGTGGTCGGGATCGACGCCAGGCCCCAGCGGTAATCCCAGTGCCGCAACACGCCGATCGGGCCGGCGAGTTTGGTCTTCAACGGGGCGCTGGCGGGCAACGCGTCGTAGTCCTTGATCAGGATCGGGATCAGGCGCGCGAAGGCCGGCAGCCAGGAATCGAAATCGATGTCGATCAGCTTGGCGGTGGTCATGTCCTTGGCGCCGGTCAGGAGTTCGGTCGCGTGCTTGCCGCGTGCGTTCTCACCGAATGAATCCATGTACTGCGGATAGTCCGCGCGCTTGGGGCTGTACTTGCCGGCGGCGGAGTAGGGCCAGTCGTTGGTGTTCATCACCCAGCCGTTGGGCGGATTGATGGCGTTGGGCATGTCCTTGAGGGCGGTGAGGCCCTGCCACGCGGTGGCCGGGTTGCTGCCATCGACCGGTTTCAGGTAATCGAACGCGTTGTCGCGCTTGGGGATGAACTGCGGCATCAGGAACGCGATCTCGCCCTTGTCGTCGGCGAAGATCGTGTTGTTGGACGAGTTGGCCTTGAGCTCGGCCACCTTCATGTAGCTGGCAAGGTCCGTGGCCTTGGTGCGCAGCCAGCTTTGTTCCAGCGCGGCGATCGGGCGGTTCATCAGCGCCTCGGCGATCCACTTGCCATTTTCCTTTGCAACGATCGGGCCGGCCTGGGTGAAGTACGCGGTGAACGTGCGCGACTTCATCGTGCCATCGTCGGCGCGGTAATGGATGGTGATCGCGCGCATCTTCACCGGCAGCCACTGGTCGCCGAATCGGTATTGGTAGCCGTCGCCGTGCTTGCGGACGGTTTCCGCGAATTGGTCCACGGCATCGACGCCGGTCGAGGTGTGCATCCAGCCGATGTGCTGGTTGAAACCCTGGTAGATGAAGAACTGGCCCCAGGTGGAAGCGCCGTAGGCATCGAGGCCCTGGTCGCTGGACATCTGCGATTCGCTGCGGAAGTTGAAGGTGACGTGCGGGTTGATCAGCAGCAGCGCGTGACCGTCGGCGGAAAGCTTGGGCGCGATCGCGATGCCGTTGGAGCCGGTCGGATCGACCCAGGTCGCGGGCGTGGTGCGCGCCAGCGCGACGGCGACAGCTTGCGGTGCGCCGTAGAACTTCGCGAGTCTGGACAAATTCACGCGTTCGATGTCGCCACCGATGCTGCCCTCGGTGAACGACAGCGCCATCCACGGTTCGTAATGCTGGATGACCTTGGGGTGTGCGTCAGGGTGCGTGGCGAGGTACCAGTTCATGCCGTCGGCCCACGCGTTCATCAGTTGCTTCAGCCAGCCGGGACTTTTCTCGTAATCCTGCTTCAGCACCACGGGGTCGATGAACAGCTGGTAGCGCAGGTCGCCCCAGATCGCCTTTTCGCCCTCGGCCTGCGCGGTCCAGCCCAGTGCCGTGAGGTAATTCATCTGCACGCGGTTGAAGTCGTCCTCGCACTGCGCGTAGATCATCCCGAACACCGCGTCGGCATCGGTCTTGCCGTGCACGTGCGGGATGCCCCAGTTGTCGCGGGTGATCGTGACGGCTTGCGCTTCCTTTTGCAGGCGCGCGTACTCCGCACTGTGCGCGGCGATCGGCGTTTGCCATGCCGGGGCAGCAACCGCGCCGGTGCGTGTCTGCGTGTTCGCGCAGAGCGGGATCGCCAGCAGTACGGCAAGCAGGCCGCCCGCGCAGCCGCGTTGAATCATCGCAAAACGTGTGGACATCGATCTTCCCCTCGGCGGATACGAGAACCCTGCAACCTTATTCCGAACAGTGCGGCAAGGGAACCGCCGTTCGTCACCGTTCGGTCATTGCCGACGAGACGATCGTGTGCCGTGAATCCCGCAGTGCATCCCCCCGATGCTACGCATCGACCCCCTTCCTGCGGAAGGGGGTGAAGGCTTCGATGCTGTGTCGTGCTTGTCTTCCCCCTTCCGTAGGAAGGGGGATCGAGGGGGATGGTTTTTCAGCCGGGCATGGCGCGGGATCAGCGAATTCAATCTGCCTTGCGCAACCACGTCTGCGTCCGCCCCAGCATCGGAATGCCGATGTACCCGCGCACGTCGAGTTTCTGGCCACCATCCTGCAAGGTCAGTTTGACCTTGTAGATTTTGCCGTTGCCCGGGTCGAGGATCTGGCCGCCGTCCCACGTGTCGCCATCCTGCTTCACACCCCACATCACCACCATGCCGTCGACCGGCTTGTTGTGGCGCTCGCCCGTGCACTGATCGCAGACCGGGTGCGTGCCGTCCTTGGAAAACAGTACCTGCTTGACCACGGCCTGCAAGGTGCCGTCCGGTTGCTGGGTGATTTCGATGATGGATTTGGGCTTGCCGGTGGCGTCGTCGACCTGGGTCCAGGTGCCGACCGGGGTCGAGTCGGCGGCATAGGCTTGCACCGCCAGCAGCAGTCCGACGGTGAGCATCGCGAATACGAGGATGCGGCGCATGGCGTATCTCCTGGGGCGTTGCGACAAGCCTGCACGCTGGCGCCATGTGCGTCAAGCGTGCGCATGCGCGGTGTGAGGGCTGACCCGCATCAGGGAATGCGGGTCGGCCTCTGGCATACTTTCCGACTGTTTTCATTGCCACGGTTGCCCAGATGCCTGTTGTCTCCGAATCACGCGTTCGCGAAATCCTCGGCGAAATCATTGACCCGCACACCGGCGCGTCGCTGCAGGAGTCGGGCGAAATCCACGCGGTCGGCGTGGATGGCGGCAAGGTCGCGGTCGAAATCGCGCTGGGCTATCCGGCGGCGGATTGGCGCAGGATCTTCGTGGCGCAGATCAAGGCAACGCTGGAGAACGACCCGGCCATCGCACAGGCCGCGGTGTCGGTGACTTCACGCATCGCGACGCACAAGGTGCAGGGAAATTTGATGCCGCTGCCGGGCGTCAAGAACATCATCGCCGTGGCATCGGGCAAGGGCGGCGTCGGCAAGTCCACGGTGGCGGTGAACCTCGCGCTGGCGCTTGCGGCGGAGGGCGCCAACGCAGGCGTGCTGGATGCCGACATCTACGGCCCCAGCCAGCCGCTGATGCTGGGCATCGAAGGACGGCCGGAATCGCCCGACGGCAAGACCATCATCCCGATGACCAACCACGGCCTGCAGGTGATGTCGATCGGTTTCCTCGTTGGCGAGGACACGCCGATGGTGTGGCGCGGCCCGATGGTGACGCAGGCGCTGACGCAGTTGTTGCAATCGACCCGCTGGCGCGATCTGGATTACCTTGTGGTGGACATGCCGCCCGGCACCGGCGACATCCAGTTGACGCTGACCCAGCGCGTGCCGGTGGCGGGTGCGGTGATCGTCACGACGCCGCAGGACATCGCGCTGCTGGATGCGAGGAAGGGTCTCAAGGCTTTCGAGAAGGTGCAGGTGCCGGTGCTCGGCATCATCGAGAACATGGCCACGCACGTGTGCTCGAATTGCGGCCACGAGGAACACATCTTCGGCGCCGGCGGCGGCGCGCGGATGGCCGAACAATACGGCGTGCCGCTGTTGGGTTCGCTGCCGCTGGATATCCGCATCCGCGAGCAGGCCGACGGCGGCAATCCCACCGTGTCAGCGATGCCCGATTCCGATCTTGCGATGCGTTATCGCGAAATCGCGCGCAACACCACCGCGCGCCTGTCGTTGCAGGCCGAGCGCGATATGACCGGCGTGCCCAACATCCGCGTTGTCGATGATTGACGACGCTTTGGTTTTGCTCGTCATTCCGGGGCCGCCGCAGTTCCATCGCGGCGGAACCCGGAATCCAGTGCCTTTGCGTGTCAATAAGCAGAGAGAGGCATTGGATTCCCGCTTTCGCGGGAATGACGACAAGAATGATTAATCTGGCGTTCCCTGGCGGTTTCGAACTTCGCTGTTAGGCTTTCCGACTCCCCATTTCCCAGTCCTTAAACCCATGAGCATCAAAAGCGACAACTGGATCCGCCGCATGGCCGAGCACGGCATGATCGAGCCATTCGAGTCCGGCCAGGTCAAGCAGAACGGCGGCGGACGGATCGTGTCGTACGGCACGTCAAGCTATGGCTACGACGTGCGCTGCGCAGACGAGTTCAAGATATTCACCAATATCAACTCGACCATCGTCGATCCCAAGGCCTTCGATTCGCGCAACTTCGTCGATTTCAAGGGCGCGTGCTGCATCATCCCGCCCAATTCGTTCGCGCTGGCCCGCACGGTCGAATACTTCCGCATCCCGCGCAACGTGTTGACGATCTGCCTGGGCAAGAGCACCTACGCGCGTTGCGGCATCATCGTCAACGTCACGCCGCTGGAACCCGAATGGGAAGGCCACGTGACGCTGGAGTTTTCCAACACCACGCCGCTGCCGGCCAAGATCTATGCCGACGAGGGCGTGGCCCAGATGCTGTTCCTGGAGTCCGACGAGGTCTGCGCCACCAGCTACAAGGATCGCGGCGGCAAGTACCAGGGCCAGCGCGGTGTGACACTGCCGAAGACATAGCGACTCCCCCTCCCCCAAACGCAGGAGTTGTCGGGAGAGGGAAAACGCGCAGCGCATTCAGACAGCTTGTGGCACACTTCCCCGGCTGCGGCCACATGGCCCGCATTCGTCATCTGCAACGGAGACCCGATCCATGAACCTGCGTTCGATTGTTGTGCGCCTTTCCGGCGCGGCCATGCTGGCGACGTTGTTTGCGCTGGCGGGGTGCAGTGCCAACATCCGCCATGGCGGCGAAACCACGGTCAATGTGCCGCAGAAATACGACATGACGATCGGCGCCTACAAGGACAACCAGTTCATGCTGGATGGGGCGGTGCTCTCCGCGCCTGATCTGGAGGCCCATTTCCGCTACCTGCAGGACCAGAAGCAGCTGCCCAAGACCGTGCTGCTGGAAGACACGGACTCGTCCAAGATCAACAATGCCGATCTCGAGGAATTTGCCAACCTGCAGTTGAGTTTCCATTTCACCGGCTACGTCCTGCACAAGGGCAAGCTCACCTTGATGAGCGCGGTGGAAGCACCCAAGAGCAAGAAGAAGTAGGAGCCAGCCTGCTGGCGACCATGCGGTGTTTGCACCTTTGGTGCTTTCATCGCGCGCAGGCGCGCTCCTACGAAAGCATCGCGCTCACGCTACCGCGCCACCGGCGATCTTGACGTCGCGCGGCGTGTTCAGCGCCGTGCGCACGATGATTTCCAGCGCGCGCGTGGCCTGGTCGCGGGGCATCCCCGGTTGGCCATGGGCAATCGCTTGCTTGGGCAGCCACGGCACGTGCACGAAACCCGCGCGGGTATTGCGGCGCCGGCGCAGCGCGTGCATCAGCGCGTAGAACACCTGGTTGCAGACGTAGGTGCCCGCGGTCTGTGAAATGTGCGCGGGGATGCCGGCTGCCTGCAGCGCCTGCAGCGAAGCTTTCACCGGCAGCGTGGCGAAGAATGCCGCCGCGCCCCCGCGCAGGACCTGCACGTCCACCGGCTGCGCGCCGGCGTTGTCGGGAATGCGCGCGTCGATCAGGTTGATCGCCACACGTTCCAGTGAAATGCCTTCGCGCCCACCGGCCAGACCCACCGCGATGGCAACGTGCGGTTCGGTCTTGCGCAGCGCCTTCCACAGCATTGGCAGCGAGGCGTCGAACTCGCAGGGCAGCTCCACGGCGATCACGCGATAGTCACCGATCATGGCGCCATCGAGTTCCCGCACGGCCTGCCACGAAGGATTGACCTTCTCGCCCGCGAATGGTGCGAAGCCGGTCAGCAACACGGTGGGTACATGCTGGCGCGTGGCGGGGTTCAAAACCGGAAGACCAGGAAGTACATGAGCGTCAAGTTTACGACCAGCAGCAGCGCGCCGGTTTTCCATTGTGCACGGATCACGTCGTTCTGGCCGGGCAGCTCCAGCAGCGCCACCGGCACGATGTTGAAATTGGCCGCCATCGGCGTGAACAGGGTGCCGCAGTAGCCGGTCACCATGCCCATCGCGCCCAGGATCGCCGGGTTGGCGCCGTGCAGGTGGATCAACAAGGGGATGCCGACACCCGCCATCAGCACCGGGAACGCCGCGAAGGCGTTGCCCATGATCACGGTGAACAGCACCATGCCGGCCCCGAACGCGAGCACGCAGGCCAGTGCGCTGTTCACGGGAACGGCCAGGCGCACGACGTCGGCGACGGCGGTGCCGACCCCGGTCGCCGCGAACACGCCGCCGAGCGCGGCCAGGGTCAACGGCAACAGCGCGGCCCAACCCAGCGTGTCGAGCAGACGCCGACCTTCGGCGAGGCCCGCGGCGGGTTTGGCACGAGTCACCCACAGCGCCGCGATCAAGGCGACGACACAGGACAGTGCGAGGCCCGTGAGCGTCATGCGGTAGGGCGCGAACAAATGCACGCCGCCGACCACGCAATACGCTCCGAACAATGCCACCAGCAACGTGACCAGTGGAATCAGCAAGGCCGGCCCGAACAGGCGATGGCGCAGGCGCAGCGCGTCGGCTTCGCGCGCCGCACTGTCGCGCTCGCTGACTTGTCCGCGCGTCATGCGCGGCGACAGCACCGCCAAGGCGATCACGCCGACGCCGGCGAGTTGCGCGGGAAATTGGTGATGCGCTGCATGCGCGGCAAGCACGTACTTGCCGCCGGCGATCAGCACCGCCAGCACGCCCCAGAATGCCGCGTGCGACCAGCGGTGTGCGCGCAGGTTGAGGATCGCTGCGCCGGCCAGGAACAGCGCGATCAGCCAGTAGGCTTGCTCGATCGTCAGCATGCTGTTTGAAATTCACAGGTCAATGTCGAAGCCTTTTGACACGGATTGACGCGGATGCATACGGATCGAGCCCATCCGCGTTCATCCGTGTTGATCCGTGTCCAGTTTGTTTTGCTGTTCGTTTGCGGTTCGACTCTGCTGCTCCAGAGGAGCTGCAGGGCCACTGGCCACATTTCTTATCCGCCGCGCGAACAGCAGCGTGCGGATCGCGTGGATGACGAAGGCCGCGATCGCGGTCGGCAACGCCCACAGCGCGATCTGCAGCGGATGCAATTCGATGCCATGCTGGGCGTAGAAACCTTGGATCAACAGCACCGCGCCCAGCGCGATGAACACATCCTCGCCGAAGAACAGACCGATGTTGTCGGTGGCCGCGCTGAAGGCACGCACGGCGTTGCGTTCTTCCGGTGCCAGTGGCCTGCCGCGCTTTTCCGCCGCGGCTTCCGCCATCGGTGCCAGCAACGGACGCACGGTTTGCGCCTGCCCCGCGACGCTGGTCAGCCCGAGCATCGACAGGATTTGGCGCAGCCCGAGGTAGGCAATCAGCAAGCGCGGCAGGGTAAGACTTCGCAGCGAGGCGATCCAGTTGCGCGCGTGTTCGCGCAGGCCCGCGCGTTCCAGCACGCCGATAGCTGGCAGCGTGAGCACAAACAACAACAGCGCGCGTTCGGACACGAAGCTCGTGCCCAGCAGCGCAAGGATGTCGCCGATGGATTTGCCGGCGGCAAGCCCGCTGACGATGCCCGCGACCACCACCACCGGCACCGGATTGAAGCGCAGCGCGAAACCGATGACGACGACCAACACGCCGAGCAAGGGCAGGTAATGCAGCAGGGCGGTCATGGCAAGGGTCTGGGTCGCGTCATGCCGGGCGTTTCGCCGGAGCGATGTGCACTTCTTCCCCCTTCGCCTGCGAAGGGCGGAGCGACAGCGAACGCGCGCGAAGCGCGACGAGGGGGATGGCTTGCGTGCTCGCGATGACATCCCCCCGACGCGTGCGCGTCGACCCCCTTCCTGCGGAAGGGGGTGAGAAGCTACGTGGCGACCTGGGCATCATGCTGGCCGTTTCGCCGGGGCGATGTGCATTGCTTCCCCCTTCGCTTGCGAAGGGGGATCGAGGGGGATGGCTTGCTTGCTCGCGATGGCATCCCCCGGCGCGTGTGCGTCGACCCCCTTCCTGCGGAAGGGGGGGGAGAAGCTGCGTGGCGACCTGGGCATCATGCTGGCCGTTTCGCCAGGGCGATGTGCATTGCTTCCCCCTTCGCCTGCGAAGGGCGGAGCGAAGCGAACGCGCGCGCAGCGCGGCCGAGGGGATGGCTTGCGTGCTCGCGATGACATCCCCCCGACGCGTGCGCGTCGACCCCCTTCCTGCGGAAGGGGGTGAGAAGCTGCGTGGCGACCTGGGCATCATGCCGGGCGTTTCGCCGGGGCGACCCGCAGCCCTGCGGTTTCCAGCGCGCGGCGCAGGCGTTCGGCGAACGCGGCGGCGTTGGCGCGGTCGCCGTGCACGCACAAGGTGTCCGCGTCGATGTGCACCGCTGTGCCGTCGCTGGCGGTGGCTTCACCGTGCGAGGCAATGGAAACCGCCTGTGCGACGGCCGCATCGACGTCCTCGATCACTGCGCCAGCCTCGGATCGTGGCATCAACGAGCCATCCGCCCGATAACGTCGATCGCAGAACCCTTCGCGTTGCACCGGCAATCCGGCGTCGCGCCCGGCGTCGACCAGCGCGCTGCCCGCCAGCCCGACCAGGATCAAAGTGGGGCTGAAATCATGCACGGCCGCGGCGA
Source organism: Rhodanobacteraceae bacterium (assembly GCA_004299705.1). Classification (GTDB taxonomy): domain Bacteria; phylum Pseudomonadota; class Gammaproteobacteria; order Xanthomonadales; family Rhodanobacteraceae; genus 66-474. The sequence goes on along the minus strand of SCQS01000048.1, from coordinate 42,472 downwards.
TGGCGTCGGCCAACCTGCGGTCGCGCGCCGCCATGTTGTACAGCGCACCGTGCGGCTTGATGTGGTGCAGGTGGGTGCCGGCGGCGAGCACGAAGGCGTGCAGCGCGCCGAGCTGGTACAGCGTTTGCGCGTAAACATCAGCGGGTGGGATTTTCATTTCGCGGCGACCGAAGCCTTGCAGGTCGGGCAGTGAAACGTGCGCACCGATCGCGACACCGTGCTCGGCGCACAGTGCAACGGTCGCGCGCATGATCGCCGGGTCGCCCGCATGGAAGCCGCAGGCGATATTGGCCGAACTGATCCACGGCATCACGCCGGCATCGTCGCCCATGCGCCAGGCGCCGAAGGATTCGCCGAGGTCCGCGTTGAGGTCGATGGTTTTCACGGGGCTGGGAGCGGGGGCGAGGGATGGGGGATGGGGGCTTGCCGGATATTCTCTTTCTCTCTCCCAAGCAGCTTCATCGCTTGGGGGAGAGGGTTGGGGTGAGGGGGTTGGAACTCGTTTCCACACGCGGTTTCATCCACGGTCCACGGGCATCGCGGTCTTGTCGCAGGCGCTGGTCGATCGTGGCCTCCAGTTTTTGCAATGCGCGTTCGCGCTTGCGCAGCGCCTCCACCGCTTCATCGAACGTGCATGCTGCGAAGCGTAACGCATCGCCGGGCCGCAGTTGCGCGAGGCACGACATGTCCACCGCCGCGATCTGCCCGATGCGCGGGTAGCCGCCACTGACCGGGCACTCCGGGCCGAACGCGATGGGGTGCCCGGACGGGGGCAATTGCAACAACCCCGGCACGCAGCCTTCGCTGACCATCTCGATGGGTGTCGTCCATTCCAGCCGCGGGCCGATCAGCCGCAGGCCCACGCGGTTGGAGTCGGCATCGACCTTGAATGAGCCTGAGAACAGTCGTTCACGCGAGGATTCCGCGAGGCGCTCGAAGTGCGCGCCGGGGATCAGGCGCAGCGTGCGACGGGTATTGCCCTCGTCGAACCATGGCCGTGGATCCAGTCGCCACGCACGTTTTTTCACCGTGCCGGCATCCGCTGCGGACGCAAGCGTGCCGCCGTCGGCGGTTGCGATCGGCAACACGTCGCCCGCCTGCAAGGGGCGCCCGCCGAACGGGCCGATGCGCGCGTTGACGTCCATGCTGCGGCTGCCGAGCACCGGTGCGGCGTCGAAACCACCCTGCACGGCCAGGTAACTTCGACAGCCTTCGCGCATCGCGCCCAGTTCGATGGTCGTGCCGGCCGGGACGGGCACCGGCGCCCACATGGCTTGCTCGATGCCGCCGACGCGGACGGGAATCGGCGCACCGGTCACCGCGATCCACGCATCGTGGTGTGCGCGCAAGGTTGGGCCGAGCAGGGTGATTTCGAGCACGCAGGCGTCGGACGGGTTGCCGCACAACGCATTGGCGATCCGTAACGCCGGCGTATCGAATGCGCCCGCGCGACCGATGCCGAGGTGGGCGAGGCCGGGCCTGCCGGCGTCCTGCAGCGTGGTCAGCAATCCAGGTTTGATGACTTCCAAGCTCACGCGGAACGCTTCGCGAGCTGCACGAATTCGTCCGCGCCGATCGCGCGAAAGCGCACGCGATCGCCCGGCGCGAACAGGCAAGGCGTTTCGCGCGCCTGATCGAACACCACCAGCGGCGTGCGCCCGATCAATTGCCAGCCGCCGGGCAGCTCGCGTGTGTAGATGCCGGTCTGCGCGCCGCCGATCGCGACCGAACCCGCGGGCACGCGCGTGCGCGGGTTCGCGCGGCGCGGCATCTGCAGTGTGGGGTCGAGCCCCAGCAAATAGGGAAAGCCGGGCGCAAAACCCAGCATCGCCACGCTGTATTCCACCGCCGTGTGGCGGGCGATCACCTCGTCGCGCGGCAACCGCGCGTGTTCCGCGATCGCATCGAGATCGGGGCCGCAGTCGCCGCCGTAGCACGCTGGAATTTCGACGATGCGGTCTGCCATGCATCCCTGGGTTACACGCTTTTGCTCGTCATCCCGGCGGAGGCCGGGATCCAGCGCCTTCGTGATGGTTTCGAGCAGTGCGTTGTCGTTCCCCGCGAACGGATCGAACCGCACCAGCAGACTCGCATAGGCTGGTGCGATGTCCACGATGCCCGCCAAGTCTGCGTCGCGCAATGCCAGCGCCGCGGCGTGCACACGCGCGTTCGTCGCGGCGTCGATGCCGTCGCCGAAACGCAACAGCAGCGTGTCTTCGGCCAATGGCTCGATGGCGAAGCCCGTGGTCATGCCTGGCGCAGGCGTGCGAGCAACGCTTCGCGTTCGGTCGAGGGATAGGGTTGCGCCGTACCAACGCCCCAAACCGGCCCGGGCCATGCGCCATCGCCTTGGAGACGCGCGACCACATGCACGTGCAGCTGGCGCACGATATTGCCCAGGGCGCCGACGTTGATCTTGTCGCAGGGGCCGAGTCCGCGCAGCAGCGCCAGTGCACGATCGGTTTCGTCCAGTAGCTGCAGGCGGTCGGTGCGGGCCAGGTCGTCCAGTTCCGCCACGCCTGTGCGTCGAGGCACCAGGATCAGCCACGGGAATCGCGCATCGTCCATCAGCAGAACGCGGCAGAGCGGCCAGTCGGCGACGAGCACGGTGTCCGCCGCGAGCCGCGGGTCGAGCTGGAAATCCGCTTCGGAATGGCCGCTCATGCGCCTGCGAGTTCCTTGCCGAATAAATTTTCATCAAAGAAGGCGAGCGTGCGTTGCCACGCCAGCTTCGCCGCGGCCGCGTTGTAGACGTTCTTGTCCACGTCGCGATTGAAAGCATGACCGCAATGCTCGTACACGTACACCGGCGCAGCGGGCCAGGCCTTGCGATGTTTTTCCACGGCCTCGGCGGTGATGGAACGGTCGGTCGCGCCGAAGTGGAAGATCACCGGCGCCTTCAGCGGTTGGTCAAGGTAAGCCACGTTGCGCGCGCCGTAGTAGCTCACGGCCGGCAGGCCGAGACGTTGCGCGGACAGCAGCGCCACCGTCCCACCCCAGCAGAATCCCACCACGCCGACTTTGCCCGACGATTCGATCGATTGCCGCGCGCTGGCCACGGCTTCGACGGCGCGGTCCAACCCCACTTCCAGTGCGAGGTTCTTGCCGCGCTCAATGCCGGCCTTGTCGTAGGCGAGTTCGACGTCGTTCTCCACGAAGTCGAAGAACGCTGGCGCGATCGCGGCGTAACCCGCGGCGGCGAAACGATCCGCGACATCACGGATGTGCGGCGTGATGCCGAAAATTTCCTGCACCACCACGATCCCACCCTTCGGCTTGCCGGCCGGTTTCGCGAGATACGCGCCGATGCAATGCGTGCCAGTGGTCATGATATTGATGCGTTCGCCCATGGCAGTTTCCCTGAAGAGACAATTCGGCAAGCGTACTACTGGTCGCGCTGCCGGGATGCCGAAGGGACGCTACGCGCAAGCCAGCGGTTGTGCCCGAGATGCGCGCGCAGGCTGGCCCGGAACAATTTGCCGTGATTGGCCAAGCGCAGATGCAATAGTTCATGCACGATCACGTAGGTTTGGAAATCGTGCGGCTTGTGCAACAGCTCGCGCGAAAATGTCACGCGGCCAGTGGCCGAACACGATGCCCACTTGCGAGTCATCGGCTGGATGCGGATCTGCCGCGGCGCAACCCTCAACTTTTTTGCCCATACGACGACGCGCAGACGAAACCCGGCTTCGCGAGACGCACGCGGCATCAGCGGTGTGCCAGCAGCCGCAGCAAGGCTTCGCCGAGTGCGACCATGCGCGCACCCGCTACTTCACGCATCAGGCTGCGGTAGATCTCGGCCTTCAACTGGCGCAGTTCCTCGGCGTTGTCGGTGAAATCGGGGAACCTGCGTCCTGCCGCAACGATTTCCCCGGCCGCCCTGCGTGGATCCTTGAACCCCTCGCCGTGCAGCTTCCAGAAGATGGAAAACGTCACGGGATCGAGCCCGGAGCGTTCGCGTTCCGCATCGGCTTCGGCGCGTTCCTTCACCAGCGCCTCGATCTGCGTCATGGCCTCGGCGGTGCTGACGCCGCGCCGTTCCAGCGCGTCGAGGATCGCGCGTGCACGCTCGGCCAGACCCAGCAATACCGGCTGCTGCGCGCCTGCGTCTTCCGCTTCCTGTTCGATGGCGCGCACCAGGTTGATGACCTTGCCGTTGTCGTCGCCGTCTTGGCCGCGCAGTGATTCCAGCGTTTGCAGGTTGAATTCGATGGTCTTGCCCGCCGCGACGGGGCCGTAACTCGCGGCCGTTTCGCGGATCATGTGCTCGGTCTTGCGCGCGACGTCGCCGTGGAACGCGGTGGGCGCACCGTAAGCGTTGCGCACCATCAGGTACAGATCGGCCAGCCTGCGGTAGCTCGCGATGTGCGCGCGCAGTTCGGGCGAGGGCGACAGGATTTCGTATAACGATTCGATGCGGCGGTAGCGGTCGATGAAGGCTTGCCGCGCCTCCGGTTCCAGCAGCGCGTTGTAGAGCAGGCGTTCCAGTTGTTTGTCGTTGCCGCCGGAAGCCGAAACAAGGTAGTCCGCTTCCGCATCGGCCAGTTCGCGCCTGAAATCGTCCAGCAACAGGTCGAGGTCTTCGATCACGCCCGAGACGTCCTGCGAATCGAACGCCAGCGCCTTCTTCAAGTCGCGCAGCATGCCGATGAAATCGACGATCAGGCCGCAGGGCTTGCGCCGGCCCGCATCGTCTTCGTACGGCCGGTTGACGCGCGAGATGGCCTGCAGCAGCACGTGGTCGCGCATCGGTTTGTCGAGGTACATCGCGTACAGCACCGGTGCGTCGTAGCCGGTCAGCAGTTTGTCCGTGACGATCAGGATTCTTGGGTCCGCGCCGGGTTTGCGGAATTGCTTGCGGACGCGCTTCTCCTCGTCGGCGCTCAACTGGTAGCGCGCCACCAACGGGTGATCGACCGCATCCGCCGCGCTGGACGTGTACACCGGCACCGACCATTCCGGCGGCAGATATTGGTCCAGCGCCTGCTTGTAGATCGCGCAGGCTTCGCGGTCCACGCCGACCAGGAACGCCTTGTAGCCCAGCGGTTCGACGTTCTCGCGAAAGTGCTGCGCCACGAAACGCGCCACCGCGTCCACACGCGCATCGGCCTTCAGGAACGCGCGCAGGCTCACCGCGCGATCCAGAATCCGGTTCAGGTCGGCGACGTCGGTGATGCACTCGGTTGCCGCCAGCGCGTAGAACTCCTTTTCCAGCTTCTCCTCGGGCAGCAACACCTTCGCGGGCGCCAGTGTGTGGCGCAACGGCACGGTGGTGCCGTCGGCGATGGATTCAGCGATCGAATACTTGTCGAGATACCCCGATGCGTCCTCGTGGCCGAAGGTCTTGAAGGTGCCCTTGCCGTAGGCGGTCCGGTCCACCGGCGTGCCGGTGAATCCGATCAGGGTGGCGTTGGGCAACGCGCCCATCAGGTAGTTGCCGAGGTCCCCGCCGGTGGAGCGGTGCGCCTCGTCGATCAACACGAATACGTTTGCGCGCGTCGACAGGTTGGCGTCCTGCTTGTCGAACTTGTGGATCATGGTGACGATCAGGCCGCTGAACTGCCGGTGCAGCAGCTCGCGCAGATGTGTCTTGCGCGCGGCGATTTCCACCGCGATGCCGCTGCCCTGCAGTTCGCCCAGCAACCGCTCCACCCAGCCGGCTAGCTGGCCTTCCAGTTCGTTGCGGTCGATCACCATCAGCACCGTCGCGCCCGGAAAGCGCGCCGGGTTTTCCAGGATCAGCCGCGCCGCCGTGATCATGGTGAAGGTCTTGCCGGAACCCTGCGTGTGCCAGACCAGGCCGCTGTGTTTCGCATCTTCGGCGCAGCGCTCGACCACCTTCAGTGCGGCGCGGGTCTGGTGCTGGCGCAGGATGGTCTTGCGCAGTTCGTCGTCCTCGACGTAGAACACGATCCAGTCGCGCAGCAGCGCCAGGAAGCGTGCGTGCTGGAAGAAATGCTGCACTCGCTCCTCGTAGCTGCCGGGCGTTTCCTGCTTCCAGTTGAACACGAACTTGCGCTGCCAGTTCCAGGTGGCGCCGTAGAAATACTCGATCAGGTGGGTGATGTTGAACACCTGCGGCGCGGCCAGCATTTCCGGCGTTTCCAATTCGTAGCGGCGCAACTGGCCCAGCGCCTTTTCCATCGCATCCATCGACTTCGGATTCTTGTTCTCGACGATCGCCACCGGCACGCCGTTGACGAGGAACATCACGTCCGCGCGGTTGCCCCTGCGGCCGTTGCGGTACGGCCACTCCCACGTCACCTGGAACACATTGCTGCCCGGCGCGTCGTCGAAATCCACCAGCCGCACGTTGCGCTGGCGCTTTTCGGATTCGACGAAGATCGACTTCAAGCCGCGCAGCCAGTCCAGCATCTCGCGGTTGCCTTCAATGCTGGCCGGAATCGCCTCCAGCCGCGACACGATGCCCGGCACTTCGGCGACGGTGACCACGCCGGGGTTCAGCCGCAGCAGCGCCGCTTCCAGTTCATCGCGGAAGAACAGCCCGCCTTCGCCGCCGCGCCTGGCCAGCGCTGCCTCGGGCGTCACTTTCACCCAGCCGACCGCGGCTGCGTGCTCGACCAGTGCGAACTGGACGGTGGTGGATTCGAGTGCCAACTTCGGAGGCAGGTGGTTGGATGGCTTGGGTTTGCTCATCGCGGTGTGTGTGGCATCATGTGCGCGGGCGCTGGAAGTTGCACTTGCTTGTTGCGACCGCGGGTTTCTAGAGCCGTCCGGCGCCTTCCTTCAAAGGTCCCACCCCTGTGACAAGAGCCCCGGGGGCTCTCCCGAAAGGGTAGCTGGGGTGGTCATTTATCCGGCTTTCCGCTGGTCTTCGATCTGGCCAGCGCCTTGCCTTGCTTCGGCAGCTTCTTCTCCTCCGACTTCAGCCGCCGCTCGACTTTCTTCACGTCCTCGCCGGGTGGCAGCGACTCCAGCCGGATGTTGCGGTCGGTGAGGATCTTGCGCACGTCCTGGTTGTTCTTGACGTGCTCGCGGCTGATGCCGGGTTCGTCGCGCAGGTCCTGCTGCTTGACCTGCAGGTTGGTCACTTCGTTGGCGAAATCCTTGGCCTTGATGGTGATGGTCGGCAGGAAATCCGCCAGCGGCCGGTTGCCGGGCACCGCGAGCTTCTTCTTCATGTCGCCAGTGGTGAAGCCGCCGAACAGCGCCGCGTCGCCCTTGCTCTGGATGCGGGCGAAACCCTGGCTGTCGATGCCGCGCTCGAACAGCACGCCGGCCAGTTCCTTTTGCGACAGGGTCAATTTCTCGCGTGCCCGCACGCGCTCGAACTCGGCCAGCCGCTGCTCGATCAGCTCCTGCCTGCGCGTCTGCACCGCGAAGTAGGTCATCGCGAAGGCGATGGCATCCTTGCGCGGATCGCCGTTCTGTGCGATCAGGTAGCAGGCGTAGCGGGTGAGGGCGATATCATCGATGCCGCGCGAGGTGCCCGATCCGATCTCGACCATTTTGTTGACGTCAACGAAATGGTCTGCCACTGGCTGCTTGGCGTTCTGGCAAGCCATTTTTGCTTTCTCCACAACTTGCAGGAAGTTGCGCCAATCCGTGTAGCCCAGAAGGCCTTGCAACTCGCGTGCGGTCCAGTACTCGACGCCGTCGCGTTCGTGGGCATGTTGCTCGAAGCTCTTGTGCAGGCGGGTGATGATTTCCTTCTTCATGCGGCGGCTCCTTGCGGCGGTTGGACGGAATCGGCGACTTCCGATACGTCGATTTCGAGATCGACGACGCGTCGGCGCGCAGTCATCAGGTCGTGCAGGGTGGTCTGGAACAGCGCGTCCAGCGCGGCGCGCTTCCTGCGGTGGTGCACCAGTTTGCGGTCGATCGCGGCGAGGGCGGAGGCGATGGCGCGTTGTTCGCCGGCATCTTCTGAAACCGGCAATTCAATCGCTGAAAATTGCGACTTGCTCAGAATGGCGACCGGACTCGGCGCGGCGCGACTTGCGACATGCTTGGAATGGAATTGAAGCAGGTGGCAAACGTAGCGAGCGTCATATGAGTCGTTCGGAATGATGGAATTGATTTGTTGGTTGCTTGCCGAGCGTTCTTGCGTGCTGAATCCCACTTTCCCGATGCTGGACCCAATGCAGACTACGCATGTGCTCCCGGCGGGGAGCACGCGAGATACTGCCATCCCTGCTTCGGTGATCTTCTTCACGGTGTCGGAAATTTCCGTGGCTTCGCCGATGTCGCCCGGAGCAATGAAGGGGAGATCGCCGTTCACGTAGAAACCTGCAACAGATGTTTTGGGAGTTGAGCCCGTGACGACAGTGCCAAGTGACCCGATTGGTGTCGGCGTCCAACTCTCCGGCATCGGGCCGATGGGGGTGTCCTTCAGCGGTTCGCCACGGGTGCCGTGGGTGAACAGGCGTTGCATGGCCGACTGCTTCAGGTCGGCGGTGGCGTCGAGCAGGCGATCCTGCACCGCGATGGCGCGCTGGATCTTCCATAGCACCGCCGCGATTTTTTGCTGTTCGGGTTTGGGGGGGAGGGGGATTTTGAGCGCCGCCAACCGGCTGCGCGAAAGATTCGGGATGGTGGTTTTGTTGCCCGCACCTTCGTAGATGCCAAGCTGAGTAAAGCCTGCCTGCAAGTAGTACATCGCGAACCGCGCAACGACATCGTCACTCCTCGCGCGCAAACGATGTAAATGGTTCTGGAATCCGCAATGTTGCAGTTCTCCGCTCCAGATGGCAGAGCGACCAATGTCGCCCCCTTCGCAGACGAGCAAGTCGCCGACGCGCAAACTTTTACTCTCGATCTCCTCGTCAGTGAAGTGCATGGTGCTGACATCGGAGACGTCCACGCGGCCCCAGAAAATGTTCGATGTGCGCAGGAACGGGTGCGCACGTTCGCCGTTTCGCGCTTGTGGCGTAACGGATTTGCCAGCGCCGATCTCGAACAGATCACCAATCGCGAAGGATTGCCAACCCGATGGCATTGTGGCGCATTCAACGCCACTGGATTCCCGCTTGCGCGGGAATGACAGGCGCTGGGTGTTCAGGTGGGGCGATGTGTTCACCAGACTGTCCCCAAATTCGTCATTCCGGGGCGGCCTGCGGCTCCATCGCAGGCCGAACCCGGAATCCAGCTCTGGGGTGACGACGAAATACGAAAAGCTGGATTCCGGGTTCCGCCCGCAGAAAGCGCGGGCGGCCCCGGAATGACGACGAGGGAAGGAATGGTGCGAGGCGAAATGGGGCGCAGGGGTTTGATCGTGCTCATAGCTTCGCCAACACCTTGTCCAGTTCGGCATCCAGCGCGGTTTCTTCCTTTTTCAGCGCGGCGAGTTCGGCCACGATGTCGGGGATTTCGCGCAACTGTTTCGTCTCGCCGTTGGCGATGTAGCGCGAGGGCGAGAGGTTGTAGTCGTTCTCGGCGGCCTGTTTGCGGTCGATCACGGCGACCAGGCCGTCCTGTGGTTCACCTTTCAGGTACGCCTTGGCGATCTTGGCGACGGCGTCATCCGTCAGGTAATTCTTGGGCGTGCCTTTCCTGAATTCGCGCGCGGCGTTGACCAGCACGATCCGGCCCGCGCGGTCTTTGGGTTTGCCCTTGCGCAGCACCACCACGATGCCGGCGGCGGTGGTGTTGTAGAAGAGGTTGTCGGGCAGCAGGATCACGCCGTCGATGCAGTCGTGCTCGACGAACCAGCGGCGGATGTTGCGTTCCTTGTCCTCGTTCTTGCTGCCGCTGCCGCGGGTGACGGCGCCGGTGTCCAGCACCACGGCGGCGCGCGCGTTGTCCTGCATGCTGGCCAGCGTGTGCTGCAGCCAGGCCCAGTCAGCCTTGCCGGTGGTGATGCCGCCGGTGGCCTCGAAACGGTTGAACGGATCGTTGTCGTAGATCGCCGGATCGAAGGCCTGGTTCCACATCGGATTGGCGACGATCAGGTCGAACCGTTTGAGGGCGTTGCCTTCGCGGTACTTCGGGTTGCGCATGGAATCGCCGCGCAGCACCTCGCCCTGCATGTCGTGGATGATGCGGTTCATGCAGGCGATGGCGTAGCTGGAACCGGTGAGTTCCTGTCCGTAGAGTTTCAGCGGAATCTTGCTGAGCGGATCGAGGCGGCGGCACACCAGTTGCAGCTTGATCAACAGGCCGAAACTGCCGCAGGCGTAGTCGTAGGCTTCTTCGCCGGGACGCGGGCGCAGGATTTCCGCCATCAGGAAACCGACTTCGCGCGGGGTGAAGAACTCGCCCGCGCTCTGGCCCTGGCCTTCGGCGAACTTGCGCAGCAGGTATTCGTAGCAGCGGCCGAGGAAATCGGGCTCGACGTCGGTGAGGCCGAGCCGGTAGCGCGGGTCGGAGAAGGTTTCGACGACGCCCTTCAGCGCCTTGTCGGAAATCTCGCGCTCGCCGCCCGCGCCGATGTGGGCGAAGTCCACCTGGTCGATCACGCCCGCGAGCAGCGGGTTCTGGCGCGCGACGCGACGCACGCTCAATGTGAGTTGTTCGCCCAGCGTTTTCGGCGCTTCGCCTTTGCGCCATTTGAAATTCTCACGCCCGCTGACTACCGCCCAACGGCATTCGGGCGGCACGTAGAAGCGCACCAGCGTGGGATCGTCTTCGATCAACGTGAGCGCGATGCCGCGGTCCCCATAGGTTTCGCCGAGGCGCTGAACCTCATCGTCGAACACGTCGGACAGGCGTTTCAGGAACAGCAGCGGCAGCAGGTAATCCTTGAACTTGGGGGCGTCCTTCTCGCCGCGGATCTGGCAGGCGGCGTTCCACAGCATCTGTTCCATGGACTTGTTGCCGAGCACGACGCTGTGCGCGACGCCGCGGCGGATGCGCGCGGGTGTGGCCGTTGGCGTGTCAGAATCGGCGAGTCCCGCTTCGGCGGCCAGCGCCAGCAGTGCGTCGCGCTGGGCCTTCTGGGGTTTGGATTTGCCGAGTTCCCAGCGGTTGACGGTGGCGAAGGCCACGTTGAGACGGGCCGCGAGCTGTTCCTGACTCAGGTTCAGGCGGGCTCGCAGGTCGGCGACGAGACGGGTGGAGTCGTTGATGGTCATGACGTGAATGCTATAACAAATATTGCAAAATACAAAACATGGGCACAGGCTTTCCAGACAACCGGCAATTGCTGGAATGGGCAGGCGAACAGGCGTTGTTGCGCGGCCACGGCTACTACAGCGACGGGCGGATCAGCCTGACGCAGGCGACGGAGTCGTCCCTGACAGGCGAGGCGTACGGCAGCGAAACCTATGGTCTGTGGCTGCGACGCGAAGGCAAGCAGTGGACGTGGCACTGCGATTGTCCTGCCGCCGACGGCGGCGTGTTCTGCAAGCACCTGGTGGCGGCGGTGCTGACAGCGCGCAAGGAAGATTCGGATGCAGGAGATGCCGAAGGCGAGTCCGCACCGGCGGCGGCGCGCCAACCCGGCGAGTTGCTGGCGTTCCTGCGCGCGCAACCCGTCGAACGTCTGTCGGGCTGGTTGCACGAGCTGGCGCTGGAGGATCGCGACATCGAAAAACGCCTGTTGCTGTATCGCGCCGCCGAGCAGCCCGATGCGCTGAAGACGGCGTTGGGCAAGCTGTTCAATACCGGTGGCTGGCTGGATTACCACGGCGCGATCCGTTACGCGCGGCGGCTGGATGCGGCCATCGAACAATTGCGTGACGTGCTGCAGCGCGATCCTGCCGAGTGCCGCGCGTTGTGCGAATACGCGTTGAAGCGCCTTATCAAGGTATACGACGGTGGCGCCGACGATTCCGCCGGTGCGATCGGCGAGTGCCTGCGCGAGATCGCCGCACTGTACGCCGATGCCTGCAAGGCGGCGAAGCCGGACAAGGCGCTGGCGAAGACTTTGTATCCGCTGGTCTGCGCGGACGGCTGGGAGTTGCTGTCGCTGGCGGATTTCTGGGATGCGCTGGGCGCCGCGGGCCAGGCGGACTACGCCAAGCGCGTGTTGGCCGAGTTCGAGCGCCTGCCACCCGCCAGGCCCGACAATCGTTACGACGAGTCCTTCGGCGTGTGCCGCCGCACGGAAGAGCTTGCGCGCTGCGCGGGTGACTTCGAATTGCTGCAACGGGTGTTGCGGCGCGATCTGACGCACGCCTGGGATCACCTGCGGGTATTGGAAAGTCTGCGCGAGTTCGGTCGCGACCGCGAGGCGCTGGCGTGGGCGGAAGCGGCGGTCAAGAAGTTCCCGGAGGATTCCCGCCTGCGCGCGGCGCTGGCGGAATGCCTTGCCGACGCGGGCATGGGCGAGGAAGCGTTGCAACAGGTCTGGCAAAACTTTCTGGAGCATTCTGTCGATGGCCATTGGGATGCGCTGAAGCGCTTGGCCGGCGGGCAATGGCCGGCGTGGCGACAACGTGCGCTGGAAGCGGTGGCAAAGCTGGAAACCGAACGCCGCGGCGGCGCCGTGTCCACGCGCATCATGTTGTTGCTGCACGACGGCGATCTCGACACGGCGCTGCAACTGGCGCGTGCAAAGCCGGTGGCGTTGCATGTGCTGCTGGTTCTGGCCGGGGAAGCGAAGCACAAATTTCCGGCCGACGCCGGCGCGTTTTATCTGCGTGTCGCACAGGCGCAGGCCGAAGCATTGAACAGCGCCAGTGACTACAAGCGGTTGGTCGCGAACCTGAGTGAAGCGTCGAAGTTGCTGCAGGTGTCCGAATGGCGTCCGCTGGTGGCGCACGTTCGGGAGCTGCATCGACGCAAACCAAAATTGATGGGCATGTTGGACAAGGCCAGCTTGTGACGCGCGGATGGTGGCGGGCCAAAGCCTGTAAAATTACCGGTTCACCCAAGCGTGTTCGCCCATGCCCATCCCCAATCCCAAAGTCGGTTTCGTCAGCCTCGGCTGCCCCAAGGCGCTGGTCGATTCCGAACGCATCCTCACCCAGTTGCAGGCCGAGGGCTACGAGATCGTGCCGCGCTATGACAAGGCCAACGCGGTGATCGTCAACACCTGCGGCTTCATCGACGCAGCAGTGCAGGAATCGCTGGACGCGATCGGCGAGGCGCTGCACGAGAACGGCAAGGTCATCGTGACGGGCTGCCTCGGCAAGCGCGATGCGCTGATCCGCGAGGCCTATCCCGAGGTGCTGGCGATCACCGGCCCGCAGGATTACGCCAACGTGATGGGTGCGGTGCACGCGGCGCTCCCGAAGCCGCACGATCCATTCGTGGACCTCGTGCCCGACACGGGCATCAAGCTGACCCCAAAGCACTACGCGTACCTGAAGATTTCCGAAGGCTGCAACCACCGCTGCACCTTCTGCATCATCCCGTCGATGCGCGGGAACCTTGTTTCGCGACCGATCGATGAGGTGCTGATCGAAGCCGAGAAACTGGTGCGCTCCGGCGTCAAGGAATTGCTGGTGATTTCGCAGGACACCAGTGCGTATGGCGTCGATGTGCGTTACGCGGAACGCGCGTGGCGCGGCGCTGCGTACCAGACGCGCATGACCGACCTCTGCCGCGGTTTGGGCGAACTCGGCGCATGGGTGCGCCTGCACTACGTGTACCCGTATCCGCACGTCGACGAAGTGATCCCGCTGATGGCGGAAGGGAGAATCCTTCCGTATCTCGACATCCCGTTCCAGCACGCCAGCCCGCGCATCCTCAAGTTGATGAAGCGTCCCGGCAACATCGACAAGACGCTGGAGCGCATCCACGCGTGGCGCAAGGCTTGCCCCGATCTGACGATCCGCAGCACCTTCATCGTCGGCTTTCCCGGCGAAACCGACGCCGAGTTCGAGGAGTTGCTGGATTTCCTGCATGAAGCGCAACTCGATCGTGTGGGCGCGTTCGCTTACTCGCCCGTCGGCGGCGCCAAGGCCAATGCGTTGCCCGATCCGGTACCCGATGAATTGAAGGAAGATCGGCTGGAACGTTTCATGGCGGTGCAGGCGGAGATTTCCGCCGCGAAACTGCAGAAGAAGATCGGCCGCACTTTGAAAATTCTGGTGGACGAAGTGGGTGCCAATGGCGCCATCGCGCGCTCGATGGCGGATGCCCCCGAGATCGACGGCGTGGTGCGGATCACGGATGGCTTGGCCTTGAAGTCAGGGCAGTTCGTGCAAGTGCACGTCATGGGCGCGGGCGCGCACGATCTGGAAGCCGTGCTGGCGTGAGTTGCGGCATCATTGCATCAGTGCATCAGATGTCATAACATCCAGTCGTCCATTGATAGCTGGGATTCCGCCATGCGCACCACGCTCGACATCGACAGCGACGTGTTGACCGCAGTAAAGGGCCTTGCACGACGCAGCGGTGAAACGGCAGGCAAGGTTCTGTCCGAGCTCGCCCGCGAAGCCCTGACCGGCTCGAAGCCTTCGGAAGGCGTCGCCGAGGAGCCGGCTTTTTACGGGTTCAAGCCGCTCGCGGCCAAGGGGCGCCTCGTCAGCGACGAAACCGTCGAGCGCCTGCGTGAACGCGAAGGCGTTTGATGCGAGCGCTGCTTGACGTCAACGTGCTGATCGCGTTGCTGGATGCAGCGCACGTACACCACGGCCGTGCCCGGGCGTGGCTTGCGGCCAATGTCCGACATGGATGGGCATCGTGCCCGATCACGGAAAACGGCTGCGTACGCATCCTGTCGCAGCCGGCGTACCCGGGCCACGTCACGCCTGCCCAAGCCGCGACGCTTTTGCGTGAAGCGACCCTTACGCGACATCACGCGTTTCTCCCCGATGACGCGAGTCTGCTGGACGAAGCCGCGTTTGAATGGCGCAGTCTGCTGACACCCAGACAGTTGACGGATGCCTATCTGCTGGCGTTGGCATCGCGCCACGGCGCTTGCTTTGCAACGTTTGATGAGCGTGTCGCGCTGGCCGCGGTTCCCGGCGCGGGCTCGCGCCACCTGGTTGTCATTTGACGTTGCGTTCGTCCGGGTAGCCCGCGGACAACACTACGAACCGCGTCTTGCCGCCCGGCAACTCCGCCTCGAATTCCTCGTCGATGCGTTTCTTCAGCGCCGCGCGCGCCAGCGGTGAATCGACGCTGATCCAACCTTTCCTTGCGTCGGTTTCATCGGGGCCGACGATGCGGTACGTATGCGTCTCGCCGGTGTCCGTGTTTTCGATTGCCAGCGTGGCGCCGAAGAACACGGCTTCACGATCGGCGGGAACGCCTTCCGCGACCTTCAGTGAGGGAATGCGTTTGGACAGGTATCGTACGCGTCGGTCGATCTCACCGAGTTGCTTCTTGCGATAGGTGTACTCCGCGTTCTCGGAGCGGTCGCCTTCGGCCGCGGCTGCCGCGAGTGCCTTCACGACTTCGGGGCGCAGCTCGCGCCACAGGTGGTCGAGCTCGGCCTTCAACGCATTGAAACCCGCGCGTGTGATGATCGCCGTCGAGCGGGGTGGGGGCGGACGCCAACGGGACATGGTTCTCAGCGTTTGCCACCGAAGATGCCGCCCAGCACGCCGCGCAAGATCTGGCGACCGAGCTGGCTGCCCATGGTGCGCACGGTTTGCTTGGCCATGGTTTCGAGCATGCCCTGGCGGCGCTTGGTGCCGAAGATCGCGTCGTGCATCGCGCCACCCCACGCGGAGCCTTGCGGGGCCTTGTCGGCTTCCTGCTGCGCGGTGTCTTTCGGGTTGTCGACGGCCTTTTCGTCGGCGCGTTTGGCCAGCATTTCCGCCGCCGATTCGCGGTTGATGGTGGTGTCGTATTTCGGCCCGACTGGGGAGCGCGAGCGGATCGTCGCGCGCTCCTCGTCGCTGATCGGACCGAGCCGGCAGGTCGGCGTCGAAACCAGCACGCGCTCGACCGGCGTGGGCGCGCCCTTGTCGCGCAAAGTGGATGCCAGTGCCTCACCGGTGCCCAATTCGCCAATGACCTTGGCGACGTCGAGTTTCGGGTTCGGCGCGAAGGTTTCCGCAGCGGCCTTCACGGCTTTCTGGTCGCGTGGCGTGAACGCACGCAACGCGTGCTGGATGCGGTTGCCCATCTGGCCCAGGATCACGTCGGGTACGTCGTCGGGATTCTGCGAGCAGAAATACACACCTACGCCCTTGGAGCGGATCAGGCGCACGACCTGTTCGACCCGTTGTTGCAATGCGGGCGGACAATCGTCGAACAGCAGGTGCGCTTCGTCGAAGAAGAACACCAGCCCGGGATGATCGGGGTCGCCGACCTCGGGCAGTTGCTCGAACAGTTCCGACAGCATCCACAGCAGGAACGTCGAATACAGTTTCGGCTTCAGGATCAACTGGTCGGCAGCAAGGATGTTGATGATGCCGCGCCCCGACATGTCCTGACGCATGATGTCCTGCAAGTCCAGCGCGGGTTCGCCGAAGAATTGCGCGGCACCTTGTTGCTCCAGTTGCAGCAGTGCGCGCTGCACCGCGCCGAGGCTGGATTTGCTGACCAGCCCGTAATGTTGCGAAACGTCCCTGGAGTTGTCGCCGACGTAATTCAGCAGCGCGCGCAGGTCGGGAAGGTCCAGCAACAACCAGCCATTGTCGTCGGCCAGCTTGAACACGATTTCCAGCACGCCCTGCTGGGTGTCGTTCAGTTCCAGCACGCGCGCCAGCAGCGTCGGGCCCATCTCGGAAACCGTGGCGCGCACCGGCGAGCCGAGTTTGCCGTACAGATCCCAGAACACCACCGGGTTGGCCTGCGGCTGCCAGGATTTCTCGATGCCGAGTTTTTCAAGCCGCGCCTTCAGCTTGTCACCGGGCGGCGAAGACGCGGGTTGCGACATGCCGGCGATGTCGCCCTTGACGTCGGCCAGAAACACCGGCGTCCCTAGCCTGGAGAAGCCTTCCGCCAGCACCATCAGCGACACGGTCTTGCCGGTGCCGGTGGCCCCCGCAATCATGCCGTGGCGGTTGCCGAAGTGCGGATCGAGTTCGACCGCGGTGGAATCATTCCTGCCGATCAGGATGTCGTTCACGCGGCCTCCTCGTGTGCCGGCATGTGATGGGTCTTGCGATTGTACGGCGTGGTGGTGACAGCAGGGTGTCGTGAAATACCCGGCGTTTCGCGGCAGTGCAGGACAGCACTCCCGCAACGTGCAACTTGAGTCGCCGCCCGCTGCACGCTAGGGTGCGTGCGTTGTCTCGCGTTCGGGTGGTGGTAATGATGCGGCGGTTGGGATGGATGGCGTGCGTCGGCGCGCTGGGTTTGCTGGCGGGCTGCGCGCAGGCGCCGACGAAAGCGTCGACTTCGGGTCTGAACCAGCTTTACGCGCAGTTGAACCAGGCCAGCGCGCAATACGATCAGGCGTTGGAACAGGCGCGGCGCGGCGACAACGCGCAATCACAGAAGACGCTGAAGGCCGCGCTGGACGCGATGCGCAGCGCATCCGATCAGTGCGTGAACACACCCGGCTGCGATACCGCGCGCTTCCTGTCTGCCTATGATCGCGCGTTGCGCCTGAAGGACGGCAGTTTCCTTGGCACCGAGGATGACGAGGCGCTCGATGACGAGGAACAGGTCATCGCCGGGAACAATTCGGGCGTGCTGGCTACGCTGCCGCAGGCAAAGCGCACCGTGCAGTTGCTGCACGATCACAAACTGTCGGACCTGGTCGCCACCAACGGTACCGTGCAAGCGGCGTTGCAGGTTTGGTTGACGCGGCTGCGGCCCAATCTGATCCGCGCTTACGTCGATTATCAGTACCTGCGTTACCAGATGTGGCCCGCGTTCCACAAGGCAGGATTGCCCGAAGCGATCCTGTTCGGCTTGATCGCCAAGGAATCGGGTGGCCGCGTGCATGCGGTGTCGCGATCGGGTGCGGTCGGCCCGTTGCAGTTCATGCCCGCCACCGGCGCACGCTTCGGTCTGAATACCGTGGACGGGTTCGACCAGCGTTTCGATCCGACCATGGCCGCGCAGGCGACCGCGGCGTATCTCAACCAGGAATTGGGGTTGCTCAACGACAACCTCGCGCTGGTGTTGGCGGCCTACAACGGTGGCGAGGGACGGGTGGGGCGCCTTGCGGCCGGCACGCCGGATGCCAGTTTCTGGGATCCGAACGTCTACTTCGCATTGGCACCGGAAACCCGCGAATACGTGCCGATGGTGTTGGCGGCGGCGTGGCTGTTCCTGCACCCGCAACGCTACAACCTGCATTTCCCGAAGGTCGATGGTGCGCCGGGTTACGTCAACATCACCCAGGCGGCGTCCCTGAACGAGTTGGCGGTGTGCCTGGGCGACGACGACGGCGCGCGTTACGGCTGGTATCGCACGCTGCGCAACCTCAATCCGCAGATGGATCCCTCGCAGCTGCAGCCGCTCAATACGCGCATCAACCTGCCGAAGTTCCTCGAGGGCGCGTACCAACGATCATGCACGGGTGGCCGCTGGGTCACCTTGGCCAGTCAGTTGCAGAACGCGCAGTTGCCGACCCCGCCGGTGCAAGTCGCCGCCGATCCGCCGCCATCGCGCAGCTCGCGGCACGGCTCCGCCGGGCACTACACCGTTCGCAAGGGCGACACCCTGTATTCGATTGCACGGCGCTTCCATTGCGATGGTGTGCACGATTTGATCCGCGGCAACCACCTGCACGCTGCGTCCGACCTGCGGGTCGGCAAGCGGTTGCGGTTGGAGGGGTGCAGGCGGTGAGAACCGTGGGGTGTTGCCCACATACGCAAAAACGCCCGCGAGGGGCGTTTTGCACTCATGGCGGAGAGGGTGGGATTCGAACCCACGTTACGGCATAACCGTAAACCGGATTTCGAATCCGGCGCGATCGACCACTCCGCCACCTCTCCAGAACTTTTTGCGAACAGATTGGCGGAACCCATCCGGCGCGTTGTCCACATCATCCGTGATGCACCCCCGCAGTTGCGGGCCGCCCATGATAGTTGCGCTGCTGGGGGGCTTACAACCGAAATTGTTGCCGGAATGTGCGTTCCGGGCCGCCACCGATTGCTGCGGGCCTGATATCAGGGCGATGGCTTGGCGATGCTCCATGGCCGAGGCTGACTACGACTGACGGCAGTCGCGCCGGGCCCGTGTCTCGGCGTATGCTCAGTGGATTCGTCAATCGCACGGGAGGGAGTGCATGAACGTGTTTTCGAGCGGGCGTCGTGGATCGAGGCGTGGGTCGCGGCTGCACCTGCGGGTGCTGGCGGCGGTGCTTTCCGGTGGCCTCGTGTTGCTGTCGGGCATGACCGCTGCGCAGGCCGGCATCAGCCGCGGCGATCACTATGCGGGCGAGCCATGGGCGACGCGTTCGCCGGTGTTCGCGCAGCACGGGATGATCGCGAGCGAACAGCCGCTGGCTTCACTGGTGGGCGTCGAGATTCTGAAGAAGGGCGGCAGTGCGGTGGATGCCGCGATCGCCACCAGCGCGATGTTGTGCCTGACCGAGCCGGTGTTGAACGGGCTCGGCGCCGACGCGTTCGTGATCGTGTACGACCCCAAGACACACAAGTTGTACGGCTACAACGGTTCCGGCTGGTCGCCCAAGGATCGTTCGCTTGCGCAGATGCAGGCCGACGTGAAGGCGGCCTATGAGCAGGCCGGCATGCAGCTGACCGACCAGATTCCGCTGCTCGGGCCGCTGCCGGTGACGGTGCCGGGCATCGTCGATGCGTGGTTCGCGCTGCACGCGAAGTTCGGCAAGCTGCCGATCAGCGAAGACTTGGCGCCCGCGATTTACTACGCGAGCCATGGCTTTCCGGTCACCCAGGTCGTGGCCGAATACTGGAAGGGCAACTGGGCCGCGTTCGAGAAGCACAAGGGTTTGATCAAGGATTTCCAGAACGCACAGAAAGTGTTCCTGATCGACGGCCACACGCCGCGCGCGGGAGAAATCTTCCGCAATCCGGACATGGCGCATACGCTCACCCTGATCGCCCAGGGCGGGCGCGACGCGTTCTACAAGGGCCAGATCGCGCACGTGATGGCGAACTTCTTCAAGAGCATCGGTAGCGGCCCGGCTTATTCGGATTTCGCGGACTTCCACGGCGAATGGGTCACGCCGCAATCAGTCGACTATCGCGGCTACGACGTGTACGAGCTGCCGCCGAACGGACAGGGCTTCGCGACGCTTGAAACGCTGAACGTACTCAAGGGCTTCGACCTCAAGAAGATGGGCGTGGGCAGTCCCGATACCTTGATGGCCGAGATCGGCGCGTTCCGGCTTGCCGCGGCGGATTTGTCCAAGTGGTACGCCGATCCGCGTTTCTACAATGCGCCGTTGAAGGGATTGTTGTCGCAGGCGTACGCGGATCAGCGGCGCAAGCTGCTCGATCTGCAGCACGCCAATCCGGACATCGCACCCGGCAACCCGCTGCCCTACCAGACGGGCGTGTATCCCTCGGGCAGCGGCGACACCACCGACTTCGAAACCGCTGACAGCAGCGGCATGATGGTCTCGATGATCGAGTCGAACTACGCCGGGATGGGTTCGGGCGAGGCGGCGCCGGGCCTGGGCTTCATTTTCCAGGATCGCGGCGCGCTGTATTCCCTGAACCCGAAGAGTGCCAACGCCTACGCGCCGCGCAAGCGACCGTTCCACACCATCATCCCGGCCTTCGTGATGAAGGATGGCGAGCCGTGGATGGCGTTCGGCGTGATGGGCGGCTATTTCCAGCCGCAGGGACAGACCCAGGTTCTTGTCAACATGATCGACTTCGGCATGAACGTGCAGGAAGCGGGCGACGCTGCGCGCTGGGATCACGTTGGCGATGCGACGCCGACCGGTCTGCCATCGAAAGGCACCGGAATGGTGATGCTGGAATCCGGGTTCGACCCCGGCGTCGCCGACGCGCTGCGCCAACGCGGTTACAAGGTGAAGGTGACCACCCATGCGGAAGGCGGCTACGGCGGCTACGAGGCGATCCAGTACGACGCCAGGGATCACGTTTACAAGGGCGCCAGCGAGATGCGCAGGGATGGCGAGGTGATCGGGTATTGACCTCTGGAAAGCCGATATTCATGCGCAATGCATGGCAAAGCGCAAGAGCACTTTGGACACGGATTTTCGCGGATCAACACGGATGAGAAAAATCCGTGGCCATCCGCGTTGATCCGTGTCGAATGCTTTTCCGATTCGCATAATTGACGGGAGGTGCTGTCGTGAAAAGTCGACGTTCAGGGCGCTGCGCTATCGCGTTGCTCTGCAGTGTTTCCATCGCTGCGCTGGCCGGCCCGCCCGCGTCATCGATCGATGCAGCGACCGACTACGCGGATATCACGTCGCTGCAGCAGCAGATGGCTGCCGGGAAACTCGGTTCACAGCAATTGGTCCGCGACTTCATCCGGCGCATCGACGCGCTCGACCAGGCCGGGCCGCGGGTCAACTCGGTGCTGCAGCTGAATCCCGATGCGTTGTCGATTGCGAAACGCCGTGATGCAGCGCGCGCCAAGGGCACGCACGGCCCGCTTTGGGGCATCCCGATCCTGCTGAAAGCCAACATCGACACCGGCGACAAGATGCCGACCACGGCGGGCTCGCTGGCAATGCTGGGCGCGCCCGCGCCGCGTGACGCGACCGTTGCGGCCAAGCTGCGCAAGGCGGGCGCGGTGATCCTCGGCAAGACCAATCTCAGCGAGTGGGCCAATTATCGCTCGACGCATTCGTCCAGCGGCTGGAGCGGACGTGGTGGTTTGACGCGTAATCCGTATGTGCTCGACCACAGCGCCTGCGGTTCAAGCTCTGGGTCGGCGGCCGCGGTCGCGGCAGGTTTCGTGACCGTCGCGATCGGCACCGAAACCAACGGTTCCGTCATTTGCCCATCGGCGGCCAACGGCATCGTCGGCATCAAGCCCACGGTCGGACTGGTCAGCCGTGCCGGAATCATTCCGATCAGTTCGACCCAGGACACCGCCGGGCCCATGGCGCGCGACGTGCGCGATGCGGCGATCGTGCTGACCGCGATCGCGGGCAGCGATCCGCGCGATCCGGCCACGAAGAACGCGGACCGGCACGCCACGGACTACACGAAGTTCCTCGATCCGAATGCGCTCAAGGGCAAACGTATCGGCGTGGTACGCGAGCTTTCCGATGACGGCCCCGCGGTGACGAAGTTGCTGGATCAAACCATCCAGGTGCTGCGCGCACATGGCGCCAGCGTGATCGACAACGTCAAGATTCCGCACGTCAACGATTACGGCAAGGCCGAGTCAACCGTGCTGCTTTACCAGTTCAAGCACGACATCAATGCCTACCTCGCGACGCGCAAGGGCCTGAAGGTGCATTCGTTGGCAGACCTGATTGCGTTCGACAAGGCGCATGCCGCCGAGGAAATGCCGTGGTTCGGGCAGGAACTGTTCACCGAGGCGGAGGCCAAGGGGCCATTGACCGACAAGGCCTATCGCGACGCGCTGGCCAAATTGCAGAAACTCGCAGGCCCCGAAGGCATCGACGCCGCAATGAACGCGCACCATCTCGATGCGTTGCTGGCGCCGGCGCAGCCGCCGACCTGGCCGATCGATCTGGTCAATGGTGACCCGGACCTGCCTTCGGCCTACGGCCCTGCGGCGGTGGCGGGTTATCCATCGATCACCGTGCCGGCCGGTTTCGTGCACGGCCTGCCGGTCGGGATGTTGTTCTTCGGACGCAAATGGAGCGAGCCCACCTTGATCGGCATCGCCTACGCCTACGAACAGGCCACCCACGCGCGGCGCAATCCGAAGTTCCTGCAGGCGTTGCCGACGCCCACCGGCCTGGTGCCGTATGTCGAGAGGGCTGCGATGCCAGCGCCCGCCGGAAAGTGACCGAGAGGCGCTGTCGACGCGGCGCCCGCTCAGGCCGCGGCCTGAGCCGGTTGCCGCAACTGTTCCAGCACGGCCTTGGCTGCACCGGCCGACGACGCCGGATTCTGGCCGGTGATGAGGTTGTGCGAGGTGACCACGTGCGGCTGCCAATCGGCGGCGCTGGAATAGTTGCCACCGGCTTCCTTCAGCATGTCCTCGATGAGGAACGGCACCATGTCGGCAAGCCCCGCGGCGCGCTCTTCGGAATCGGAGAATCCGGTGACGGCCTGGCCACGCACCAGCGGCAGCCCGAACGGGCCGCGCGCGTCGCGCAGCGCGGCGACACCGTGGCACACCGCGGCGACCGGCTTGCCCGCCGCGTAGATCGCGTCGATCAGGATGCGCGAATCCTCGTTGTCGGCAAGATCCCACAACGGGCCATGGCCGCCCGGGTAGAACACAGCGTCGTAGGCTTCGGGATCGATGTCCGCCAGCTTGTGGGTGTGCTCGAGCGCCTGCATGGCCTTGGGGTCGGCCCGGAAACGCCGGGTGGCCTCGGTCTGGTTGTCGGCCTGCTCGCTGCCGGGATCGACCGGTGGCTGCCCGCCCGCGGGCGAAGCCAAGGTCAGTTCGGCGCCGGCATCCTTGAACACGTAGTACGGGGTGGCCAGTTCTTCCAGCCACAATCCGGTCGGCTTGCCGGTGTCGCCAAGCTGCCCGTGTGAGGTCATCACCATCAGAATTTTCATTGCTGCACTCCATCGGATCGGCGTGCCGTCTTGAAGGGCACCAATTTGCAAGGTGGGGAAGGCTGCGAAGAATGCAAGGGTCAGGTGTCGAAAGTGCCGAGAGTTGTTACGCTGCGCATCATTTTTCCGAGTGGCGATGAAATGAACCTGATCTCCGCACCGGTGTCTTATGGAGAACTGATCGACAAGATCACGATTCTCGAAATCAAGTCCGAACGCATCGCCGACGCGGCCAAACTGGCCAACGTGCGCGATGAACTTCAGTTGCTGGATGGCCTGTGGCGTGCGGACGAACACTCGCGCATCGACATTGCGGCCGAGCGCGGCCAGTTGAAACGCATCAACGAGGCGCTGTGGGAAATCGAGGATGAAATACGCGTGAAGGAACGCGACCATGCCTTTGACGCGCGCTTCATCGAACTGGCGCGCGCGGTGTACCACACCAACGACAAGCGCGCGGCGGTCAAGCGTGCAATCAACCTGAAGCTGGGTTCACGGTTGGTGGAGGAAAAGTCGTACCAGGATTATGGTGCGGGCGCCTGAAGCGCGGCTTCGAGCTTTGCCACCACATCGTCGACCGTCACCAGATCCATCACGCCTGGATATTCGATCTTCGTTCCCCACGGGATTGCCACGGCGGACTTGTGCAGAAACTTGCGCGCCGCATCATCGTAGCGATCCACGCACCAGCGGCGGTCGGAATACGGACCCGAACGCGCGGGATTGCTGGCGGCGTGCAGGCCCAGCACGCGCGCGCCGACCGCATTGGCCATGTGCATGGGCCCGGCGTCGGGCGTCACCACGATGGAAGCACGCTGGTACAGCGCCAATGCGCGTTTCAAGGTGTCGCGTCCGATCAAATCGAGTGGCCGCGTTTGCATGTGCGCGAGGATCGCATCACCAAGCGCGCGTTCCTGCGTGGATGGCCCGCCGGTCAACGCCACTCGCATCTGCAGCGCTTGCGCGGCGTGATCGGCGATGGCGGCGTACCGCTCGGGGCGCCAGTTGCGCAGCGCGTGGCTGGAAGCCGCACTGATTATGAGTGTCGGCTGCCCGTCGTCGGGCCATTGCGCCAAGGCCCATGCGCGCGCGTCGTCAGGGATCGGAATGTCCCAGCGCACCGACGTCTGCTTGAGGCCCAACGGTTCGATGAAACTCCCCATCGCGTCCAGCACGTGTTCGCTGCCGCGTGCGGGGATGCGCTCGTTGACAAACAGGCCGTGCAGATCCTTGGCGCGCGCGTGGTCGTAGCCGATGCGGCGGTCGGCATGCACGACGAGACTCAGCAGGTTGGAACGCAATGCAACCTGCATCTGCAGCAGCGCATCGAAGTGACGCCCCGCCAGTGCCTTTCGCACGGAACGGTATCCGGCGATGCCGGCGGTCTTGTCGAATACCAGGAACTCGACACCGGCGATGTCGCCGACCAGTTTGTGTTCCAGTTTGCCCGCGATCCAGGTCAGGCGCGTTTGCGGCGATGCCGCCTGCAGCGTGCGCACCAGCGGTACCACGTGGGTCACGTCGCCCAGGGCAGAGGTGCGCAGCAGGCACAGGGATTCGAGGGGTTCGGGCATCGGGCTTGCTAGACTTGTGGCGTGAGCATGTCGAAGCATCCAGGCGCTGGAAATCATACGGTGGACCCGCGCATTGTCGCATCCGGCAAGGGCGCGATGGTGTACGACGGAAATTTGCCCGCAACGCCCACCTTGGCCTGGTTCGATCGCGATTGGTGGTTGTCGCGCGATGCCCTGCGCACCGCCGCCGGCGGGCGCGGCGGCGTCGCCCATCTGGATACGCCGGTCGGTGCCTGCGTGTTGCGGCATTACCACCGCGGTGGCTGGATGGCGCCATTGCTGGACGATCGCTACGTGTGGAACGGACGCAGCCGCAATCGCGGGTTCGCGGAGTTCCGGTTGCTGGGGGAACTGGCCGCACGCGGCCTGCCGGTGCCGGCGCCGGTCGCTGCGCGCTACCTGCGGCGCGGGCCGTATTACACCGCGGATCTGATCACGCGTGCGATCGAGAATGCGCAGACCCTCACCGAAGTCATCCAGTCGCAACGTTTTGATGCGGCGCTGGCAGAGCAGGTCGGCGCGCTGATCGCGCGGTTCCATGCGGCAGGCGTGGATCACGCCGACCTGAACGCGCACAATATCCTCGCGGCCGGCGGCGCGTTGTGGTTGGTCGATTTCGATCGGGGCGAGCTGCGGGTAAGCGGCACTGCCTGGAAGCTGGCCAACCTGGCCCGCTTCAAGCGCTCGCTGTTGAAGGTGGGTGCGTGCGATCATGACGAGACAACGCTGGATCGAGAAATCTGGACCCCATTGATGCGCGCTTACGAACGCACGCTCGGTACCGAAGCATGAAACATGCGGTGAGCCATTCCCGTGTTGACGCGTCAGTGCGTGACGCCGGGGCGGGTGTTTGGTCGCTGCACGTGCTCGGCACTGGCGCCGCCAGTGCCGTCGATCTGGGCGCGTCTGGTGCGGTGCTGGAGCGCGACGGCACCCCGTTGCTGCTGATCGATTGCGGTCCAGGCACGCTCGAACATTACCTGCGCGGTTACGGCGCGCTGCCGCCGGCGGTGTTCATCACGCACGGCCACATGGATCACGTGGCCGGGCTGGAGCGCCTGTTCCACACGGCGTGGTTCGATCCGGCACAGCGCGGGCGGGTCAAGCTGTTCATGCACGCCAACCTGGTGCCGATCCTGCAGGCGCGTGTTGCCGATTATCCGAACGCGATCGCCGAGGGTGGCTCCAATTTCTGGGAAGCGTTCCGACTGGTCGCGCTGACGCGCGGGTTCTGGCTGGATGGCTGGTGGTTCGATGTGTTCGCGACGCGTCACCACGTGCCGGGAACTTCGTTCGGCGTGGCGTTGCGCGGATGCTTTGGGTGGACTGGCGATACTCGTCCGATCCCGGAGACTTTGTCCGCCCTGGCTGATGCGCAAACCTTGATCGCGCACGACTGCGCGTTGCACGGCAATCCGTCGCATACCGGTGTAGATGATCTGGAACGCGAATACCCCGAAGCAATGCGCGCGCAACTGTTGCTGTACCACTACGGCAGCGAAGCGGATGCGCAAGCCTTGCGTGGACGCGGCTTCAAGGTGGCGGTGCCGGATGGCCGTTACCCCCTGCATGCGCCGCACCCGGTGCGCACGGAAGCCGGCTGATGAAACCCGAGGCGCCATTCGCGTTGCAGCCGTCGCTGGCGCCGCCCGATGCGTTGGGGCGCGCCTTGAGGGACTTGCGGATCTCGGTGATCGACCGCTGCAACTTCCGCTGTCCGTACTGCATGCCGGAAGAAGCGTATCCCGCCGATCATGCTTTCCTGCGTGCCCGCGATCGCCTGGACTTCGACGAGATCGAACGCATCGCGCGGGTGTTCGTGTCGCTGGGCGTGAAAAAGTTGCGGTTGACCGGCGGCGAACCCTTGCTGCGCCGTGGTTTGCCGGAACTGGTTGCGCGGTTGGCTGCCATCGACGGCGTCGAGGACCTGGCACTCACGACCAACGGCGTGCTGCTGCCGAAACTCGCTCAAGCATTGCGCGACGCCGGCCTGCAGCGCATCACCGTGAGCATGGACAGCGCGGACCCGGACGTGTTTCGCAGGATGTCCGGCGGGCGTGGCGAGCTTGCGCAGGTCGAGGCTGGCATCGCGGCGGCGGAACGGGTGGGATTAGCACCGCTCAAGATCAACTGCGTGGTGATGCGCGGCGTCAACGACGACGGCGTGCCGGATCTGGTGGCACGCTTCCGCGGCACCGGCCACATCGTGCGCTTCATCGAATACATGGATGTCGGCACCGTCAACGGCTGGCGTGGTGACCGGGTGGTGCCCGGCGCGGAATTGGTGCGACGCATCGATGCGCGCTGGCCGCTGGAGGCATTGCCGCGCAATGCCGCATCCACGTCGCGGCGCTGGCGTTTTCGCGATGGCGCGGGCGAGGTGGGCTTCATCAATTCCGTGACCGAACCGTTTTGCGGCGGTTGCACGCGCGCGCGGTTGGCGGCCGACGGAAAGTTGTATACCTGCCTGTTCGCGCACGCCGGCCACGACCTGCGCGCGCCGCTGCGCGCGGGCGAATCCGATGCCGCGTTGCGCGCGACCGTGGCCGGCATCTGGAGCCATCGCGGCGACCGCTACAGCGAACGCCGCGCCGAGTTGCGCGCGGCGGGCGTGCTGGAGCACGTGGAGATGTATCGTATAGGTGGGTAAAACCTTTGACGCGGATGAACACGGAAACAGCGGATAAGGCAAAAGAGCCTTTCTCTTATCCGCGCTTATCCGCGTAGATCCGCGTCCAGAGCCTTTGTCACTGGCGCCATATGACTCAAAGAAAATTATCTCATCTCGATGCCGCCAACCGCCCGCGCATGGTCGATGTCGGCGCCAAAGCCGCCACCGCGCGCGTCGCCGTGGCCGAAGCCGTGGTGCGGTTTCCGAAAGCCGTTGCCGACGCGTTGCGCGAGGGTGGCATGCGCAGCAAGAAGGGGCCGGTGATCGATACCGCGATCGTGGCCGGCAGCATGGCCGCCAAACGCACCCACGAACTGATTCCGTTCTGTCACCCGCTGGCGATCGAACGTTGTCGAATCGAGGCGGATTTCATCACGGATACCTCGCTTGCGATCCGCTGCGAGGTCGCGATCACGCACAAGACCGGCGTCGAGATGGAGGCCTTGACCGGTGCCAGTGTCGCGGCGCTCACCGTGTACGACATGTGCAAGGCGTTGTCGCACGAAATCCAGATCGGCCCGGTGCGCTTGCTGGAGAAATCGGGCGGCAAGCGCGAGGTGAAGTCCGGCAAGGTCGTGCCGCGATGAGGTATCGCCTGTTGTATTTCGCTGCACTGTGCGACGCCGCGGGCCGGGCCGAGGAAACCGTGACCAGTGGGGCGCCTGACGTGCTTGCGCTGTACATCGAGCTTGCAGCGCGGCATGGCTTCACGTTCGCGCCGGAGCGTTTGCGCGTGGCCGTCAATGGCGCTTTCACCGACTGGAACCATCACCTCGCGGACAACGACGAGGTGGTGTTCCTGCCGCCAGTGAGTGGGGGCTGATGGACGGCTTTTCGATCAGCGCGGCACCGATCGATGCCGCACGCCTGCAACGCGGACTCGAAGCGGCCGGTGTCGGCGCGGTGGTCTGTTTCGAGGGCCGCGTGCGCGATCACAACGATGGTCGCGCGGTGCATGCCCTGTCGTATCAGGCCTATGTCGAGCTGGCGCAGGCCGAGGGGCAACGGATCGTGGATGAAGCTCGATCCTGCTTTCCGGTCGAACGCATCGTGTGCGTGCACAGGATCGGCGACTTGGCGCTGGGCGAGGTCGCGGTGTGGGCGGGCGTGTCGGCGGGCCATCGCGCGGCGGCATTCGATGCCTGTCGCTACGTGATCGACCAAGTCAAGGCGCGGGTACCGATCTGGAAGCGCGAGCACTATGTCGAGGGCGATTCCGAGTGGCTGCACCCCTGAAGGAAATCTGATTTTGCTCGTCATTCCCGCGAAAGCGGGAATCCAGAGTCTTTGGTTTTAACGGGTTGAAGTCACTGGATCCCCGCTTTCGCGGGGATGACGAGGATTATTCAGAGTGTCCTGAAAAGGCGGCGGCCCCGCCAGCGTATCTCCGGCGCACGAGTCGAGCGATACCGTTGCTGCCTTCCGGCCCTGGCGGAGTTTTCGATCTATCGTCGCGGAGGCACCGACGGAGCCACCATAAACTGGCGGAGAGGGCGGGATTCGAACCCGCGAAGCGGGGTTTAGCCGCTTACACACTTTCCAGGCGTGCTCCTTCGACCGCTCGGACACCTCTCCGAACCGCGGGTTGGTCGCCGCGGACTGCGCAGGATAACGGGCGCGGGGAATACGTACAAGGACGAATGCTGCAAGCGAATGCGCCTGTGCGCTTGGTCTTGTCGCCCTGACTTGGCACAATGGGGGATGGCCTCGAAGTCGTCCCCATGAGTTATCAGGTTCTCGCCCGCAAGTGGCGTCCGAAGCAGTTCGATGAACTGGTCGGGCAGGAACACGTGGTCAAGGCACTGACCCACGCGCTGGATTCCGGACGCGTGCACCACGCGTACCTCTTCACCGGCACCCGCGGCGTCGGCAAGACCACGATCGCGCGCATCTTCGCCAAGTCGCTGAACTGCGAAAAGGGCATGTCCGCGCACCCTTGCGGCGAGTGCGCGATCTGCAAGGCGGTCGATGCCGGGCGTTTCGTGGACCTGATCGAGATCGACGCGGCCAGCAACACCGGCGTGGACGACGTGCGCGAGGTGATCGAGAACGCGCAGTACGCACCGGCGCAGGGCCGCTACAAGGTGTACCTCGTGGACGAGGTGCACATGCTCTCCAAGAGCGCCTTCAACGCGCTGTTGAAGACGCTGGAAGAACCGCCCGAACACGTGAAGTTCCTGTTGGCCACCACCGATCCGCAGAAATTGCCGGTGACGGTGTTGTCACGTTGCCTGAAATTCGGTTTGAAACGTCTGCTGCCGGAACAGATCGCCGGGCAGATGCGGATGATCCTCGGCAAGGAAAGCGTCGGCTTCGACGACGGCGCGATCGATGCCCTTGCGCGCGGCGCGGACGGCTCGTTGCGCGACGGGTTGTCGTTGCTTGACCAGGCGATCGCGCACGGCGGCGGCACGCTGCACGTGGGCGACGTGCGCGCGATGCTGGGTACGATCGCCGACAACGACGTTGGCGTGTTGCTGCAGGCGCTGGCCGAGGGCAACGGTAAGGCGTTGTTGGACGAAGCCGACCGCATTGCCGGCTTGTCGCCCGATTTCGCGGTGGTACTGGAGCAACTCGCGACCGCCTTGCACCGCATCCAGTTGCGGCAACTGGTGCCGGGGTACGCCGGTGATGAAGCCGAGCGTGAGGTGCTGGGCGCACTTGCCGGCAAACTCGCCCCCGAGGACGTGCAGGTGTGGTACCAGTTCGCGCTCAACGGCCGTCGCGACCTGCCGCTGGCGCCGGATGTGCGTTCCGGTTTCGAGATGACGCTGTTGCGGATGCTGGCGTTTCGTGGCGGCGCCGATGGCGAAGCAAGGCAGGCAGCGCCTGCCCAGCGCGAGGGCGCGCCAACACCACGAACGACAAGCATTGCGTCGGCACCCTCGGCGCAGCATGTCGGCGTGACGCATGCCGGCGGTGTTGCCGACGCACCGGAAAAACCGGCCAAGCCCGCAGCTGCGGCGCCACGTATCCAGGGCATCGCCGATTGGGAGATGTGGATCCGCGCGGCGGGCCTGGGCGGCCCCGTCGGGCTGCTTGCGCAGCATGCGGTGCCGAAGTCGTTCGAGGGCGAGGTGCTGACGCTGGCGCTCAAGCCCGAGCACGTCATCTTCAGCAGCGACGCCGTGTGCAGGCAATTGCAGGATCAACTCGGTGCGGCGATCGGCCGCCCGTTGCGCGTGCGCATCGTGCACGAGGCCGTGGCGGAAACACCGGCCACGCGTGCGGCGAAAGCGCGCTCCGAAGAACAGGCCGCTGCCGAACGTGCGCTGGCGGAAGACCCGTTCATCCAGGACATGCAGCGCCAGTTCGGTGCGCAAATCATTCCGGAAAGCATTCGACCGACAGGCAGGCAAGCATGAAAGGCCAGATAGGACAATTGATGCAACAGGCGCAGCAGATGCAGGAAAACCTGAAGCGCGCGCAGGAAGAAATCGCCAAACTGGAAGTGACCGGCAGCGCCGGCGGCGGCATGGTCGAGGTCAGCATGAGTGGCCGTCACGAGGTGCGCCGCGTGCGCATCGACCGCAAGCTGATGGCGGACGACCCCGAGATGGCCGAGGACATGGTCGCGGCGGCAGTCAACGACGCCGTCAACAAGGTGGCCGAGGCCAGCCAGCAGAAGCTGGGCGGCGTGGGTGCGGGCATGAACCTGCCGCCGGGATTCAAGCTTCCATTTTGAAATGGGGTCAGAGTCGCCTTTCCAGCAGTCATCCGCATGTGCGAAGCAGGTTTCGGAAAAGCGACTCTGACCCCGGTTTCCCACCCCATGGCCGACCAACCCAACCTCCTCGCCGACCTGATCGAAGCCCTGCGTTGCCTGCCCGGCGTCGGCGCCAAGAGCGCGCAGCGCATGGCGTTCCATCTGCTGGAACGCGATCGCGAGGGCGGTGTGCATCTGGCGCAAACCTTGCAGGCCGCGATGCAACGCATCGGCCACTGCAAATCCTGCCGCAATTTCAGCGAAGCCGATGCGTGCGCGATCTGCGCGAACGCCTCGCGCGACGCCTCGCTGTTGTGCGTGGTGGAGACGCCGGCCGATCTGCTCGCGATCGAGCAGGCCACGGGTTACCGTGGTCGCTATTTTGTGTTGATGGGGCGCCTGTCGCCGCTGGATGGTTTGGGCCCGCATGAACTCGGCGCGGAGTTGTTGACGCGGCGCCTCGCGCAAGGCGAAGTGCGCGAGATGGTGATCGCGACCAACCCGACCGTCGAAGGTGAAGCCACCGCGCACTGGTTGGGGCAACTCGCGCACGCAGCCAACGTGCGCGCGACCCGGCTCGCGCACGGCGTGCCGCTGGGCGGCGAACTCGAATACGTCGATCGCGGCACCCTGGCGCATGCGTTCGGCAGCCGTCACGCGCTCGATGATTGATGGAATGTCCCCCTTCGCTTGCGAAGGGGGATTGAGGGGGATGGCTTTCGCGTGACGGCCGGCATCCCCCCCCGCGCGAGGCGCGCGACCCCCTTCCTTCGGAAGGGGGTGATTTGTCTAGCGTCACCGTTTACGCTGTTTCCGGCCTCCGCTCCCTAGTTCGACTCACTACGCAGTCCACAGCCGCCATGTCCGACACCATTTTCGACAAGATCATCCGCCGCGAGATCCCGGCCGACATCGTGTACGAGGACAACGACGTGCTGGCGTTTCGCGATATCCATCCGCAGGCGCCGGTGCACGTGCTGTTTATTCCGAAAAAGTCCTTTGCAACTTTGAACGACGTCGGCGAGGCCGATGCCCCACTGTTGGGCAAACTGCTGCTGGCCGCAGCGGCGTATGCCAAGCGCGAAGGATTTGCCGAAGCCGGCTACCGCTGCGTGATCAACTGCAACAAGGGCGGCGGGCAGACGGTGTACCACCTGCACGTGCACCTGTTGGCCGGCAAGCAGATGCCCGAACGCATGGCCTGAAAAAAACTTCCCCCTTCGCATCGAAGGGGGAATGAGGGGGATGGCTCTTGGCTTCCGCGTCAGCCTTTCTTCGGCGGCGGCGGTGGCTCCCGATCCCGATCCGGCACCACGATCACGCGCGGCGGGTAATACCACGGACCGTAACCCCAAGGGCCCCAGCCACCGCCCCAGAACGGATCGCCCCACGGGCCCCAAGGACCCCACGAGTTGTAGTAGGGGCGCTCGACATACAGCGGTCGTTTCGGCCACAAGTAAACATTGTTGGCTTCGACTTTCGGATAGGTGTAGTCGAACTGGCCGACCTTGTGCTGCACGGAGCCGTTCAGCGTTCCGGTGACGGTGATTTCGCGGCCCTTGTGGAACACTTCCGGATCGTAGAAGCCCTGCTTGCAGGCAACGAAGCGCCCCAAGCTTTGCTCGCCGGCCTTCGGGCGCGCCTGCGAATCCAGCGGCTCGGCCAGCACGAAGAAGCAGGTTTGCTGCTCGCGCGGTTTGGTTTCGATGATTTCGCCACCCCAGCGCACTGGTGCCGCGCTGGCGGCGCCGGTTTGCGCCGCGCTCAGCGCAACCGGCGTGTAATTGCCTTGC
Organism: Rhodanobacteraceae bacterium; assembly: GCA_004299705.1. Classification (GTDB taxonomy): domain Bacteria; phylum Pseudomonadota; class Gammaproteobacteria; order Xanthomonadales; family Rhodanobacteraceae; genus 66-474. Next base: position 9,350 of record SCQS01000048.1, on the reverse strand, counting down.
AAGGGCGTCGGAATGGTGGCGCAACCGCCCAGGGCCAGTGCCCCCATGACCGATAAGAACAACGTGCGACGTGACATGACAGGCCTCCGGGATGAACTGATGCTGTCTATTTGACCACGCGGCGAGGGCGAAAGTGGCGGACGTTGCGCACGAATGCGCGGATTCGTTCAGGCGGTGGTTCGGCATAGGCGTAACGCAGCACAAGGTATTCGGTTGACAGTGCACGCAGCGTCAATGCCGAATCGGGCAGGGCCGCCGTGCCACGCGCGAAGAAGTCTTGCGGGCCTTCCGTCGCGCCGCGCACGACGCCGAAGCGCGCAAGCTTGCGCTGCAGACGCTGTTGCGCGGCGGCCAGCGCATCGCGCGGTTTGTCGCGCGGGCGCAGCGCCGCGAGCAGCGCGCCCAGCCCGAGCGCGAGGAACACCACGATGGCCAGCGCGATGCCCAGCATCTGCGCGGTGGCGTGGCCGATGCCGAACGGCGTGAACAGCCGGCTTTGTTTCAGCGCGTCGAAGCCGACCACGGTCTGTCCCCACCAGCGATTGACGATGTCCAGGCGGTCGCGCCACGGCAGCCACCAGCTGGTGCCGCCGCCGCCCACGTCGCCCATGGCGCCGCCGGTGCTGGCCAGGATCACCCGGCTGACCGCGGCGGTCGGATCGACGCGCACCCAGCCGCGGCCCTTGAGCCACACTTCCGACCAGGCGTGCGCATCGGATTGGCGGATCAAGAGGTAATGCGCGAAGGCGTTCCAGTAGCCGCCCTGGTAGCCGACCACCACGCGTGCCGGGATGCCGGCCGCGCGCATCAGGAAGGTGAAGGCGCTGGCGTAGTGTTCGCAGAAGCCGGTCTTGGTGTCGAACAGGAAATCGTCGATGCTGTTGCGCCCCAGCGGCGGCGCGTCGAGGTCGTACACGAAGCCGTCGTCGTGGAACAGTTCCAGCGCGTCGCGTACCACGGCGATATCGTCCGCGCCGGCGGCGGCGCGCCAGCGCTCGGCCAGGGCGCGGGCGCTCGGGTCGAAGCCGGCCGGCAATTCCAGGGCCGCCGCGCGCAGGCGCGGATCGAGCGTGGCCGGCCCGAGGCGATAGTCGGTGGCCGAAGCGACGCGGTAGCGCAGCGTCTGGGCCACGGGCTTGGCCGACCACAAGGTGCGGTCCGGCCCCATCTGCGCGTCTTCGGATGCGGCGACCGGCACGTCCAGCGCGAACAGCCAGTGCTGCTGGCTGGCCAGCAACGTCACGTCGTAATGCACCAGCGGTCCGCGCGTCGCCACGGGTGCGGGTGGCCACGGGCGTTTTGCGGCGTCGCCCGGCAGCCACGCGCGACCGTTGAATTCCCACAGCACCAGTCCGCGGAAATAGCGCTGGCTGTCGGGCGGCGGCGCGCCGTCGAAACCGATCCGCATCGCGACCGCGTTGTCGGTCAGCAGCGAATGCAGGTCGCCCGGCGCCATGCGGTCGCTGATGCCGGTGCGTGCCACGCCGTTGCCGGCCGCGCCCCACAGCGGTGTCGCCAGGCGCGGAATCAGCAGGAACCCCAACAACGCCGCGGGCAGGCTGGCCGCCAGCAGCACCGTGCCGGTCTTGAACGCGGGCAGCCAGCGATCTTCAGGCAGACCGGGTTCCAGTGCGCGCAGCGTCGCCAGCGCCGGCAGCAGCATCAAACCGACCACGACCGTGAAGGCCAGCGACTGGTCGAACAGCAGCGCGCTCATCAGGATGAAGCAGGCGAAGCCGACCGTCATGCGTGCGTCGCGCAGACGCTCGCTTTCCAGCAACTTGACCACCAGCAGCCCGCACACGATCGCCGCGCCCGGCTCGCGACCGAACGGCGTGCCGTAGACCGCGATCACCGCCGCCAGCACGGCAATCAGCAACACGATCCGCAGCCACGCCGAGACGCGCCGATGCTCCTGCCGCCGTTGCCACCAGCGCGCCAGCACGATCGCGAACAACGCCGCCGTGTACCACACCGGCATGTGCGGCGCGTGTGCGGCCAGCACGCACACCACCGTGAGGCACAACAGGTTGAACGGCAGGGTCGCGAGCGCCCAGGCCTCGTCGCGCGTTCCGGGCGGCACGCGCCGGTGTTTCATGGCAACTCCGCCAGCGCGGTCAGGCAACGGTGGTAGTGTGCGGCGTCGCTGGCCGGGCCCAGCGGGCGGCGGTCTTCGAGGATCAGGATCCACGGATGCGCCGCGGCGTAGGCGTCGCATACCCAACCGGTGAGGCGCGCGATGCGGGTTTCACGATCCACGCCCGACAGCGCATTCCAGTCGAAGCGCAGCGGCTGGCCCGGCGCGGCGCTGTCGAATTCGCGCACCAGCAGATGATCGTGGCGCGCGCTGGCTTTCCAGGCGACGTGCCGGATCGGGTCGCCCGCGTGGTAATCGCGCAGGCTCGCGAATTCGTCGCTGCCGGCAATGCGCTCGTTCGGGTCGTTGTTGCGTTGGCGTGGCCGGTCATCGCGCAGGATGCGCGGATAGACCAGAACATGTTGGTTCGGGGTGATCCAGCTCCACGCGCGGAACAGGCCGAACGGCAGCGTGCTGGACAATTTCATGCGCGGCACTGGCACCCAGCCGCGCGTGTCGGTCGGCATGGTCACGCTGGCCCGGCCGACGCCGCGCCGCAAGGGGCAGGGTTGCTGGATGGCATCCAGTGCGATGTGCAATCCCGGCCGCGCGCGCCCGTCGTCCGCGAAGGCCAGGTGGATCGGCAGGCGCGCATCACAGAAGCCGTGGTCCGCGTGCAGCGAGCGCAGGGTCAGGTCGTGCAGTTCCCGCCAGGTCAGCAGCATGCTGGAAGCCAGCGCGGCGCCGAGCATGCAGGTCAGCAGCAGCGCCGCGTTGTTCTGGTAGTTGAGTGCGCCGGTCAGCATCGTGGCCAGCAGCACCGCGAAGCCGAGCCCGGCGCGCGTCGGCACGATGTAGATGCGGCGGCGGTCCAGCCGGATCGGCAAGGCTTCCGGGCTGCGTCCGCGTTCGAGCGCCGGAAACCAGCTACGGATCCGCGCCACCAGGTTCCCGCGTTCCCCGTGCATCGCGGCGTCCATGCCCGATTACTCGACCGCGACGGTTTCCAGCAACGCCTGCGCCAGCGCATCGCGCGCAAGGTTGCGCGCCGGGATCAGCCGGTGCCCCGCGACCGCCACGAACACCGCCTGCACGTCTTCCGGCAAGGTGTAGTCGCGGTCGCCCAGCAGCGCCCACGCCCGCGCGCAGGCCAGCAGCGCCAGGCCCGCGCGCGGCGACAGCCCGGTGCGGATGTCGTGGTGCTTGCGGCTCGCGGCGAGCAGCGCCTGCACGTAGTCGAGCAGGGCGGGGCTGGCCGTGATGGCATGTGCCTGCCGGCGCAGCGCCAGGATGTCGGCACCGGACAGACGTGGCGCGAGCTGGCTGGTCATCTCGGCGCGGTTTTCGCCAGTCAGCAAACGCCGCTCGGCTTCCGGGTCGGGGTAATCCAGCGAGATGCGCAGCATGAAACGGTCGAGTTGCGAATCCGGCAGCGGGTAGGTGCCGGCCATGTCCAACGGGTTCTGGGTCGCGACCACGAAGAATGGCTGCGGCAGGGCGCGGCTGGCGCCGTCCACGGTCACCTGGTCCTCGGCCATCGCTTCCAGCAGCGCGCTCTGGGTCTTGGGCGTGGCGCGGTTGATCTCGTCGGCCAGCAGCAGTTGCGCGAAGATCGGCCCCGGCTGGAAGCGGAACGCGCCGCTGTCGCGGTCGAACACGCTGACGCCCACGATGTCGCTCGGCAGCAGGTCGGAAGTGAACTGGATACGCCGGAAAGTCAGCCCCAGCGTGGCCGCCAGCGCGTGCGCCAGCGTGGTCTTGCCGACGCCCGGCACGTCTTCGACCAACAGATGCCCGCCGGCCAGCAGGCATGCGAAGGCCATCCGGATCGCGCGGTTCTTGCCGACCAGCACCTCGTTGACCTGCGCCAAGGCGGCGTCGAGGCGCTGGTGCGGCATGGCATCGATGGATGTGGCCGCGGCGGTTGCCAGATGCTGATCCATTCCCGCTCCCAAGTACGCTGGATTTGCCGGCAGTGTACGACGGGAGCCGTCGCGGTCGCGTGGAATCAGGGGACGGCGATGCCGGCCGCGCGCAGCATCCGCGCCAGCGCGATCAGCGGCAAACCGATCAAGGCGGTCGGGTCCTGGCTTTCGATCCGCTCGAACAAGCCAATCCCGGCGCCTTCGGATTTGAAGCTGCCGGCGCAATCGAGCGGGCGTTCGAGCGCGACGTAGCGCGCGATTTCCGCATCGGTCAGCGTGCGGAACACGACTTGCGTATGGTCCAGTACTTCGTGGTGTCGGCCGTCAAGGTTGTCGATCACGCACAGGCCGGTGAAGAAATCCACGGATTTTCCGCTGCTTGCACGCAACTGTTCGTGTGCATTTTCGATGCTGACGGGCTTGTGCAACACGTGGTCGCCCAACGCGGCGACCTGGTCTGAGCCGATTACCAGCGCGTCGCCCAGGTTCGAGGCAATGTCCCGAGCCTTGGCCACGGCCAGCCGTGATGCACGCACCCGTGGCGGCTCGCCGGGCAGCTCCGGCTCGTCCACACCGGGGGACATCTGTTCAAACTCGGGGATGATGCGCCGCAGCAGTTCGGCCCGGTAGCGCGAGGTCGAGGCCAGCACGATCCTGGGCGTATTCATGGTTGTTGCGAGAGGTCTTCGATTTTCTCGCGCACCGCGGTTTCCAGCGCGCGCTGGGCGGAATCCAGTTCGCGCAACTGCTGGCCGAGCGCGCCGCGCGCCTTGCCCATCGCGGTGACGGCGGCGTCCAGTTCGCGCTGGCTGGCGTGGTCGGATTCGTCGCGCAGCCACAGGCGATGCGCCAGCAAGTCGCGCAAGGCGGCGTCGATGGCGTGTTTGGCATGCGCTTCGCCAGCGGCAGGCTGGTCGGGGCCGATCGACATGGAAGCGTGTGCGCGTTGCAGGCGCTGGCGGCATTCTTTCAGGTCGTGCTCGATGCCGTCGGCTTCGAGATACAGCGTGCGCAGGGTGTGCTGGCGGTGCATCTGGCGCACCAGCAGCCAGACGACCACGCCGCAGGCGACGACCGCCACCAGCGCGGGCAGGATGATGGCAAGCGAGGAGGCGGGGACGGATGTCAAATGCGGGCCTTGCGATCTCGACGCAGGAATGGCAAGCATGATACGGGCCAAGTCGCCCCAATGCTCGACGGTTGACTTTGTGCAGTGCGGAATCTAGCATTCCGCGCTTATGTCCGCGTCCCTGCCAGCCAGCGTGGATGCCGAACGCATGGTGGCCGGGCGGCGGTCCTTCGAAGGTATGCTGCCGGTCGCGGATTTGCCGCGATTGGTGGACGCGCTGGCGAAGGATTCGGGCGAGGTCGCCTATAATCTCGACTTCGAACAAGGCCAGCTCGGTGGCCCCGAGTTGCATGTTCGTCTGGCCGCGCGCCTGACGCTGGAATGTCAGCGTACGCTGCAGCTTTTCGAATGGCCGGTCGAAGTCGATACGCGGCTCGGGTTGCTCGCCGAGGAAGAAGATGCGGCGGCGTTGCCGGGGGAATGCGAGCCGTTGTTGCTGGATCACGGCGCGTTGCAGCCGCGCCGGGTGATCGAGGATGAGTTGTTGCTGGCCTTGCCGCTGGTGCCCGTCAAGCCCGGCAGCGAAGCATTGCAGGGCGAAAGGAGCACGCCCGGGCAGGCGCCGCAGGATGCGGAGCGGGAAGAAGCAGTGACGCATCCGTTCGCGGATTTGCGCGAGCTGCTCGAAACCCACAAGAAACACCGTTGAAGCTTTTATCAGGAGAGCCGTCATGGCCGTTGCAAAGAGTCGCACATCCCCATCCCGCCGCGGCATGCGCCGCGCGCACGATTCACTGGACAAGGTCCAGCTCGCCACCGATCCGACCTCGGGCGAGATCCATCGCCGCCATCACATCACCAAGGACGGCTACTACCGTGGCCGCAAGGTGATCGAGGACAAGCAGGCAGTCGTCGACGAGGATTGACCTCGTTGGCGGCAAAGCTGCAAACCCGCGCGCGGCGCTTCTGGGCGCCGTCGCGTTTTTTCGTGTGCGCAAAGCTTGAATGGGGAACCTGAGCCTTGACCTACGCCCGCATCCTCGCCACCGGCGGTGCGCTGCCCGAACGCGTCGTCACCAACGCCGATCTCGAAAAGATCGTCGATACCAGCGACGAATGGATTCGCAGCCGCACCGGTATCCGTGAACGCCGCATCGCGGCCGATGGCGAAACCACCGGCGATCTCGCGTTTCGCGCGGGACAACAGGCTCTGGCCGACGCCGGCGTCAAGGCGTCCGACCTGGACATGGTGATCCTCGGCACCACCACCCCCGACATCGTGTTTCCCGCGACCGCGTGCCTGATCCAGCACCGGCTGGGCGCGAACGGCTGCATGGCTTTCGACGTCAACGCCGCGTGCTCGGGTTTCATGTACGCGCTGGGTGTCGCCAACAATTTCATTCGCGCGGGGCAGGTGAAAAAGGCGCTGGTGATGGGCGCGGAAACCCTGACCCGCATGGTCGACTGGAGCGAGCGCGAAACCTGCGTGCTGTTCGGCGACGGGGCGGGCGCGGTGGTGCTGGAAGCTTCCGACGAACCCGGAATCCTCGCGACCTGCCTGCACGCCGACGGTGGCTACAAGGATTTGCTGTACAACCCGGTCGGCGTCTCGGTGGGATTCAAGGACGAGAAGAACCACGGCGTGCGCATCAACATGCGCGGCCGCGAGGTGTTCAAGGTCGCGGTGAAGACGCTGGATGCGCTGGTCGACGAGACGCTGCAAGCCGCCAACATGCACGCCGACCAGATCGATTTCCTGATTCCGCACCAGGCCAACCTGCGCATCATCGAAGCCACCGCCAAGCGGCTCGGCATGTCGATGGAGCAGGTGATCGTCACCGTCGACAAGCACGCCAACACGTCTTCGGGTTCGGTGCCGCTGGCACTGGATGCCGCGGTGCGTACCGGGCGCGTCAAGCGCGGCCAGAACCTGTTGCTGGAAGCATTCGGCGGCGGGTTCACCTGGGCGTCGGCGATGGTGAGGTATTGAAAGCGGGACCGGGGACCAGGGACCGGGGACCGGAAAAGCAAAAGCAGCGGCGCATTGACCTTCAGCGTTTTGCGATCACCGCAACAGCACTCGGTTGATTCCAATGAGCGACAACACTTCCAACAACCCGGTCCCCGGTTCCCGGTCCCCGGTCCCGGCTCTCGCCTTCGTCTTCCCCGGCCAGGGTTCGCAATCGGTCGGGATGCTGGCCGAGCTCGCGGCCGAATTTCCGGAAGTCCGCAAAGTCTTCGAGGAAGCCTCCGACGGCGCGGGCATGGACTTGTGGGCGCTCGCGCAGAACGGTCCGGAAGCAGAACTCGGCAAGACCGAAAACACCCAGCCCGTATTGCTCGCCGCCAGCGTCGCGGTGTGGCGCACGTGGCAGGCGCAGGGCGGCCCCATGCCGGCGCAGATGGCCGGGCACAGCCTCGGTGAATATTCGGCGCTGGTGTGTGCCGGTGCGCTGCCGTTGCGCGAGGCGGCGGCGCTGGTGGCCGAACGCGGCCGCTTGATGCAGGCCGCGGTACCGGCCGGCGTGGGTTCGATGGCGGCGGTCATCGGCGCGGACGACGAAGTGATCCGCAACGTCTGCAAGGAAGTGTCGGGCGCCGAGATCGTGACCCCGGCCAACTACAACAGCCCCGGCCAGTTGGTGATCGCGGGCAACGTGGGCGCGGTCGACCGGGCCGCGCAGCGGCTGGGCGAACTGGGCGTGCGCAAGGTCATCAAGTTGGCCGTATCGGTGCCTTCGCACACGCCGTTGATGCGCGAGGCAGCGCAGCAATTGGCCGCCCGGATGGCCGAATTGCCGTGGCAGGTGCCGACCATCCCGGTGCTGCAGAACGCGGACGCCAAGGCGCACGTCGGCATCGAGTTCATCCGCGCCGCGCTGGAGCGCCAGTTGTACATGCCGGTGCTGTGGACCGACACGGTGCAATCGCTGGTCAAGAACGGCGCCACCCGGATTTTCGAATGCGGCCCCGGCAAGGTGCTGACGGGGCTGTGCAAGCGCATCGACAAGGCCATCGATGCGCGCGCGCTGGGCACGCCCGCGGAATTGCGCGCGGCGCTCGTGGAGAGTCAATGAAGTCAAGCAAAAGCTTTTTGACGCGGATCAACGCGGATAAAAGCAGATTTTTATCCGCGTACATCCGCGTAAATCCGCGTCAGAGGCTTCTTGCTGTTGTTCGACCCGGTCAACAGGTGCAGTAACCATGAATCGAATGTTTGAGGGTGAGATCGCGCTGGTCACCGGCGCCACGCGCGGCATCGGCGCCGCGATCGCGGACGAGCTGGCGGCGCAAGGCGCGAAGGTGATCGGCACCGCGACGTCCGCAGCCGGCGCGCAGGCGATCACGCAGCGCCTGTCCGCGCAGGGTGGCGAAGGCCGCGTGCTGAACGTGACCGATGGCACCGCGGTGGAGGCGTTGATCGAGGCGATCGTGAAGCAGCACGGCGGCCTGAACATTCTCGTCAACAACGCCGGCATCACCCGCGACCAGTTGCTGATGCGGATGAAGGACGAGGATTGGCAGGCCATCCTCGACACCAACCTGACGTCGGTGTATCGCACGTCGAAGGCGGTGATGCGCACGATGATGAAGGCACGCAAAGGTCGCATCGTCAACATCGCATCCGTCGTCGGTGTTACCGGCAATCCGGGGCAGACCAATTACGCGGCAGCCAAGGCCGGCATCATCGCGTTCTCGAAATCGCTGGCACGCGAAGTCGGTTCGCGTGGCATCACCGTCAACGTGGTCGCGCCGGGTTTCATCGACACCGACATGACCCGTGCCCTCAGCGACGAACAGCGCAAGGCGCTGGAGGGCACCATCGCGCTGGGCCGGCTGGGTGCCTCGGCCGATGTCGCGCATGCCGTCGCGTTCCTGGCGTCGCCGGCTGCCAGTTACATCACGGGCGAGACGCTGCACGTGAATGGTGGCATGTACATGGCTTGATTTCGCGCGTGTTCAATTGGGGGGCAGAACCGGGTACCATTGCGACTTTCGTGTCATGGCTGGCGCGGACCAGCCGGCCATGGAATTGCCACGTTGACCCCGTAGCTTGGTGGACCCGTGGGTTCGATTGAAATCCGTACCGTGCGGGTCTTGCGACGCGTGCGGGTCGAGTGGGGAAGGGCCCGGCCCGACCTCGAACGTTTTTTTTCGGGAGGCACTGTCTCATGAGCAGCATCGAAGAGCGCGTCAAGAAGATCGTGGTCGATCAGTTGGGGGTCAAGGAAGAGGACGTTACGCCAAACGCCTCGTTCGTCGACGATCTGGGCGCGGA
>SCQS01000047.1 GCA_004299705.1 Rhodanobacteraceae bacterium | reverse complement strand
ACCCCCTTCCCTTGGAAGGGGGTGAGTGCTTTTCCGCGCTGCCAAGACCTTGCCTCCCCCTTCGCGTGCGAAGGGGGAATGAGGGGGATGGCTTTTGCTGCTTGCCTTGCGCGACGACATCCCCCCAGCGCTGCGCGCTGACCCCCTTCCCTTGGAAGGGGGTAAATGCATCCGTTACTTCGTGCCGCGCTGGCCGGCTCAATCCCGGGCCTGATCGATCAGCCACTGCGCCAGCAACGGCGCCGGCCTGCCCGTCGCGTAACCCTTGCGGCCCGGAACCCACGCGGTGCCGGCGACATCGAGGTGCGCCCAGCGCGTGCCCTCGGTGAAGCGCGACAGGAACAGCGCGGCGGTCACCGCACCCGCGCTCTTGCCGCCGACGTTGGCGATGTCGGCAAACGCCGATTCCAGTTGGTTGTGGTAGTCGTCCCACAGCGGCAACCGCCACGCGCGGTCCAGCGATGCGTTGCCGGCCGCCAACAGTTCGCCAGCCAGCGCATCGTCGGCGCTGAACAATCCCGACGCGTGCGCGCCCAGCGCGACCACGCAGGCACCGGTGAGCGTCGCGGCATCGACCAGCGCCTGCGGCCGGAAGCGCTTGCAGGTGTAAGCCAATGCGTCGGACAGGATCAGGCGCCCCTCGGCGTCGGTGTTCAGCACCTCCACCGTGATGCCGGCGTAGGTGTGCAGCACGTCGCTCGGCCGATAGCCGGCGCCATCGACCAGGTTCTCGACCGAGGGCACCACGCACACCAAGTTGACCGGCAGCTTCATCTCGACCGCGGCAAGGAACGCGCCGAGCACGCCGGCCGCGCCGCACATGTCGTATTTCATTTCCTCCATCGAACCGGTCGGCTTGATGTTCAGGCCACCGGCGTCGAAGGTGACGCCCTTGCCGACCAGCGCGTACGGTTTGGCGTCGCCCGCGCCCTGGTACTGCAACACGACCAGCTTGGGCGGCACGGCGGAACCCGAGGCCACCGCCAGCAACGCGCCCATGCCGAGCTTCTGCATGTCCGCGCGTTCCAGCACTTCCAGCGTCACCGAACCCGCATGTTCATCGGCGATCGTTTTCGCCTGCGCGGCGATGTGGGCGGGCGTGCACAGGTTGGGCGGCAGGCAGCCGAGTTCGCGCGCGAACGCCACGCCCCGCGCGATCGCACGCGCCTGCGCGATGCCTTGCGACACATCGCTGCCGGCGATGAGTTCCAATTGCTTGGGCCGCGGCGTGTCGGCGCCGGAAGACTTGAGCGTTGCGGTGTAACGGAAGCAAGCATGGTCGATCGCCAGCGCGCAGGTGCGCGCACGCCAATCAGCGTTCTGGCCGGTGACTTCGACCTCCGGCAAAAAACACGCGGCACTCGCGATCGGCACATCCTTGAGCACGCGGCCGGCCTCGTTGCAGGCGCGCTGGTAGGCACGCGCATCCAGCGCCGCCTTGTGCCCCATCCCGACCAGCAGCACGCGCGGAGCTGCGACGCCGGCCAGCGCGTGCAACATCAGCGAGGTGCCAAGCCTGCCGGCGAAGTCGCCCGTATCGTGCAGACGCCGCAAGACGCCAGCGCCGGCGGCGTCGATTGCCGCGGCAGCCGGCGCGGACGCGTCGTCGAACACGCCCACCACCACGCAGGGCGCGGCAACGCTGGCGGAGGCGGCGGAACTTTGGCTGAATTCAAGCATCACAAGGCACTCCTCGGGCATCGGGCAGACGCGTGCGTGCCACTACACTGCACGTTCGCAAACGTTCAATTTTAGCCGATGCCGCGCCTTTCCATCCTCGATCGTTACATCCTGCGCGAATTCCTGATCAGCGCGGTGGCGGCCATCGTGGTGTTGCTGGTGATCTTCACCGGCAGCACCTTCGCGGACATCGCCAACAAGGTCGCGACCGGGCGCCTGCCGGGCGGCGTGATGTTCACGGTGCTGGGCTTGAACCTGGTGAACACCTTGCAGGCGCTGCTGCCGATGGGCATGTTTCTGGGCATGCTGCTGGCCCTGGGCCGGATGTATCGCGACAGCGAGATGCACGTGCTCTCGGCTTCGGGTTTCGGGCCGAAGGGCTTGCTGAAACCCTCGGCGATTTTCGCGATCGGCGCCGGCATCGTGGTGGCGCTGGTCGCGTTGTGGCTGGGCCCGTGGGCCTCGCGCGCATCCAACGCGGAAGTCGAGCAGGCCAACCGTTCGGTGATCGCGGCGGGACTGGAACCCGGCCAGTTCACCAGCCTGGCCGGGCGCGGCGGCATCCTGTTCGCCAACACCGTCAGTCCCGACGGCACCAGGCTCGGCAAGCTGTTCGTCGAGAGCGAACGTGTCGGCAAGGACGGCATCACCAGCATCAGCGTGATCACCGCCAACCACGGCAACCTGTTCCACGAGGGCCAGGAAGACAACCGCTTCATCGCGCTGCACGAGGGACACCGCTACGACATCCGCCTTGGCCAGGACAACTGGCGCCTGATGCAGTTCCAGCAGAACGACATCGCGTTGACACCACCCAGCGACGACAGCGACCAGAGTGATTCGGCAGGCATGCGCACCACCGCGTCGCTGATCGGCGACCGCGATCCCGACGCGCGCGCGGAACTGCAATGGCGCATCGCGATGCCGTTCGGCCCGCTGGTGCTGGCGATGCTGGTGCTGCCGATGTCGCGCCAGGGGCCGCGCGCCTCGCCGGTCGGCCGCATCCTGATCGCGGTGCTGGCGTACCTGATCATCTTCAACCTGATGTTGTTGGCGAAATCGCTCATCACCAGCGGCAAGCTCGCCGCACCCGTCGGCATGTGGTGGGTGCTGATTCCGGTATTCATCGGCGCGGCGTGGGTGTTCGCCCGGCAATACGCGGTGCGCAAACCGCGCATCGCGACGAGGGCTGGCACGTGAGCGCGGCGATCTGGCAACGTTTCCGCATCAAGCGCGTCGACCTCCTGATCGGTGGCACCGTGCTGGGCGGCCTGTTGCTCACCTGGCTGGTCATCACCGGCCTCGACGCCGTGATCCAGTTCGCCAACCAGATCGGGCTGATCGGCCACAACGGCTATTCGCTGGGCAAGGCGGTCGCCTACATCCTGCTGACCGTGCCGCGCCGCGCCTACCAGTGGTTCGTGTTCGCGGCGCTGATCGGCAGCCTGATCGGCATCGGCGCGCTGGCGACCACCGGCGAGCTGACCGCGCTGCGCGCGGCCGGCATGTCGAAACTCAGGATCAGTCTGTCCGTGATCGGACTGGTGTTCGTGTTGATGATCGGCGTGTTCATCCTCGGCGAAACCGCGGCGCCCGCGGGCCAGCAGCGCGCGCAGGAAATCCAGATGCAGCGCACCGCCGGCCAGTTGCGGATGCGCCAGGACAGCGGCCTGTGGGCGCGCGACGGCGACAACATCATCAATGCCAAGGCGGCGCTCGCGCGCATCGTGCACGGCCAACCCAGCGTCGAACTTGCCGACGTGCGCGAGTTCGGCTTCAACGCTGCCGGCGAACTGACCTCGTTCCGCTGGGCGAAACTGGCGACGCAACAGGGCAAGTCTTGGACGCTGCACGACGTGCGCGATACCGCCGTCAGCCCCAGCGGCTCCGTCAGCACCACGTACAAGCAGCAGGCGTGGAAAACCTCGCTGGATCCGGACGTGCTGGAAGCCTCGGTGGTGCATCCGGAATATCTGTCGTTGCGCGACCTGTCGCGCAACATCGACTACCTGCGCGCCAATCGCCAGAACCCCAGCGTGTACTTGAACGCGTACTGGACGCGCGCGTTCTACCCGATCAACACCTTGCTGCTGGTGTTCTGCGCGCTGCCGTTCGGGTTCGGCGCGCTGCGTTCGGGCGGCCTGGGCAAGCGCCTGTTCCTCGGCGTGATCGTCGCGATCGCGTGGTACTTCATCCAGCGCGCGATCATCAGCACCGGGACGGTGTTCGGCGCACCGCCGCTGCTGGTGAACCTGATCCCGGCGCTGATTCTGATCGTGATTTCGGTGTGGTATTACCGGCGGGTGTAGCGCGTTGCGTTTCCCTCTCCCTCCGGAAGAGCCGCCATCCATGGCCGAGAGCTCCGTGGTGGCGCGCAGCGCCGGGTGAGCATCCGCCTCTCGCGAAATGTCACACGACATCCGTGTCTTTTTCCGCGCCGTCCAACGGCGCCCTCATCGCTTCACTACCGGCCATTCCACGGCCTGGCTCGAAGCAAGTACCGGCAATTCGCTCCGCTCGCACCCGCGCGCAGACTAAATCGGCAGGATTGCCGATTTGAACGCCGCAGGCGGCCCGCAGGGTGAGCCACAGGGATGTGGCGAGTCAAGCGCGCCAATGGGGCCCCTCGAACACGGCGAGCGGACGACGGAAAAGTCCGAAGGATGGCCCGCACGATGCGGGCCAGTTCGCCGCAGGCACACGGACGTGCCTTCGGCGAACCCCGGCGTTCACTCGCGAATCCTGAGCACATGGATGTGCTCAGGACGTGTTCGCGGGGTGGCCTTCTCTTTGGTGACTTTCTCTTCGCCAAGCAAGAGAAAGTCACCCGTCCGCACGGGAGGCGGACGGAAAAAGACAGGGATGTCGAATTGAAACCCTTGCGCGAAGAGCTGTACCCCCACCCGGCGCTGCGCGCCACCCTCTCCCGACGGGAGAGGGAATAGCAACGCAAGATCAAAGGCGCGTCATGTGCGTCCCGCACACGCGGTCGTGCCACGTGCGGCGTTCGCCGTCGAACCATGCGTACCAGAAACCACAACCCAGCGTGGCCAACGACAGCAACGCCAACACGAAGCGTTTGCACGCCAGCACGCGTCCCATACGCGCGCCATCGCGGCCCACCAGCCGCAGCTTCCACGCGCGCATGCCGATGGTCGCCCCCACCCGCGTCCACGACACTACGAAATAGGCGGCGGTGATCACGAACAGCCACAAGTCGAGCAGTACGTGCAGCACGGGATCGGGATGTTGCGCATCGTAGATGCGATGGAACACCAGCACCCACAGGCCCGCGCCGACGATCCACAACCCGATCAATGGGAACACGTCGTACAGCAGCGCGGCAAAGCGTCGCCACAGCGGGATCGGTTTTACTGCGGCGATGGATTCGGATGTCGTGGACATGGGCGGGTCTTGCGGTGGCAACGGGCGTGCGCCAGCATCACATCATGACTGATCCGGCCACCGACATCGACCCGCGCGACCGCGCCGCGATCGACGCGTTCCTGGAGGGCGTGTGGTCGCGCGACGGGCTCGCGGACTTGACGCTGGCCGACTATCGCGGCGACCTGGAACGCTGCGCCGCGTGGTTGTCCGCACATTCGAGCGGTCTGCTGCAAGCCACGCGCGCGGATTTGTTCGAATACCTCGCCGCGCGCAACCAGGCCGGGATCGGCGCGCGCACCAACGCGCGCGAGTTGACGGCGCTGCGCCGTTTCTATGCGGAACAGGTTCGCCATGACGTCGGGTTCGAGGACCCCACCTTGCTGCTGGATGCGCCCAAGCTGCCACGCACGTTGCCCAAGGCCTTGGCCGAGCGCGAAATCGAAGGCCTGTTGAACGCGCCCGCGATCAGTACGCCGATCGGCCTGCGCGATCGCGCGATGCTGGAACTGATGTACGCCTGCGGCCTGCGCGTCAGCGAACTGGTGACGCTGCCGCTGGCCGGCCTGAACCTCCGCCAGGGCGTGCTGCGTGTCACCGGCAAGGGCGGCAAGGAACGCCTGGTGCCGATCGGCGAAACCTGCATCGACTGGCTGGCCCGTTATCTGCGCGACGCCCGTCCGGTGCTGGCCAAGGGCCGCGAAGTGGCGGCGCTGTTCCTGTCCAACCGCGCGGCCGGCATGACCCGCCAGATGGCGTGGACGATCGTGAAGAAACACGCGCTCGCCGCCGGCATCGCCGCCAAGCGAATCTCGCCGCACGTATTGCGGCACTCTTTCGCGACCCACCTCCTGAACCACGGCGCCGACCTGCGCGCGTTGCAGATGCTGCTCGGCCACAGCAACCTTTCCACCACCCAAATCTACACGCTGGTCGCACGCGAAGGCTTGAAGCGACTGCATGCGCAACACCATCCGCGCGCGTAGACACCCCCTTCCACCGGAAGGGGGTCGCCGCGCAGCGGCGGGGGGGATGCATCCCGCCAGGCAAAAAGCCATCCCCCTCTTTCCCCCTTCGCGAACGAAGGGGGAGGCGATGTACGCGCGACGGGCTCGGGCATGCGCGACACGCTATCATTGCGGTTTTCAGCGGAGCCGCAACATGGCCGAACAGAAGTATCCCGAGTGGGTCTGGCACAACGGCAAGATCGTGCCGTGGGCCGACGCCACGGTGCATGTGATGTCGCACAGCCTGCAGTACGGCTCGGCCGTGTTCGAAGGCATCCGCTGCTACAAAACGCCCAAGGGCGGCGCGATCTTCCGGCTCGCCGCGCACATGAAGCGCCTGTACAACTCGGCGCGCATCTACGACATGCCGCTGCCGTTCACCATCGAGCAGACCACGGCCGCCTGCCACGAAATCCTGAAGAAGAATGGTTTCGACCAGGCCTACCTGCGCCCGTGTGCGTTCCGCGGATTGGGCGGCTTCGGCATCTCGGCCGACACCCCGGTCAGCATGACCATCGCCGGCTGGCCGATGGGCCCGTACCTTGGCCCGGAAGCCCTGAAGCAAGGCATCACCGCCTGCGTGTCGAGCTGGCAGCGCTTCGCGCCCAACACGATTCCGGCCGGCGCCAAGGCTGCCGGCAATTATCTTTCCGGACAACTGATCGCGCGCGAAGCACGCCAGCGCGGCTTCGGCGAAGGTATCGCCCTGGCCTCGACCGGACTCATCAGCGAAGGCGCGGGCGAGAACGTGTTCCTGGTGATCGACGGCGCGCTGCACACCGCGCCGATCAGCGCGGCGCTGCTGAACGGCATCACCCGCGATTCCATCATCACGCTGGCGCGCGACCACGGCATCACCGTGGTCGAACGCGACCTGCCCCGCGAATACCTGTACCTCGCCGACGAAATCTTCATGTGCGGTACCGCCGCCGAAGTGACCCCGATACGCGCGATCGACAACAAGCAGGTCGGCAACGGTGAAGGCGGGCCGGTCACCCGCAAGATCCAGGATCTGTTCTTCGGGCTGTTCGATGGACGCACCGAAGACAAGTGGGGCTGGCTGGAAGCGCTTTGAACTGATCGACAAGCCAAGGCAGTTTCGACACGGCTGCGCGGACGAGGGCGGGTCAAAAAAGCTTTTTGACACGGATCAAAGCGAAAAAAGCGGATTGAACAGCAATGACGTGGATACGTGGTTCCGAACACGTATCAGTGTCTGCATTTGCCCGCAACCACAGCCTTGCTTCTGCTTGTCGCTTTGATCCGTGTTATCCGCTTTGATCCGTGTCAAACGCTGTTCCGCTTCCCCTTGGCAACACAGCGCATCCACCATCCATGAACCCCTCGCCCAACCTGTTCCTGATCGGCCCGATGGGCGCCGGCAAATCCAGCATCGGGCGCCGCCTCGCGGAGCATTTCCGGATGCCGTGCATCGACCTCGACACGTTCATCGAGGAACGCACCGGTGCCAGCGTCGCGACGATCTTCGAGATCGAGGGCGAGGCCAGTTTCCGTCGCCGCGAATCCGCTGCGCTGGCCGAACTCAGCAGCCGTGAAGGCATCTTGCTGGCTACCGGTGGCGGTGCCGTGCTGGTGCCGGGCAACCGCGCCTTGCTGCACGCGCACGGGTTCGTGGTGTGGCTGCAAACCGGCATCGAACAGCAACTCCAGCGGCTGGAGCGCGACCGCAAGCGACCGCTACTGATGGATGCGCCGGAACGCCGCGCGCGCCTGGTGGAATTGGCTGCGGAGCGCAACCCAATTTACCGCGAACTCGCCGAGCTCACGGTCGCGAGTTCCAACGAGTCCTGCCAGCACGCCGCCACGCGCATCGCTGAGCTGCTGGAACTGCACTGGCAGCGCACCCCGACCACGTTGACCACGCCATGACGACGACCCTGGAAGTGGGCCTGGGCGCGCGCCGCTACCCGATACGCATCGGGCGCGGCCTGCTCGCCGATGCCGCGGGCTGGCGCGATGCGATCCGCGGTCGGCATGCGCTGATCGTCAGCGACGGCAATGTCGCGCCGCTGTACGCGGCGCGTCTGCAGACGGCGCTTTCGCGCGGCGGTCTTCTGACCAACACCCTGGTACTGCCCGCCGGCGAAGCACACAAGCATCTCGATGCGGTTTCAAAAGTTCTGGATGCATTGGCACAACTCGGCGCCACCCGCGACGCCTGCGTGCTGGCGCTGGGCGGCGGCGTGGTCGGCGACATCGCCGGCTTCGCCGCGGCCTGCTGGATGCGCGGCATCGATTTCGTGCAGTTCCCGACCACGCTGCTGGCGATGGTCGATTCCTCGGTGGGCGGCAAGACCGGCGTCGATCACGCCGCCGGCAAGAACCTGATCGGCGCCTTCCACCAGCCGCGCGCGGTGATCGCCGACCTCGACACGCTGGCCACCTTGCCGGGTCGCGAATTGCGCGCGGGCCTGGCCGAAGTGGTCAAGACTGCCTGCATCGGCGACGCGGCATTCTTCGCGTGGCTGGAAGAGAACGCGGACAAGCTGCTCGCGCGCGACACCGACACACTGACCCATGCCATCGCGACCTGCTGCCGCTTCAAGGCCGGCGTGGTCGAACGCGACGAACGCGAAACCGGCGAGCGCGCCCTGCTCAACTTCGGTCATACCTTCGGCCACGCGCTGGAAACCGAAACCGGCTACGGGACGCTGCTGCACGGCGAAGCGGTCGCGATCGGGATGGGGCTGGCCGCACGCCTGTCCACCAACCTTGGCATGGCCAGCGACGCGGACATGCAACGCCTGCAATCGCTGCTACAACGCATCGGCTTGCCTGTCTCTCTGCCCGCCGGTGCCAACGCGGACGCGCTGCTGGCGCGGATGCGGCTGGACAAGAAAAACCGCGCGGGCGCGCTGCGACTGATCCTGTGGCGCGGGATCGGGCGGGCGGAGATTGCGGAAGGCGTGCAAGACGCCGCGGTGCGTGCCGTGCTCGCCTGACCCGGATCCGGACAAGCCCGAAAAGCCATCCCCCTCGCTCCCCCTTGTAAGTTGGTTGCACCCCGCACCAGACCGATACCCCCTTGATTGCGAGATCGTAACGAAGCATGGGTCGGTGCGGGTTTTTCCTTTCATCCC
>SCQS01000046.1 GCA_004299705.1 Rhodanobacteraceae bacterium | reverse complement strand
GGTGTACTCTCTGCTCATGGCGTAGTCTCCTCGGCGTTTGCTGACGCCGTCGTTTGGTTGAACCACCAATCTGGAGACTACGCCTTCTTCAAATTTCCACCACCGTTGCTACACGACCGTGACGAATAGCCCGGGGTGACGCTGACACACGACGGCCCCACGCTCCAAAAAACGCCATGCCGACGTTTTGCCCGTCATTCCGGATCGACACTCCGCGGCGTCCGGGATGATGGGCGAGAGTTTCAGCGATGGGAATGGGACAGGTTCCAGCCCTCTCCTCAACCCGTGAACAACTCCCGCTGCGCCTCGAAACTGTCGCGCTCCACAAATCCCGCGACGCCGACACCCACCAAGCGGTAACGCGTGCGCGACGGTAGGTTCACGCGCAAGCGAAGTGTGCACGCGATTTCTGCAAGCATACGCGCGGACGTCGGCCGCTCGGCCGGCGTGACGGTTCGGGTGAGAATGCGGAAGTCGGCGGTTTTCAGTTTCAATACCACGCTGCGCGCGATTCGCGCGTGCGCGCCTTCGGCCTCGCGCTGATGCGCGGCCCAGGTGTGTTCGGCCAACCTCAGTATGTGCGGCGCGAGTTCATCCAGCGTCAGGTCATGTTCGAAGGTGTCCTCGCTGGAAATCTGCAGCGTGGGGCGATCCGGCGTCACTGCCCGCTCGTCGATGCCCAGCGACAGTTCGTGCAGGCGCTTCCCGTAACGGCCGAAGCGGCGTTCAAGTTCACCCGAAGCACACACGCGCAGGTCGGCCACCGTGGCGATGTTCAATTCCGCGAGCTTGCGTCGCATAACCTTGCCGACGCCGGGCAGACGCTCGACCGGCAGCGGCATCAGAAACGCCAGCACGTCACGCGGCTTAACAACGAACAGACCATCCGGCTTGCGAAAATCCGACGCGATCTTGGCCAGGAATTTGTTGGGCGCGACGCCCGCCGAGGCCGTCAGGCGTGTTTCAGCACGAATCTCGGCGCGGATGCATTCCGCGACCGCAGTCGCCGAGGCCAATCCCGTCTTGTTGGTGGTTACGTCGAGATAGGCTTCATCCAGCGACAACGGTTCAATCAGGTCGGTATGCCGCGCGAAGATCCCGCGCACCTGCCGCGACACCGCCTTGTAGCGCGTGAAATCCGGTGGCACGAACACGGCCTGCGGGCACAGGCGTTCCGCACGCAGCGCCGGCATCGCCGAGTGCACGCCGAACTTGCGGGCTTCGTAACTGGCGGCACAAACCACCGAACGGGCACCCTTCCACGCGACTACCACGGGCCGATCACGCAGCGCGGGATCGTCGCGCTGCTCGACCGACGCGTAGAACGCGTCCATGTCCACGTGCACGATTTTGCGCGGCGGGAAACCGGGGTCAGAGTGCAATTTCGATTGAACCCGCGAATGTGCTTGCACTCCAGACGAAATTGCACTCTGACCCCGGTTTCCCATCAGGGCGTTTGTTCCGCCGCGCCGGACGCGGCTTTCGGCTTCACCAGGAACCGCACCGCGAGGATGCCGACCTCGTACAAGAACGCCATGGGAATCAGCAGCAGCAACATCGAGACGATGTTGGGCGGCGTGATCGCCGCCGACACCGCGGCCGATGCGACAAACGCATAGCGTCGCCAGCTTTTGAGTTTCTGCAGGCTGACCAGCCCCATCGCGGCCACGATCACTTCGATCACCGGAACCTCGAAACACAGGCCGAACGCAAAGAACATCATCACCACGAAGTTCAGATAGTGATTGATGTCGGTCATCATCTCGACGCCCTTCGGCGTGACATCGATCAGGAACTTGAACGCAGGCGGCAGTACCAGGAAATACGCGAACGCGCAGCCGCAATAAAACAGGAACACCGACGCGATCAACAACGGGCGTGCAAGGCGTTTCTCGTGCCGGTACAGGCCGGGGCTGACGAACGCCCACAACTGATACACGATCACCGGCATGCTGATGAACAGCGCGAGGTAGAACACCAGTTTCAGCGGCGTGATGAACGGACTGGTGACTTGCGTCGCGATCAGGTGCGCGCCCTTTGGCAGACGCTTGACCAGCGGCTGGGCCAGCCACGTGTACAGCCGGTCGGCGAACGGCACCAGGCAGACCAGCACGACCACCACGCAGACGCTCGCCTTGATCAGGCGCGAACGCAGTTCCAGCAGGTGAGAGAAAATGCCCTGTTCGAGGTTGAACCCAGGATCGGTGTCGGAATCCTGAACTGGGTCGCGATCAGGCGTTGCCATCGCGGGATTCCCTGACCGGCTCGGAGGTGGCAACCTTCGCGACGTCCGCGACCGTCTCGTTCACCGCCGTGTGCGCGGAATGGAGGCCTGCGTCGGCGGCCTTGCGCATCGCGTCCGCGCGCTCGGCGGCCTCCTTCGCGGAGCGGCGGATTTCCTCCAGCTCCAGCTCGCGCTCGACTTCGCTGCGCACGTTCTCCCAGCCCAGGCGCAACCGCCGCAACATCACACCCGCCATGCGTGCGGCCTTGGGCAGTTTTTCAGGCCCGAGCACCACCAGCGCAATCACCGCCAGCAGCAGCAGCTTCGCAAAGCTGAGCTCGATCATTGCGGCGTACCGCCCCGGTCACTTCGAGTCGAACTTCGACTCGGCGGAGTCGCGTTGCTCCTGCTTGGCGCCGGCTGCAGCCGCAGGAGGATCGGCCTGCAACTTCTCGCTGGAATCGGCCGACTTGGCCTTGTCGTCTCCGTCGTCGCCGTGCAGCGCCTTCTTGAAGCCGCGCATCGCGTTGCCGAGATCGGGACCGATCTTGGTCAGCTTGCCGGTGCCGAAAATCACCAGCACGATCACCAGCAGCAGCAGCCAATGCCAGATACTGTCGAAACCCATAAGAACCTCGTGCGGAATTGGGCAAGGCGACCACGGACGTGGAGCGCCGCTTTCCGCCGTGTGCAAGTGTAGCGCAGCCACGACCTGGAAACGTTGCGAGGATGCAAGCGGTGGACACGCCGCGATCGTGCGGAGGATGGCGTTCGTGGCCCGATCGTGCCGCCAACGGAGCACTGTGGCAGACTGTCGCGATTCCCGTGCGCTGGCAGGATCATGCCCCGTTATACCGGTTTCGATACCACCGCTGAACGGCAGGATGCCCCGCGCACGGCGGTGCTGCTGATCAACCTCGGCACGCCTGCCGAACCCACCGCCGATGCGGTGGGCGAATACCTTGCCGAGTTCCTGTCCGACCCGCGCGTGGTCGAGTTGCCACGCTGGCTGTGGTGGCCAGTGCTGCACGGTTACGTTCTGCGCACAAGGCCACGCCGTTCCGCCGAAGCCTACGCCAAGATCTGGCGCGATGATGGCTCGCCGCTGCTGGTTTTCAGTGAACGACTTGCGCAAGCGGTGGGTGCGGAAATTTCTCGCCGCACGGGCAGCAAGGTCGTGACCGCACTGGCCATGACCTATGGCGAACCGTCAGTGCAAACGGTGGTGGACGACCTGCTGCGTGGTGGCGTGCGGCGCATCCTGGCGCTGCCGTTGTTTCCGCAATACTCGGCGACATCAACAGGCGCCGCACTGGATGCAGTCACGCGCGCGCTGCAATCGCTGCGCTGGCCACCCGAGCTTCGCACCCTCAACGATTATCACGATGACGCCGGCTACCTCGCCGCGCTGGTCGGCAGCGTGCAGGCGCATTGGGTGCAACACGGGCGTGGCAAGCTGCTGCTGAGCTACCACGGCATTCCCGAAAAATATGCCGCGGCGGGCGACCCGTATCCGGAGCAATGCCGGGAAACCGCGCGTCGGCTGAGCGATGCGCTGGGCATGGGCAACGACGAGTTGCTGGTGACTTTCCAGTCGCGTCTCGGTCGCCAGCCATGGCTGCGACCTTACACGGACGAGATGATCGAACAGCTCGCACGGCAAGACGTTGAAACGCTGGACGTGCTTTGTCCAGGTTTTGCGGTCGATTGCCTGGAAACACTGGAAGAGATCGCCTTGCGCTATCGGACCACTTTCCTGACCAACGGCGGCAAGCAGTTTCGTTACATTCCTGCGTTGAATGCCAGTCGCACCCATGCAACGGCCTTGGCTGACTTGGCCATGAGACAGCTGATGGGATGGATCTGACGGAAATCAGCGTCAACAGCAAGAGCAGCTTTCGGCAAGCAACCATCCATGGTGCGGGGCGCCGACCACGCCATCCTTGGCGTGGCGCTCGCGACAGCGCGATCTGCCACCGGCAGATCGCAGACGCTGTCGCTCGCCCTACTCTTGCATGGTTTGCCATGCGCGGGCAGGGCATTGTCAGGAAGAACAAACGAAAAAACCCCGCCCAAACGGGCGGGGTTTTCTTCGTTTAAGCCCCTGGCAGTGTCCTACTCTTGCATGGCGAATGCCAAACTACCATCGGCGCTGGTGCGTTTCACTTCCGAGTTCGGGATGGGATCGGGTGGGACCACACCGCTATGGCCGCCAGGGAATCGGTGCGATGCGCGCAAAGGTGCGCGTCATCAGCATGGGGTCGGGATGTGACGAGTGTTTGATTCTTGCACGAGCCTCGATATGCGTCGAGGCGGCGAAGCGTCTTGGGGTTATATGGTCAAGCCGCACGGATCATTAGTACGCGTTAGCTCAATGCATTGCTGCACTTCCACACCGCGCCTATCAACCTCGTGGTCTACGAGGGTCCTTCAGGGGGCTCGAAGCCCCGGGAGATCTCATCTTGGTGCGCGCTTCCCGCTTAGATGCTTTCAGCGGTTATCGCTTCCGTACGTAGCTACCTGGCAATGCCATTGGCATGACAACCAGAACACCAGCGGTACGTCCACTCCGGTCCTCTCGTACTAGGAGCAGCCCACCTCAAATCTCCAACGCCCATGGCAGATAGGGACCGAACTGTCTCACGACGTTCTGAACCCAGCTCGCGT
>SCQS01000045.1 GCA_004299705.1 Rhodanobacteraceae bacterium | reverse complement strand
GCAAACACCCGATCAGGTCTACTTCAACCAACCGCTGCCTCTACCCAAGGCAGCTTGAACCGAGCAGGCATCCACTTATCGAACCGGGTTCGACTGTTCAAACGAGCGGGGCCACTTCTGGGTTGTAATCTTCATCTTTCAGTTACGCGCGTTTTACTGGTCATCTACCAGCACGTAAGGCGGAAGCAGTGAAGTGAATCCCGCCACATGAAACACCAACGGCGGGTTGACACCCGCCCTACCAAAGCAGGTTACGGATTGTCGGGTAACGGTCGCGCTGCATGACGCCCAGGCGCGCACGATGCGCGCCAAACGGGGTCCCTCGGACGCGGCGAGCGGGCGGCGGAAAAGTCCGAAGGATGGCGCGCAGACTAAACCGGCAGGACTGCCGGTTTGAACGCCGAAGGCGGCCCGGAGGGCGAGCCACATGGATGTGGCGAGTCATGTGCGCCAGTTCGCCGTGGGGTGAGCCGGTGTATTCGTGACATGCCAGTGGCATGTCACGCCGGCGAACGCCCGCACACGGATGTGCGGGCTGGCGCCCAGCATCAGGGACGATTTCTTGCAGGAGATGAAGTCGGCGAACCCCGGCGACCGCTTGCGAACCCGCAGCCCATGGATGGGCGGAGGGCGCGTCCGCGGGGGCAGAGTGAATTGAACATCGTTCAATCCACGAAGCTGACCGGCAGGGATGCCGGTCCGGTGTACGGCGTCAGGGATGACTGCTTGCCTCGATACCGGAGAAGCGAGGGCCAGGCAAAGAGAAGTCACCCGCCCCCCGGGAGGGGCGCGGGAAAAGACAGGGATGTCATCCCCCCGCGCCTGCGGCGCGACCCCCTTCGTGCCGAAGGGGGTGATCCCGGCTTTCGCCGGGATGACGAAATGCGGAGCCTGCGGTGGGAATGCTGAAATGGATTCCGGGTTCCGCGCTGCGCGCGGCCCCGGAATGACGACGATTGAGTTGAGGGTTGCACGAGGGTTTTTCCTCACCCCTAGCCTCTCCCGCAAGCGGAGAGGGAGAGTTGTTGCTACGCGCGAGGGCGTACCCTCACCCGCCCTTCGGGCACCCTCTCCCGGAGGGAGAGTGAACGGCACTGGGTCCCGGCTTTCGCCGGAATGACGACGGGCAAGTTGCGGGTTCCGCGCGAGGATGCCATCCCCCCGATGCTTTGCATCGACCCCCTTCGCAAGCGAAGGGGGTGTGAATCAGCTGAGCGCGCCGTGGCAGTGTTTGTACTTCTTGCCCGACCCGCACGGGCACGGATCGTTGCGGCCGACCTTGGGGCCTGAGCGCACCACGGGTGCCGCAGTGGCGACGGCACCTTCGACGGCCTGTTGCGCGTGGGCGCCTTCTGCGCCAGGCGGCAGCGGTGCCGCGTCGAAGCCGGTCGATTGCGCATGTTGGAAATCCATCGCACGGGCGGCGGCCTGGCGGCGCTGCTCGGCTTCCATCGCGGCGACTTCTTCCTCGCTGCGGATGCGCACGCGTGCCAGGGTTTCGGTCAGTTCCTTCTTGATCCGGGACAGCATGTCCTCGAACAGGCGGAATGCCTCGCGCTTGTATTCCTGCTTGGGGTCGACCTGCGCGTAAGAGCGCAGATAGATGCCCTGGCGCAGGTAATCCATGCTGGCCAGGTGATCCTTCCAGGCGCCATCCACCGCGGTCAGCATCACGTGCTTTTCCAGCGCGCGCATGACTTCGGGGCCGACCTGCTGTTCCTTGGCCGCGAACATTTCGTCGGCGGCTTCGATGACGTGCTGGTGGATGGCCGCGGCATCGGCCTCCTGCTCGGTTTCGAGCCAGCGCTTCAGATCCAGCTTCATCCCGAAATCGGATTCCAGCGTGGACTGCAGGCCCTCGATATCCCACTGCTCATCGATGGTGTCGGGCGGCACGTACTGGCTGGCCAGCGACTCGAACACGTCGTGGCGGATGTCGCTGACGGTGTCGGCGACGCTGTCGGATTCCAGCAGTTCGGCACGCTGCTTGTAGATCACCTTGCGCTGGTCGTTGGCGGTGTCGTCGAACTCCAGCAACTGCTTGCGGATGTCGAAGTTGTGCTGCTCGACCTTGCGCTGGGCCTTCTCGATCTGGCGGCTGACCAGCTTGTCTTCCAGCGCGTCGTCTTCCTTCATGCCGAAGCGCTGCATCCAGCGCACCAGCCCTTCACCGCCGAAGATGCGCATCAGGTTGTCTTGCAGCGACAGGTAGAAGCGCGAGGAACCGGGGTCGCCCTGGCGACCAGAGCGGCCGCGCAACTGATTGTCCACGCGCCGCGATTCGTGGCGTTCGGTGCCGACGATGTGCAGGCCGCCTGCTTCCAGCACCTGCTGGTGGCGCTGCTTCCATGCGTCCTTGACGCGTTGCTTGTCGGCGTTGGTCGCATCCGGCGGCAGTTCCGCCAGCGCGGCGTCGAGGCTGCCGCCCAGCACGATGTCGGTGCCGCGACCGGCCATGTTGGTGGCGATGGTGACGGCGCCCGGCAGGCCGGCCTGCTCGATGATGTGCGCTTCGCGCTCGTGCTGCTTGGCGTTCAACACTTCGTGCGGTACGCCGTCCTTCTGCAGCAGGCCGTGCACCAGTTCCGACACCTCGATCGACGCCGTGCCGACCAGCACCGGCTGGCCGCGCTCGTGGCAATCCTTGACGTCTTCCAGCACCGCCTTGAACTTGGCCTCGGGCTTCAGGAACACGAGGTCGGGGTTGTCCTTGCGGATCATCGGCATGTTGGTGGGGATCACCACCACCTCCAGGCCGTAGATCGACTGCAGCTCGAAGGCTTCCGTGTCCGCCGTGCCGGTCATGCCCGACAGCTTGTCGTACATGCGGAACAGGTTCTGGAAGGTGATGGTGGCCATCGTCTGGTTTTCGCGCTGGATCGGCACGCCTTCCTTGGCCTCGACGGCCTGGTGCAGACCTTCCGACCAGCGCCGCCCCGGCAGGGTGCGGCCGGTGAATTCGTCGACGATGATGATTTCGCCGTCGCGCACGATGTAATCGACGTCGCGCTGGTACAGCGCGTGCGCGCGCAGCGCCTGGTTGAGGTGATGCACGACCGCGAGGTTGCGCGCGTCGTACAGGCTGGAATCCTCTTCCAGGATGCCGGCCTGGGTCAGCAGTTGCTCGGCGTGCTCCATGCCCTCTTCGGACAGGTGCACCTGCTTCTGCTTTTCGTCGACATAGTAATCGCCCGGTTCCGGCGGTTCACCGGCCAGCGGCTCGCGGGCTTGCCGGGTCATGTGCGGCACCACGCGGTTGACCCGGATGTACAGTTCCGGCGAATCCTCGGCCGGGCCGGAAATGATCAGCGGGGTGCGCGCCTCGTCGATCAGGATCGAATCCACCTCGTCGACGATCGCATAGTGCAGGCCGCGCTGGTAGCGCTGTTCCTTCGCCACCGCCATGTTGTCGCGCAGGTAGTCGAAGCCGAATTCGTTGTTGGTGCCGTAGGTGATGTCGGCGCCGTAGGCGGCGGCCTTGTCGGACATCTCCATGCCCGGCCACACCACGCCGACCGTGAGATCGAGGAAGTTGTAGATCTTGCCCATCCACGCGGCGTCGCGCTTGGCCAGGTAGTCGTTGACGGTGACCACGTGCACGCCTTTGCCGGCGAGCGCGTTCAGGTACACCGGCAGCGTCGCGACCAGGGTCTTGCCCTCGCCGGTGCGCATCTCGGCGATCTTGCCTTGGTGCAGCACCATGCCGCCGATCATCTGCACGTCGTAGTGGCGCATGCCGATCACGCGCAGGCTGGCCTCGCGTACCACCGCGAAGGCTTCGGGCAGGAGCTTGTCGAGGCTCTCGCCGTTGGCGACGCGCTGCTTGAACTCGGCGGTCTTGCCGCGCAACGCGGCATCGTCGAGCTTCTGGATTTCGGGTTCCAGCGCGTTGATGCGCGCCACGGATTTCGCAAGCTGCTTCACCACCCGCTCATTGCGGCTGCCGAAGACGTTCGTCAGGAAATTGGGCATCGGACTGGATTCGCGGTTCCGGGGCTGCGGTTGAAACTCAATCGGACATCATAAAGGCGGCATGCCATCCCCGCCTAGTAATGCCGGCGAAATGCCCGATTTTCAACCCACTCACCGCCTTACATACGCGATCGGATTGACCAGCTTGCCGTCATGCCAGACCTCGAAATGCACGTGCGGACCGGTCGAGCGACCGGTCGAACCCGCGTCGGAGATGACCTGGCCCGCGTGCACGTGTTCGCCCACCCAGGCCAGCAACTTGCTGTTGTGGGCATAGCGGGTCATGTAGCCATCGCCATGGTCGATCTCGACGACGTTGCCGTAGCCGGGCCGCACGCCGGCAAAGGTGACCACGCCAGCCGCGACCGCGTGCACCTTTTCACCCTTGTAGGCACCAATGTCGATGCCCGGATGAAAGCTCTCGCGCCCGGTGAACGGGTCGATACGCATCCCGTAGGGTGAGGTGATGTAGCCATCCGGGATCGGCATGCCCGAGGGGATCAGGCTGGAAGCAACCTGGCGGTCGGTCAACAGGGATTGCAGCACGCCGAGTTGATTTTGCTGGGTATCGAAACGCCGGGCCAGTTGTTCCATGCTGACGGTCAAATCGAACGGCAGCGAGCGCGCGGGCGGCACGACTTTCTCGGGGCCGCCGATGCCAGCCGGTTCGTTGAAATCGAATTCCTTGGGATCCAGCTTGCCGGCCACCACCAGACGCTGGCCCAGCGCATCCAGACGCGCCGAATCGGCCTGCAGTTCGCCCAGCTTGATCGCCATCCGGTTGATGTCATGCTGCGCGTTTTCGCGCACCTGCTGCAACTCAGCCTTCTGCGCGGCAATCTGCTGGTGCATGGACGCGACCTGCGCCAGGGTTTGGCTGCCGGGGCTGACCACCCATACGGCGAAGGCGGCGCTGGCGACCAGACACAGCGCCAGGCCCGTGATCAGGCGATGCTGCAACCTGCGATTGGAGAGCCGGCGTTCGACCAGCCAGGCATCGGAGAGCGCGCATCGGCGCGAGCGGGCAACGAGTATCATGCCCATGTCAGTTGAACCTGTGGATCGTCATCAGTTTGTCTCCTGTCCGACCGCTACCGCCCCGCGACACCCGTGGCCCGACACCGCTATCCCAATGTGCGCCGATCGCCGACCTGGCCGCCCGGGCACGCGAACTGGACCACTTGAGCCAGCGGATCGTTCCGCTGCTGCCCACACCGCTCCGCGACCATGTCAGTCACGCCGGCCTGCGCAACGATCGCGTTCTGCTGCTGGTCGAGTCGCCCGCCTGGGCCACCCGTGTACGCATGGAGCAATCGCGCATCCTCGCCGCCGTGCACAGCCTCGGTCTGGCCGCGACCTCCGTCGCAGCCAAAGTGATGTCGATCCCGACATCCCGAGTGGACTCCGCCACCGTACGGTCGCCATCCCCGCGTACCGCGCAGCACCTGCGCGCAGCGGCGATGGCCATCTCCGACCCGGAACTGCACGCACTGTTCCTCGAACTGGCCGCACTTGCGGACCATTCGACGGCCAAGTAACGAGTGCAGGCCGACCCCGCCCCCTCATCCCGTCGGCGGAAGCGAAACTTATAGCACAGGCACGCCGCAACGTGCCGATCGAAACCGGCACAATGTCACAAAACGTGAAATTCGGCACCCGAACCGGGGATTCCCGCTACAGGCATGCTGCGATGCCCGATTCGGGGCGGCTGTTGCGGAAAGTCAGGAACGCAGCCCTACGCCATGGACGGCGGCTCTGAAGCCCGTTCCGGTCTTCACCCGAAGCGCGAACACTCTGCAGTCACCATGGCGCCGCGGATTGCAGCGTCCATGGACGATCGCACGGCTTTCGCGGAAAGTCAGGGCACGGATGCCCGTGCTGAAGTCACATGTCAGAGATGGGCTGGATCGCAGCCAATGACTGTGGCGAAGCAGCAATCAGGGACGATTGCAGTCAAACCGCCTGGGCGGGATGCGCGTACGAAATCGGCGCCAGTTCCGGGTCGTCGAAGGTGACTTCTTCCCACGCCGATTTGTCGGCGATGAGCGCACGCAGCAACTGGTTGTTGAGCTGGTGGCCCGACTTGTGTCCGAAGAAGGCGCCGATCAGGCTATGGCCGAGAAGATAAAGGTCGCCGATCGCATCGAGGATCTTGTGCTTGACGAACTCGTCCTCGTAACGCAGGCCGTCTTCGTTGAGTACGCGGTAGTCGTCCAGCACGATCGCGTTATCCATCGAACCGCCGAGCGCCAGGTTCTTCTCGCGCAGCATCTCGATGTCGCGCATGAAACCGAAGGTGCGTGCGCGGCTGACTTCCTTGACGAACGAAGTGGTGGAGAAATCGATCTCGGCGCGCGAGGCGCGGCGCGAGAAAATCGGATGCTGGAATTCGATCGAGAAGCCAACCTTAAAGCCGTCGAAGGGCAGGAACTGCGCCCACTTGTCGCCTTCCTCGACCTTGACCGGCTTCTTGATGCGGATGAAACGCTTGGGCGCGGATTGCTCTTCAATGCCGGCCGACTGCAGCAGGAACACGAACGGACCGGCGCTGCCGTCCATGATCGGTACTTCCGGCGCGGACAGATCCACGTAGGCGTTGTCGATGCCAAGGCCCGCCATCGCCGACATCAAGTGCTCGACGGTGCCAACGCGCACGCCATCGCTGACCAGCGTGCTGGACAGTCGCGTATCGCCCACGTGCTCGCAGCGCGCCGGGATCACGACCGGCTCGGCGAGATCGGTGCGACGGAAAACGATGCCGGTGTTGGCCGCCGCCGGACGCAGCGTCATGTACACCTTTTCGCCCGTGTGCAGGCCGACGCCCGTTGCGCGGATCACGTTCTTGAGCGTGCGCTGCTTGATCATTTTTCGTTGGAATCCTGTTAGAACAACGCTAAAACGTGGGCGATGCTACCACAACGCACGAACGAAATAAACAAACTCGTCCGTTCAGTTTATGGAACAGTGAGGAGACCCCACCACCCTAGCCCAACCTGCATTTGTTGTTAAAACGGCGAAAAGGTTCCCGCGTTGACGAGAAATCTCTCACGCATCCCCGCTATGGCGCTCCCATGCCAACTTCCAGCCGTGTGCGATCACGGGCAACCGTGCCTCAACCTCACGCCCGAAAAGTACCTCATCCAAATAGCCCATGTGCAACATGTCCATGATCCGGCAGGGATACGATCGCCCGCACTCCCACCAAGTGTAATGATCGTCCACGATCAGCAGGTGCTCGATCTTGCGGTTCGCGCTGCGTTCCAAGTCGTCAAGCTCCATGCCATCCAACAATGTCTCGTAGACTCCATCCGCAACCCGACTCCCGAACGTGGTCGTGTAGTAGTACTCCTTGATCTCCCATATCGCGATCGGGTTGACAGCCGACGGGAATGCGCCATCCACCCTGCGTGCCAAGGTGCGCAAAGGCTTGCCGGCATCGGTTACGGTGGTGAGAGTACGTGGATCGTAGTCACAGGGCGCAGCGCCGATGCTGCGTTCTATCAACAGATTGACGATACAGGTAAGAAACGCGAAATTCCTCTTGTCCCCTTTCTGCTTGTTCATCGGGGGTTGTGTCCCCTGACGTGGTGTAACTGAGGTCACCGGTGGTGCTCGGGTTTAGGGTTTGGGTTGCGACACCTGACCCCACCCGAGGAACCACCGATGACCGAAGAGATGATGCAACTGC
>SCQS01000044.1 GCA_004299705.1 Rhodanobacteraceae bacterium | reverse complement strand
GGTGGCCATCGTCGCGTGCATGCGCAAACTGCTGACCATCCTCAACGCCATGCTGCGTGATGGTGCGCACTGGAGTCCGCATGTAGCAAAAACCGCTTGACGTCGAACACAGTTGCTTCGCTCGCGAAGGGCGGAGCGAAGCGAACGCGCGCGTAGCGCGGGCCGCGATAGCGGCGGGGGGATGTCGATGTCCCTGTCCTGACTCCGTGCGCACCCCGAACAGAGTCAAGCCCGACGCGCCGTCGTCATCGTGGCTTGGCGATCCACGGAACCGCGTTATAGTTTCGCCTGTCATTGTCGTTTGTGCGGGGTTGCCACGCGTGGCGCGTGCGAAAGTACAGGCTGAATCCAAATCCGTCGGGATGAGCGAACACGCGCGACGGTTGTTGCGCGAGGCGGCGGCGTTGCTGCTGTTCCCGTTGGCGGTGTACCTGTTCGCCTGCCTGGTCGGCTACAGCGCCAGCGATCCGGGCTGGTGGCACGCGGGTGTGCCGGGGCAACCGGTGCACAACTTCGGCGGCGCCGTCGGCGCCTACATCGCCGATCTGTTGTTCCATTTGTTCGGCGTGGTCGCCTACGCGTTCCCGCTGTTGCTGGTGGTGCTGGCGGTGGGCGTGCTGCGCGGCTGGTATTGCCGCCGCGAAGGCGAAAGCAAATGGGAACCGAGCCTGCGCCTGGTCGGCTTCGTGGCATTCTTCGTGGGCGCCTGCGGACTGGCCTGGTTGCACGCATCGGATCCGGAGTGCAGTCACGTTGCCGCTGCCGGTGGCCTGCTGGGCTGCGGTGCGGGCAATGTCCTGCACGATGGGCTGGGTGAACTGGGTGCGCTGCTGTTGTTGTTCGCGCTGTCCCTGATCGCGATTACCTGGATCACCGGCCTGTCATGGTTCCGGGTGATGGACTGGACCGGCCAGCAGGTGCTGGCGGGAGTCGCCTGGACGCGCGGGGCCTTGAAGCGCGCGCCGGAAACCCTGGCCGCGCGCGCCGCGCGGGTCGAGCGCGAAACCGCGCGCAAGCAAGATGTCGAACGACGTGCCAAACGCGAACCCGTGCGCATCGAGCCGGCGCCCGCGCCGATCGTCAAGAGCGAACGCGCCAAGCGCGAAACGCAGATCCCGCTGTTCACCGGCGCGGCCTCGGAAGGCGAACTGCCACCGCTGTCGCTGCTGGAGGAACCGGCCGCGCAACAGGGCAAGGGCTATTCCGAGGAAACCCTGGAGGTGTTGTCGCGCCAGGTCGAGATGAAGCTCAAGGATTTCCGGATCGACGCGCACGTGGTCAGCGCGCATCCGGGCCCGGTCATCACGCGCTTTGAACTCGAGCCCGCGCCGGGCGTGCGCGGCAGCCAGATTTCGTCCCTGGACAAGGACATCGCGCGCGGCCTGTCGCTGGTCAGCGTGCGCGTGGTCGACGTGATTCCGGGCAAGAACGTGATCGGGCTGGAAGTGCCGAACGCGCATCGCGAAATCGTGTACCTGTCGGAGATCTTCGGTTCGCGCGAATACGGCGATGCGCGCTCGCCGCTGTCGCTGGCGCTGGGCAAGGACATCGGCGGCCGACCGGCGGTGGTCGACCTGCAGAAGATGCCGCATCTGCTGGTCGCCGGCACCACGGGCTCGGGCAAGTCGGTGGCCTTGAACGCGATGGTGTTGTCGCTGCTGTTCAAGGCCAAGCCCGCCGACGTGCGCATGATCATGATCGACCCCAAGATGCTGGAACTATCGGTGTACGACAGGATTCCGCATCTGCTGGCGCCGGTCGTCACCGACATGAAGGAAGCCGCCAACGCGCTGCGTTGGTGCGTCGCCGAAATGGAGCGTCGCTACAAGCTGATGGCGGCGGTGGGCGTGCGCAATCTCGCCGGCTTCAACAAGAAGGTGCGCGACGCCGAGGTCGCCGGCCAGCCGCTGCCCGATCCCTTGTTCAAGGCCAATCCCGACGCGCCGGAAGACAAGGCGCAACCGCTGGAGCCGCTGCCGTTCATCGTGGTGATCATCGACGAATTCGCCGACATGATGATGATCGTCGGCAAGAAGGTCGAGGAACTGATCGCGCGGCTGGCGCAGAAGGCGCGCGCCGCCGGCGTGCACCTGGTGCTCGCCACGCAGCGGCCATCGGTGGACGTGATCACCGGACTCATCAAGGCCAACATCCCGACCCGCATCGCGTTCCAGGTTTCAAGCAAGATCGACTCGCGCACCATCCTCGACCAGTCCGGCGCGGAAACGCTGCTCGGCAACGGCGACATGCTGTACCTGCCGCCCGGTACCGCGACGCCCGAGCGCGTGCACGGCGCGTTCGTCGGCGACGACGACGTGCACAAGGTGGTCGAGTGGTTGCGCACGCAGGGCGAGCCGCGCTACATCGAAGGCGTGCTGGAAGAGGTGCAGGCCCTCGGCGACGGCAAGGTCATCAACGAATCCGGGCTGCCGGAGGACGCCAGTGAAGGCGAGGGCGGCATGGACGAGCTGTACGACAAGGCCGTGCACATCGTCACCTCGTCGCGACGCGCCTCGATTTCCGGGGTGCAGCGGCATTTGCGGATCGGCTACAACCGCGCCGCGCGCCTGATCGAGATGATGGAGCAGCAAGGCGTGGTGACGCCGCCGCAGCACAATGGCAATCGCGAGGTATTGGCGCCACCGCCGCCGTCTTGAATCACCCCCTTCGGGACGAAGGGGGTCGCGCGCCGAAGGTGCGCGGGGGGATGCGGCGGTGCGAGAAAGAGCCATCCCCCTCGCTCCCCCTTCCTGCGGAAGGGGGAGGAAACAACTACCCCCTTCGTGCCGAAGGGGGAAGGCTTTCACCCTAACACGCCGTTCACGCGGTACGCGCACAATGCGCGAGCTTGCCTGGTATTGCCTGAAGGATTGGTCATGCGCAAATTGATTTTGCTGCTCACCTTGTCGTTGTTCGCGGTTTCCGCCTTCGCCGCTACCGGCGCGCGCGCGCGGCTGGACGCGTTCGCCCACGGCCTGCACTCGCTACGCGGCGATTTCAGCCAGACCGTGTACGACTCGCACGGCAACATCGCGGGCTCCAGCCATGGCATGCTGGCCCTGCAGGCGCCGCGCCTGTTCCGCTGGCAGGTGACCGATCCGTACCAGCAACTGATCGTCGCCGACGGCCACAAGGTCTGGGTTTACGAACCCGACCTGCAGCAGGTCACCGTGCGCGACCAGGGCGCCGAGGAAGCGCACAGCCCGCTGACCGTGTTGACCGACCTGTCGCAGCTCGACACCGAGTTCAAGGCCACCGACGCCGGTTCGCACGACGGCCTCGCATGGCTGCGGCTGGTGTCGCGCAGCAAGAACCCGCAGTTCGAGTACGCCGAGATCGGATTCGATGCGACCGGTCCGCGCCGCATGGTGTTCAAGGACACCCTGGGCAACAAGACCGAAATTTCGTTCTCGGACTGGCAGCGCAACCCGGCCTTGCCTTCGGACACCTTCACCTTCGTGCCGCCCAAGGGCGCCGACGTGGTGGGTGACGCGGCGCCCGATTCGAAGCCCTGACGCGTGGTGCACGGTGTGACGGGATCGGCCAGAATGGCCGGATGCCGCGTCGTCCATCCAACGTCCCATCGTCCGCGCTGTTTCCCGAATCCGACGCGCTGAAACCGCTCGCGGAGCGGATGCGCCCGCGCACGCTGGACGAAATCGTCGGGCAGGATCGTTTGCTGGGACCAGGCAGCGCGCTACGGCGCGCACTGGAAGCCGGCAGCGTCCATTCGATGATCCTGTGGGGACCGCCCGGATGCGGCAAGACCACGCTGGCGTTGCTGGTGGCGCAGTACGCCGATGCACACTACCAGGCGATCTCGGCGGTGTTGTCGGGACTGGCCGAGGTGCGCAAGGCGCTGGCCGAGGCCGAGGCGCTGCACGCGCAGGGCCGGCGCAGCGTGCTGTTCGTGGACGAAGTGCACCGCTTCAACAAGGCCCAGCAGGATGCGTTCCTGCCGCACATCGAACGCGGCGTGATCGTGTTCGTGGGCGCCACCACCGAAAACCCGTCGTTCGAATTGAACTCGGCGCTGCTCTCGCGTTGCCGCGTGCACGTGATGGATGCGGTTTCCGCCGACGCCATCGTGATTGCCTTGCAACGTGCATTGGCCGACAACGAACGCGGCCTCGGCAAGTTGGCGTTGCAGGTCGACGACGATGCCTTGGCGCTGATGGCCAAAGCTGCCGATGGCGACGTGCGCCGCGCGCTGACCTTCCTTGAAATCGCGGCCGAGCTGGCGCACGACAAACGCATCGACGAGGCCACCCTGCAACAGGTGCTGGCCGACCGCACCCGCCGCTTCGACAAGGGCGGCGAACAGTTCTACGACCAGATCTCCGCGCTGCACAAGTCGGTGCGTTCGTCCGATCCCGATGCGGCGCTGTACTGGCTGGTGCGGATGCTGGATGGCGGCTGCGAACCGCAGTACCTCGCGCGCCGGATGCTGCGGATGTCGATCGAGGACATCGGCCTTGCCGATCCGCGCGCTTGGCAACTGGCGCTGCACGCCTGGGATACCTACGAACGGCTGGGCTCGCCCGAAGGCGAACTGGCGCTGGCCGAAGTCGCGCTGTATCTCGCGGTCGCGCCCAAGAGCAACAAGGCCTACGCCGCCTACAACGCCGCGCGCGCCAGCGTGCGCGAAACCGGCACCCTGGAGGTGCCGATGCATCTGCGCAACGCGCCCACCCAATTGATGAAGGGCTTGGGCTATGGCCGCGGCTATCAATACGACCCCGACGTCGAAGGCGGCGTCGCGCTCGACCAGCGATGCCTGCCCGACGCGCTGGCCGGCACCGAGTTCTATGCGCCGACCGCCAATGGCGTCGAAGCCAAGATCAAGCAGAAGCTCGACGCCTTGCGCGAAGTGCGCGCGAAGGCACGTGGGGACGGCGTGGAATAAGGGTGCAGACGCAGCGCGTGGCGAGTTGCGATACATCCGTTATGGATGCATAATGCATCCATATGAGGGTGAATCCATGACCGTGACGCTCACCATCAAACAGGTTCCCGAGCCGCTGGCCCGGCAATTGAGGCGGCGTGCCGAGCGCAATCGGCGCTCGCTGCAAGGCGAGCTGCTGTGCATTGTCGAAGCAGCCGCTTCGCAGGATGCCACGACCGTTACGGAGCCCGCTGCGCCCCATTATTCGACGATGTTGCAGAGTCGAACACGCGGTAGTGTGCCCAAGCGAGTGAGCCATCCCCGGGATTTGGGTACATCGAGCGAATCGGCCGCCATCATTCGCGCTGACCGCGATTCACGCACGCTGGCGAACCAGCTGCGCGGGCGCGCGACCGCGCGCCTGAGCACCGACGAAATCATGCGCCTGACCCGCGGCGCATGAGCCGCGTTCTCGTCGATGCCAATGTTCTGCTTGACGTTCTGACCGCGGACGCTGCGTGGTACGACTGGTCGGCCCGACAGCTCGATCTTTGCGCGACGCGTGGCGAACTGTGCATCAATGCCATTATCTATGCCGAAGTTTCGATCGGTTTCGCGCGCATCGAGGATCTCGACGATGCGTTGTCCGATCCGCCCTTCATACGTCTGGACGTGCCGTGGGAAGCCGCCTTCCTCGCCGGCAAGGCCTTCCTGCGCTACCGACGTGCGAAGGGTGCGCGGTGCTCGCCGCTGCCCGATTTCTTCATCGGCGCGCATGCCGCCATCGAAGGCATGCCGCTGCTCACCCGCGATGCACGGCGCTATCGCACGTACTATCCGAAGCTGGAACTGATTTGTCCCTGACCCGACGTTCGCACCTTGCCGTGGCAGGGAACAATGCCGAGCAACCGGCCCACCACACCTGAAGGCTCGCCGCGAATGGGGATGCAATCGACGTTGCAGGAATTCGCGGACGCGATCCACGCCAAGTTTTCGGTGCATATCACGGGCGAACCCGAGGATCAGTTGCGTGCGCCGTTCGAATGCCTGCTGCAGGCGGCCGGTGAAACCGCGGACGTTGCGGTGGTGGCGGTCGGCGAACCCCTGCTGTACCAGCACGCCGGCCGGCCCGACTTCGGCGTGTCGGTCGACAAACTTTTGTGCGGCTACGTCGAACTGAAGGCGTCGAACTGAAGGCGTCGAGCTGAAGGCGCCGGCGATGGCTGCCCGACAAGTTTTCCTTCGATGCGGCCGCCAGCGTCATCGATGTCGGCGGCGGCGAGTTCGGACCGGTGTCGAAAGAAGTTTGGGAATTCGAGGTGTCGGGTCTCAAAGTGGTGCAATCCTGGCTCGGCTACCGCATGAAAAAGCGCAAGGGCAAGAAATCCTCGCCGCTCGACGACATCACACCCCGGGCCTGGACGGGCGACTACACCACGGAATTCCTGCACCTGCTGAACCTCCTGACCCAGACGGTCGCCCTGCAACCGCAACAGGCCGCATTCCTCGACGCGATCCTCGCCGGCGACCTGCTGCCCGCCGCCGCGCTCGGCCCCGTGCCCGAACAATGGCGCGCCGCGCCCAAAGTCCACGCCTCGCAAGGCACGCTGGAAATCGCGACACCGCCGAGCAAGCTGTTGCATTAGCGGCGGTCCGATTTTGTTCGTCATTCCGGGGCTGTCGCGGCTTCATCGCGACGGAACCCGACTGCGTTGGCAGGAGCCAACGCGAACGCTCAGGCGGCCCGAAGGGCGAGCGCCATGGACGGCGCGAGTCTATCCAGCGCCTTTGCACCAAGCGGGTTCCAGCGAGGCACTGGATTCCCGCTTTCGCGGGAATGACGAGCCCTAGTGTGAGGTTTGCGTGGTACCGCCACGCACCCCGATAATGCGCGATCCGCAAGTTTCTGGAATCGTTCCATGCTGGACCCGGTACTGCTGCGCGCGCATCTCGCCGATACCGCGGCGCGTCTGAAAACGCGCGGCTACGAATTGGATGTGGCCGCGATCGAGTCGCTGGAAGCCGACCGCAAGCGGCTGGCGACCGAGACGCAGGACTTGCAGGCGCAGCGCAACGCGCGTTCCAAGGCCATCGGGCAGGCCAAGGCCAAGGGCGAGGACGTCGCGTCGATCATGGCCGAAGTTGCCGGCCTCGGCGACAAGCTGAAAGCCAACGAAGCGGCGCTGGCGGAAGTGCAGGGCAGACTGTCGGCGTTGGCGCTGGGCATTCCCAACCTGCCGGCGGATGCGACGCCGGTCGGCAAGGATGAAACCGGGAACGTCGAGGTTTCGCGCTGGGGCACGCCGCGTGCGTTCGAATTCGCGGTGAAGGATCACGTGGAACTCGGCGCGCGCCACGGCTGGCTGGATGGCGAAGCCGGCGCCAGGCTTTCCGGCGCGCGCTTCACGGTGCTGCGCGGCGAACTGGCGCACCTGCACCGCGCGCTCGCGCAGTTCATGCTGGACCTGCACACCCGCGCGCACGGCTACACCGAATGCAACGTGCCGCTGCTGGTCAACGCGGACACGATGCAGGGCACGAGCCAGCTCCCGAAGTTCGAAGAAGACTTGTTTTCCACCACGGTGGGTGAGGCGAAACGGTATTTGATCCCCACGGCAGAAGTCTCGCTGACCAACCTGGTGCGCGATTTGATCGTCGAAGCCAATGCGCTACCGCTGCGCCTGACCGCGCACACGCCGTGTTTTCGCGCGGAAGCCGGCAGCTACGGCAAGGACGTCAAGGGCATGATCCGCCAGCACCAGTTCGAGAAGGTGGAACTGGTGCAGATCGTCGAGTCGTCCAAATCGTTCGACGCGCTGGAGGAATTGACCGGCCACGCCGAAAAGGTGTTGCAGAAACTGGAATTGCCGTATCGCAAGATGGCGCTGTGCACCGGCGACATGGGCTTCGCGGCGGCCAAGACCTACGATTTGGAAGTCTGGTTGCCATCGCAGAACATGTATCGCGAGATTTCCTCGTGCTCCAACTGCACCGATTTCCAGGCGCGCCGGATGCAGGCACGTTGGCGCAATCCCGCCACCGGCAAGCCCGAACTGGTGCACACCTTGAATGGTTCCGGATTGGCGGTCGGGCGTTGCCTGATCGCGGTGATGGAGAACTTCCAGAACGCCGACGGCTCGATCACGGTGCCCGAAGTGCTGCGGCCGTACATGGGTGGTGTCGCTACAATCGCGTAGTAAATACATGTCACCCCCTTCGCTTGCGAAGGGGGTCGCGCTCCCGAAGGGTGCGCGGGGGGATGACCGCCTCGTCGCGAAGCATCCCCCCGATGCTTCGCATCGGCCCCCTTCCTGCGGAAGGGGGTGATCAGTTTGGTGAGGTGGCTGAGTGGTCACAAGTTCGCCGGGAGCGAACTTGGACAGCCGAAAGGCTGGCCCCGAGCGCAGCGAGGGGTGAGTCTCAGGGACGAGACGAACAACAGCACTGGACTTGCTCGCGGAGGCAGTATGCCGAAGCGAACATCGGCGCAGCCGATGGCCACGGAGCTCTCGGCCATGGATGGCGGCTCTTGATGGCGAGGCACAGGAAGTGCCGAGTCAATCCGGCCAGTGAAGTTTCAAGCTGCGGAGGGATGGCAGAGTGGTCGAATGCACCGGACTTGAAATCCGGCAGGGGCGCAAGCCCCTCGTGGGTTCGAATCCCACTCCCTCCGCCACCCGCTGATCGTTCTACACTCTCGTGCATGTCGAAGGCGCGAGGTGTGCGATGGGCGACAAGCGCGAACCGAAGATCGAGGCGTATCCCGGCCCGGCCGGCGGCTGGGGTTCGGCCAAGTCGGTGGTCGAAATCCTGAAGCGCGAGAAGGTGCCGATCCCGGCCACGGTGCAGGAACTGTGGCGCCAGAACAAGCCGCGTGGTTTCACCTGCGTGTCGTGTGCGTGGCCGCAACCGGAGAAACCCCTCAAGTTCGAGTTCTGCGAGAACGGCGCCAAGGCCAGCGCGTGGGAACTGACGTCGTTGCGCACCACACCGGAGTTCTTCGCGCAACACACCTGCACCGAACTGCTGGC
Organism: Rhodanobacteraceae bacterium; assembly: GCA_004299705.1. GTDB lineage: Bacteria > Pseudomonadota > Gammaproteobacteria > Xanthomonadales > Rhodanobacteraceae > 66-474. The sequence continues at coordinate 31,752 of SCQS01000044.1, read as the reverse complement.
CTGGAGTGACCACGATCTGGAACAGCAGGGTCGCCTGACGCATCCGCTGCGCTACGACCGTGCGAGCGACAAGTATGTACCCGTATCGTGGAGCGAAGCCTTCAACGACATCGGCGCGGAACTCAGGCGCCTGCGCGAAGCCGATCCGAAATCGGTGGTGTTCTACGCCTCCGGCCGCGCCTCGCTGGAAACCAGTTACCTGTACGCGCTGTTCGCGCGGCTGTACGGCAACAACAACCTGCCGGACTCGTCCAACATGTGCCATGAGGCGACCGGCGTCGCGCTGCGCAAGAGCGTCGGCGCGTCGGTGGGCACCGTGGTGCTGGACGATTTCGCGAAGACCGACTGCATCTTCTTCTTCGGCCAGAACGCCGGGGTCAACAGTCCGCGCATGCTGCACGATCTGCAGAAGGCGGCCAAACGCGGCGTGCCGATCGTGGTGTTCAATCCGCTGCGCGAACGCGGGCTGGAACGCTTCACCGATCCGCAAAGCCCGGTCGAAATGCTGGCCAGGCGCGAGACGCCGCTGGCGACGCAATACCTGCAGGTGAAGGCGGGTGGCGACATTGCCGCGATCGCCGGGTTGTGCAAGACGCTGCTGGCACTGGATGACGAGGCCCTGAAAAACGGAGCGCAGCTCGTTCTGGATCATGGGTTTATTGCGCAAAATTGCCATGGTTTCGACGAATTCGCCGCATGGCTGCGCGCGCAGGATTGGGCCGACCTCGAAGCCGCCTCGGGCCTGACCCGTGCCGAGATCGAACGTGCCGCCGCGACCTACGCCCGCGCCAACGCGGTGATCGGCGTGTACGGCATGGGCCTGACGCAACATGTTCTCGGCGAATACAACATCCACCTGTTCGCCAACTTCATGCTGTTGCGCGGCAACGTCGGCAAGCCCGGTGCGGGGTTGTGTCCGGTGCGCGGGCACTCCAACGTGCAGGGCCAGCGCACCGTCGGCATCGCCGACGATCCCGCGCTGGTGCCGCTGAACCGGCTGGCCGAACAATACGGTTTCGAGCCGCCGCGCGAGAAGGGCTTCAACACGGTCGAATGTTGCGAGGGTGTGCTGGATGGAAGCGTGAGTGGTTTCATTGGCCTGGGCGGCAATTTCCTGCGCGCGATCCCCGAGCAGGAATTGGTGACGGCCGCATGGCGCAAGTTGCGCTTGACGGTGCAGATCGCAACCAAGCTCAACCGCTCGCACCTGGTCAACGGCGAGGTGGCGTACCTGCTGCCGTGTCTTGGTCGTATCGAAAAAGTGGTCGAGAACGGCGTGGCGCAGGTGCTGTCGACCGAGGATTCCACCAGTTGCATCCACGCCTCGGTCGGCAAGGCGCAACCGGCCAGCCCCGAGTTGATTTCAGAAACCCGCATCGTCGCGGAACTGGCCAAGGCCACGCTGCCGCGCAACCCCAAGGTGCCTTGGGATGGCTGGCTGGAAGACTACGGCCGCATCCGCGATGCGATCGAGCAGACCTATCCGGACCAGTTCAGGGATTTCAACCAGCGGATGTGGCAGCCGGGCGGGTTCCATCGCCCCAACGCCGCGCGCGAGCGGGTCTGGAAAACCGACACCGGCAAGGCCAACTTCATTCTTCCGCCGTCACTCACCGCGACCGGCTTCGCGGATGCGCCGAACCGGTTCCGCCTGATGACGATGCGCTCGAACGACCAGTTCAACACCACGATCTACGGTTACGACGATCGCTTCCGCGGCATCAACGGCACCCGCGAGGTGGTGCTGATGCACCAGGACGACATCGCGCGACTGGGCCTGCACGATGGCCAGACGGTGAAGCTGGTGTCCGATGCCGGAGACGGCGTGCAACGCGAGGTCGGTGGTCTGCGCGTGGTAGCGTTCGACATCCCGCGCGGCTGCGTGGGCGGCTACTACCCGGAATGCAACCCGCTGATCCCGCTGTCGCACTACGCGACGTTCAGCAAGACGCCGGCGGCGAAGTCGGTGCCGGTAAGGGTGGTGGCTTGCTGATTGCTTCCCCTTTCCGAAGGAAGGGGGAAGAAAAAAAGCTTCAGGCTTGCCCTCCCCCTTCGCTTGCGAAGGGGGAATGAGGGGGATGGTCTTTGTGGTTCTCCCGGGCATCCCCCCGATGCGCCTGCTTCGCAGCCGCATCGACCCCCTTCGTTCCGAAGGGGGTGTAACTTCACGCCGCGACGCGCAACTCTCCTTTGATGTGTTGATGCGCACGCACTAGTGCGGCTTCGCGTTGCTCGGCGCCGAGGTTCAGGCCTTCCGCGCGCACGATTTCCAGATCACGGACGCCGATGAAACCGAACACGTGGCGCAGGTAGGTTTCCTGGAAATCCACCGCGCTCGCCGGTCCTTCGCTGTAGATGCCGCCACGTGACGAGGCCACGATCACGTGCTTGCCGCCCGCCAAACCCTCGGGGCCTTTTTCGGTATAGCGGAACGTCTTGCCCGCGATCAGGATGCGGTCGAGCCACGATTTCAACTGGGTGGGAATGGTGAAGTTGTACATCGGCGCGCCGATCACCACGATGTCGGCGGCCAGGAACTCTTCGAGAATCTCGCCGTTGCGCGCCACGCAAGGATGGTCCTCGGCCAGCACCGGGGTGTAATGCGGAAGGGTCTGCGCGGCCAGGTCGCGGTAGACGACTTCGAGGCCAGGGTGCTCGGCGCGCAGGCGCGCCACGATCGCGGATGACAGGTGGCGCGAAGCCGAGTTGTCGCCGAGGACGCTGGAATCGATGTGCAGCAGTTTCATGGTGGTCACGCTTGGCATGCCGCTTGCGCGGCGACCGCGACAACATATAAACAACGCGCCGCTTCGATAAGATGGCGCAATCCGAACGCAGCGTTCGTGGTGGAGAACAGCGTGTCCGCAGTGCTTGGAACCTTGCCCGACCTCAACGATTTCTATTTTTTCGCGGCGGTGGTGGAACACGGAGGTTTTTCCGCTGCGGGCCGCGCCTTAGGCGTCCCGAAATCGCGCCTGAGCAAACGTGTGTCGTTGCTCGAAGAAGGTTTGGGCGTGCGCCTGCTGCAGCGGACCACGCGCAGGTTTGTCGTCACCGAAGCCGGCGAACGTTTCTATCGGCACTGCCGTGCGATGCTGGACGAAGCGCGCTCCGCCACCGAAGCTGTCGCCGAATTGGGCGGTGAGCCGCGCGGACTCGTGCGTATGAGTTGTCCGGTGTCGCTGGCGCAGAGCCTGCTGGCGCCGGCGCTTCCGGAATTCCTGCGCCGCTATCCGGAAGTGCAGTTGCGGGTTCTCTCCAACAACCGGCGGGTGGACCTGGTGGGCGAGGGCTACGACGTGGCCGTGCGGGTGCGCGACAAGCTGGATGCGGATGCCGAGCTGGTGGCGCGCAGTTTCGGGCCGAAGCGCGTGGTGCTGGTCGCGAGCCCCGCGTTTCTCGCGGAACACGGCGAACCAAAATCGCCGCAGCAACTGTCGGCGTTGCCGGTGTTGAGCTTGTGGGAGCACGAAGGCGACCAGACCTGGGAGCTGTATGACGGCGCCTGCGCCAAGACCAGCGTACCGGTGCGGCCGCGCCTGATCAGCGGCGAATTCATGTTGCTGATCGATGCCGCGCTGCAAGGCGTGGGCATCGCCTGGGTTCCCGAGCAATCCTGCATCGACGAATTGCGCAGCGGTAAATTGCAGGTGGTGTTGCCGGAATGGGGCCTGCCGCAAGGCATCCTGCACATCGTCTATCCGAGCCGGCGCGGCATGCTGCCGGCGGTACGCGCGTTGGTGGATTTCCTGGTCGAGGTGTTCGAACACTCGCCGCAATGATGCGTTCAGATGCGCGCGTGGCCGCGTGCTACCATCGCCCGGCTCAACACGAACAACCCGGCCGTCCAAATGGAATGAAGCGATGCAGATCGAAACCAAGTTGCCCAAGGTCGGCACCACCATTTTCACGGTGATGAGCCAGCTCGCGCTGGAACACAAGGCGGTGAACCTGGGGCAGGGCTTCCCCGATTTCGAAACCCCGCAGCCGCTGCGTGATGCGTTGACACGCGCGATGGACGAAGGGCGCAACCAGTACGCGCCGATGAGCGGCATCCCGCAGTTGCGCGAACAAATCGCGCTGCAGGTCGATCGCCTGTATGGGCGCAGGATCAGCCCCGATACCGAAGTGACGGTGACGTCGGGCGCCACCGAGGCGATTTTCGCGGCGATCGCTTGCGCGGTGCACGCGGGCGACGAGGTGATCGTGCTCGACCCCTGCTACGACTGCTACGAGCCCGCGATCGCACTGGCGGGCGGCAAGACCGTGCACGTGCCCTTGCGCTTGCCGGATTTCGGCGTTGACTGGCAACGGGTACGCGACGAGATCACCCCGAAAACGCGGATGATCATGGTCAACAGCCCGCACAATCCTTCCGGCGCGGTGTTCGCGGAATCCGACTTGGACACCCTGGCGGAAATTGCGACCCAGCACGGCCTGCTGGTGATTTCCGACGAGGTCTACGAGCACATCATCTACGACGGCCGCACGCACCTGAGCGTGTCGCGCCGACCGGAACTCGCCGAGCGCAGCTTCGTGATTTCATCGTTCGGCAAGACCTGGCACTGCACCGGCTGGAAGGTGGGCTATTGCGTCGCGCCGAAATTGCTGACCGCCGAGTTCCGCAAGGTGCACCAGTACCTGACTTTCTGCACTTTCCATCCGGCACAGTGCGCGTTCGCGGAGGTGATGGAGCACGACCCGCAGCACACGCACGCTTTGTCCACGTTCTACCAGGCCAAGCGTGACCGCTTCCGCGAATTGCTGGCGGGTTCGCGTTTCAAATTGCCCGCCGTGCGCGGCGGGTACTTCCAGTTGGCCGACTATTCGGCGATCCGTGACACCGACGACTTGAACTTTTGCGAATGGATGGTGCGCGAGGCCGGCGTTGCGGCGATCCCGGTGTCGGCGTTTTACGAAACCGCGCCGGACGCGAAGCTGGTGCGGTTCTGCTTCGCCAAGAACGACGAGACGCTGGTGGCAGCGGCGGAGCGTTTGTGCAAGCTGTAAAAGCACAAGCGCTGGACACGGATCAACACGGATGAACGCGGATAAAGCTTTCGATCAGTGTTCATCCGCTTTTATCCGTGTCTGAAGCGTTTGTTGCTTTCAAACGGTGGTGAATCGAATGCAACCGCTGAAAGTTTCACTGGTCCAGGGCGCGACACGCTGGCACGATCCGGCCGGCAATCGCGAGTACTACGGGTCGCTGATCGCGCCGTTGGCCGGGCATACCGACTTGGTGGTGTTGCCGGAGACCTTCACCAGCGGTTTTTCCAACGAGGCCATTCATAACGCCGAGACGATGGACGGACCGACCGTGGCGTGGTTGCGCGAACAATCACGCAAGCTCGATGCCGCGATTACCGGCAGCGTGCAGTTGCGTGAGGGGCAGGGGGTGTTCAACCGCCTGTTGTTCGTGACCCCCGATGGCGAAGTGCGGCACTACGACAAGCGCCACCTGTTCCGTTACGCCGACGAGCACAAGCGTTACGCGGCCGGCCGCGACCGGATCATGGTCGAATGGAAGGGCTGGAAGATCTGCCCGCTGGTTTGCTACGACCTGCGCTTTCCGGTTTTTTCGCGCAACCGCCACGACGCGCAGCGTGGCTTCGATTACGACCTGGTGCTGTTCGTCGCCAACTGGCCATCCGCGCGTGCCCATGCTTGGCGCACGCTGCTGCGCGCGCGTGCGATCGAGAACCTGAGCTACTGCGTCGGCGTCAACCGGGTCGGTGTGGACGGCAACCAGTTGTCGTATTCGGGCGACAGCGTGGTGCTGGATTACCTCGGCCAGGCGATGGCCGATCTTGGCGCGCAGGAACAGACGGTCACGGTGGCACTCGATCCCGCGGCGCTCGCGGCATTCCGCGAGAAGTTTCCGGCATGGATGGATGCGGACGCGTTCGAGCTGAAGTGATGCTGTCGCTGGCAGGCGCGCATCCCCCCGCTGGGTCTGCCTGGAACAGGCAGCCGCAGCGACCCCCCTTCGTCCCGAAGGGGGTGTTGAGCGTCGAGTATCGTGTTTGTCTTCCCCCTTCGCTTGCGAAGGGGGATCGAGGGGGATGGCTCTACTGCAAAATTGCCAGCGCCGCTTCCGGCGGCCGGCCGATCGCGGCTTTGCCTTTGGCAAACACGATCGGGCGCTCGATCAGGATCGGGTGTGCGGCCATCGCTTCGATCAATTGCCTGCGTGACAGTTTCGGATCATCAAGGCCGAGCTGGGCATACACCGCTTCGCCCTTGCGCATCAGCTCGCGCGGTTGCAGGCCCAGCAGTTTCAGGGCGTGTTCGATTTCGGCGGCGGTGGGCGGGGTCTTCTGATAATCGACCACCACGGGGTCGACGCCGCGCGCCTGCAGCAGTTCCAGTGTGCCGCGCGACTTGGAGCAGCGCGGGTTGTGCCAGATGGTGAAGGGTTTGCTTGTCGGCATGCTGCGTGCTTCGTGGATCAAAAGTCAGCCGCGCGAGGACGGGCCATTCCCACCGCGGTTGCCACCGCCACGCCGCGGGCCGCGCCCATTGCGTGCACCACCGGGGCCACCACGATTTTGGCCGCCGCCGGGGCCGCCCCGGTTTTGCCCGCCGCCGGGGCCACCCCGTTTTGCACCGCCGCCGGGCCGCTTGTCGCCCGCGAACCAGGTCCGCACCGAAGGCAGTTCCTGCCCCGGCGCGACGCCGCGCCCCTTGCGCCGTTTCTTGCCCGCGGGTTTGTCGGGTTTAAGCACATTGCCGTTGACCTCGCCGCGCGGCGGGCCGCGCCGGCGTTTGCCACGGTTGCTGAAATCGTCGGGCCGCACGCGGTCGAACGCCGTCAGTTCACGCGCCTCGTCATGACGCACACCGGTCCATGCATGCGGCGTATTGCCGGCAGGGCGGATTTCGGTCACGCCACGCGGGGAATGGCGCTGGTTGATGACAGGCTTCAGGGTCAGGGTGGGTTCCACCGGTCCCGCGCCGGCCAGTTCACGCAAGCCTTTCACCGCGTCTTCGGCCAGCGTCTCGTTTTGCCCCGGCCGCAGGCCACGCGGCAATTCGATGTTGCCGTAGCGGATGCGCTTCAGGCGGCTGACCAGGAAGCCCAGCGAATCCCACAGGCGGCGCACCTCGCGGTTGCGGCCTTCGTGCAGTACCACGCGGAACCAGCAGTGGCTGCCGCCGCGACTGACCACGTGCACCTCGTTGAAGCGGGCGGGGCCGTCTTCCAGCTCGACGCCGGCTTTCAGTTTTTCCAGCGCCTCGTCGGGCACTTCGCCGTGCACGCGGCACAGGTATTCGCGTTCCAGTTCGTGGCTGGGGTGCATCAGCGCGTTCGCAAGCTCGCCATCGGTGGTGAGCAGCAACAGGCCGGTGGTGTTGACGTCCAGCCGGCCCACCGAGATCCAGCGCGAGCCGTTCAAGTGCGGCAGGTTCTCGAACACGGTCGGGCGGCCTTCCGGGTCGTCGCGCGTGGTCAGTTCGCCCTCGGGCTTGTGGTACATCAGCACCTGCGCGTGCTCGTGATGGTCGGTCGCGACCACGAATTGCTTGTGGTCCACTTCCACCCTGTCGCCCGCGCGCACGCTGGAACCGGTTTGCGCGGGCGTGCCGTTGACCAGAATCTCGCCTGCTGAGATGCGTTGCTCCAGCATGCGCCGCGAACCGAGTCCGGCGTTGGCCAGCACCTTGTGCAGGCGTTCTTCGGTAGCGCAGTCGGCGGTTTGCGGGGCGGCCCGTTTCAGGGTCAACAGGGAACGTGGGGTGGAACTCATGGTGCATCCTCGGCCGTGCGCGGGGCTGCCTCGGACGCGAGCGCCTCGGCTTCTGCAATGTCGTCGGTGGTAGCGGGGGAATCCGTCGTCACTGCGCCGGGGTCGGGCGCCAGCGACAGCTGCGGATCGGGGTCGGCGATTTCGCGGATCTCGGCCAGCGTGGGCAGTTGATCCAGCGACTTCAGGTTGAAGTAATCGAGGAACTGGCGGGTGGTGCCGAACAGCGCCGGCTTGCCGGGCACGTCACGGTAGCCGACCACGCGTATCCACTCGCGTTCTTCCAGCGTGTGCATGATGCTGGTGGCGACGGTGACGCCGCGCACCTGTTCGATCTCGCCGCGCGTGATCGGCTGGCGGTACGCGATCAGCGCGAGCGTTTCCAGCAGCGCGCGCGAATACCTGGTCTGGCGTTCCGACCACAGCCGCGCGACCCATGGGTGCACGGATTCGCGTACCTGGTAGCGGAAACCCGAGGCGACTTCGACCAGCTCGATGCCGCGCCCTGTGCAGGCTTCGGCCAGGCTTTCCACGGCGCGGGCGATGGCCTCATGGCCGACTCCGTCGGCCTCCTGGAACAGCGCGGCCAGCATCGGCAAGGTGAGCGGTTGCTGGGCCGCGAGCAGGGCGGCTTCGATGACGTTGTTGAGTTGTTCTTGTTCCACGTGCGCCTCGCTGTGCGCGTTGTCGTCGGGAAAAGCAGAAGCGTTTATCCGCAAATGAACGCGAATGAACGCCAATAAGAGCAGGCTTTTTGGCTTTTCTTCTATTTGCGTTTATTCGCGTTCATTTGCGGACGGACCGCTTGTGCTCGTTGAAAAAATCAATCAGCCATTTCCGCGGTGGCGCGTGCCTTCAGGTAGATCGCGGCCAGCGGCGCTTCCTGCATGATCTCGATCAGGCTGTCCTTGGCCAGCTCCAGCAACGACAGGAAGGTCACCACCACGCCCAGCTTGCCTTCGGTCGCGTCGAACAGGGTTTCGAAGCGGTGGAAGGCGCCGTCACCAAGCTTGCGCAACACTTCGCCCATGCGCTGACGCACCGACAAGGGTTCGCGTTCGACTTCGTGGTGGCCCGACAGTTCCGCGCGGCGCAGCACGTCGCGCAGCGCCAGCAGCATCTCGCGCAAATCCACCGGCGGCGGCAGCTTGACGATCTTGCGGTCGGGCACGAAGGCCTGTCCAACGTCGATGTCGCGTTCCATCCGCGGCAGCGTGTCGATGTCCTCGGCGGCCTTCTTGAAGCGTTCGTACTCCTGCAGCCTGCGCACCAGTTCGGCGCGCGGGTCTTCCTCGACGCCTTCTTCCTGAGGCGGCCGCGGCAGCAGCAGCCGTGACTTGATTTCGGCAAGGATCGCGGCCATCACCAGGTATTCGGCCGCGAGTTCGAGGCGCATCTCGTGCATCACCTCGATGTAGTTCATGTACTGGCGCGTGATCTCGGCGACCGGGATGTCGAGGATGTCCAGGTTCTGCCGGCGGATCAGGTACAGCAGCAAATCCAGCGGGCCCTCGAAGGCTTCCAGGATCACTTCCAGCGCGTCGGGCGGAATGTAGAGATCCTGCGGGATCTGCAACAGCGGCTGGCCGTGCACCACCGCCAGTGGCATCTCGGCCTGGCGCGGCGATTCCGCGCTGCGTGGCGGATCCTGTGCGAGGCTCGCGGTTTCGGCTGATTGGGGTTCGGTGCTCATTCGGCACTTGTCTGGGAGTGGTCGGCCGGTACTGGTCGCGGCGGGCCACGGGTTTGCAGAACTCTCTGTCGTCGCGGCGAACGACCTTGCCCAGGGCAAGGTGCGCTGCCGCTGCATGCGCCACGCGTCCCGTGCGGCAGGTACGGTGGACTCGAAACCGGGTTACAACCGAACCGGCACCTCGACGTGCCGATCCGCGCATCAATGATTCCGTTGGCCGGCGCCGCCGGCTCCTCGCGTGTTCCGAATCGGCGATCCCCGAAATCCCGAATCCACGGCGAGAAAGTCGCGGCCGGATGGAAACGACCGCCTCGGCGGCTTGACGCCGCCACGTTGCCGGCAAAACCGCACCGGCCACACGCTGTCTAGGTTAAGGCCGAACGAGTCGCAAGTCCAGAGGGGCATGCGCGGTGGGTTGGCCCGCATTTTGCTTGCAGGATAACAGGCACTGGGCGGAAGGGTTCGTCGCGGCGTTTGCGGCGGCACGCGAGGTGCGAGGTGACAGGGGAATGTTCGACGTGGCGAGCGATTACAAGCCGGATCAGACGGTCGAGGCACATGTGCGACACGCCCGGATGGTGCGCCAGACCGCGGTGCTGATGAGTCGCCGGGGCGACGTCTGGCAGACCGACCTGGCCGACATCTCGGTGAGCGGCGTCAGGCTGGCGCGGCCCGCGGGCTGGCATGGCCAGCCGGGCGACGTGTGGGTGCTCGACATGCTGTTCGGCGACGATGCCAATGTCCACGTGATGGCCGAGGTGGTGCGCATCGACGGCGCGAACATCGCGTTGGCCTTCGCGCGCATTCCGGAGGACACGCAGCAGGTGCTGTGGAACCTGCTGGGTGGTTACGCCGACACGCTGGAGCCGTGGGACGAGGATTCCTCCGACCCGGTTTGAGTGCACGAGATGGGAAAGAGCGGGGCGGCTACTTGGGCCGCCCCGTGTTTATCGCGACAACAAATCCCTCAACCGCGGCCGCCGCTGCTCCTGGGCGGGCGCTTTTCACCGCGTTCACCGCGGGCCGGCGGCTGACGACGTTCCGCGTTGCGATTGCGGGGCTGCGGCCTGTTGTAGGCACCGCGCTCGCGCGCGGGTTCCGGTCGTGCATATTCCGAAGCACGGTTGGGAACCGCGCGCTCCTCGCGGAACGACTGGGCCTGTGGTTGTGCGCGTTCGCGCGGGGCCTCCACCATGCCGCGGTTGCTGCGGTTCGGCGCCGTCATCATGCGCTCGCGTTGCGCGGGCATCGCGTTTGCACGCTCCGGTGCAGCGACCATGCGGCTGTTGGCGGCGGCCGGCGCGCGCACCGTGTGCGGTCCCTGGAAGTTGCCGGCATGCTGGGTAGCGAACACGGCCGGATGGCCACGGTTGCTGTTGAATCGTTGTGCCGGGTTCTGCATCGCAACTTCGCGTTGCCGTGTCTGCACCGAGGTGGGCTGGAAGCGGCGTTGGTTTGCGTATTCGCGCTGGGCGGCGGTCGGTTGCACGCTGATACCGCCGCGGCCGCCGTTGTAGCTGACCCGATTCACGTTGACGTTGTTGATGACCGTCTTGTTGACGTACACGTTGCGAACGTTGGTGATGTTGACGTTGTTGACGGCACGGTTGTAGTAGAAATCACGTCCGCGCCAGTAACCGCCGCCGTAGCCGGTGCCGAAATACCCGTATCCGTAATTGACGCCGCCGTAGAAGCCGACGTGCGTGCCCCAATATCCGCCGTGCCAGCGATAGAAACCGTCCGACCAGCCCCACCAGCCCGGCGTCCACAGTAGGCCGATTTGCGGCGGCAGCACCCAGGTACCCGGAACCCAGTAATAACCATCGGGGCCGCCCCACGCCCAGTAACCCGGTGTCCAGATGTAGCCTGGTCCCGGGATGATGGGCTGCGCGTAGACGGGCAACGCCGGCGGCGGAATGCCGACGGAAACGCCGATACCGATGCTGATACCCGCGTTGGCGGTTGGCGGCAGTGCCAACAGCGGCGTGGCCATGAGACCTGCAACGAGCAACGTTGTCGCAATGCGTTTCACGGTGACTTCTCCTGATCGGCCGGAGTGGCCCAAACCTGAGAACGCGATGCTACGGGCGTTGTTGACAGGCGCATGCGCGGCGCTTGCGCACCATTCATGCGACATTGGGCGACGGTTCAGCCCTTGGTTGGGTATGGCTCCTGGTTCTTGTGCACGTAGCCTGCGTCGTGGCCAGGGCCGATGTACAAGTCGACATCCGGATAATCGCAAGCGTCGTCGTCGGGCTTGCGCGAGCCGACTTCCAGGCAACGCGCGGGCTGGCCGGAGCGGTTCACGAGGTGATGCCCGTTCGGATCGCCCTTCCGGAACGTGGCACAGTCGCCTGCGCGCATCGCATGCTCGCCTTGGTCATCGATCAACACGACTTCGCCTTCGAGCACCCACACGAATTCATCCTCGGCGGAGTGCCAGTGGCGTTGGCTGGACCACCCGCCGGGTGGCAGTTCCAGCAGGTTCACGCCGAAATCGGTGAGCCCGCCGGCGTCGCCCAGCGGGGTTCGCGCGCGCCCGTGGCAGGGTTGGTCGAAGGGCGGCGGATAGCCGCAACCGGTGCGGCGGGGCAGGGCATCGATGTCGATCTTGGGCATGGACTATGGCTTCGCTTTCTGGTTCTCTTCGTCGCGCAGCGCGCGTCTCAATATCTTGCCCACGTTGCTCTTGGGCAGTTCCTTGCGAAACTCGATGTACTTCGGCCGCTTGTAGCCGGTCAGCTCGTCGTGGCAGAACTTTTTCAAGGCCTCTTCCGTCAGCGACGGATCCTTCTTCACCACGAACAATTTCACCACTTCGCCGGAATGCTCGTCCGGCACGCCGATCGCCGCAACCTCCAATACGCCCGGGTGGCTCGCGACCACATCCTCGATCTCGTTTGGATACACGTTGAAGCCTGAAACCAGGATCATGTCCTTCTTGCGGTCGACGATGTAGAACATGCCACGCTCGTCCATGCGCGCGATGTCGCCCGTGCGCAGCCAGCCATCGGCGTCCAGCACCTTGGCGGTTTCGTCGGGACGTTGCCAATAACCCTTCATCACCTGTGGGCCGCGCACGCACAGTTCGCCGGGTTCCCCGGCTGCAACATCGTGCCCGTCGTCGTCGCGCAGGGTGATGTCGGTGGACGGCATCGGCATGCCGATGGAGCCGGTGTAGTCCTTGATGTCCAGCGGATTGGCGGTCGCGACCGGCGAGGTTTCGGTAAGCCCGTAGCCCTCGATGATCGGGATGCCGGTGGCCTTCTTCCAGCGTTCGGCCACCGCGCGCTGCACCGCCATGCCACCCGCCAGCGCGAACTTCACCCGCGAACAATCGACCGACGCGAAACCAGGATTGTTGAGCAGCGCGTTGTAAAGGGTGTTGACACCGGTGATCGCCGACCAATTCGATTTCCTGAGCGTCTTGACGAAGGCCGGAATGTCGCGCGGATTGATGATCAGCACGTTCTCGCCGCCGAAGTACGTCATCAGGATCGCGTTCACGGTCAGCGAGAAGATGTGGTACAGCGGCAGCGCGGTGATGATCTGCTCCTCGCCCTGCACGAACAGTTTGCCCACCCACGTCGCCAGCTGCAATGTGTTCGCGACCATGTTGCCGTGGGTCAGCATCGCACCCTTGGCGACCCCGGTGGTGCCGCCGGTGTATTGCAGGAAGGCGATGTCGTCGTGGCCGAGTGGCACTTTCGGTAACCGCATGCCGGCGCCGCGGCGCAGCACATCGCCGAAGCACTGGTGTCCCGGCAGCGACCAGCGCGGCACCATTTTCCTGATGTGCTTGACCGCGAAACTGACCAGCGGCCCTTTCGGAAAACCCAACTGGTCGCCGATCGACGTGACGATCACGTGCTTGACCTGGGTTTTGCCGATCGCTTCCTGCAACGTGGCTGCGAAGTTTTCCAGCACCACGATGGTCGTTGCACCGGAGTCCTCAAGTTGGTGCTGCAGCTCGCGCGCGGTGTACAACGGGTTGACGTTGACCACCGTCAGGCCCGCGCGCAACGCGCCGAACAAGGCGATCGGATACTGCAATACGTTGGGCAGCATGATCGCGAGGCGGTCGCCCCTGCCGAGCTTCCATTCGTTGGCGAGGTATGCCGCGAAGGCCGCGCTTTGGCGATCCAGTTCCGCCCAAGCCAGCGCCTTGCCGAAGCTGGAATAGGCCGGACGCCGCGGATGCCGCGTGCTGGTCTCCTCGAACATCGCGACAATCGACGGGTATTCGCCCGCATCGATTTCGGCGGGCACGCCTGGCGGGTAGTGCGCCAGCCAGGGGCGTGGATCGTTCATGTCGTTCCCTCCTGTTGCGCCGCTTGCGCACGTTCATGGCATTGGAGCACGATAGGCGCGAAAGCGGCAAGCTGCATTGCGGCAATCTTCGAAGCGGGGAACATCGCGTGGGTGCAATCGGTTATACAGCCCGGGCTGTTCGCGCATGGCCACGCCACGTTGCGTGGTGCATCGGCTTGGTCGCAGCGGCGTGGTTGCTTGCGGCTTGTCACCGCACGCCAGTCGAACAACAAATCAGGCAATCCATCGAATCGGCTGCTTCCGCCGCACGTGCGAACGACGTGCACGGCGTGCTTGCGGTGGTCAGCGACGACTTCACCGGCAACGGGGACGATTTCGACAAGCCCGGCCTGCATCGCCTGTTGGCGCTGCGCGCACTGCGTCAGGACAAGACCGGCGTGCTGGTCGGTCCGATTGCGTTCGAACGCAAGGGCGATCGCATCATCGCGACATTCAACCTGGTGCTGACCGGTGGCAAGCCCGGTGACTTGTTGCCCGACCAATCCGCGATCTATGCAATGACCACGGCGTGGCGGCGCGAGGGTGACACATGGCACTGCTACAGCGCGGGGTGGTCGAGATAAGTGCACATCCCCCTTTGTTCTCCTTCCTGCGGAAGGGGGAAAAGAACCCTACCCCCTTCGCAAGCGAAGGGGGTCGCCGCGAAACGGCGGGGGGATGTGCTACGCCGCCTTCTTCGCCAGGTCGCGCAGCACGTACTGCAGAATTCCGCCGTGCTGGTAGAACGCGCGTTCCTTGGGCGTCAGCAGCATCACGCGCACGTCGAACTCCTTTTTCTTGCCGTCTTTCGATGTGGCGACCACATGCGCTGACTTCGCGTCGCCGCCGTCGAGACCGGTGATCGCGAAGGTTTCCTTGCCGGTCAGTCCCAGTGATTGCGCGTTTTCCCCAGCCTTGAACTGCAGCGGCAGCACGCCCATGCCGACCAGATTGGAACGGTGGATGCGTTCGAAGCTTTCCGCGATCACGGCTTCGATGCCGAGCAGCAGCGTGCCCTTGGCCGCCCAGTCGCGCGACGAGCCGGTGCCGTATTCCTTGCCGGCGATCACGATCAGCGGTGTCTTTTCGGACTTGTATTGCATCGCGGCGTCGTAGATGGTCATCTGCTTGCCGCTCGGCACGTGCTGCGTGAAGCCACCTTCGACGCCGTCCAGCAGGCGGTTCTTGATGCGGATGTTGGCGAAGGTGCCGCGCACCATCACGTCGTCGTTGCCGCGCCGCGAACCGTAGGAATTGAAATCCTTCGGTTCGACACCGCGCGCGATCAGGTACTTGCCGGCGGGCGAGTCCTTCTTGATCGCGCCGGCGGGCGAGATGTGGTCGGTGGTGATGGAATCGCCGAACAGGCCGATGCAATAGGCGCCCTTGATGTCCGCGTGCTGCGGCAGTTGCATGGTCATGCCGTCGAAGTAGGGCGGGTTCTTGATGTAGGTGGATTTCTCGTCCCACGCGTACTGGTCACCCTCTGGCACCTCGACCGCGTTCCACTCGCGGCTGCCCTTGAAGACTTCGCCGTAGCTCTTGGTGAACATGCCCGAGTTGAGCGACGAGGCCACCAGGTCGGCGATTTCCTTGTTGCTCGGCCAGATGTCCTTCAGATAGACGTCCTTGCCATCCTTGTCCGTGCCCAGCGGCTGCTTCGACAGGTCGATGTCGATGGTGCCGGCGATCGCGAACGCCACCACCAGCGGCGGCGAGGCGAGATAGTTCATCTTCACTTCGGAATGGATGCGGCCCTCGAAGTTGCGGTTGCCCGAAAGCACCGCGGCCACCGCGAAGTCGTTGTCGGTGACGCGCTTGCTGACGTCTTCCGGCAGCGGCCCCGAGTTGCCGATGCAAGTGGTGCAGCCGTAGCCGACCAGGTAGAAGCCGAGCTTCTGCAGATCCTTGATCAAGCCAGTGGCATCGAGGTAATCGGTGACGACCTTCGAGCCGGGCGCCAGCGAGGTCTTGACCCATGGTTTCGGCTTCAAGCCGCGCTCGGCGGCCTTGCGTGCCAGCAGACCGGCGCCGATCATCACGGCCGGGTTGGACGTGTTGGTGCAGGACGTGATCGCCGCGATCACCACCGAACCGTCTTCCAGTTCGCAGTGCTCGTAGTGCGGGCAAACGTTGGGAGAAGGCTCGCTCTGGCTTTCCGCGCGACCCACCGCCGTGCTGCCGCCCTCATTCAAGAAGCGCTCCTTCTGCCTGTCCCACTTTTCCTTGCCGTTCTCGCCGAGCGCGTGCATCGCGGATTTGTAGCTTTCGCGCATGTCGGTCAGCAACACGCGATCCTGCGGGCGCTTGGGGCCGGCCAGCGACGGCTTGACGCTGGCAAGGTCCAGTTCCAGCACCGAGCTGAACTCAAGGGTGGGTGAGTGCTCGTCATGCCACAGGCCTTGTGCCTTGGCGTAGGCTTCGATCAGTTCGATGTGCTTGGGATCACGGCCGGACAGGCGCAGGTAGTTGATCGATTCCTTGTCGATCGGGCAGATCGCGCAGGTCGCGCCGTATTCGGGCGACATGTTGCCCAGCGTTGCGCGGTCCGCCAGCGCGAGGTGCTGCAGGCCCGGCCCGAAGAACTCCACGAATTTGCCGACCACGCCGTGCTTGCGCAGCATCTGGGTCACGGTCAGCACCAGGTCGGTGGCGGTCGCGCCTTCCGGCAACCTGCCGGTGAACTTGAAGCCGACCACCTGCGGGATCAGCATCGACGAAGGCTGGCCCAGCATCGCGGCCTCGGCCTCGATGCCGCCCACGCCCCAGCCCAGCACGCCCAAGCCATTGACCATGGTGGTGTGCGAGTCGGTACCGAACAGGGTGTCGGGGAAGGCCCAATGCTTGCCATCGATGTCGCGCGTCATCACCACGCGCGACAGGTATTCCAGGTTCACCTGGTGCACGATGCCGGTGGCGGGCGGCACGACCTTGAAATCGTCCAGTGCCTTCTGGCCCCAGCGCAGGAAGGCATAACGCTCGTGGTTGCGCTTGAATTCGATCTCGGCGTTGCGCGCCAGCGCGTCGGCCTCGCCGAACACGTCCACCTGCACCGAATGGTCGATCACGAGTTCGACGGGCGAGAGCGGATTGATCTTCTTGGGGTTGCCGCCCAGCGCCGTCATCGCGTCACGCATCGCGGCCAGGTCCACCACGCACGGCACGCCGGTGAAATCCTGCAGCACCACGCGTGCCGGCAGGAAGGAAATCTCGGTGGAAGGTTCGGCCTTCGGGTCCCAGTTCAGTACCGCTTCGATCTGCGCGTGGGTGACTTCGCTGCCGTCCTCGTTGCGGAGCAGGTTTTCCAGCAGCACCTTCATCGAATAAGGCAGGCGCTTGACGTCGTATCGCTTGCCCAGCTTCTCGAAGCTGGCGATCTGGTACGACTTGCCGCCGACGCTGAGGGTGTCGCGAATTCCGAACGAGTCTTGCATGGTGTTCTCCTTGGTTGCCTTGGGGAGGCAGCGAGGTGCGAATGCACCGGATTGACCGCCCATTATCGCGCAAACCGTGCCGCGCTGCCGGATGCCGCCATGATTCGGCGGCGCTCGGCTGCTGGCGCTTGCGATGCGTGCTGGTTAAAGTCGGGGCGTGGCCCGGGTAAGGCATCGCGACGCGGCCTTGACGGTCGCGTGTGCAACATCCACGCCATACTGCAACGGTCGTCGGAGGGCATTCCGCATGAACCAGTTCCCGCACTTGCCGCATCGTGGTTTCGGCAATGTGGACAAGCCGCGTGTCGCCGGCAGACGCCCCGGTGCGCAGTGCAGGAACCCGCGGAGCGCTGAATCCATCGGTGCCGGCAACCTGGTTGGACTGGGGCGAAGACACGCACATGCATCGCCATGCACCGGGGCCGGGCGCGCATGAATGCGCTCGCCCGGTTGGCGATGCGCATCTACGAAAAGTGGAAGCGCGACACCCTCTATGAAGGCGACTTCCGGCCCAGCATCAGCATCGTCAAGGTATCGTTCATCGCGTTGTTCATCGGCGGTGCCGCGGCGCTCATTGCGTGGATCCTGTACCGGCTGATCGGTTTGGTGACGCATGTTGCGTTCGCCGGGCAATGGAATTTCGACTTCGTGCAGCCGGGCACATTGCACGCACCGTGGTGGGTGATCATCCTGGCGCCCGTGGTCGGCGGCCTGATCATCGGCTTCATGGCGCGTTACGGCACCGAACGCATCCGTGGCCACGGCATCCCGGAAGCGCTCGAGGCCATCCTGTTCCGCCGCAGCAAGATGACCATCAAGGTCGCGATCCTGAAGCCGATCTCGTCGGCGATCGCGATCGGCACCGGCGGGCCGTTCGGCGCCGAAGGGCCGATCATCATGACCGCCGGCGCGGTCGGCTCGCTGGTCGCGCAGGTGTTCTCGCTGACATCGATCGAACGGCGCACCTTGCTGGTGGCCGGCGCCTGCGCCGGCATGGCGGCGACTTTCGCGACGCCCATCGCGGCGACGCTGGTCGGCGTTGAAATGCTGCTGTTCGAGATGCGCCCACGCAGCACCATCCCGGTGGCGATCGCCTGTTTCCTGGCGTCGGGATTGCGGCCATTCCTGATCGGACCCGGCCCGCTGTTTCCCATCTCCACCCAGTTCCACCTCGATCCCGCGGAGCTCGGCATGGCTGCCGTCAGCGGCGTGCTGGCAGGGCTGCTGGCGACCGGGGTGACGTTCCTCGTGTACAAGGTCGAGGACGGTTATCGCAGCCTGCCGATCCACTGGATGTGGTGGCCGGCCATCGGCGCCTTCGTGGTTGGCATCGGCGGCCTGATCGACCCGCGGACACTGGGCGTCGGCTACGACGTGATCTACGCGCTCCTGACCGGCAAGCTCGTCGGTATTGCGGTCGTGACCTTCCTCATCGTCAAGGCACTCATCTGGGCGGTCTACCTGAGTTCGGGAACTTCGGGTGGCACGCTGGCACCGCTGCTGGCGCTGGGCGCGGGCCTGGGCGCCCTGGAGGCGATGGTGTTTCCCGGTCCCTATCCGTTGCTGTGGCCGCTGCTGGGCATGGGCGCGATGCTGGCAGCGGTGATGCGCATGCCATTCACGTCGATCTTTTTCGCGCTGGAACTCACCGGTGATTCCAGCATGCTGCCGGCACTGCTGATCACCTGCATCATGGCTTACGCGACCAGTGTGTTCCTGATGAAACGCTCCATCCTCACCGAAAAGATCGCCCGTCGCGGGCTGGACATTTTTCGGCCCTATCAGGTCGACCGGCTTGAATACATGCCGGTGAAGGACGTGATGACCAGCGACATCGTCACCGTTCCGCCCGGCATGAGCGTGCGCGAACTGGCGGACGGTTATTTCGGGGACGACCAGAAATTCCGCGCCTACCCGGTGGTCGATGACGGCGGTCTCCTGTTGGGCGTGGTGGATCGCAGCCACGTCAGGGAGTGGCTGGAAGCCGACCCGAGCGGCGCGGCGCGTCTGTCCCAACTACTGCCTTCATCACCGGTGGTGGCCTACCCCGAGGAGAGTTGCAAGAACGTGGCCATCCGCGCGGCGGTGGAAAAACTTCAGCGCATCCCGGTGGTGACTCGCGGCAACCACAAATTGTTGGGCATGGTCACCCGCTACGACCTGCTGAAGCCGTACACGCACACTTACGACGAAGAGATCCTCCATGAGCGAGTGTTCGCGCGGCCCAAGCGGGCACCGAAACCGGAAGAGTGATCCAATCGTGCAACACGGCTTGCGTGTCGCTTCTCACCCACGCAAAGCGACCCCGGTCAGCATTCCGCGCGCGATCATCACTTCGCGCTTGGGCCGCAGAAACAGATGCCGGCGGCGTCCACCAAGTTGGTGCCACAACACGGTGGCACGCACGGCGGCCAGCAGCAGGGCCCGCACGCGCTGGGCCAATGCGGGTTGCTGCAGGTACAACGGATTGCCGACCACGGTGATGCGCGGCTTGAGGCCCGACAAATTGGCGCTGTAGAGGTCGGCAAGGCGCGCGAGGATGGTCGGATGGTTCACCGGGAAATGTTGCAACTGGCGTTGCATGCCGGTCAGCCCATCGCCGAGGCGCTGGTTGATTTCCGGGTGGCGTGACAGGCTGCGCTCCAGTTTCATCACGCTGATCAGCATGTGGAACAGCGGCATGTCGCGATCGTCGCCGTCGACTTGCTCGACCAGCACGCGCAGGCCGCGACGCACGCCGTGGTTGCCGCCAAACACGTCGGCGGCGCTGCCCGATTCCAGCTTGAACACGCTGGCAAGGCTGGACTCCATGGCCTCACTGTCGCAGTCACCGTTGCGCGCGAGATCGCGCACCAGCGACAGCGCCTGGAATACGCCGGCCAAGGCAAGCACGCGCGCTTCGTTCATGCCATCTCCCTGAGTGCTGGTGCATCGGTGTCGTCGATTACCGCGCCGCCCAGGCACTCGTCGCCAAGGTAGAACACCACCGATTGCCCCGGCGCGACGGCACGTTGCGGCGTGTCGAAACGCACCATGCAGCGACCACCGTCGATCTCGACATGACAGGTTTGCGGCGCCTGGCGATAGCGCGTCATCGCGGTGCAGTCGAAACGACGAGCGGGTGCCGCGCCGGCGATCCAGTGCGCGTTCGAGGCGGTCAGTGAACGCGAGGCCAGCCATGGGCTGTCATGCCCCTGGTCGACGTACACAACGTTGGCGGCCACGTCCTTGCCGACCACGTACCACGCGTCGCCATTGCCGGACGCGCGCCCGCCGATATGCAGGCCGGAGCGCTGACCGAGGGTGTAGAACATGGCTCCGGCGTGTTCGCCCAGCACCTGGCCCGCGGGATCACGCAGTTCACCGGGTCGCGCCGGCAGGTAATGCGCTAGGAAACCGCGGAAATCGCGCTCGCCGATGAAACAGATGCCGGTTGAATCCTTCTTGGCGGCGACGGGCAGGGCGGCTTCATTCGCGATCCGGCGCACTTCGGTCTTGTGCAGTTCGCCCAGCGGGAACAGCGTGGCGCCGATTTGGGCCTGATCGAGTGTGTGCAGGAAATAGGTTTGGTCCTTGTCGCCATCACGTGCACGCAGCAATTTCCAGCGGCCGTCCTCGAACGCGTTGCGCGCGTAATGGCCGGTCGCGATCTTCTGCGCGCCATCATCGAGCGCGGCGGCAAGAAAACTGCCGAACTTGATCTCGCGGTTGCACAGCACGTCGGGGTTGGGCGTGCGGCCGGCGCGGTATTCGTCGAGGAAATGCGCGAACACCCGTTTGCGGTATTCGGCGGCAAAATTGGCGTGCTGGAAGGGAATGCCGATGCGCGCGCACACGGCCAGCGCATCCTTGCGGTCGGCGTCGGCGTGGCAATCCGACATACCCTTTTGACCGGGGTCGTCGTCTTCCCAGTTCTGCATGAACAGGCCGGACACGTCGTGGCCGGCGCGTTTGAGCAACAACGCCGCCACCGACGAGTCGACGCCGCCCGACATCCCGACCGTGATCCGCATGTTCAGGGATTCCGGTTCGGCAGCAGCGAACGCAAGGTCGACAACGGCAGGCGCTGGCCAGCCAGCCAGTCGTTCAGCGTGGTCAACACCAGCGGGCTGCGCAGGCGTGCGGACGCCGCCGCGATCTCGGGGTAGGTCATCCACAGCGCACGCGTGATGCCGGTATCGAGGCTGCGCTCGGGGTGGTGCAATACGGGGTGGCCCGAAAACGCGAAACGCACGATGTGATGGTCGTGCACCGGACTGTGCCATTGCTGCACGCCGATGAAGTGATCCAGCGCGATTGCCCAGCCGGCTTCTTCCAGCGTCTCGCGGCAGGCCGCGGCGGCCAGGGTTTCGCCATCCTCGAGATGGCCGGCGGGCTGGTTGAGGCGCAACTCGCCGTGGATGTCCTCTTCGACCATCAGGAAACGGTCACCGTCGGCCACCACGCAGGCCACGGTGACGTGCGGACACCAGACTTCGATCCGTTCCTGCGTGGCGTTGAACTCGTTCATTTCGTCCATGTCGACCTGCACTGGAAATTGCATGATTTTGCCATCATCTCGCCTGACCTTCCGCCATCGCCCGTTCCCGTCGCCGGGCCTATACTCGGAGCCAAGTGGAATCGAAACATGACAGTCCGAAAACGTACCGACAATGAAACCGAACACGAGCAGGGCGTGGTGGTCGAAACCAGCCGCCCGCAGGCAGCGCGGCCACCGCTGTACCAAGTGGTGCTGCTCAACGACGACTACACGCCAATGGAGTTCGTGGTGGTGGTGCTGGAAACATTTTTCAACATGGCGCGTGAACGCGCGACCCAGGTGATGCTGCACGTGCATACCCGCGGCAAGGGTGTTTGCGGCGTATTCAGCCGCGAGGTTGCAGAAAGCAAGGTGGCGCAGGTCAACGAATTTTCCCGCGTCCACCAGCATCCGCTGCTTTGCACGATGGAAAAGTTGTAACCGTCCCCATATCGGGGGCATAGAGATCCCGGAGACTCCAGACATGTTCAGCAAGGACCTCGAATACACCATCGGCCAGTGCTACAAGGAGGCCCGCGAGCAGCGCCACGAATTCATGACCGTGGAGCACCTGCTGCTCGCGCTGCTGGCCAACCCCACCGCGGCGGCGGTGCTGCGCGGCTGCGGCGCCGACATCGAGAAACTCGCGAAAGACCTGCGTTCGATAATCACCGAAACCGTGCCGGTACTGCCGTCGGGCGATGAGCGCGACACGCAACCCACGCTGGGCTTCCAGCGCGTGCTGCAGCGTGCGGTTTACCACGTGCAATCCTCGGGGCGGAAGGAAGTGACCGGCGCCAACGTGCTGGTCGCGATCTTCGGCGAGAAGGATTCGCATGCCGTGTACTTCCTGCACCAGCAGGAAGTGGAACGGCTGGACGTGGTCAATTATGTCTCGCACGGCATCGCCAAGATCGGGCACGAATCCGACGCCGCACCCGCGGCCGGCGAGGCAGGTACCGAAGCCGAAGCCGAAACCAAGGACAAGGACAACGCACTGGTCGAGTACGCGACCAACCTCAACGAGCGTGCCATCGAAGGCAAGATCGATCCATTGATCGGCCGCGAAGAGGAAATCGAACGCACCATCCAGGTGCTGTGCCGTCGGCGCAAGAACAATCCGCTGTACGTGGGTGAATCCGGCGTCGGCAAGACCGCGCTGGCCGAGGGCCTGGCGCGCCGCATCGTCGAGGGCAAGGTGCCGACGGTGCTGGAAGGCGCCACGATCTGGGCGCTGGATCTCGGCGCACTGGTCGCGGGCACCAAATACCGCGGCGATTTCGAGAAGCGCCTGAAGGCCGTGATCGCTCAGTTGAAGAAAGACCCCAAGGCCGTTCTGTTCGTCGACGAGATCCACACCATCATCGGCGCGGGTTCGGCCTCGGGCGGCACCATGGACGCGTCCAACCTGATCAAGCCGGTGCTGGCTTCGGGCGAGCTGCGCTGCATCGGCTCGACCACGTTCCAGGAATTTCGTGGCGTATTCGAAAAGGACCGCGCGCTGGCGCGGCGCTTCCAGAAGATCGACATCGTCGAACCTTCTGCCGCAGACACCCTGGAAATCCTCAAGGGATTGAAGTCTCGCTTCGAGGAACACCACAACGTCACCTACACCGACGCTGCGTTGAAGGCCGCCGTCGACCTGTCGGTCAAGCACATCCCCGATCGCCTGCTGCCGGACAAGGCCATCGACGTGATCGACGAAGCCGGTGCCCACCAGCGCCTGCTTCCCGAGGACAAGCGCACCGGCAGGGTCGACGTGGAGGAGGTCGAATACATCGTCGCGCGGATGGCGCGCATCCCACAGAAGCAGGTATCGGCGTCCGACCGCGACGTGCTGCGCAATCTCGACCGCAACCTGAAAATGGTGATCTTCGGCCAGGACCAGGCCATTGACACGTTGGCCTCGGCGATCAAGATGGCGCGTTCCGGGTTGGGCGATCCCAACAAGCCGATCGGCAACTTCCTGTTCGCGGGTCCGACCGGCGTCGGCAAAACCGAGGTCACGCGCCAGCTTGCGTTGCAGCTCGGCATCGAGCTGGTGCGCTTCGACATGTCCGAGTACATGGAGCCGCATTCGGTGTCGCGCCTGATCGGTGCGCCGCCCGGCTACGTCGGCTTCGACCAGGGTGGTCTGTTGACCGAATCGGTGGTCAAGCATCCGCACTGTGTGCTGCTGCTGGACGAAATCGAGAAGGCCCACCCGGACCTGTTCAACATCCTGCTGCAGGTGATGGACCACGGCGTGCTCACCGACACCAACGGCCGCGAGGCGAACTTCCGCAACGTGATCCTGGTGATGACCACCAATGCCGGCGCGCGCCAGGCGTCGCGGCGCAGCATCGGGTTCCTGGAACAGAACAACGCCACCGACGCGATGGAAGTGATCCGGCGGACGTTCACGCCGGAATTCCGCAACCGGCTGGACGCGGTGGTGCAATTCAATCCGCTGGAAATGGAGCACATCCTGCGCGTGGTGGACAAGTTCCTGATCGAGCTGGAAACGCAACTGCTGGAGAAGCGCGTCAGCCTGAATGTATCGCCGGATGCGAGGCGTTGGCTGGCCGAGCATGGTTTCGATGCGCAGATGGGCGCGCGCCCGATGGCACGCCTTATCCAGGACAAGGTCAAGCGCGCGATCGCCGACGAGTTGCTGTTCGGCAAGCTCGCCGACGGCGGCAAGGTGAACCTCGGCGTCAAGGACGGGGAGCTCACCGTCGAGACGGAAGCAGCCGAGAAGCTTCCGGCGATCGTCGAGTAGGCGCGTTGGCTCGTGGCTACGAAAAACGGCGGCCGATGGCCGCCGTTTTCATGGGAACGCTGGGCGCGCGCGGCCGGCTCAGCGCACGCGATAGGTGATGCGCCCCTTGGTGAGGTCATAGGGCGTCATCTCGATCTTGACCTTGTCGCCGGTGAGGATGCGGATGTAGTGCTTGCGCATGCGGCCCGAGATGTGCGCGGTGACGACGTGGCCGTTTTCCAGCTTCACGCGGAACATGGTGTTGGGCAGGGTTTCCTGCACCGTGCCTTCCATCTCGATGACGTCGTCTTTGGCCATGGGTTGCGCTTGGCGCGATTCGTTAAACCGCGCATTCTGCCACGATGTGGCCTTGGGCGAAAGCGATTTGCAGGCGTCAGCCCAGATTTTCCCGCAGCTGGCGCCGGATTTCGGCTTCGATCACGGGACGCAGCAAGCCGAGCAAGGGATTCAATTGGACGCGCACGTGGGCGTCGCCATCGGCCACCGTCAGGCTTCCTTCGACGCCGTGCCCAGCGAACGCGATGGTATCGCCGTTCCATTTCATCTCAGCCAAGCCGAAACGGACGGAAAGCCCACGCGCGATTGCATCGACGGCGCTGCGGCAGGCACTTTTGCCGAGCGAATGGGGATGATGGATATCGATTTCAGGCATCAGTGACCGGGGTGATGTTGCGTTGCGACATGCTACATTGACGCGCATTTCAACCAGGGTCTTGTGACGCTATACCATGCGCGTCGTTTGCATCCACCCAGCCCGCGATCCGGTTTTGTGCGCTTCCGGCCCGGTATCCATCGGCAGTGCCCCGGACGATGCCGTCGTGTTGACGGGCGCGGGCGTGGGCCCGCACCACCTTGTGCTGGATGCCGACGCACGCGGACTGGTGCTGGCCGTCAGGCCGGGCTGCCAACGCGTCTATGTCAACGCGCGCGCGGTCCGCGAGAAGGCCCTGCTTCGTTACGGCGACACGGTGACCTTGGGCGCCAACAAGTTCCTGGTCACCGCGGACGCGAATCCGTCGGAGGCTGCCGTTGCCAACGTCCGGGGCGCACCGGTAGGGCAAGTCGCCTTGCGGGTCATGTCGGGCACGGCGTCCGGCCAAGCGCTGGAAGTGGTGCCGGAACTGCGGTTGGGCGCGGGTACGCGCCACTTCGCGGATCTGGCTTACGCCTGCAAGGTGGCACAAGTCGACGGCAGCCTCGTGTTCGAGTCCGACAGCGCGGCGCCGCGCATCAATGGCTGGCGTTGCAGTCGCGCGCGCTTGTCGCCCGACGACCAGATCGTGCTGGGCGAACACCGCCTCGTGGTCGAGGCCCCCGGCCTGCAGTACGCCGCGCACCTGGAATCCCTGCCGCCACCCGAACCAAGCGTCACGGTTGCCGAGCCCGACCAGAGCCCCCACACGGAGATCTGGTGGCTGATCGTGGCGGCGGCGGTGCTGGCAGCGTTGATCGCGTTATTCCTGTACTTCCGTTGGTAATACCCACCCATTTCAAGGAAGCTGCGCACATGTCGAGAGCGTGGAATTTCAGTGCCGGGCCGGCCGCGATGCCGGAAGACGTGTTGAAACGTGCCCAGCAGGAATTGCTGGAATGGAACGGCGCGCGCGCATCGGTGATGGAAGTCAGCCACCGCGGCAAGGCCTTCATGGAGATGGCGGCGCGTGTCGAAGCCGACCTGCGCGAGTTGCTGGACATTCCGTCAAGCCATAAGGTGCTGTTCCTGCAAGGCGGCGCGACCCAGCATTTCGCGCAGGTTCCCATGAACCTTTGCGCCGACGGCCAGCGTGCGGACTATATCGTCAATGGCCACTGGGGCGAGAAGGCGGCCAGCGAAGCGTCGGCCTACGCTTCGCCACACGTCGCTGCCAGTTCCAAGGCGGACGGCTATGCGTCCATTCCGGAACGCGGGCAGTGGGATCTCGACCCCAAGGCAGCCTACGTGCACATCACCACCAACGAAACCATCCACGGCGTCGAGATGCACGACATTCCCGACGTCGGCGACGTGCCGCTGGTGGCCGACATGTCTTCGGACATCCTGTCGCATCCGCTCGACGTATCGAAGTTCGGTCTGATCTACGCGGGTGCGCAGAAAAACATAGGCCCGTCCGGCCTGGTGGTGATGATCGTGCGCCAGGATTTGCTGGAACGACACCCGCGCCCGTTGCCCCGGATCTTCCGATACGCGGAATACGCCGCCGCCGATTCCATGTTGAACACGCCCAACACCTGGGGCTGGTATCTCGCCGGCCTGACCTTCCAGTGGTTGAAGGGGCAGGGTGGCCTCGCGGAAATGGACCGTCGCAACCGCGCCAAATCGGAGCTGTTGTACGCGGCCATCGACGATTCCGACGGCTACTATCGCAATCGCGTGCAAGCCACCGCGCGTTCGCGGATGAACGTGATCTTCAACTTGCGCGACGCCGCGCTGGAGCCCGTATTCGTGGCCGAAGCCGACAAGGCGGGGCTGCTCGCCCTCAAGGGCCATCGTGCCTTGGGTGGGGTGCGTGCGTCGATCTACAACGCGGTGCCGTTCGAAGGCGTGCGTGCGCTGTGCAGTTTCATGGCGGAGTTCCAACGAACCCATGGTTAGCTCCAAACGGAAGTTCCAACCTGCAACGCCCGCATTCGACGCCGCAAGCCTGGCCAACGACGCCACGGCCAAATTGCGCGCTTATGACCCCGGCCATGACCTGCCGGCACTGCGCGAACGTTTCGGCGCCGCGATTGCCGAATTGGGCTCGAACGAAAACCCGATGGGGCCGAGTCCGCGCGCGATCGAGGCCATGCGTGCGGCATTGCCGTTGACGTTCCGTTATCCCGACCCGCGCGGAGCCGGGCTGAAGGGCGCGTTGTCAGCGCACCTCGGTGTCGCAGTGGGCAACATCGCGCTGGGCAACGGTTCGCATGAATTGCTGATGCTGTTGGCGCAATGCTTCGCCAACGAAAAACATTCCATCGTTTTTTCGGAATTCGGTTTCGCGGTATTTTCGATCGCAACCGCGGCGGTCGGGGCCGAGGCCATCCGCGTGCCCGCGCTGCCACGCAGGCACCGCAGCACGCCGCTGGGCCACGACCTCGCGGCAATGGCGAGGGCGGTTCGCCGCAACACGCGTATCGTCTATCTCGCCAATCCCAACAACCCGACCGGAACCTGGTTCGACGACGCGGCGTTGGCGGCCCTTCTGGATGCGGTGCCGCGCGATGTGCTGGTGGTGGTGGACGAGGCCTACCACGAGTACGTGGAAGCATCGGGGCTTTCCACCGCGCTGGCATTCTGCGCGCGCTACCCGAATCTCATCGTCACCCGCACCTTCTCCAAAGCCTACGGGCTGGCTGGCCTGCGGGTGGGGTATCTGGTCGCGCACGCAAGCGTGGTCGCGGTGCTCGAGCGCCTGCGCGAATCCTTCAACGTCAACAACGTGGCACTGGCAGGCGCTGCAGCCGCATTGCAGGACAAGCCGTGGCTGGCGCGGGTGCATGCCTTCAACCGGGCCGAGCGCGAGTGGTTGCGTGCGGAGCTGCTGGAGCGCGGTTATCGCTGCCTGCCTTCCCAGACCAACTTCCTGTTGTGCGTGATGTCGCGCGACGCCACGAAACTCGAGAACCATCTTTTCGAACGCGGCGTGATCGTGCGCCCGATGGGCAGCTACGGCCTGGCCAAGGCGGTGCGCATCAGCGTCGGCAGCCGTGCGGAAAACCGGCGCTTGCTGAAGGCCCTGCCGTGAGCAGGCGGCTGGACTGGGTTACGTCGCCGTCGCACGGTTTGCACGGCGAAATTGTCGTGCCCGGCGACAAGTCGGTTTCGCATCGCGCGATCATGTTGTCGGCGCTGGCCGAGGGCACCTCG
Source organism: Rhodanobacteraceae bacterium (assembly GCA_004299705.1). Classification (GTDB taxonomy): domain Bacteria; phylum Pseudomonadota; class Gammaproteobacteria; order Xanthomonadales; family Rhodanobacteraceae; genus 66-474. The sequence goes on along the minus strand of SCQS01000044.1, from coordinate 3,436 downwards.
CGCATCACCGGGTTCCTGGAAGGCGAGGACACCCTTGCAACGGCACGCATCTTCACGCGAATGGGCGTGCGCATCGATGCACCCAGCGCGGGCGAGCGTATCGTGCACGGCGTCGGGCTACGCGGCCTGCGGACGCCCGAAGGCGTGCTCGACTGCGGGAACTCCGGCACGGCGATGCGGCTTTTGTGCGGCGTGCTGGCCGGACAGGGATTCGATTCGACCCTTGCCGGCGATGCCTCGTTGTCGAAGCGACCGATGCGGCGCGTGACCGAACCGCTGGCGCGAATGGGCGCCGCAATCGACACCGCCGCGGGCGGCACGCCCCCGCTGCGCGTCCGCGGTAGCCAGCATCTGCACGGCACCGATTACACGTCACCCATCGCCAGCGCGCAGGTCAAGTCCTCGGTATTGCTGGCGGGCCTGTACGCGGAGGGCGAAACCGTGGTCCACGAGCCCCGGCCCACGCGCGATTACACCGAACGGATGTTGACGGCGTTCGGCTGGCCGGTGGCCTTCGAGCCGGGCAGGGCGCGCCTGTCCGGCGGGCACACCCTGTGCGCCGTCGATGTCGAAGTTCCGGCTGATTTTTCATCGGCCGCATTTTTCATCGTCGCTGCAACGCTGGTGCCGGGATCCCGACTCGTCTTGCGCAACGTCGGCATGAACCCGCGCCGCACCGGACTGCTGCACGTGCTGCGGGCGATGGGCGCGGACATTGTCGAAGAAAACGTGCGCGATGCGGGCGGCGAGCGGGTTGCCGACCTGGTTGTGCGTCACGCGCGTCTGCGCGGCATCAAAGTTCCGGTGGAGCACGTCGCCGACATGATCGACGAATTCCCGGTGCTGTTCGTGGCCGCAGCCTGCGCCGATGGCGCGACCACGATCCGGGGGGCAGAAGAGCTGCGGGTGAAGGAATCCGACCGCATCGCAGTCATGGCGGCAGGTCTGCGCGCACTTGGGGTCGGGGTCGATGAAACGCCGGACGGCGCGGTGATCGAGGGGGGACGGCTGCACGGCGGGGTTGTGGATTCGCACGGCGATCACCGTTGCGCGATGGCGTTCGCGGTGGCCGGCGCCGTCGCGGCAGCCGAAACCAGGATCGCCGACTGCGCCAATGTCGCGACCTCGTTCCCGACTTTCGTCCAGTTGGGGCGGGCATGCGGGCTTGCGGCGGGGCTGGTTGCGGAGTAACGTACGTACGTACACATCGACTGCTTGCCATGTCTGCCATTATTTCCATCACCGAACTGCGTCAGCGCTTGTTCCAGTTGGCCGACCGGGTCGTCGAAACCGGTGAGCCACTCGTCATCGAACGGCGCGGTGTGCGGCTGCAACTGGTACGGGAAGACGCCATCGCCCCGAAGGGCGGGCGGTTGTCGAGGTTGGTTCCGCGCAAGCAATCGGTGGTGGTCGGTCCGCCACTCGATCCGCACGAATCGCCGGCGGAGTGGAACGGCGAGCTTTATCCCGGGGAATTCGAAACGAAAGTGGCCGAGCCATTGCCAAGCGCCTGGCCGAAACCGGGCAAGCCATCGCGTCGGCGCCAGCCGCGATGATCATGCTGGATACGCACATCGCGGTCGCGTTCTACGACGGCCGCAACGGTGGACTGAGTGCCAAGGCCCGTCGTGTGATCGACCATGAACCGGTGGCCATTTCGCCGGCGGTGCTGCTCGAACTGGAAGTGCTGCACGAGATCGGCCGTTTGCGTGACAACGCCGACGCGATCGCCGCGCACCTGCGCGATCAGCTCGACATTCGCATCGCGGGCGAACGCTTCGTCGATGTGGCACGTGCCGCAGTGGCGCTCGCGTTCACGCGGGACCCGTTCGATCGGCTGATCGTGGCGCACGCGGTGCTGTTGAAAGCACCGCTGGTGACGCACGATACGTCGCTCGGGCGCCATTATTCCGCCGCACTGAACTAGCCGATGCCTGCTCCTGTGCCTGATGCCGCCATTCCCGTCCTGACGATCGATGGCCCTTCCGGTTCGGGCAAAGGCACGATCGCCCGGGCGGTGGCGGACAAGCTCGGCTGGCACATGCTTGATTCGGGCGCAATCTATCGCGCAGTAGGCTACGCGACGGCCGTTCGGGGTCTTGACCCGTCCGATGCCGAAGCCGTCGCGCGCTGCGCTGCGGATACCCGGATCGAATTTCGTGACCCCGGCGACGGCGGCGATACCCGGGTGGTCGTCGACGGCGTCGATGCCACCGACGCCATCCGCACCGAAACCGCGGGCGCGGCAGCTTCGGCCGTCGCAGCTCTGCCGGAAGTGCGCAGGGCCTTGGTGGACAAGCAGTTGGCCTTCCGCCAGCCGCCCGGCCTGGTGGCCGACGGGCGCGACATGGGTACCGTGATCTTCCCCGATGCGGCGTTCAAGGTGTTCCTGACGGCCAGCCCTGCCGAACGCGCGGAAAGACGGTATAAGCAGTTGAAGGCAAAGGGACTTGCGGTTACACTAGCCAGCCTTTTGCACGAGATCGAGTTGCGTGACGCACGCGATGCGTCGCGCACGGTTGCGCCGTTGCGGCCCGCGGACGATGCGGTGGTCATCGACACCACCGGCCGGCCGATCGCCACGGTGGTTGCGGCCGTACTCGCGGTCGTGCGCAAGGATTGATTCAACCCCGTACCGCGCTCGCGCGGCTTTTCCCATGGATGCGGAAGCATCCCCCAACCGGCGGATCGTCGCCTGGAATCGATATCAATGGAACTTGCAGGCGCAGCGATCCATTCCCAACCTGGAATCCCCATGACCGAAAGTTTTGCCGAACTGTTTGAACAGAGCCAGACGCTGGCCAAATTGAAACCCGGAGCCATCGTCTCCGGCACCGTCGTCGAGATCCGCCCCGATGTGGTGGTGGTGAACGCCGGGCTGAAGTCCGAGGGCATTGTCCCGATCGAGCAGTTCCGCAACGAGGAAGGCGAACTCGAAGTCAACGTCGGCGATGAAGTCAAGGTCGCGCTGGATGCGATCGAGGACGGTTTCGGCGAAACCAAGCTGTCGCGCGAGAAGGCCAAGCGCTCGATGGTGTGGGACGAACTGGAGCAGGCATTCGAGGGCCAGGAAGCCATCACCGGTCGCATCAACGGCAAGGTCAAGGGCGGCTTCACCGTCGACATCCGCGACGTGCGCGCATTCCTGCCGGGTTCGCTGGTGGACGTGCGCCCGGTGCGCGATCCGGGTTACCTCGAAGGCAAGGACCTGGAATTCAAGATCATCAAGCTCGACCGCAAGCGCAACAACGTGGTGGTCAGCCGCCGCGCGGTGGTCGAGAGTGAGCACTCCGAGGAGCGCGAGCAGCTGCTGGAGAAGCTGCAGGAAGGCGCGATCCTGCACGGCGTGGTCAAGAACCTCACCGATTACGGCGCGTTCGTGGACCTCGGCGGCATCGATGGCCTGCTGCACATCACCGACATGGCGTGGAAGCGC
>SCQS01000043.1 GCA_004299705.1 Rhodanobacteraceae bacterium | reverse complement strand
ACGCCTCAAGGGCTTCCGGCGCATCTTCTCGCGGTTCGAGAAGCTGGATGTGATGTTCCTCGGCTTCATCAACTTCGCGCTGATCGCCGATGGACTGCGTTTAGTGTGAACACGCCCTAGATCGCGCGCGCATCGGCTTGGTCACTTTTTATTGCGGCTGACCTGCCGTGCCGGCAGCAACTTTACATCATGGCCCATCATCATGAGCCGGCGTGCCCACCTTCGGCCCGAAGGATCCACTTCGCTGCTTCCCATCGGATGAAGGGAGGCGTCCATCCCATTTACCTACTATCGTCTGGTACGGCGGGCGAGGAGCAGGTCAGGCGGAAAGGCCAGTCGACCCCCGTCGCAGGTGAGTTGACGCGGCGCGAGCACCCCCCCCGGGAGCTGCCGGTTCCAGAGTCAGCCTGTCAGAAAGAACGGTGCTTTCCTGCCTACCCATGTATCGAGCGGCTGCGGTTTGGCGTAGAGGAACCCCTGCGCGTAGCGGCAGCCCAACTCGCGCAACATATCACGCTGTGCGAGGGTTTCCACGCCTTCTGCGATGACCCGCAGGGAGAGCGCAGCAGCCATCGCGAGGATCGCGCGGATCACGGCGTCACTGCCGTCAGCGGCATCTTTCCCAAGGTTGGCAATGAACGATCGGTCGATCTTCAGGGTTTGGAGTGGGTATCGATTCATGTAGGACAGCGAGGAGTATCCGGTACCAAAGTCATCCAGGGCAATGCCAATGCCGGCGCGACGAAAAGCCTGCAGGACGCGTTTGACCGTAGGGGTGTTCTCCAGCAACGCACGCTCGGTCACTTCAACGCACAAGTAAGATGCGGGCACCGCGCATTCAGTCAGCAAATCGAACAGGTGTCGCTCAAATTGTGGATTATCAAAGTGACGTGCGGTGAGATTGATGGCTACGAAGAGGTCGTTGTCGGCGATCAAAGCATTGGCATCGTGGCACACCTGCGTGAAGATCTGCCAGTCGATGGTTTCGGCAGCGCCGGTGTCCTCGGCTACACCTAGGAACGCATCGGGCAGCAGTAGCCCGCGTCGGGGATGGTGCCAGCGCATCAATGCCTCGTAACCGACCACTCGGCCATTGTCGAGGCTCACGATCGGCTGGTAAAAAGGCACGAACTCGCCGCGCGTGAGACCGCGCCGCAGATCGTTCTCGAGTTCGAGAAGCGAAACCGCTTTGCGGCGCAGGTTGTCGTCAAATGCCATGCAACGATGGCGCCCATCGGCTTTGGCGCGATACATGGCCGAGTCAGCGTCGCGCAGGAGTTCGTCGGGATTCCGATAGTGCGGCGCGGCCAGCGTGACGCCGACCGATGCGGAGGTGAACAGCTCTTTGGTCCCGAGCCGGAACGGCGCATTGAGGCCGGTTATGATCCGCTCGCCGATTTGGCAGGCGCTTGCCATGTCGTGGACACCTTCCAGCAGCACGCCAAATTCGTCACCGCCTAATCGCGCCACCACATCCTCAGCCTTGAGGCGGGCACGAATGCGGGCGCCGGCCTGGATCAGTAAATCGTCACCGACCAAGTGCCCCTCCGAATCGTTGATCACCTTGAAGCGGTCGAGGTCCATGAACAGCACCGCGAAACCGCGGCTAGGATCATCCTGATAACGGGCGAGCGCAAGGGTCAGCCGCTGAATGAACAAGGCGCGATTGGGCAGATTGGTCAGCGAGTCGTGCAGCGCGTCATGCTTCAGGCGCGCTTCGATCCGCTCTCGTTCAGAGATCTCCGAACGAAGGTCGCGGTTGGCCAGGGCTAGTTCACGGGTACGTTTCTCGACCCGAACCTCGAGCTGGGCAAGCGTCTGTTGCAGGGATTCCTTGGCACGCATTCGTTCCAGCGCGTTGGCGATGTGATACGAGACGAAGGTCAGCAGCTCTTGATCGCGCTGGGTGTAGTGATGTTTGCGCGAGTAGCTTTGCACGGCCAATACGCCAACCGTACGCTCGTCGCATACCAGCGGCACCCCCAGCCAGTATGCCGAACCGTTGCTGGATTGCTTGATTGCGCCAGTGGTGTATAGGTGCTCAACCTCCCTCTCATCCGCAAGCAAGGCGGTACCTTTGCGCAGGACGTATTCGGTGATTCCCAAGTCGAGGCTGAATTCGCGAGGCGTGTAATTATCGTTGCGCTCGTCCACCCAGTAGGGGAAGGTGACTTGTGTCCCGTTGTCGGACAACAGGGCGATGTAAAAATTGCGCGCGTACAGCAGGCCGCCCACCACGCGGTGTGCTGCGGCGTAGAAATCCTCCATGTTGTCAGTGGTGCTGGCCAGCTCCGCGATGTGGAACAGGGCGGCCTGCAAGCGCTCGCCACGCTGACGCTCCAGCACCTGTTGTTGCAGCCCGCGGTTGGCGTCGCGCAGCGCCTCGGTACGCTCCGCCACGCGACGTTCAAGCTCGGCGTGTGCGATGCGACGCTCCAGCGCGGTCTGGATGTGCTGGGCCACGAAGGTTAGGAGCGCCTTGTCTTGGTCGTCGTAGTGGTGTGCCTCGTCGTAGCTCTGCACCACCACGCAGCCAACCACCTCGCTTCCGCCCAGCAACGGGACGCCAAGGAAGTCCACGCAGGTGGAACCGGAAGACTGGAAATGCCCGGACACCTGCCTGCCGAGCGACGCGCCAGGCCCCATCAACGGAAGCCCCCCTCGGATCAAATGCCAAGTTGGTCCGTGGGGAATGTCCGCCATTCGCCAAGCAGGTTGGGGCGAGGCGTCCCCGGTGGGTGTTTGCGGGGGCGGGAACGTAGGCTCCGGATCGGCGCTGTCGGCGAAATAAGGGAAGGTCACGCTGTCCTGGCAGGAGTCATACAGCGCGATGTAGAAGTTCTCAGCGTACATCAGGGTACCAACGATCTGGTGCAGTGCCTGGAACATCGTGGCCAAGCTGTTACCCGCAGCACTGGCCTGGTCGGCGATCGCGTAAAGCGCACGCTGAAGACGCTCGGAACGGCCCGATCGTTCGACGCAATCCTTGAGCGTAGTCAGCTCAGCGAGGTCGTGGATCCGTGCCTCGATCGATTCTGCTGCCTCCTGCAACACCAGGTAGTCGTCGTCGCACTGGGGAGCGATAACGAGAGCCTCGAGTACAGAGAGTGCGATCACGAGGGTGCGTCCCGGATATCTGGCAACGGCCTGCGCGACCAAACCCACGTGGCAACGGTCCACAATCGTCCCGGGCACCAGTTCCTGCATCAACGCAATAGCTGTTACCGCGAGCGTATCCGGGTCACGGGCGTCCCGGAGATTCCTAGTGGCCCGCAACATGAACTTGACTTTGCCAGGCCAGGATCGGTGCTCTATCTTGGCTGGAGGCGGCTGTCGAACGCTGGATGTCATGCGAACGTTCCGATTGCAGGCGCAGAGCGGGCGCCACTACGCATGGATCCATTGCATGACTCGTGCCGACGACTGGAGCAACCCGCACGTCACTCGAACAAGATTGCGTTTCCGTTTGTGAACTTTGTTGTACTGCGCTCTTTTTGATTCCACGGATCCAGACCCGATGGACTGATCGGGTGCAAGAACAAACATGGGGTGAAGGTTTGGTTCAGCGACATCCGCGGGTTACTGAAAACACCAATGCGATGTGCTGGTACATCGGGACCTGCTTCCTGGATTGGCCAAAAACGCATTTAATGATTAAGTAAGTTCAGCCTATTCGTCGTGTGAGCGATGCACTTCAATAAATGCAGCTTTGACAGATTAGATACATGCCGACATCGCTTATAAATTGGATGGTCTACCAATGATGCATCGCTCTTCGACCGGTTCCTAGAGCTGGATTACCCGCCATGATTACTCCCGGCAGACGGGGCGTAACGATCCACGTGTCGAAGATCAATCATAGGAAATCAGCACTACTCGCACGTGTTCTCCGCGAGCAGGCTGCACGACCACGGTTCTTAGTGGGTCGTTTTTTTTGAGATCGGTGCTCCCACGGTGAATGATCCGACCAATGGGTAATGAGGCCACCTCATGCACGTCATTGGTGACGCTAGAAGTCGTTGGCACAACGATGGCGGGTGAATTCAATTCTGAAGTGCAACGCCTGACCCAACGAAGCGGCCCAGGTGCGGTAGCCTGCGCCGCTTCACCGGCAAGTGGAGTTGCACATGAACTATACGCACCTGAGCCAAGAGG
>SCQS01000042.1 GCA_004299705.1 Rhodanobacteraceae bacterium | reverse complement strand
GTCTTGGCAGCGCGGAAAAGCACTCACCCCCTTCCAAGGGAAGGGGGTCAGCGCGCAGCGCTGGGGGAATGTCGTCGCGCAAGGCAAGCAGCAAAAGCCATCCCCCTCATTCCCCCTTCGTTCCGAAGGGGGAAGCCGTGTCTTGGCAGCGCGGAAAAGCACTCACCCCCTTCCAAGGGAAGGGGGTCAGCGCGCAGCGCTGGGGGGATATCGTCGCGCAAGGCAAGCAGCAAAAGCCATCCCCCTCGTCGCGCTGCGCGCGCGTTCGCTTCGCTCCGCCCTTCGCACGCGAAGGGGGAGGCGAGGTCTTGGTGTTGGGGAAAGGGGGTGCGGTCATGCAGGCTTCTGCAACGCACCTTGCAGCGCTTCGCGCAAGTCCTCCGGCAGCACCGGCTTGCGCACGAACGCGTTCATGCCGGCCGCGCGCGCGCGTTGCTCCTCGTCGCCGTGGGCGCTGGCGGTGAGCGCGACGATGGGTGCGGCGACGCCGCGCTGGCGCAACAACCTTGCCAGTTCGCAACCGTCCATGCCGGGCAGGTCGAAGTCGAACACCATCGCGTCGAAGGCGTCGCCGGTTTCGGTTTCCGACAAGGCCGCCAGCGCCTGCGGCGCCACGGTCACGGTGTAGCCGAAGGTTTCGATCAGCCCCGCGATGGCCTGTCCTGCGACCGGGTCGTCTTCGACCAGCAGCACGCGTGCTTGCGTGGATGTTGAAAGCCGCGGCTGCGGCAAAGAGACCTTGTCGTCGCGCGGCGCCGGCATCTCCGCCGCACTTTCGGGTATCACGGCGGCCAGCGGCAGGTACACGTTGAAGGTACTGCCGCGCCCTGGCACGGATTGCACGTCGATGCGGCCGCCCATCAGGCCGACCAGTTCACGGCTGATCGCGAGGCCGAGTCCGCTGCCGCGTTGCAAGCGCCCATGGTCGGCCTGTTCGAAGCGCCGGAAGATGCGCGCGCATTCTTCCGGCGTCATGCCGGGGCCGCTGTCGACCACGCGATAGACGATGCCACCACCGTCGCGCTCCAGTTTCAACGTGACGCTGCCGTGGGTGGTGAACTTCAATGCGTTGTGGGTGAGGTTGAGCAGGATTTGCTGCACGCGCAAGGCATCGCCGCGCACCGCGCGCGGCGCGTCGGGTGCGACCGCCACGTCGAGAGCAAGTTGTTTTTGCGCCGCGAGTCCCGCGTCGGCTTCCGCGACTTCGCGCAGGATCGCCGCGGGATCGAATGGCGCCTGATTGAGTTCCAGCCGGCCGGCCTCGATGCGTGCCACGTCCAGCGCGTCGTTGACCTGGCGCAGCAGCAGCGCGCCCGAACGCCGGATCGCGTCGGCGTATTGGTGCTGGCGATCGTCGAGCGGCGTTTTCAGCAGCAACTCGGTCATGCCCAGCACGCCGGTCAGCGGGGTACGGATTTCATGCGCCATGTTCGCGAGGAAGCGCGACTTGGCCGCGTTGGCCTGCTCGGCAAGTTGCTGGCGTTCCTCGCTGAGCGCGAGACGGTGCTTCTGCTGGAACCTGCGCCGCATCGCCCACGTGGCCCAGGCCGCAAGCAGGATCGCGAGCAGCACATAGCCGAGCTTCGCCCACGGCGTCACCCACGGCGCCGCGCGCACGTCCAGCGACAGCGCATCGACTGCGGCGCTCCAGGGGCCGTCGCCGGTACGCCCGCTGATCAGCAATCGGTAATTGCCGGGTTCCAGCACCGAGAATTCACGCACGTCGCGGATGCCGGTATCCACCCAGCCCGGATCGAAACCCTGCAGGCGGAAGCGGTACTGGTTGCGCCCGGGATCGATGAACGACAGCACGCGCACGGTGACGGTGAGTTCGCGGTCGCGCCAGTCGAGGTCGATGGGTTTGGCAGGGTCGAGCGCGATGCGCTTGCCGTTGCGCCTGACTTCGACCGATTCCAGCGCCACCTTGGGTGTGGCGAGGTGCCGCAGCAGCGGCGCGGGGTGGATGCCGATCACGCCGTCGAGGCTGCCGGCGAACAATTGCCCCTGGCGTGTCGCGAGCAGTTCGTCGCCGGTGAAATCGGTGGTGGCCAGTCCTTCCGCGAGGGCGAAGGTGAGCAACTGCTTCCGGTGTGGATCGTAAACCACCAGGTTGCGCACGCCGAGCGCGAATACACGGCCACTCTTGTCGACCTGCATGCCGAGGATGTTCGTGTCCGGCCAGCCCTGCATGCTGCCGATCTTGCCGACGCGTTCCGCGCGGCCTTCGCCCAGGCGGTAGTGTTGCAGGCTGCCGGTGCGCGCCGCCCACAGCGTGTCGTCGGGGCCGAAGGCGAACGCCTGGATATCGCTGGTGGCCACGCCCGGGACGAATGCGAAGGCGTTGGCACCGGGTGCGAGGCGCGCGAGCCCGGCATGGCTCGCGACCCAGATCGAACCGTCCATGGCTTCGCGCATTTGCAGGATCTCCTGCGCGGCCTCGCCCGCCGCGGGCGGCGCGAGCGGCTGGAAGGTGAGGGTTTGCGGATCGACGCGGTACACGCCGGTGCCGTTGCCGGCCACGTAGATCGTGCCGTTGCGTGCGACCAGCAAGCGCCGCACGCCGTGCCGGAGGGCCGGATCGCCTGCCGCGACGGGTTGCAGGTGTTTGCCGTTCCACACGAAGCAGCCGCGGCGGCTGCCGATCCACAACCGGCCCGAAGCGTCTTCCGCCAGCGCCGAGATCGACATGCGGCCCAAATCCGGAATCGGAACGTGCGTGACCGCGCCGGTCGCGGGGTCGAGCCGGTCCAGCATGCCCGCGCTGCCCACCCACAGGTCGCCGTTGCCGGCCAGCGCCAGCGCGCGCACACGGTTCCGGGCCAAGCTGGCCGGATCGCCGGGAACGTTGCGGAACATGCTGAAGGCCTGCCATTGCGGCGACAGGTAGGCGAGGCCGCCGTCCATCGTCGCCACCCACAGCCCGCCTTCGTGGTCACGGAACAATCCGTCCGGAAGGCGTCCCGGCACGGTGCCGGCCACACCTGCGATCGGTTGCTCGAAACGACTGACGCCGTCGGCGCCGATACGATCCAGTCCGCCGCGTTCGGCGATCCACACGCTGCCGTCGTCGCCACGCAGGCTTGCGAAGGCTTCGCGCGCGGGGCCGACGCGGGTCGCGTGGCCCGCATCGTCGATGTGGAACAATCCGGCGCTGGTGGCCGCGTCGACGCCGGCGTCGGCCACGCGCACTTGCCAGATGCTCGGTTGGGTGGCGAGGCCGGGCAGTTCGACCAGCCGGATTTTGCCCTGCGCGCTCATGCGGTCCAGGCCGGCATCCGTGCCGATCCACAGCCCGCCGTCGCTGGCGGCGGCGAGCGAGATCACGCTGTTCGAGGCAAGGCTGGCGGGATCGTCCGCGACGTGGTGCCAATGCGCGAAACCCTTGCCGTCCTGGTCCAGCCGGTTCAATCCGCCCGCGAAGACGCCGACCCAGATCGCGCCGGATTTGTCCTGCGCGATCGCCATCACGTCGTTGGCACCCAGGCTGTCGGGCTGCGCGGCAGCGTGCATCCAGTGCCGGAAACCGCCGCTTGCCGGCCGGTAGAGATTCAGGCCCGTGCCCTCGCCGCCGACCCACAAGCGCCCGGATCGGTCCACCAACAGCGCGGAAACATCATTGGCGGGCAGCGACGCGGGCTCGTCGGGGACGTATCGGAAAACCTTGAACGTGCGGCTGTCGTAGCGCACCAGTCCTGCGTGGGTGCCGATCCAGATGTAACCGGTGTGATCCTGCGTGACGGCGTAGGTGACGGTGGAGGGCAGGCCCTCGGCGACGCCGTAGCTGCGGAAAATCGGCGTCGGCGCGACGGCGGGCGCGGCAGGCGGCGCGCCTGCAATCGCCGCGCCCGCCATTGCGCCCGTCAGCAACAAGGCCCCCAGCATGTTGCGCCTCCCATGCAGCAAACCCCGATGATGCCGCAAAAACGGCGGCGGTGCGCGCGACCATGCACTGTGCGAGGATGGGCCCAAGTGATGGAAAGTAGGGTCTGTTGACGCCATACCACGTGGCCGCGCCGTCGGCCGTTTGCCCGCAGGGCAAGGAAGAGGGAGGAAGATGTATGTCGATACATCGACGAACGATGACGCAGCCATGCGGGCAAACGGCCCCGGCCCGAAGGGTTGCTCCGCAGCGGCCGCCATCCGGCGGTGCGCGCCTTGACCATGGCACCACCATGGCGCTGCGGCGCCCGCCTTGTCTGGCGGCCGCTGCGGAAGCAACGCGGCTCACGTGGCATGGCGTCAATAGACCCTAGCATGGCTTCGCGAATGTCATCGCTGGCGTGGTTGCTGTTGCTGGTCGCGGGCACGGCGATCGCACACCCGCTGGATTACCGCATCGACACCGTGCATTCGCAGGTGCTGTTCAGCGCCGGCCACGATGGCTATTCCAACCCGGTCGGGCGATTCGCCATCGCGCGTGGCTGGCTGCGCTTCGATCCGGACGACTGGGCGGCTTCGAAGGTGGTCGCGGATATCGACACCGCCTCCGCCGATCTTGGCGACAAGGGCTGGGACGGCGCGGTCACGGGGCGCAATTTTCTGGATGCCACGAAATTCCCGCTCGCGCATTTCGAGAGCGTATCGGTGCAAAAGACCGGCACGCAGACAGGCGTGATCGACGGCAGGCTCACGCTGCACGGCCTCACGTTGCCGGTACAAGTGGATTTCACCGTCAACCGGGTCGGGATGACGCTGTTCGGCTTCGAAACCATCGCCGGATTCTCGGGGCACGCCACGCTGGATCGCACGCGGTTCGGCATGACCGCGTTCCCGAAGGCGATCGGCACCCAGGTGGCGATCCGCCTGGAGATCGAGGCCACGCTGGATCGGCAAGCACAGTACGACTACCAGCAGGCCGTGGCCAGGTCGGCGAGGAGCAGGGCGCGTGCCGCTGCGCAGCACTGACGCGGGTTGGGGCGCGCTGGTGCGCGCGTTCCACTGGCTGATCGCATTGATGATCTTGGTGCAGGCGATCATCGGCCTGAGCATGGTGGGGATGGGCGTGACGCCTGCAAAGGTGCGCGTGTTCGCGCTGCACAAGTCGATCGGAATGACCATCCTGGCACTGGTGCTGCTGCGGATCGCATGGCGATCGAGCGAACGCCGTCCCGTCGATCCGCCCGCGATGCCGCGCTGGCAGCGCCGCGCTGCGCGCGCGGTGCACCTCGCGCTGTACGGGCTGATCCTCGCGATCCCATGCAGCGGCTGGTGGTTCAATTCCGCATCGGGTGCGCCACTGGTGTGGTTCGGCTGGCTGCGGTTGCCGGGCCTGGGCGGCTACGATCCCTTCTGGAAGCCGCGCGCTCTGTTGCTGCACCAGAGCCTGGTCGCGCTGCTGGCGGCATTGCTGGTGCTGCACGTCGGCGCTGCCTTGTGGCACCACTTCCGGCAGCGGGATGATGTGCTCAGGCGGATGCTGCGTGGCGCCCCGAAACAGCACGGAGGTGCGTGATGAGGAAACCCTGCTGGGGCCTGCTGTTGCTGTTGGCGGCGGCGCCGGCGTGGGCACAGGCGTGGCAGGTCGATTACGCGCACAGCACGCTCGCGTTCACCAATGCCTATCAGACCGTCGAATACACCGGGCAATTCCGCCGCTTCACGGCGGCCATCGACTACGATCCGGCCGATCTCGCGCAGGCGAAGTTCGACGTGACCGTCGACATCGCCAGCCTCGATACGCACATGGCCGAACGCGACCACGCCGCGCTGGGCGCGGATTTCCTCGACGCCGCGAAATTCCCCAAGGCACGTTTCGTCACCACGGCGTTTCACGAGTCGGCGAACGGCGAGGTGCTCGCGGACGGAACGCTGACCCTGCGCGGCATCACCAAGCCCGTGACGTTGACGGTGAAGTTCGTGCCGCACGGCACCAGCGCCACGCTGGACGTGACCGCGCAACTGAAACGACTCGATTTCGGCATCGGCGCCGGGCAGTGGGCCGACCCGTCGATGATCGGCGATGGCGTGACGGTGCACGGGCATTTGGTGCTGCGTGCCGGACATTGAACATGGTCGCGCGCAGGCGCGCTCCTACACACCGTGGAGAAACGCTTGCAATGCGACCGCGTCGAACGGCCAGCCCAGCTCGCGTCCGGATGCCTCGTCGCGCAGCACCGGTACGCGCAGCCCGTAGCGCGCTTCCAGCTCGGCGTCACCGTCGATCCACACGCTTTCGAAATCGGGCACGCCGACGCGCGCCAGCAGGGCGATGGCCTCGTCGCAAAGTTTGCAGTCGTCGCGTTGGTAGAGGGTGAGCATGGATCGAGAACCGGGGTTGGGGGCAGGTAGTGTGGGCGCGCTTGCAGAAGTCATGCGAAACTGTGATGGCCTTGGTCCGGAAGCTCGCCTGGACGTCATTTTTACGCCCCCGCTACCCACTCCCCGTCCCGGCTTCCATTCGGCAACGCGTAGAATAGCCGTCCCTCCAGCGTGGCGGTTCACGGCATGGCAGTCAGCGTCTTTGATATTTTCAAGATCGGCATCGGGCCGTCGTCCTCGCACACGATCGGGCCGATGCGCGCAGCCGCGCGTTTCGTCGAGCGCTGGCTCAAGGAAACGGGCGACATCGAGCGTACGGTGCGGGTCACGGTGGAGCTGTACGGTTCGCTGGCGATGACCGGGCGCGGCCACGGTACCGACAAGGCGGTGCTGTGCGGGCTGGAAGGCAACTGGCCGGACCGGATCGATCCCGACACGATTCCGCCGCTGCTGGAACGCATACGCGCGAGCCAGCGCATCAATCTCGGTGGCAGGCGCGAAATTACCTTCGACGAAAAAACTGATCTGATCTGGAACAAGCGCCAGAAGCTGCCGTACCACGTCAACGGCATGCGCTACACCGCGTTCGACGCGAAGGGCGATGTCATTGTCACCCGCGATTACTACTCGGTGGGCGGTGGCTTCGTGGTCAACGCCGACGAAGCCGCGGCCGACCGCATCGTGGCCGACACCACGCCGCTGCCTCATCCGTTCCACTCGGGCGATGCGCTGATCGCGCTGTGCGAGCAGCACGGCATGAGCATCGCGCAGGTGATGCTGGCAAACGAAAAAGTCTGGCGCAGCGAGGCCGATATCCGCGCGGGCTTGCTCGTCATCTGGAAAGCGATGCAGGACTGCGTCGCGCGCGGCCTGCGTTCTGCGGGCGAACTGCCGGGCGGCCTGCACGTCAAGCGGCGCGCTCCGGCGATGTGCGCCGAATTGCGCGATCGGCCCGAGGCCGCGCTGAAGGATCCGTTGACGGTGCTGGACTGGGTGAACCTGTATGCGCTCAGCGTGAACGAGGAGAACGCCGCCGGCGGCCGCGTCGTGACCGCGCCCACCAACGGCGCGGCCGGCATCGTGCCGGCGGTGTTGCACTACTACGACCGCTTCTGTCCGAAATCCAACGAACAGGGCGTGATCGATTTCCTGCTGACGGCCGGCGCGATCGGCATTCTCTACAAGGAAAACGCTTCGATCAGCGGCGCCGAAGTCGGTTGCCAGGGCGAGGTCGGCGTCGCCTGTTCGATGGCGGCGGGCGCACTGGTCGCGGCGCTGGGCGGCAGCGTGCGCCAGGTCGAGAACGCCGCCGAAATCGGCATGGAACACAACCTCGGATTGACCTGCGACCCGATCGGCGGGCTGGTGCAGATCCCCTGCATCGAACGCAATGCGATGGGTTCGGTCAAGGCCATCAACGCCCAGCGCATGGCGATGAAGAGCGACGGCAAGCACCGCGTCTCGCTCGACAAGGTCATCAAGACCATGCGCGACACCGGCCGCGACATGAAGGACAAGTACAAGGAAACCTCGCGCGGGGGGCTGGCCGTGAACGTGATCGAGTGCTGAGCCAATGAATGCCCGCTGTAGCTTCAGTTGTTCAACTGGGCGAGCTGGGTGGGGTCATAGTGGATGCTGAAGTTGTCCTGATGCTTCGGCAGCGGAATTTTCGCAACCTTGGCTTGCGCCCGAACAATTTGCGCCGACGAAAGTTGGGTCGCGACCTCCGGCATGTATTTGCCGACGTGTGACAGCGCATGCGCGGTGTCCGTGTGTTGGGCCGCCGCGAAGTTGTACCAAGCCTTGGCGGGGTCGGAGGGTTTCCCGTTGATACCATCCTTGTATGCGAATCCCAGTGCGTAATAACCCATCGCGTTCTGTTGTGTGATCGCCTTGTCGGCCCACTCGACACCTTGGGCTGGATCCTTGGGCACACCGTATTTGCCAGTCACCAGCACGTACCCCAAGACGCCTTGGGCTTGGCTGCTGCCACCGCGAGCCGCTTTGCGTAGCCACTTCAAGCCACGATCGGCATCCGGGTGGCCGAATGAGCCGGTGATGGCCAGTTCTCCGAATAACCCCTCAAACTCGACATTGCCCGTTTGCGCCGCTTTCAACATCCAGTGTTCGGCGTCGCTCTTATTTTGTGGCACGCCAGGGTGGCCTTTCAGTTCCTCAGCTGCCAACAAATACATCCCCATGGGCGAGCCGGCTTCGGCAGCTTTCCGGAACCATGTTTCTGCCGAGGCAAAATCGATCGTGCCGGAACTCGCCGGTGTCGACCGGAGCATCATTCCGTAAACGACCATCCGCTCAGGGAATCCGTCAATACCCTTTCGCATCCAGTTCAGGCCGGCGCTCGCATCGCGCCCAGTGCCATCACCCGTCGCGTCGGCAAGTCCCAAGTGCCACGCACCGTCGGTGTTGCCTTGAATCGCAGCCTTGCGGAACCATTCGACAGCTGCGGCTTGATCAGCCTGATTCTTGCTCTTGATGAGATCGAGGCCCAGTTTCACTTGGGCTTCGGCATTGCCCGCGGCGGCTTGTTGCTGAAGCGTGGCCGGCAGCGCGGCGGTAGTGGGTGTTGTCGCGGCCGTGGCCTGCATCCACACGCCCACGCCCAGCAGCAACAAGGCAGCCGGCAGCGTGAAGTTCCGGAACATGATGATTCCCTCCTTCGTTCGAACGGCCGTCGTCGACGGAACGAAGCAGCGTCGGCGGAGGCGGCACGACAAACCTTCGCCGAGCAATGTATCACTCCGGCGCGTACCGCGCCGCCGCGTGCGATTTACGCCGCATCTGACGTATTTTTTCTACGGCTTTAACTTGAGCCTGAGTCGGCGCTGACTCGAAACTTGAACGACACTGAATGGCGGGGCGCGATCGCCTTGACCTCGCGGTGTGCACCGCGTGAACTGGGGAGGTCACCGTCACGGTGAATTGCACGCTGTTCGCATCGACGCGAACTGCGGGCCGGATTCCCATCGCGCAAGGAGGTTTGCATGCATCGTTTCCGTTCGATACCCCGGATTGCCATCGCCGTTTCGCTTGCCTGTGCTGTTCCTCTTGCATTGGCGCAGACCACGCCGCCACAGCAACCGCCGCCGCAACATCCGCAATCCGGCGCGATCACCCACTCGCCGCCGATGCAGCAATCCAGGCCTCTGCAAAGCAGTGCACCGCAGCCACAGCCGGCAAGCATTCCCAAGGCCGATCCATCCAGCAACATCAAGGGCCAGCACGATCTGGCCGCGACGGTCGAATCGGTCGGCCAGAACGGTGTTGTCGCTGTCCAGACGGGTCTGGGCGATTTGAAGGTGCAATTTCCGGGCGCCGGGCAGAACCTGAAGAAAGGCGACAAGATCATCCTGCACTTGAGCTATTCGGTGGATGAATCAGGTGCGCCGTCGTCCGCGCCGGCTTCCTCGAAGTAGGGCCATCAGGGCGTGCACGAGAACCGCCGCCTCGCCGCGGCGGTTCTTTTTGGATCGGCCCGTCACGGCTGGGGTGGGTCAAAAGGGGTAGGCTGTCGAGGCGCGGTCGAGAGGGCTGCCGCCAGCACTCGCATCGCCGCGACGAGTGTGCTACCAATGGCGGCTTGGCAGTCCATCCGAATGTGAGAACCGGCATGTCGGCAGTGTTGCAGCACGGCGAGGCATCCGCCCGGACCGCGGTGGATGACGCGGAGGCGCGGGTCTGCGCGCTGCTGGTGGAGCGCGGGCGCCTGAAACAGGAAGACCTTGCGCGCGCCGAACGCCTGTTGCTGGAGGCGCCGGAAACGCGCCTGACCGCCTTGTTGGCCCGTCTGGGCCTGGTGTCCGAACGCGACCTTGCCGAAGCGTGGTCGGAAACGCTGCACCTGCCGCTGCTGTCCGCCAAGGACGCGCCCGACACGCCGCCCGAAACCAGCTTGAGCGTGCGCTTCATGAAGCAGTACCACGCCGTGCCGGTAGCCGAATCCGACGCGGGGCTGCAGCTCGCGCTGGCCGATCCCGGCGACGCTTATGTCGCGCACGCCGTG
Source organism: Rhodanobacteraceae bacterium (assembly GCA_004299705.1). GTDB lineage: Bacteria > Pseudomonadota > Gammaproteobacteria > Xanthomonadales > Rhodanobacteraceae > 66-474. Next base: position 23,110 of record SCQS01000042.1, on the reverse strand, counting down.
CAACTGGCAACGGGGCGCGAAGTGGTACCGCTGGTCGCGGCGCGTTCGGACATCGACGACCTGATCGAACGCTGGTTCGGCGCCGGCCGCAGCGCGCTCGGCACCATCGTCGAAGGGCTGGAAGGCGAGGGCGGCGAGGCCGTTTCCGCGGACGACGACATCGAACACCTGCGTGATCTCGCCTCCGAAGCGCCGGTGATCCGGCTGGTGAACCTGTTGATCCAGCGCGCGGTGGAACAACGCGCGTCGGACATCCATATCGAACCGTTCGAGAATCGCCTGAAGGTGCGTTATCGCATCGACGGCGTGCTGCACGAAGTCGAGGCGCCGCCGGCGTCCAGCACCGCCGCGGTGATTTCGCGCGTCAAGATCATGGCGCGCATGAACATCGCCGAGCGCCGCCTGCCGCAGGACGGGCGCATCATGCTGCGCGTGCAGGGCAAGGAGCTGGACCTGCGCGTGTCGTGCATCCCCACGAGTTTTGGCGAATCGGTGGTGATGCGCATCCTCGATCGCGGCAACGTGATCCTGGATTTCGATTCGCTGGGCTTCGACGAAAACACCTTGCCCGCATTCCTGCACGTGCTGGACCAGCCGCACGGGATTCTGCTGGTTACCGGCCCCACGGGTTCCGGCAAGACCACCACGCTGTACACCGCGCTGTCCAAGATCAACACGCCCGACCGCAAGCTCATCACGGTCGAGGATCCGGTCGAATACCAGATCGAAGGCATCAACCAGATGCAGGTAAAGCCGCAGATCGGGCTGGATTTCGCGGGCGCCCTGCGTTCGATCGTGCGTCAGGATCCGGACGTGATCATGATCGGCGAAATGCGCGATCTGGAAACCTGCAAGATCGCGATCCAGTCGGCGCTGACCGGGCACCTCGTGCTTTCAACCCTGCACACCAACTCCGCGGCGGGCGGCCTGACGCGCCTGCTGGACATGGGCGTCGAGGATTACCTGATCGCCTCCACCGTCAACGCGATCCTCGCGCAGCGGCTGGTGCGCAGGCTCGATCCCGCGACCGCCGAGGCCTACGAACCGTTGCCGGAAATGGTCGCGGAACTCGGCCTCGACAAACTCACGTCGCAACGCCCCTTGTGTTTGTATCGCCCGAAGCCGTCGCCGGACAATCCCAGCGGTTTCCGCGGCCGGCTCGCGATCATCGAGCAGTTGACGATGAACGATGCGCTGCGGCGCCTGTTGATGCAGCACGCCGATGCCTCCGACATCGAACGCGCCGCGCGCGCGAGCGGCATGCGCACGATGTACGAGGATGGCCTGCGCAAGGCGCTGGCGGGGTTGACGACCGTGGAAGAGGTCATCCGCGTCACGCAGGAAGCGTGAGATGACGTCGTTCCGCTACAAAGCCGTCACACCCAATGGCGAAACCGTCGAAGGACGCATGGACGCAGCATCCGTCGACGACGTGATCGTGCGCCTGCAGGAACAGGGCAACGTGCCGCTGGAAGCGGCCGATGCCGCCGCGGGCGGTGGTTCGCTCATCGCCGGCCTGCGCAAGAAATCGCTGTCCGGCCCGGCGCTGGTCGAGTTCACGTCACAGCTTGGCATCCTGTTGCACGCGGGCCTGCCCTTGGACCGCGCGCTGCAGATGCTGCTGGAATTGCCCGAGGGCGAACGCGCGCGGCGCGTGGTCGAACGCATCCGCGACCGCGTGCGTGGCGGCGACTCGCTGTCGCGTGCGATGGAAGAGGAACACGGCGTGTTCCCGAAGTTGTATCTCAGCATGGTGCGCGCCGGTGAGGCTGGTGGCGCGCTGGATGCGGCGCTGGCGCGGTTGGCCGATTACCTGGAACGTGCGCGCAAGCTGCGCGAAAGCGTGGTCGGCGCGCTGGTGTATCCCGCGTTCCTGCTGTTCGGGGTGCTGGGTTCGCTGATCCTGCTGCTGGCTTACGTGCTGCCGCAGTTCGCACCTATCTTCAAGGACATGAACGTACAGATTCCGCTGATCACGCGGGTGCTGATGGGCCTCGGCACGTTCCTGCATGACTGGGGCTTGTTGTTGCTCGCGGCGATCGTGGTGGCGGGGCTGTGGGCTGGCGCGCGCATGCGCGATCCCGAGGTGCGCCGCGCGTTCGACGCATGGTTGCTGCGGGTAAAGGTATTCGGGCCGTTGCTGTTGAAAGTGGATACGGCGCGACTGATGCGCACACTGGGATCCATGTTGAAGAATGGCGTGTCGTTGCTGGCCGCGCTGGGGATCGCGCGCCAGGTCGTGTCCAACCGCGAACTGGGCGAGCAACTGGAGCCTGCGATCGAGGCGGTCAAGGGCGGCGACTCGCTGTCGCACGCGCTGGCCGCGCATACCGGGTTCCCGAAACTCGCGATCCAGATCACCATGGTCGGCGAGGAGTCGGGCGAACTCGATACCATGTTGCTGCGCGCGGCCGATACCTACGACGGCGAGGTGAAGGCGGCGATCGACAAGATGCTGTCGGCGCTGGTGCCGATCCTGACCATCGTGATGGCGCTGCTGGTGGCCGGAATCATGATGGCCATCCTGCTGCCGCTGCTGAGCTTGACGGGCAGCATTCAATGACTCAACCAAAGGGTTTCAACATGCTTGCATTGAATTCGTGCGGGACTCGGGACTCGGGACCCGGGACTCGAAAACCACGCTTCAAAAACATGTCGTCATTCCCGCGCAAGCGGGAATCCAATGACTGTCGGCCGGAAAGGCAAAGACGCTGGGTTCCGGGTTCCGCCTTCGGCGGCCCCGGAATGACGGCAAGATATTCACGCCGTTTACGGCTCTCCCGAGTCACGAGTCCCGAGTCCCGAGTCCCGCGCAAGTCGTTCGGCTTCACCCTCCTCGAAATGCTGGCGGTGATCGTGCTGCTGGGCATCGTCGGCGTGATCGTCGCGCGTTCGGTATCGGGCCGCGTGGATACCGGCAAGTGGGATGCGGGCAAGATCGGGGTCACCAAGCTCGACCAGGACGTGCAGGCCTACGCGCTCGACAACGGCTCTCCGCCGAAATCCCTGCAGGATCTGATCACCAAGCCCCTGAATGCGCCATCGTGGAATGGGCCGTACGCCAAGCCCGCGGACCTGATCGATCCGTTTGGCCATCCATATGGCTATCTCTATCCGGGCAAGCACGGCCAGTACGACATCATCTTCTACGGTCGCGACGGCAAGCCCGGCGGCACCGGAATCGACCGTGATTACGGGAATTGGCAATAGAGCCGGGACCGGGGGCCGGGGACCGGGGGCCGGGAGAAGCCTATTCGCGCGGTGCGTTATGTGTTGCGCAGGGGCGACCGCGCCGTGCGGGAAAATTGAGTCGTCGCGGCGTCACGCAGGCATCCGGTCCCCGGTCCCCGGTACCCGGTACCCAGGCTTCACCTTGATCGAAATGCTGGCGGTGATCGTGTTGATCGCGATTGGCGCCGGCGTTGCCGCGGTGTCGCTGCACGGTCGCAGTCGTGGCCAGTTGCAGGCCGCCGCGCAACGCGTCGCGGCGGGTTTGCGCGATACCCGCGTCCGTGCGATGGCGACCGGCAAGCCGCAGTGGTTCACGGTCGACTTGCGTACCCGCACCTTTGCCGCGCCAGGACGCACGCCGCGCGGCTTGCCCGCCGGTGCGGCCCTCAACGTCACTTCCGCCGCGCAAGGCAGCACGCAACCCGGCATCGCGCGCATCGGTTATTTCCCCGACGGCAGTTCCAGCGGCGGCAACATCACCTTGAGCGAAGCGCACCGCAGCCTGCGCGTGGATGTCGATTGGCTGACGGGGGCGGTGACGGTGAGTCGCGAGGCGGCGCGGTGAGAGGCGTGACGCAAGCTTCCATGCAACGGGACTCGAAAGTGGGTGCCTCCACCCTCTTCCGCAGGAAGGGGGTCGCGCCGCAGGCGCGGGGGGATGCCGGATTTGCAAAAGGCCATCCCCCTCGATCCCCCTTCCTGCGGAAGGGGGAAGAAAATCGGACTGCGCTCATCGCACCTGGTCGCAAGTCGAAGACAAGGCCACTCGAGTCCCGGCACTCCCGCGGCTTCACCCTCCTGGAAGTCCTCGCCGCCATCGCCTTGCTTGTGATCGCGTTCGCGGTGGGGTTGGGTGCGCTCGGCAAGTCCGCGCAGAACGCGGCGCGCAGTGCGGCATTGGACACCGCGGTGGAGCACGCGCAAAGCCTGCTCGCGGAACAGGGATTGGCGGCACCCTTGAAGGACGAAACCCTTTCCGGAACCTTCGACGACGGCATGCGCTGGTCGCTGAAAATCCACGCCCTGCCAAGACCCGCGGCTGCCGCGAACGGCGCGGACGGGGCGGCGGTGCTGCAGCAGGGCGGCGTGATGATGGCCCAGGCCACCGGCATCGACCTGTATCAGCTCGACGTCGCGGTGAGTTACGGTGCCAACCGCACGCTCCGGCTGGCCACCCAGCGCGTGCAAGCCGCGTCGGAGGCAGACCGGTAATGGCCGTCATCGACCGCAAGCGCGGGGCCCATTGTGCGCCGGCATGCACCCGCCCCCCATCCCCCACCCCCCATCCCCAGCCGGTTTCCGGCTTCACCCTGCTCGAAATCCTGCTGGCGCTGGTGTTGCTGGCGTTCGTGATGCTGGGCGTGTGGGGCGCGATGCGCGGCGCCACCCACATCACCCATTCCGCCGACACGCTGATGGCGCAGAGCGAACAGGTGCGCACGGTGCAGCAGTTCCTGCGCCGCTACATGAGCGCTGCGGGGCCGCAACCCTGGGTGACGCATGCCGGTGCGCCGACGCGGATGTTCCAGGGCGACCCGACCGCGATGCAGTACGTCGCGCCGTTGCCGCAGCAGTCCGGGCACGCCGGCTTGTACCTGCAAACGGTCAGCCTGGAAAAAAATGCCACGGGCCAGGTGTCGTTGTGGCTCGCGTACCGGCCGTATGTCGGTGATGCGCCGACGGATGCAACGCCCGTGAAGCACCTGCTGCTGGCGGATGTCCGCGACGGTCGGTTCGAGTACCTCGCGGCGGCCGCGTATGGCCGGCCCGGAGGCTGGCGCGGCGACTGGCAGGCGGTCAACGGCTTGCCGTTGGCGGTGCGCATCCGCATCGATCCCGCGTGGCGCACGCGGGTTGCGTTCCCCACGCTGGTGATCCCGTTGCACGCGGGCGAAGGGATCGGACAACAGACAGGGGGCGCGCGATGAGGCGGCGGAGGCAAAATGGCGCGGCGTTGCTGCTGGTGCTGTGGGTGACGGTGTTGCTCGCGGCGCTACTTATGGGAGTCGCGGCGGCGTCGCGCAGCCACAGCGAAGCCGCGCTGTACGGCGCGCAACGGGTGCGCGCCGAGCTGGCCGCCGAGGCCGGGCTTGCGCACGCGGTGGCGGGCTTGCGCGCGCCGACCATCGCGCAGCAGTGGGTGCCGGATGGCCGCCCGTACAGCTTCGCCTTCGACGGCGCGAAGGTGACCGTCGCGGTGATCGACGTGAATGGCATGGTCGACCTCAACGCAGCCTCGCCCGAACTGCTGCGGAGCCTGTTCCAAGTTGCCGGTGTGGATGCATCCGGTGCCGCGCAAATGGCGGACACCATCTCGGCATGGCGCGGCGGCGCGCCGGGCGCGAACTTCGGATCACGTCTGCTGGCCGGTCGCTTGTCCGCGGGGCGGGGTGCGGCGCAGGTGCGCGGGCCGTTTCGCAGCATCGACCAGTTGGCGCGCCTGCCCGGCATGAACGCGGCGCTGTACGACCGGATCGAGCGGGCGGTGACGGTGTACTCGGGGCGCAACTTCCCGGATGCCTCGTACGCGGGCCCGTTGGTATTGGCCTCGCTGCGCGGGATCGATGCGCGCCAAGCCGAGACTTTGGTACAGCAACGTCGCCACAGTCCCGCGCAGCGCGGCGCCGGCAACGGCCAGGCCTTCGGCGCGGTGGCCAACGGCCCCTTGGTCGCGGGCTACGGCGGGGTGGTCGAACGGGTCTTCAGCGTGGCCGAAATGCCCGATGGCACCCGGGCCGGTCTGGACGCCACCTTGCGGCTGGCGTTGACGGGAGGCCGCGCGCGCCCGTACAAAGTGCTCGACTGGCGCGGCGATTTCACCACTTCCGCGCCCTGAACCGACCCGTCATGCCCATCGCGAGTGCACAATCCGTTGAACGCATGAAGCTGGCGTGGTCGCGCTCGCCGCTGCCGGGTTTCCTGCGTTGGTGGGGTGGCGAGTTGAGCGCGCTGCTGCCGATCCGCATGCGCGCGTGGCTGCAGCGCGGGCCGGACGTGCTGTGGCTCAGCGTGAACGCGAACGCGCTGGGTGCGAAACGCGTGCGCACCGGTGCGGTGCTGGCGACCATTCCGCCGGAACTGCCCGCCGAGGTGCAACGCGCGACCTTCGCCAAGGCTTGCGCGGGCAGCGATCCCGACGATCGCCGCCTGGTGCTGATCGTGGCGGCGGGCTCGGTGCTGCAACGGCGGCTGGTGATGCCGCTGGCCGCCGCGACCGATCCGCGCAAGGTGGTCGGTTACGAGCTGGACCGGCAGACACCGTTCAAGCCCGACCAGTTGTATTACGACGTGCGGGTCAGCGCCGATCCCGCCCCGCCCGGACAAGTGGCGCTGGACTTGTATGCCGCGCCCAGGGCCGAGCTGGACCCGATGCTGGAAAGGCTGGCGGTTGCCGGTGCGCACCCCGATGCCGTGGACGTGCAGAAAGCCGATGGCGGGTTGGCCGGCGTCGACCTGTTGCCGCCGGGGCGCCGGCCGCGGCGCGTGGACAGGCGGCAACGCTTCAACTGGATGCTGGCAGCGGCTTGCGTGGTGCTGGTGGTGCTGGTGCTGGCGCAGTGGCTGGGCAACCGGCGCGCCGCGCTCGCGCAGATGCAGAGCGAAGTGGACGCGATGCGCGCGCAGGCGACCCAGTCGGAACACCTGCGCGCGCAGCTGACGGCAGCGGTGGCCGCGTCGCGGTTCCTGGTCAAGCGCAAGGCCGAGAACCCGCCGCCGCTCGCGCTGCTGGATGACTTGACCCGGCGTTTGCCGTCGAGTGCGTGGCTGGACGCGATGACGCTGGACAATTCGGGCGGACTCGACATCAAGGGCGAGGCGGCGCATGCCGCGGCGCTGGTCGAGACGCTGGGCAACTCGAAGTTGTTCGCGGAACCGAAATTGCAGGGCGTGATCCAGCCCGATCCCGCGACCGGCAAGGAACGCTTCGAACTGGTGGCGCGCGTCAAGCAGCAAGGGAAGCCGGCCAATGCGCATTGACGCCAGTCGCCTCACGCCGTTGCAGTCGCGCATCGCCGCGATCGCGCTGGCACTGCTTGCGCTGGTGATCGCCTACTTCCTGCTGCTGCACTGGTGGTTCGTCGCGCCGCTGCTGAGCGTCGACAGCCAGATGCACGATCTGCAGCAAATCCACGCCAAGTACGCGGCGGCGATCGCCGAACAACCACTGCTGAAAAAACGCGTGGCCGAACTCGAGCGCGGCGGTGCCACGGTGGGCGCATTCCTGTCGGCCAGCGATCCCAGCACCGCATCGGCCGACCTGATCCAGCGTGCCACCGACGTGGTGGCGGCGCACGCGCAGGAAGGCGGCGGCTGCAGCATGCCCGCGAAGATGCCGATCGAACAGGACAACGGCAACGCGCCGTTCCGCCGGGTCAGCGTCAGCATCACGCTGGATTGCGGCGTGCAGCCGCTGGCGGCGGTGCTGCACGATTTCGATCGCGGCCTGCCGTACCTGTTCGTCGACGACCTGACCCTGGCGCGCTCGCCGACCGGGCGGCTGCAGGCACAACTGACCTTGTCGGGCTACCTGCGGCCCACGGGCGCGGTTCAATGAATGCCGCCGACCGCCGCCGCCTGACGCCATCGCTGGGCATCCTCGCCGCGCTGCTGGCGCTGGTGTTGATCGCGCTGTGGTCGGGCCTCGGGCGCGGTGCGCATTGGCACGACGATGCCGCGCCGCCGCACCTGCCACCAGTCGGCTCCACGCTGCCGGCGCCCACGGTGCCGCCGCTGGAGCAGTTTGCCGAAGTGTGGCAGCGGCCATTGTTCAGTCCCACCCGCACGCCGGAACCGGTCGCGGGCGGCGAGGGCGCAGCCAGCGGCGACCTGGAATTGACCGGCGTGATCATGCTGCCCAACCTCAAGATGGCGATCCTGCACGACAAGACCACTCACAAGGATTACCGGGTGATCGAGGGCCGGCCCTCGCGCGAGGGCCCGACCCTGGTGGAGCTGCATCCGCGCAGCGCGGTGGTGGAATCCTCGGGGTCGCGCCTGCAGTTGCAACTGATACCGGGGCCGTCGCCGACGGCGGGTGAAACCACGCAGAATGACGCGGGACAAGGCGCTTCTGGTATGGTTTCGCGCCAAGGGGAGGGTGGTTCGGAGCGGCAGGTGCCCATGCCCGGGTCGGGGCAGGCCTCGGCCGAGGCGCGCGCCAGGGAGCTCAAGGCGCGGATCGAAGCCGAACGACGCCGGGCTGCACGGCAGCGCGACGGCGGCGGGTGACTCTCACCCGAGTGAAGGGGATTCCTGCGGTGCATTGGTCTGGAGAGCGGCACGTGTACAAGAAGTTAGCCACGCTTGGGATCGTATGCGCTGTCGCGGTGCTGGCCGGTTGCGCGCCACAGATTCGGCAGGATCACGACTACAGCCTGCAGCGCGAGGCGATCGCCGGCACCCACAAACCGGTGCCCGAGCCGCTGAATGTCGAAACCGGGCAGCAAACCCAGCCGCTTGCGGCCAACAACGCGCCGCAGCAACAGTACGGAACCGGAGTGTTCATCAACCCCACGGCCGCGGGTGGCCGGTCGGGCCACGTCGCCAACGAAGGCGGCACCATCACCTTCAATTTCGACAACCAGCCGGTGCAGGCCGCGGTCAAGGCGATCCTGGGCGACGTGCTGCACACCAATTACTCGATCGCACCCGACGTCAAGGGCACGGTGACTTTCGCGACGTCGCAGCCGGTGACCCAGGCCGAGGTGCTGCCGATCCTGCAGATGCTGCTGTCGTGGACCGGCAACGCGCTGGTGCACCAGAACGGACAATATCTGGTGGTGCCGGTGGACCAGGCCGCGCCGGGTAACTTGGTGCCGGGCTTAAGCGCGGTGTCGCCGGGCTCGGGTTACGCAGCGCGGCTGTTTCCGTTGCACTACGTGTCGGCCGAGGCGATGCAGAAACTGCTGAAGCCGTTCGCCGACCCCAAGGCCTTCCTGCTGGTCGATCCGTTGCGCAACCTGCTGGTGATGGGGGGCACGCCGGCGGAATTGGCCAACTACCAGCGCATCATCCGCACCTTTGATGTGGACTGGTTGCGCGGGATGTCGGTGGCGGTGATTCCGCTGCAGCACGTGCAGGCGGACGACCTGGTCGGCCAACTGCGCAACCTGTTCAGCGAGCAGGGCGGCGGAGCGTTGCCGACGACGAACGGAGCCTCGCGTTCGCAGGCGTCGGGCGAGTCGCTGCCGGCGAACATGTCCAGCATGGTGCGGCTGATCCCGCTGCAGCACAGCAACTCGCTGGTCGTGATCACGCCGCAACCCGCGTACCTCGACGAGGTGCGCCGGCTGGTCACCACCATCGACAACGGCGCCGGCAACGCGTCCGGGTTGTACGTCTACAACGTGCTCAATGTGAAGGCGTCCGATCTCGCCAAGCACCTCAACGAATTGTTCGGCAACAGCACCGGCAACCAGCCGACCCCCACGGGCGCGGTGGCGCCGGGCTTCTCGCCGCTGGAGCAGGCCGCGCCCGGCAGCCTCGGTGCGCAGCAGGGTTTCGGCAGCTTCAGCCAGGACAACACCTTCTCGGGTGGCCTGGGCGGCAGCGGCAGCGATGAATTCGGCGGCGCTGGCGGCGCGGGTTCGGGGATGGTTTCCGGTGCCACCCAGAGTCGCCGCCAGCAACAGTCCGGGCAGGCCAACGTTGCCTTTACCACCAGCGAGGGCGTGCGCATCGCCGCGGTCAACGAGAACAACCAGTTGCTGATCCGCGCGACGCCCGGGCAATGGGAAAAATTGCTGCCGGTGATCGAACGCCTTGACGAGAAACCGCTGCAGGTGCAGATCGAAACCAAGGTGCTGGAAGTGACGCTGCAGGGCGCATTCCAGTTCGGCGTGCAGTATTACCTCGGCGGCTTGATCGGAACCGAGCCGGGTTCGCCGCCCAACACCAACCAGGACTACCGCCGCCACCAGGGCGCGCTGGGTTCGGGCGGGGTCAACTACAACGTTGCCAATCCGCCCGCGCTGTTCTATTCGTTCGCGGGCAACAAGCTGCAGTTCGCGATCAGCGCGCTGGAATCCTCGGGCGACACCAAGGTGCTGTCGGCGCCATCCACAGTGGTGCTCAACAACCAGGAAACCACCTTCAAGGTCGGCCAGAAGATTCCGGTGGTGCAGACTTACCTGGTGCCGGGCGTCGGTGTGGGTTCGCCGTCGGGCACCTACAACGCGGGGCAGGTGCAGTACATCGATACCGGCGTGTTGCTGGACGTGGTACCGCGCGTCAGCCCCGGCGGGCTGGTGTACATGGACATCCAGCAGGTCGTCAGCAATCCGACCAGCCAGGACAAGAACGGCAACTACACCATCGCCAACCGTTCGCTCTCGACCGAAGTCGCGGTGCAGAGCGGGCAGACGGTGCTGCTGGGCGGTTTGATCCAGCAGACCGACACGAATAACGATACCGGGGTACCGTTTCTCAACCGCATACCGGTGCTGGGGCGCCTGTTCGGCACCACCGACCGCAACAAGACGCGCACCGAATTGATCGTGCTGATCACGCCGCGCATCATCCGCAATCCGGAAGACGCGCGGCGCGTCACCGACGAATACGAAACCCAGTTCCAGTCGCTGCAGCCGATCCTGCCCAAGGGCGAGGCCGCGCCCGTTGCGGCGCCCGCACCTGTGCCAGGCATTTCGACGCCGACGCCCGCCGTCACCCAGCCTGCGATCGACCCGTCCGCCGCCGCGCCTGCTGTGCCAACCGGGCAGTGGTCCGTGCAGGTGGCGTCGTTCGCCGACCGCAACAGCGCGCAGGGCCTGCGCGGGCGGCTGCAACAACTCGGCTACAACGGCTACGTGCAAAGCGCAACGGCGAGCGATGGCGTGCACTGGCGCGTGTTCGCGGGGCCGGTGGTGAATCGCGAGGCGGCCGAACGCCTGCGCAGCGCCATCGCCGGCAGCCTGCATATCAGCGGCATGCTGATCACGCACTGACGCCGTTCAAGGCGTAGCATCACGACGCGACAATGGAGGGGGTGCGATGAAACGCGTGGCCTGTTGGTTGTTGAGCCTGTCCATCCCGGCGCTCGCGCTGGCGGCGGAACCGCAGGTCGAGGGCAGCATGCTGGTCACCGGCACGATTACCGTGAATCCGCAGGGCGGCGTGCGAAGTTATTCCGTGCAGGGCCTGGACAAGCTGCCGCCGGCGGTGCGCCAGATCATCAAGACCACGGTGTCGGGTTGGCAGTTCGTGCCGATCATGGCCGACGGCAAGGCCGTGACGGCCAAGGCCGGCATGTCGCTGCGCATCGTCGCGGACATGATCGACCGAACCCACGCGACCATCCGCGTTGCCGGTGCCGAGTTCGGCTGCGATGCCCGGCCCAGGAGCAATCTCCCCGGTGAGTGTCCTGCGGGAACGGCAGTTCGCTATGCCCATCGGGTATCACCGAGTTATCCGATGGATGCCGCGCAGGCTCACGTCGGCGGCCAGGTGTTTCTGGTGCTCAAGATCGGCCGTGACGGACATGTCGCGCAAGCCGCCGTGCGCCAGGTCAATCTGTACAGCCGAACCGACTGGCCGGATCACTACCGGGAGGATCTGGCCGAGGCATCGTTGCGCGCGGCCCAAAAGTGGCAGTTCAGCGTTCCGACCCAAGGCCCGAACGCCGCCAAGGACTACTGGGTGGTGCAGGTGCCGGTCAATTACACGCTCGGGCCGTGTTGCGCTGCGCCCGTCCGTCGTAACGGTCAATGGACTGCCTATATTCCGGGGCCGGTGCAAAACATCCCGTGGGCACACGACCACGCAGGTGGCAGCGGCGATGCCGTGGCCGACAACGGGCAGCCGTTCACCCGCGACCCGCGTTTCGTGCTGGAAACGAAGTTGGGCGGCGGCGCGGGCTGATCGGGCATCGAATGCTGCGATCCGTGCAGGGCGCCCATGCGTTCATGCCTCGCGTGCGGGCGGTGCCGCTTAAACTGGGCGGATGGGCGAGCCCTTGACTGCTTCCATCATCGTCGTTGCCGCCGACAGCGGCGGCGGCTTGCGCGAGTGCGTGACCCGGGCGCTGGCGTCGAACGTGCCGGTGGAATTGATACTGGTCGACAACGGCTCGCGTGACGGCATGCCGCAGGCCGTCGCACGTGCGCACGAAAACGACGGTCGGGTGCGCGCCATCTACAACCGCGCCAACCTTGGCTTTGGCCCGGCGGTGAACATCGGTGCACGCGAAGCGCATGGCGACATGTTGCTGGTGCTGAACCCCGATTGCATGCTGGGACCGGACACGCTGGCGCGGATGCTGGAGGTCCACCGCACGCACCCTGATGCCGGCGTGATCGGTGCGGTGGTCTGCACTGCGGACGGCACGCCCGATCCTGCGTCGCGCCGGCGCGATCCGTTGCTGCGCCGCTCCTTGAACGAGATGACTGGACGCGCGCAGCGCGAGACCGAGGATGCACGTTACGAAGGCGTCGATGTGCCGGGTCCGATTCCCGATGCAGTGATCGAAGCCGAGAACGTTTCCGGCGCACTGATGCTGCTGCCACGCGCGGCGTTCGAGCGCCTGCGGGGTTTCGACGAGGGTTATTTCCTGCATTGCGAGGATCTCGACCTGTGCCGGCGCGCGCGCGACGCGGGTTACCAGGTCTTGCTGGCGGGCGACGTCCGGGTGCGCCACGCCAAGGGCGGCTCCAGCGCGCATCGCCCGGTGTTCGTCAGCTACCATAAGCACCGCGGCATGTGGCGCTGGTTCCGGAAGTTCGACCCGGCCGCGCGCAGGCCGCTGGTGCGCACGTTGGTGGCGTGCGGCATCGCAACCCATTTTCTCGTCACGGCGCCTTGGCTAGCTGCGCGTCGCGCCGGACGCCACTGACACCTCATCACGGAAGCTGGCGATGATCCGCGAAATCCTGAAAATGGGCGACCCGCGCCTGCTGCGCGTGGCGCCGCCAGTGCCGGCGACGATGTTCGGCACCGCCGAGTTGAACGACCTGATCACCGACATGTTCGAAACCATGCAGGCCGCCGATGGCGTGGGCCTTGCCGCGCCGCAGCTCGGCGTGGACCTGCAATTGGTGGTGTTCGGGTTCGAGCATTCGGACCGCTATCCCGACGCGCCGGAAGTACCGCGCACGATCCTCTTGAACCCGCTGGTCACGCCGCTGTCGCGGGACATGGAGGAAGGCTGGGAAGGTTGCCTGTCGGTGCCGGGCCTGCGCGGCGTGGTCAGCCGCCACAGCCTGATCCGCTATCAGGGCGTCGACCCGAGCGGCACGCCAATCAACCGCACCGCCGAGGGTTTCCACGCACGCGTGGTGCAGCATGAGTGCGATCACCTGATCGGGCGGCTGTACCCGTCGCGCATCACCGATTTCTCGCGCTTCGGTTTCATCGACGTGCTGTTTCCGGACGAGGCCGGCGCGCAGGAGTAGGACGCCCCCGTTGGTGATGGGAGAAAAGCCTTTTTGACGCGGATAAAAGCGGATCAGATCGAATAGAAGAAGCAATATCAGCTTTGATCGGACTTGATCCGTGTCCAAAGCTTGTGCTTCTTTTGGCAACTCGTTGCCTCTGTCGATAGGGATCAAAAGCTTTTTTGACACGGATAAGATCTGATAAAAGCAGATAAAAGAAAGCAGTATCTGCTTTGATCAGACTTGATCCGTGTCCAAGGCTTCTGATTCGGGCGACGGAATCAACCCAGTCGCGACGCCTGTTCGCGCAAGGCAGTGGCCTGCGTGTTCCAATCCGCGAGCCGTTGACGTTCCTGCTCGACCACCGCGGCGGGCGCGTGATCGACGAAGGCCGCGTTGCCGAGCTTGCCCTCGCATTTCTTGATTTCGCCTTCTATACGCGCGATTTCTTTCTTGAGACGCGTGCGCTCGGCGTCGAGGTCGATCAGGCCGGCGAGCGGGATCAACACGCGCAGGTTGCCGATGACTGCAGCCGCGGCGGCGGGCTCCGCTTCATTCGACGCAAGCCAGCGCGGCACTTCGCAGCGCGCGAGGAATTCGATCTGGCTAGCGAACTTGCCTACGCGGCGGCGATCCTCGGCGTCGCCATCGGCCAGCAGCAACGGAATCGTCTTGCCGGGTGCGATGTTCATCTCGCTGCGGATCTTGCGCACGCCGGTCAGCAAGGCCTTGAACCATTCGATCTCGGCGCTGGCCGTTGCATCGACTGCGAAATCCTCGGCGCGTGGATACGGACGATCGAGGATGCTGGTTTCCTTCAATCCGAGCTGTGGTGCCACCGCTTGCCAGATTTCCTCGGTGATGAACGGAATGACCGGGTGCAGCGCACGCAGTGCGGTTTCCAGCACCACCAGCAACGTGTGGCGCGTGGATGCCGCGGCCCCGGTGTCATCTCCGTTGAGCGCCGGCTTCGACAGTTCAAGGAACCAGTCGCAGTATTCGTTCCACACGAATTCGTACGACGCCTGTGCGAGGTGGTCGAAGCGGTACGTCGCGAAGTGCTGCTCCACCTCGGCCAGCGTCGCGTGCAGACGTGAAACAATCCAGCGTTCCGCTTCGGTGGCTTTCACTTCCTCCCCTTCAAGGGGAGGGTTGGGGTGGGGATGGGTTTCGTCGCCCGTATTCATCGACACGAACCGCGCCGCGTTCCACAGCTTGTTGCAGAACGCCTTGTAGCCTTCCGCGCGCTTCAGGTCGAAGTTGATGGTGCGGCTGTAGCTGGCCAGCGCGGCGAAGGTGAAGCGCAGCGCGTCGGTGCCGATGGCCGCAATGCCGTCGGGGTAATCCTTGCGGATGCGCTTCTCGACCTTCTCGCGCACCTGCGGGATCAACAATGACTTCGTGGATTTCTCTACCAGCGCGGGCAGGGTGATGCCGTCGATCAGGTCCAGCGGGTCCAGGGTATTGCCCTTGGACTTCGACATCTTCTGGCCTTCGGCATCGCGCACGATGGCGTTGATGTAGACCTCGCGGAACGGCACCTGTTTGGCGAAATACAGGGTCGTCATCACCATCCGCGCGACCCAGAAAAAGATGATGTCGAAGCCGGTGACCAGCACCTGGCTTGGCAGGAAAATCTTGTCGGCGGGCCAGTTCGCGACGACTTCGCCGCGCTCGTTCTTCACTGGTTCGCGCGATGGCCAGCCCAACGTCGAGAACGGCCACAGCGCGGACGAGAACCAGGTGTCCAGCACGTCTTCGTCCTGCCTCAATGCGCCGACGGGTTGCGTGGATGCATGCGCGCGCGCATCGGCCTCGTCCTCACCGACGAAGATGTTGCCGGCCTCGTCGTACCACGCGGGGATGCGATGGCCCCACCACAACTGGCGCGAAATGCACCAGTCCTGGATGTTGTCCAGCCATTGCGTGTAAGTCGTGGTCCAGTTTTCCGGCACGAACTTGATGTCGCCGTTGCGTACAGCATCCAGAGCCGGTTGCGTGATCGCGCGGCGCCCGCCGTGGCGGCCATCGTCGAGCGTTTCGCGCGTGAGATCGACGAACCACTGGTCGGTCAGCATCGGCTCGATCACGGCGTCCGAGCGCTGGCTGACCGGGACCTGCAACTTGTGCTGCTTGGTTTCGACGAGCAGGCCTTGTGCGTCGAGGTCGGAGAGAATGGCTTTGCGTGCGTCGTAGCGGTCAAGGCCTTGATATTTCTCTGGGATGAAGTCGGTTAGGAATCCGCTTTCGAATGCAATCAGCGGGTGCTTGGATGGCCTTGGGGTTTTTACATTGCCCCAGGTTTTTTCCTCATACGCCCGAGTAATCACTTTTGCGTCGAGCGTGAATGCACTTTGTAATGGCAGAACAGGGTTCTGGCGCTGAGCCATCGCGTAGTCATTGAAATCATGTGCAGGCGTGATCTTGACGCAACCTGTACCGAACTCGCGTTCGACATATTCGTCGGCAATGATGGGAATATGCCGACCAGTCAACGGCAGCTTGAGTGTTTTGCCGATAAATGCCCTGTAACGCTCATCATCGGGATGCACGGCAACCGCCACGTCGCCCAGCATGGTTTCCGGACGCGTGGTAGCAATGGTCAAGCCACACTCGTCATTCGGCCCTCGTAGTGAGGCGTCAGAAAATGGATAGCGGATCAACCAGAGGTGCCCGTCGCGCTCGACGTTGTTGACTTCGAGATCCGACACCGCGGTCATCAGTACCGGATCCCAGTTCACCAGCCGGTTGCCGCGGTAGATCAGCCCGGCGCGATACCACTCCACGAACACCTTGCGTACCGCGGCCGACAGGCCCTCGTCCATCGTGAAGCGTTCGCGCGACCAGTCCATCGATGCGCCCATCCGCCGCATCTGCCGCGTGATGGTGGAACCCGATTCCTGCTTCCACTGCCACACGCGTTCGACGAACTGCTCGCGGCCGAGGTCGTGGCGGGTCTTGCCTTCGGCGGCCAGCTGGTTCTCGACGATCTTCTGGGTCGCAATGCCGGCGTGGTCGGTGCCGCCTTGCCACAGCGTGTTTTTGCCGGACATCCGCGCGTGCCGGATCAGCGCGTCCATGATGGTCTGCTGGAACGCGTGGCCCATGTGCAGCGTGCCGGTGACGTTCGGCGGCGGTAGCAGGATCGAATACGGCTCGCCCTTGCCAGTCGGCTTGAAGCAACCGGCGTCTTCCCAACGCGCGTACCACTTCGATTCGATCTGCTTGGGGTCGAAACTCTTGTCCATCACTCGGGTCCTGGATTCCGCGCGCGGCGCGGTTTGCAAGGCAAACGCGCATTCTAGCGACGCGGCGCTTGTGCTTGTGGAAATGTGACGACGTCCCTGTCTTTTTCCGCGCCCCTCCCGGGGGCGCGGGTGACTTTCTCTTGCGTGGCCAAGAGAAAGTCACCAAAGAGAAGGCCACCCCGCGAACACGCCCTTCGCCCATCCATGGGCTACGGGTTCGCTCCCGGCCGCCGGGGTTCGCCGAAGGCACATCCCTGTGCCGGCGGCGAACTGGCCCGCATCGTGCGGGCCATCCTTCGGACTTTTCCGTCGTCCGCTCGCCGTGTTCGAGGGGCCCCGTTCGGCGCGCATCGTGCCCGCGTGATGCACGAAGCAGCTTGCCCGATCTCGCTTCGAACGAGGCCAGAATGGCCGGCATCGGAGCAAAGCTTTTTCTGGGACCCTGTGCTGCGGTGCGGGCCGGCCCGCACGGATTTTTCGTCCATGGATGGACGAAAAACGCAGCATCGGGGTGGCCTTTCTCTTGGTAACTTCTCTTTGGCCAGGCAAAGAGAAGTTACTCGCGCCCCCGGGAGGGGCGCGGAAAAAGACAGGGATGTCGCTACCGATTCCAGCGGAATGTCGCTACGGCGTCCACTTCCGATGCGCGTGCACCGACATCACCACCCCGAATCCCGCCAGCAGCGTGATTGCGGAAGTGCCGCCGTAGCTCACCAGCGGCAGCGGCACGCCGACCACCGGCAGCACGCCGGAGATCATGCCGCCGTTGACGATGGCGTAGACGAAGAAGGCGAGGGCGAAGGCGCCGGCCACGAGCCGCGAGTAGGTGTCGCGCGCGTTGACCGCGATCCACAGGCAGCGTCCGACGATGAAGGCGTACAGCGCCAGCAGGATCAGCACGCCGATGAGTCCGAACTCTTCGCCCAGCACGGCGAAGATGAAGTCGGTGGTGTGCTCGGGCAGGAATTCGAGCTTGGATTGGGTGCCCTGGTTGAAGCCCTTGCCGAAGATGCCGCCGGAGCCCACCGCGATCATCGACTGCAGGATGTGCCAGCCGCTGCCGAGCGGATCGTTCTCGGGGTGCAGGAAGGTGACGATGCGCTGGCGCTGGTAGCCGTGCATGAAGTGCAGGGCCAGTGGCGCCGCGGCGGCAAGCCCGACCAGCGCCACGCCGATCTTCCACCACTGCAGGCCGGCCAGGAACAGCACGAACAGTCCGGATGCCGCGACCAGCAACGCGGTGCCGAGGTCAGGTTGCTTGAAGATCAGGTAGGCCGGCAGCGCGATCATCAGCGCCGCGGCCGCGAGGTCGCGCCAGCGCGGCGGCAATGGGCGCGGGTGCAGGTACCACGCGAGCATCATCGGCATCGCCAGCTTCATCAGCTCGGAAGGCTGGAAACGGAAGAATCCGATGTCGAGCCAGCGATGCGCGCCCTGGCCTTCGCCCAGTACCCGCACCACGACCAGCAGCAGCACACCGAGCACGTAGAACCACGGCGTCCAGGCGCGCAGCAGGTTGGGCGGGATGCGCGAGATGGCGAGCAGCAGGACGGCGCCGATCAGGAACCGCACGGCCTGTCCGACCAGCATGCCGGTATCGAGGTTGCTGGCGCTGTACAGCACGGTCAGTCCGATCGCGGCCAGGATCGTGAGCGCGATCGCCAGCGGCAGGTCGATGCGCGGACGCGAGAAGATGCGGCGTCCGATCCGGAACGCGCGCGCGCTGACGCTGGCGGCGATGTCGTTCATGGCGTGGTCGCGGCGGAGGTGGCGGGTGGCGTCGCGCCTGCGGTGACCTGCACGGGTGGGCGTTGCGATGGCGGCGTGTCGGCCAGCCACTGGTCGAGCATCTTGCGTGCGATCGGCGCGGCCGCGCTGCCGCCCCAGGCGCCGTGCTCCAGCGCCACCGCGACCGCGATCTGCGGGTGGTTGGCCGGCGTATAGCAGATGAACCAGGCGCGGTGACGCGAAGCGAGGTAGGCGAGGTTCTTGTCGGTGTTGTAGGCGTTGGTGGTGCGCGAATAGCGCTCGGCGGTGCCGGTCTTGCCTGCGATCAGGTAGGGGAAGCCCTTGCCGATGCCGGCGGCATACGCTGTGCCGAGCGGGTTGTAGACCACGCCCAGCATGCCTTGCTTGACGGCTTCCAGATCGGCGGGCGCATGCGTGATCTGCACGGGCGGTGGTTGCTTGTACGGGATTTCCGGTGACTCCAGGCCGTCGCTGGTGGCGGCCAGCAGGTGCGGCGTGTGCGACAGGCCACCGCCCGCCAGCGTCGCCAGCGCGTGCGCCATCTGCATCGGCGTCACCATCCAGTAGCCCTGCCCGATTCCCGAAATCACGGTTTCGCCGGGGTACCACGGCTTGTGGTACGTCTCGCGCTTCCATTCCGGCGAGGGCAGCACGCCGCCGGTTTCATCCGGCAAGTCGATGCCGGACGGCTTGCCGAAGCCGAACTTGGACATCCAGGCATCGAGTCGCCCGATGCCCATCTTCCAGGCGAGCGAATAGAAATACGTGTTCACGGAGCGCGTGATGGCCTGCATCAGGTCGACGCGACCGGCGCCGTAGCGGGTGTCGTCGCGGTAACCGCGTGCGCCGGGCGGCGAGCCCGGGATGTACCAGGTGCCGGTGGACAGCACCGTGTCGTCGGGCGTGCGCAGGCCGAGTTCGAGGCCGCCCAGGCCCAGGAACGGCTTGACCGTGGAGCCCGGCGGATAGCCGCCACGTATTGCGCGGTTGAGCAGTGGTTTTTCCGGGTTGTCCAGCAACGCCGAGTAATCGGCCTGGCTGATGCCGTTGACGAACAGGTTGGGATCGAAGCTCGGCACCGTCACCAATGCCAATACGTCGCCGTTGCGCGGATCGATCGCGACCGCGGCGCCGGTTTGTCCGTCGAAGGCCGCGATCGTGGCCTTCTGCAAACGCTCGTCGATGGTCAGGTAAAGATTCTTGCCGGGCTTGGCGGGCACGCGCTGCAGCACGCGCAGCGGGCGCTGGTCGGCGTTGACCTCGACCACCTCGTAGCCGGGCGTGCCGTGCAGCAGGCTCTCGTATTCCTTTTCGAGGCCGGTCTTGCCGATGTGGGTGGTGCCGGCGTAAAGATCCGGATTGAGCCTGGCCTGTTCCTTTTCGTCGATGCGCCCGACATAACCCACCACGTGCGCGAACTCGGCGCCGTAGGGATAGTTGCGGGTGAGGTAGGGCGTGATGTTGACGCCCGGGAACTGCCATTGGTCGACCGCGAAGCGATCGCGCTCGCTTTCGGTCAGGTGGAACTTCAGCGGCACCGAGTCGAACGAGCGGTGCTGTTTCAGGCTCTGCTTGAAGCGGCGGATGTCGTCGGCGGTCAGCGGCACGATCGCGGACAGACGCTGCAACATCGCGCTCATGTGCTTGACCTTGTCCGGCACCACGTCCAGCCGGAACGCGGGCACGTTGTCGGCAAGGAGCTTGCCCTCGCGGTCGTAGATCAGCCCGCGCGGCGGCGGCAGGTGGCGCAGGCGCACGCGGTTGGCCTTGGCGCGGGTCGAGTACTCGGCGTGTTCGTAAACCTGCAGATAGACGAAGCGGCCGGCCACCACCATGACGAGTGCCAGCATGATCGCGAATCCAGCCAGCGCGCGCCGGCCGAATCGCGCACGCTTGGCGCGCTCGTCCGGCAGTTCGCCACGCGTGTTCATGCGGATTTGGCGCCCTTGCCGCGCACCCGCGTGTTGACGTCATCGAACAGCAGGAACACGAACGGCCAGATCGCGGCGCCCACGGCCGGCGCCAGCCAGGACAGCGCCGGCATCGCAGGCACGCCCGCGAACGCGCGGATCAGCGCCTGCAGCACATGGTTGTTGAGCAGCAGCAGCCACACCGCCAGTGCCTGTTGCCACATCGGGAAGAAGCGCAGCCGCGAGCGGAAACGCAGCACGATGAACACCAGCACCGCAAGCCGCAGCGCCTGGTCGCCCAGCAGCGCGCCGTTCAACAGGTCGGCGGCAAGACCGATGCAGAACGCCATACCGATGCCGACCCGGTCGCCGGATTCCAGCGCCCAATAGATCAGCACCAACGCCGGCCAGTACGGCTTGAGCGGCTGGATCATCGTCGGCAGCGGCATCAGCATCAGCAACAGCGCCAGCACGATGCCGATCCAGAAGGCCCAACCCTGCGCGCGCATCCGGTTCATGGCGTGGCTCCGGCGCTGGCCGCTGTCGCGGGCTTGGGCGGATTGGGATTGGCGAGCCGGGCCGGGCTGGCGGGGCTGGCGTGTGCGGTGGTGGGCGCCAGCGATGCCGGCGGCCCGACTTGCGGCGCGGGCGCGGGTGGCCCGACCGGATCGGGCTGGTCGCGCAACAGCAATACCTCGCCGCTGCGCGCGAGTTGCGCGGCGGGTTTCACCAGCGCTTCGAGGAACATGCCCGAGGGACCATGTTCCAGCTTGGTGACGGTGCCGACCGGGAAACCGGCCGGGAAGCGCCCGCCCAGGCCCGAAGTGACCCATTGGTCGCCGGGCTTGATGTCTGAGGACAGCGGCAGGTTCGGCACCACCAACTGGTCGGCCTCGCCGGTGCCGTGCGCGATGCCACGCATGCCGGTGCGGGCCAGCATCACCGGCACCGCGTGGTCGGGATCGGTGACCAGCATCGCGATGGAGGCATGCGGCAGCGTCTCGATGACCTGGCCCATGATGCCGTGCGAATCGATCACGACCTGGCCCACGTGCACGCCTTCGTCGGCGCCGACGTTCAACATCACCCGATCGTGGGTGGGCCCGAGCTGCACGTCGATCAGGCGCGCCAGTTGCGCGTGCAGGCCCAGCAGGTGCTGGGTATCCAGCAGTTGCTTGAGGCGCTCGTTTTGCTGCGACACGGCATCCATGCGGTTCAGGCGCGCCTGCGCCAGCAACAGGGATTCCTGCAGTTGCCGGTTCTCGTCGATCAGCTTGCGGCGCTCGACGAACGCCGTGCTGGCGTCGTGCACCCAATCCGCCGGCGCCGCGGCGATCTTGTAGATCGGCACGATCGCGGCCGCGCTGGCGTAACGCACCCGGTGCAGCCAGCCGTTGCGGTGGTCCAGCACCATCAGGATCGCGGCCAGCGCCAGGTAGGCGATCAGGCGCAGCGTGCCCGCGGTCGCGTCCGAGAAGATCGGAGAGGATTCCTTTTGCGGAAGCGCCATGGCGATGCGGGCGGGGAGAAGCAGAATTGCAGCGTAACAACAAAAGAAATGAAACGGCGCCTCAAGGTTCCCACTTCCAGAAGCCGTGCGTCATGAGAACATCAATTCCCGGTTCTTCTTCCCCCTTCCGCAGGAAGGGGGATAGAGGGGGATGGCTCTTGCGCTGCGGAGCGGCATCCCCCCGCGCTACGCGCGACCCCCTTCGTGCCGAAGGGGGTGTTTTACGTTGTCCCGAGTCCCGAATCTCACTCGCTCGCGAAGAAGTCGCTTCCGTGCATGTCGATCAACTCCAGCGCGCGTCCGCCACCACGCGCGACGCAGGTCAGCGGGTCGTCGGCCACCGACACGTACAGGCCGGTTTCCTCGGAGATCAGCTTGTCCAGGTCGCGCAGCAGCGCGCCGCCGCCGGTCAGCATGATGCCGCGTTCGTGCACGTCCGAGCACAGTTCCGGCGGGGTCTGTTCCAGCGCCGCTTTCACCGCCGCGACGATGCCGTGCAGCGGTTCGTGCAGGGCTTCCAGCACGTCGTTGGAGTTGATGGTGAACATGCGCGGCACGCCTTCGGCGAGATTGCGGCCGGAGACCTCGATTTCGCGCACTTCCTTCTGCGGGTAGGCGCAGCCGATCTCGATCTTGATGCGTTCGGCGGTGGGCTCGCCGATCAGGGTGCCGTTGCTGCGGCGCACGTAGTTGATGATGGCCTCGTCGAAACGGTCGCCGCCGATGCGCACCGATTGCGAATACACGATGCCGTTGAGCGACATCACCGCGACCTCGGAGGTGCCGCCGCCGATGTCCAGCACCATCGAGCCGCGCGCCTCGTGCACCGGGATGCCGGCGCCGATCGCGGCGGCCATCGGTTCCTCGATCAGGAACACGTCGCGCGCGCCGGCGCCTTCGGCCGACTCCTTGATCGCGCGGCGCTCGACCTGGGTCGATCCGCACGGCACGCACACCAGCACGCGCGGGCTGGGACGCAGGAAACGGTTCTTGTGCACCTGCTTGATGAAGTGCTGCAGCATCGCCTCGGTCATGGTGAAGTCGGCGATCACGCCGTCCTTCATCGGCCGCACCGTGACGATGTTGCCGGGCGTG
>SCQS01000041.1 GCA_004299705.1 Rhodanobacteraceae bacterium | reverse complement strand
AAACACCCGATCAGGTCTACTTCAACCAACCGCTGCCTCTACCCAAGGCAGCTTGAACCGAGCAGGCATCCACTTATCGAACCGGGTTCGACTGTTCAAACGAGCGGGGCCACTTCTATGGAGCGTTTACTATCGGAGTAATGCGACTGGCTGTCGAAGGCCCGGTACCAGACACCGCCGTTTCGATCTGTCCTGTATTGGTTGGTTCCAGAACTACGGTGATGCGTAGGCCTTGTGACGCATGATCATCACACAGAAAGGCTTCTGTGTTTGGTGCCCACACTGCAGTTGTATCTGGCCTGCGCAATCGGACGCCAAAATTGTGTGAGGCGGGATTGGTGCAGCCTGGAATTGCACATTGCATGTTGCTCTCCTTAGTGACCGGTACCTATTAAAACCTTTGACAACCGCTGGGGACTCGCCGCTCTTTTCATTACGCCTAACAACAATTATCCCGCGTGTTTGAAGTGGTGCTTTGTTACTGGCCCCGTTCCGAGGCGGTAAGCAATGGCGTCGGCTCTCGCCGGTGCGCCTATTGCGCCGGATGCTATCAGAAGCAGGCCATGGATGGCCGTCAACGGAGTGGAGCTTTTGTGGCGCCCTTGCACGACGCCGACTGCATCGGCAGGACTGCCGATGCGAACGCCGAAGGCGGCCCTGAGCGCAGCCAAGGGCGAGCCACATGGATGTGGCGAGTTGCATCGCAGCGCCAAGCGGGAGCAAGGCGCGCATGTCCGAGTCCATGGATGTGTCAGTTCGCGCCGGCCCGCTTGGTGCGAGAAGCGCGTGTAGGAGCGGGCCACGCCCGCGACCGCTGTGCGAGAATCGGTCGCGCGCATGGCGCGCTCCTACAAAAAGCGAGCCGCGTGTCGGGAAAAAACGCGAGGGATCGAGATAGGGATGCCATCATCCCCCCGATGCTTCGCATCGACCCCCTTCGTTTCGAAGGGGGTGAGAGTGGGTCAGGACGCCGCTGCAGCACACACCGGCGCTTGCGCTTGTGCATCCGCGGCAGTCAGCGCATCGACGACGCGCTGGTGTTCGGCCTTCAACGCATCCGGCAGGTGCGAGCCGTAGCCGGCGAGGTATTCGCCGATCGCGGCCTGTTCCTTGCGCCAGTCGGCGTTGTCGACGCGGAACAGTTCGTCGAGCGCATCGTCGCCCAAGTGCAGGCCTTCGAGGTTCAGGTCGTCGCTGTTCGGGACGTTGCCGATCGGCGTTTCCACCGCATCGGCTTCACCGGTGACGCGTTTCAGCATCCACTCGAGCACGCGCATGTTGTCGCCGAAGCCGGGCCACAGGAACTTGCCGTCCTGGCCGCGTCGGAACCAGTTGACGTGAAACACTTTGGGCAACTGCGCGCCGGGCTGGTCGAACGACAGCCAGTGCGCGAAGTAGTCGCCGTAGTTGTAGCCGCAGAAGGGTTTCATTGCCATCGGGTCGCGGCGGATGGGCACACCGACGTCGGTGGCGGCGGCGGTGGTTTCGGACGCCATCGAAGCGCCGACCAGCACGCCATGGGCCCAGTCGCGCGCCTCGAACACCAGCGGCACCAGCGAGCCGCGACGACCGCCGAACACGATCGCGTCGATCGGCACGCCCTGGTCGTTCTCGGCTTCCGGCGACCAACTCGGACATTGGTTGGCGCGCACGGTGAAACGCGAGTTGGGGTGCGCGGCGGGGCCGTTGGCAGGATCGTAATCACGGCCCTGCCAGTCCTTCACCGGCTTGCGGTCGTCCAGTCCTTCCCACCACGGCTGATTGTCGGCGGTGACCGCGACGTTGGTGAAGATGGTGTCGTGCTGCAGCATCGCCAGCGCGTTGGGATTGGTCTTTTTCGAGGTGCCGGGGGCGACGCCGAAGTAACCGGCTTCCGGATTGATCGCGTACAGGCGGCCATCCTTGCCGGGGCGCATCCAGCAGATGTCGTCGCCGACCGTCCACACTTTCCAGCCTTCGCGTTGGTAGCCTTCCGGTGGAATCAGCATCGCGAGGTTGGTCTTGCCGCAGGCGGAAGGGAATGCCGCCGCGACATAGCGGATTTCGTGTTTCGGATTCTCGATGCCAACGATCAGCATGTGCTCGGCCAGCCAGCCTTCGGTGCGGGCCTGGTACGAACCGATGCGCAGCGCATGGCATTTCTTGCCGAGCAGCGCGTTGCCGCCATAGCCGGAGCCGAACGACTTGATGGCGAGTTCTTCCGGGAAGTGCATGATCCAGCGGCGCTCGGGATCGAGCTGGCCGATGGAGTGCTGGGCCTTGATGAAGCGTCCTTCGCGCTCGATGCGTTGCAGCGCAGCGGTGCCCATGCGGGTCATGATGCGCATGTTGGCGACCACGTATTTGGAGTCGGTGATCTCGACGCCGCAGCGCGACAGCGGCGAGCCGATCGGGCCCATGCAGTAGGGGATCACGTACAGCGTGCGCCCCTGCATGCAGCCTTCGAACAGTGCATCGATTTTCGCGTGCGCCTCGGCCGGGTGCATCCAGTTGTTGTTGGGGCCGGCGTCGTCCTTGTTCTTGCTGCAGATGACGGTGAGCTTTTCGACGCGCGCGACGTCCTTCGGGTCGGAGCGGTGCAGGTAGCAACGCGGGTGCGTTTGCTGGTTCAGTTCGATCAGCTCGCCGCTCGCGAGCATCTCGTCGACCAGCTTCCTGTATTCGGCGTCGGAGCCGTCGCACCAATGGATGTGGTCGGGTTTGGTTTTCTTGGCGACTTCGTCAACCCATCGGTTCAATGCATCGAGTTTGCTTGGCATCGCTTGTCATACTCCAGAGGGAAATCATTGTTGTTGTAGGCATCCGGCAGCGCAGCCGTCGTGGTGGATGGGCAGTCTTTTTCTGGTGTCGACCTTGCCCGACGGGCGGAGCGTGTGAGTCAGCCTGATGCAGTGGAATGGTTCCCGCGCCCAATGCGGGCGGGAAAGTGACGGTAGTCTGCGGCTGCAGGCTTTGCAAGGCGCGGCGCCGGCGCCGCGTTGTGCGTTGCAGCATTCGCGCCTGTGCCCAAGTGTTGTTTGAAGAGGCTTTCGTGAAAAGTCAGGCCACGGAGCTCTTGGCCATGGATGGCGGCTGTGGCCGCGGTGGTGTTGACGAACCCAGGTTGAGTCGACTTCTTGCCGGATGCATGGGTGATGCGGCGATCATGGACGATCGCACGACTTACGGCACCAAGGTGGCGATCACGTGCTCGACGTAGGCGTCGTACTGTTGGTGCGAAAGATGCGGCAGTTCCAGCGTCAGGTTCAGTTGCAGGAAACCCACGTAGGCCGCATAGGTGAGCCGCGCACGGTGGCGCGCCGCGTCGTGGTCGAGGCCAGCCTGACGGAACGCCATCACCAGGAAATCCATGCGCCGTTGCGACACCCGGGTCATCATGGGTTTGACCAGCGGATGATCCAGCGCCTGCAGCAGTGCAGCATAAATGCGGTGCGCCTGGGCCTCGCCGGAAACCCAGCGGAACAATGCGTCGAGACGTGTGCGCGGGTGGTCGCCGGCCGCGCCGATGTGCTGCTGCAGCTCGCGTTCGTCGTCGGCTTCCCAGCGTTTCAACGCGGCCTGCAGCAGGGCTTCGCGGTTCTTGAAATGCCAGTAGAAGCTGCCCTTGGTGACGCCCAGCCGGCGCGCCAGCGCTTCCACCGCCAGCGCCGCGACGCCTTCGTCCGCGATCATTTCCAGCGCGCCGCGTTCCCAATCGGAAGCCGAAAGACGCGCGTGTGGGCGGCCGCGGCGTGCGGGTTCGCTGGTGACGCCGGGTTTGGCCGGATCGGCAAACATGACCATACTGTAGCGTATTGACAGTCATGCGACGCAAATCCATACTGGTGCGTATGGAAACGGATTCTATCAACCAATCCGGTACCTTGAGCCATGTTCTCGCGCGTGACGGTCTACCGTTGGCGATGGAAACGCGTGGCCCTGCCGGCGCGCCTGCGTTGTTGTTTGCGCACGGTTTCGGCCAGAGCCGGCACGCGTGGGCCCGTGCGGGGCAAACGTTGGCGGAACACGGTTGGCGCAGCATGACTTTCGACGCGCGTGGTCACGGCGACAGCGCGCGGCTGGCTGATGGTGGCTATCGGCTGGAACAGTTCGTGGACGATCTTTTGACCATCGCGCATTCATTCGCAACACCGCCGGTGCTGGTCGGCGCGTCGATGGGTGGATTGCTGGGTCTGGTCGCCGCGGGCGAAGCCCGCCCCGATCCGTTCCGCGCGCTGGTGCTGGTGGACATCACGCCGCGCTGGGAAGCGGCCGGCGTGGAACGCATGCTCGGTTTCATGCGCGCGCATCCGCGTGGGTTTGCGTCGCTGGAAGAGGCGGCTGCGGAAGTGGCTGCGTATCTTCCGCAACGGCGGCGCCGCAAGGATCGTTACGAATTGGCGCAACTGCTGAAGCGTGGCGACGACGGCCGGCTGCGCTGGCATTGGGATCCGGCCCTGCTCGACACCATCGCACCCGAGGCCGAGCGACACCAGCAGCGCCTGCTGGATGCCGCACGCAACATCGACGTGCCGGTGTTGCTGGTATCGGGCGGGCGCAGCGACATCGTGTCGGAAGACACCGTTGCGGAATTCCTGCAGGTCGTGCCGCACGCGCGGCACGTCGTGGTTCCGCACGCGACCCACACGCTCGCGGGCGATGACAACGCCGCCTTCACGGCCGCGATAGAACCCTTTCTGGATGCGCTCCCGCGTGAGGGTTCCACGCGGAGCCGAACCCTCACCCCCACCCCGCTCCCGGAGGGAGAAGGGCTTAGCACGCGAGGTTTGCCATGAGCACCATCGTCACCCTGATTTGCGTCGCGATCGTCGGACTCGCCTGCGCGTATTTCCGCGTGCGGCTGTGGCAATGGACGCTGGCGACCATCGTGACCCTTCTCGTCGTCGGCTTGGGCCTGCACGCGCCGACGCCGACCTGGGTGTTGCTCGGCATCTTCGTGGTGCTGGTCGCGTTGCCGCTCAACGCGACGCCGATCCGGCGCGCACTGTTCTCGGCGCCGCTGCTGAAGTTCTTCCGGCGCGTGCTGCCGAAACTTTCCGAAACCGAACAGATCGCGCTGGACGCCGGCACGGTCGGCTTCGAGGGCGAACTGTTCTCGGGCAAGCCCGACTGGTCGAAGCTGCTTTCCGAACCGAAGCCGCAGCTCTCGGCCGAGGAACAGGCATTCCTCGACGGCCCGTGCGAAAAGCTGTGCGCGATGGTCGACGACTGGCACATCACCCACGAGATCGCCGACCTGCCGCCGGAAATCTGGGAATTCGTGAGGCGCGAGGGTTTCTTCGCGATGATCATCCCCAAGCGCTACGGCGGCAAGGAATTCTCCGCCAGCGCGCATTCGGCGGTGCTGCAGAAACTCGCCAGCGTGTCGGCCACGTTGTCGTCGATCGTCGCGGTGCCGAATTCGCTGGGGCCGGCCGAACTGCTGCTGCACTACGGCAGCGAGGAACAGAAGAACCACTACCTGCCGCGTCTCGCCGATGGCCGCGAGGTGCCGTGTTTCGCGCTGACCGGGCCGTACGCGGGCTCGGATGCGACGTCGATTCCCGACTACGGCATCGTCTGCAAGCAGACGGTCGATGGCCAGGAAGCGCTGGGCATCAAGCTGACCTTCGACAAACGCTACATCACGCTGGCGCCGATCGCGACGCTGGTCGGACTGGCGTTCCGGATGTACGACCCGGAACACCTGCTGGGCGACAAGCAAGACCTGGGCATCACGCTCGCATTGATTCCGCGCGAAACCAAGGGCCTCGAAATCGGTCGCCGGCACCTTCCGCTCAACATCCCGTTCCAGAACGGTCCGCTGCACGGCAAGGACGTGTTCGTGCCGATCGATACGCTGATCGGCGGCCCGCACATGGCCGGCCACGGCTGGCGGATGCTGGTGGAAGTCCTGTCGGTCGGACGCGGCATCTCGTTGCCTTCGAACGCCACCGGTTTTGTGCGGCTCGCGGTTGCCGCAACGGGTGCGTACGCGCGCATCCGCAAACAGTTTGGGCTTAGCGTAGCGCGCTTCGAGGGCGTCGAGGAAGCACTGGCGCGGATCGGCGGGCATGCGTACGCGGTCGCCGCGTTGTCGCGCGCCTCCGCGGCGGCGGTCGATCGCGGCGAAAAGCCGGCGGTGGCATCGGCGATCGCGAAATGCCACGCGACGATGCTCGGCCGCGAGGCGATCCAGGACGCGATGGACGTGCACGGTGGCAAGGGCATCCAGTTGGGGCCGTCCAATTACCTCGGCCGCTGCTGGCAGGGTGCGCCGATCCCGATCACGGTGGAAGGCGCCAACATCATGACCCGCAGTCTGATGATCTTCGGGCAAGGCGCGATCCGCTGCCATCCGTGGGTGCTGAAGGAAATGCACGCCGCGCACGAATCCGATCAGGCCAAGGCGCTGCACGATTTCGACGAAGCGCTGTTCGGCCACTTCGGGTTTGGCCTTTCCAACGCGGTTCGATCGTTCTGGCTCGGCCTCACGTTCGCGAAGTTCGGACGCGCGCCGGGCGACGCTTACACGCAGCGTTACTACCGCAAGCTGGAGCGTTATTCCGCAGCGCTGGCGCTGACCGCCGACACCGCGATGGGCGTGTTGGGCGGGAAATTGAAGTTCAAGGAAAAACTGTCGGCGCGGCTGGGCGACGTGCTGTCGTATCTCTACATCTGCTCGGCGATGCTGAAACGCTACGAAGACGAGGGCCGCCCGGAAGCCGAGCGTCCACTGCTCGCTTGGGCTTTCCACGACGCGGTGTGGCGGATGCAGATGGCGCTGGATGGCGTGATCCGCAACTTCCCGGTACGACCGGTCGCATGGCTGCTGCACACGTTGGTGTTCCCGTTCGGACGCCGCGAAGTGCCGCCGTCGGATCGTCTGGGCCGCCGTGTCGCCGCGATCCTGTCGGCGCCCAACAGCGCGCGCGATGCATTGGTGCACGGCATGTACCTGACGCCAAACGCCAACAATCCGGTCGGACGGATGCACGCGCTGCTGCCCGACGTAGTCGCGGCCGAACCGGTCGAGCGCAAGTTCCTCAAAGCCGTCAAGGCCGGCGGCGTGCACGCGCACGACTATTTCGCGCAGCTCGCCGAGGCCGAGCGCATCGGCGCGATCAGCGAAACCGAACGTGCGCAGCTGGAACGCCTGCGCCGCGCGACCGCCGAGTTCATCAACGTCGACGATTTCGATCCCGAGGAACTGCGCGCGGCGGTGGTGCACGGCGGCGCCGATGCCAGGCGTTCGTTGCACGTGGCGTAACTGGCGTGGCGGGCAAAACCGGGGTCAGAGTGCAATTTCCGGTGCAACCTGCACGACCCAAGCGAGCCAAGCCGGAAATTGTACTCTGACCCCGGTTTTGTACGCTGCGATCAACCGGTGGTATTAAAAGCCATGACGCACTTTCTGGTGCTGGACCAGGGCACGAGCAGCAGTCGTGCCATGTTGTTCGATCGGCGTGGTCGCATCGTCGCGATGGCGCGCCGCGAGCTTGCGGTGGCCTGTCCGCGGCCCGGTTGGGTCGAGCAGGATGCGCTGGAAATCCGTGCCTCGCAACAGCAAGCCGCTGAAGAAGTCATGGTGCATGCCGGTATCGGCGCGCGCGACGTGGCTGCGCTCGGCATCGCGAACCAACGCGAAACGACCGTCGTCTGGGATCGCACAAGCGGCCAGCCGATCGCGCCCGCGATCGTGTGGCAGGATCGGCGCACCGCGGCACTCTGCCGGGATTTGAGCGAGCGTGGCGCCGCAGAAATGGTTCGCGCCAAGACCGGTCTGCGCCTCGATCCGTATTTCTCCGCGACCAAGCTTGCCTGGATACTCGCGCACGTCGATGGCGCGCGCGAGCGTGGGCATCGCGGCGAACTCGCATTCGGCACCGTCGACAGTTGGCTGGTCTGGAACCTCACCGAGGGACGCGTGCACGCCACCGACGTGACCAACGCGTCGCGCACCCTGCTGTTCAATGTCGACACGCTGGATTGGGATGCCGACTTGCTGGAGCTTTTCGACATTCCACGTGCGCTGTTGCCGGAGGTGCGTCCGTCTGCGGGCCGCTTCGGCAACACGCAACTGGGTGGCGGGGCGATCGACCTGATCGGTGTGGCCGGCGACCAGCCGGCTGCCTTGCTCGGCCAGCAATGCCGCAAGGCGGGTGACGTCAAGAACACCTACGGCACCGGAGCGTTCGTGCTGATGCACAGCGGTGCGCGGCGGCTGCATGCCGAGGGACTGATCGCGTCGCCGGTGTGCAGCCTGCCGGGCGAACCGCGTGCGTATGGACTTGAGGGTTCCGTGTTCGTGGCCGGCGCATTGGTGCAGTGGTTGCGTGACGGGCTTGGCTTGATCGAGAAGTCTGCGGACGTGGAAGCCTTGGCGCGCGAAGTGCCCGACAGCGGCGGCGTCAGCATCGTGCCGGCGCTGACCGGACTCGGCGCGCCGTTCTGGGATCCCGCGGCACGTGGCACGATTCTGGGTGTCACCCGCGGCACCACCGCCGCGCATCTCGCGCGCGCCAGCCTCGAAGCCATCGCTTACCGGACGCGCGACGTGGTCGAGGCGATGCGTGATGCAATCGCGCAGCCCATCGAATCCTTGCGCGTCGATGGCGGGGCTGCCGTCGATGACTTGCTGTTGCAAATCCAGGCCGACGTGCTGGGCCTGCCGATCCTCCGGCCCAGGACCACCGAAACCACCGCACTGGGCGCGGCGATGTTGACGGCGGCGGGTTCGGGTGCGGTCGATGCCGATGGGTTCGATGGATGGTGGCAGGCGGAGCGGCGCTTCGTGCCGACCCGGAGCGAAGACCTGCGCCAGCGCGGTTATCGGCAATGGCGGCGTGCGGTCGAACGCGCCCGCGATTGGGACAGGGACGTAGAACCATGAGCGGCATGAACCGCGCGGAGAATCGGGCGAGGCTCGAACGGGAATCGTTCGACGTGCTGGTGATCGGCGGCGGCGCGACCGGCGCGGGCGTGGCGCTGGATGCCGCGTCACGCGGCCTGTCGGTGGCGCTGGTCGAACGCGATGATTTCGCCAGTGGCACATCGAGTCGTTCCACCAAGCTGGTGCACGGCGGCGTGCGTTATCTCGATGCCGCCGTGATGCAACGCGACCGCGCGCAATTCCACCTCGTGCGCGAGGCGCTGGCCGAGCGTGCGATCCTGCTGGACATCGCGCCGCATCTGGTGCATCCGCTGCGCACGGTGGTGCCGGCGTATACGTTGCGGCAGGCGATCTTCTATCGCGTGGGCCTGTGGCTGTACGACCGCGCCGCCGGCGCCGCCGC
The DNA here is from genome assembly GCA_004299705.1 of Rhodanobacteraceae bacterium. Lineage (GTDB taxonomy): Bacteria > Pseudomonadota > Gammaproteobacteria > Xanthomonadales > Rhodanobacteraceae > 66-474. The sequence continues at coordinate 53,123 of SCQS01000041.1, read as the reverse complement.
GATCGGGCGCAGCCATTTCCTCTCGCGCGCGCAGATGCTCGCGTCGTTTCCGCGCCTCAAGCAGCGCGGCCTCAAGGGCGGGGTCGCCTATTACGACGGCCAGTTCGACGATGCGCGCATGGCGCTTGCGGTACTCGCGACCGCCGCACGCGAATCCGCGCTCGTGGTCAACCGAGTCGAAGTCGTGGCGCTCCGGGAAGCCGGCGGACGGCTGGCTGGTGCGTATGTACGCGACCGGTTGGACGGTCGATCGTTCAACGTGCATGCGCGTGCGGTCGTCAACGCTACTGGTCCCGGCAGTGATGCCATGCGCCGCATGGAACACCCCGAGGCGACGCCGTTGCTTGAACCCAGCCGCGGCACGCACCTGGCGCTCGACCGTGCCTGGGTGCCCAAGGGCGACGGTCTGCTGATTCCGAAAACGCCCGACGGGCGTGTGCTGTTTTTGCTGCCGTGGCAGGGCGGTGCCTTGGCCGGCACCACCGATGTGGCCACGGCGCCATCGTTCGATCCCGAACCGACTGACGCGGAAATCGATTACCTGCTGGCCCAGTTGGGTGAATGGTTGCAGCCGGCCCCGGACCGCGCGGCGGTGTGTGCGAGTTGGGCGGGCCTGCGGCCGTTGATTGCCGAAGCCGCCACGCGCACCGCCAACATCGTGCGCGAGCATCACATCGAGGTGGGGCCGAAAGGGCTCGTGACCATCGCCGGCGGCAAGTGGACGACGTATCGCCGGATGGCCGAGGAGACAGTCGACCGTCTCGTCGAGACGGCCGGGCTGAACGCGCACAGTGCGTGCCGTACCCGCGAACTCAGGCTGGTCGGTGCCGAAGGCTTCGACGAACATTTGCCGCAAGCGTTGGCCACGCGTCATCACCTCGATGCCGACATTGCCGATCACCTGGCGCACGCCTACGGCGGGCTGGCCGAACAGTTGCTGGAAGAAGCGGGCGCAGCAGGCATGCGTCGCCTTGCAGCGGATCACCCGTACATCGAAGCCGAAGTGTGCTGGGCGCAGCGGCACGAAATGGCCATCACCGCAGAAGACGTGCTGGCCCGGCGCATGCGTCTCGCATTCCTGGATGCGCGTGCCGCGACCGAGGCACGCCCGCGTGTCCAGGCCATGCTTGCGGGATGTGGGTGATGCTGGCTCGATCAGGTGCTTGGTCAGCTTTTCCCGGGGCGTGGATCCGGGATTTGCCGAGAGTCCGCATGACGTTATCCGTCCGCCGCGGAACGGCGCGTATCAACGCAAGAGTGGGTCATCCACCACAATGGTGGGATCGTCAAGGCACACTGCGTCCACGCCCGTGCGCAGAAGTCGGGCAAGACTATCCTGGTCGCGCACGTTTGGCCCCCAGATCGCGGCCGACAGCCTGCGCGAATGCAATGCGTGGACGCGCTCCGCGGTGCAATCGCGGTCGTACATGAACCAGGCGTCGCCGCCCTCCGATGCGATCGCTTCGGGGTAACCGCCCGCAAGCTGGCGTGGGTTGAGGCCCGCGAACCATGGCGCGTCGCCGGACCCGTACAGCGTGCGCAGTTCGTGCAGCTCGTCGGCATCCGGAGGATCGTCCTCACGCGGTGGTGTACCGGTCTCGAACCAACTCAAGGGCGCGGTGGTGAACCAGGTCGGCAGTTCCGGGCACAGCCGTTTTGCGTGGACCAGCGCGCCCCAGTCGAATGAGCACAGGATCGCGCGCTCGATGAAACCTTCTTCGCGGATGGCGTCGAGTGTCGCGGCAACCAGTCCGCGCCACGATTGCCGGGTGGCTTCCGGCATCGGCGTCTTGATTTCGATCACCAGTCGGAACCGTGGCGAGCGCGCCTTCACCAACCGGATCACGTCGCGCAGCAGGGGAATGCGCTGTCCGGCCACCGGCTCGACCCTGGGATGTCGTCGGGCGTAGTCGCTGCCGGTCCGCGGCTCGCCAATCTCGTAGCGTTGCAATTGTGCCAAGGTGAGTTCGTCGATGCGTGGTCGGTTGATTGCGTCGACCCACGCACCATCCGCCGCACGACAGTAGCCCGGATTCAGTGCATCGTCGTGATGCACGATGACTTGCCCATCGCGGCTCAGGTGCACGTCGAGTTCCGCGCCATCGGCGCCCAGGCTCACCGCGTGCTCGAAAGCCGCCAGCGTGTTCTCGACGCGCAACGCGGCGCCGCCCCGGTGTGCGATCACTTTTACGCGCTGGTGGTCTTGCATGTGCAGTGGCGAGTATCGGGGCGGATGTGGTCAGGCGCACAACGTCGCCGCATGATGCCGCAGGTGGTCCTCGATGAAACTCTGCACGAACCAGTAGCTGTGGTCATAACCCGGATGCATGCGCAGCGTGAGCGCTTGCCCCGTTTCGCCGCAGGCTTGTTGCAACAGGTCGGGCCGCAGTTGTTCCTTGAGGTACGGATCCTGCTCGCCCTGGTCGACCAGGATGGTGCCGGGAAAGCGCGCGCCCGCACGCAGCAGTTCGCAGGCATCGTGGCGTTGCCATTCCGCGCGGTCGCTGCCGAGGTACATCACGAAAATCCTGCGTTCGCCCCACGGCACCCGGGTCGGTGACGAAATCGGCGCGAGTGCCGACAGCGACCTGTATTTCCCCGGATGCCGCAGCGCCAGCGTCAGCGCGCCGTGGCCGCCCATCGAGTGGCCCATCATCCCGCAACGCGTGAAATCGGCAGGAAAGTGTTCGGCGATCAGCGCCGGCAATTCATCGACGACATATGTTTCCATCCGGAAGCGCGACGACCACGGCGGCTGGGTGGAGTCGACGTAGAAACTCGCGCCCTCGCCGACTTCCCAGTCGCCGGTCGCGCCCGGAATGCCGGTGTCGCGCGGGCTGGTGTCGGGCGCGACGAGCATCAGGCCGAGTTCGGCGGCGACGCGCTGCGCGCCGACCTTGATCGGGAAGGTTTCCTGGGTGCAGGTGAGGCCGGCGAGGTAGAACAGCACCGGCACCTTGCCTTGCGCGGCCTGCGGTGGCGTGAACACCGCGAAGTTCATCGGCCCCGCGCAGGCGCGGGACTCGTGACGATAGAAACCCTGGGTGCCGCCGAAGCAGCGTTGTTCGGAAATGGTTTCGATCGTCATTGCCCTGCCATGCTGCAGCCGAGTGGTTTTTCAGTATGCACCATTTCGCGGCTGCGACTTGCGCTTGCCGGCCGGTTTATTTGAATGCGTGCCGAACAGCACGCCCGCGATCTCCCCGCTTCCTCGTCTGTCCCTGGATTCCCTTGCAAGTGTCACGCACGCGACACAACAGTGTCGCGCAATTGGCGCAATGTCCTCTCGGTGTGTCGCACATCATCGGACGCACGCTTGCAAGCGATTGAATTTGCGGGCTGCGATCGAGCATGGGCTTGGCACGCAATCTGCAACCAAGACACTGACTTCGCGGCGGCCGGCATCGTTCGGCCAATCCACCACTCCTGTCTTGCACGGAGGTTCGACCATGGCTGCGTTACCGGTTCGGCATTTTCCACTCGCACTGTTGAGTGCGGCATTGTTGACGTTGTTCGCGGCAAGTGCGGGCGCCCAGTCCGCCGGATCGCTGCAGCAGATGTCGCAGAACCCCGATCAGTGGGTGATGCCCGGTGGCAACTACTCGGTCACGCGCTACAGCGCGCTTGACCAGATCAACACGACCAACGTCAAGAACCTGCACGTGGCGTGGACGATGTCGACCGGTACCTTGCGCGGCCAGGAAGGCCAGCCGCTGGTGGTCGGCAACATGATGTATTTCGAGAGCTCGTATCCGAACTACGTGTATGCCGTCGACCTCAGCAACGTCGGCAAGATCGTGTGGAAATCCAACATCCCGCAGGACGCGTTCGCGGAAACGGTGGCGTGCTGCGACGTGGTCAACCGTGGCGTCGCGTACGCCGACGGGATGATCTTCGCGAACCTGCTGGACGGCAACATCTATGCGTTCGATGCCAAGACCGGCAAGGTGATCTGGCATGAGCAGAATGCCGATCCGAAGATCGGCCAGACCATGACGATGGCGCCGCTGGTGATCCACGACGAGGTGCTGACCGGCGTGTCGGGTGCCGAATACGGCGTGCGTGGATACCTCACCGCCTACAACATCCACACCGGCAAGCTGATGTGGCGGGCCTACAGCGAAGGCCCCGACAAGGATCTGCTGTTCAATCCCAACAAGACCATCAATGCGGCGACCGGCAAGCCGGTGGGCGCGGATTCCAGCCTCAAGACCTGGAAGGGCGACCAGTGGAAGCTGGGCGGCGGCACGACGTGGGGCTGGTATTCGTACGATCCGAAGTTGAATCTCGTTTATTACGGCACCGGCAATCCGGGTACGTGGAACCCGACCGCGCGCCCCGGCGACAACAAGTGGTCGATGTCGATCATCGCGCGCAACCCGGATACGGGGGAAGCCGCGTGGGCATACCAGATGACCCCGCACGACGGCTGGGATTACGACGGCGTCAACGAGTCGATCATCACGCAGACCAGGATCGACGGCAAGGACGTCACGACGCTGACGCATTTCGATCGCAATGGCCACGCTTACGTGCTCAACGCAGCCACCGGCCATCTCTATGCCGCGCACTCCTTCATCCCGGATCTGAATTGGGCGAAGGCCATCGACCTCAAGACCGGCCGACCCATCGTCAACCCGGCCAAGATGACCAAGCAAGGCGTGAACGTGAAGGACATCTGCCCTGGGTCCCAGGGCGGCAAGGACGAGCAGCCGGGATCGTATGACCCCAACACCGGGCTGTTCTACATGGGCACCAACCTGATCTGCGAGGACTACCAGGCGTTCGCGGCGAAGTACAAGGCCGGATTCCCGTACGTCGGCGCAATCGTGCGGATGTATCGGCCCACCAACGCCCCGTGGGACGGCAAGGTCGGTGGCCGCTTCATTGCCTTCGACCCGATGACGGGCAAGACCAAGTGGGCGATCAACGACCAGTACCAGGACTGGAGCGGGATCCTGACGACCAAGGGCGGCATCGGGTTCTACGGAACCCTCACCGGCTGGTTCCGCGCGGTCGACTTGAAGACCGGCAAGATACTGTGGCAGTTCAAGGCGCCGTCCGGCATCGTCGGCAATCCCATCACCTACACGCATGCTGGCAAGCAGTACGTTGCGATCCTGACCGGCGTCGGCGGCTGGGGTGCGATCGGCCTCAGCAACGGCCTGACCAAGGCTACGGCCGGCCTGGGTGCGGTGAACGCAACCGCGACCCTGCCGCAATTCACGAACCTCGGCGGCACGCTGCTGGTGTTCGCGCTCGGCGACAACGACATCCCGGATCACAATTTGCCATCGCAAACGGTTGGCCAGAGCGCGGCCATCACGGGCGCGAAAGCCGAGAATGTCGCCGAAACCACCACCCACTGAAGACGGCCAGGGAGCAGCCATGAAATATCGGTGGCCGGTTGTTGCGGTCGTCGCGGTGGGTCTTCTCGCGGGCGCCATGGGCGCCCGCGCGGAAGGTACGTTGCGGGTATGTTCGGATCCGGCGTACCTGCCGTATTCGGATCGTGCGGGGCAAGGCTTCGAGAATGCCGCCGCCAGGATCGTCGCCGACGCGCTGCACGACAAGCTCGAGTACACGTGGTACGACACCCGGGGCAAGGGCGGTTTCTCGCAATTCCTTTCACAGACCCTCGACAAGGGCGAGTGCGACGTGGTGATGAGCCTGCCCTACGGCAGCCAGGAAGAACAAACCACCAATCCGTGGTACGTGTCGTCCTACGTGTTCATCTTCAAGAAGTCCAAGGGCTACGACATCACCAGCCTGGACTCGCCCGCGCTGCACCGGTTGAAGATCGGGTTCGAATCCGAAACGCCGATCGAGACGGGCCTGCAATTGCGCGGCATGGTCACGACCGCCACTCCCTTCGACGTTGCGGGCACGCCGGGTGAATCACCGCGCGCGATGCTGCAGGCGGTGCAGGACGGCAAGGTCGACGTGATGATCACGTGGGAGCCGTCGGTTGGCGCGTTCCTCAAGGACTACCCCGACCTTGCGGTCGTGATGGTGCCGAACGAACGCGACATGGGTCCGCCCGAGCAGTACACCTTCCCGATGGCGATGGGCGTGCGTGAAGGCAACAAGGCCTTGCTGGACCAGCTCAACGGAGTGATCAAGGCGCACCAGGACGAACTGACCCGCGCGCTCGAAGCGCACGGCGTGCACTATCCGGGCGCGGCATCGGGCAGTCCCAGCCCGGGCGTGGCGGGCGTGCAATGAGCGGGCGGCGGATGGGCCATGGCGCGCGAACACCAGAGGTGATGCAGTGAGCCGCATGCCGAACAAGTGGGCGATCATGGCGGGCTGCGCCGGCAGCATGGTCTGCACGCTCGCGGTGGCGGCTGCGCTGATGACGGCGACCGGCACGGATGCCGCGCCGTCGTCGGCCCCCGCGGCGTCCGCGGCTCGCGAACCCGCGGGCCTTGCGGATGCCAAGGCCAGCGACTGTTTTGCCTGCCACGCGATCGAGCACAAGGTCGTGGGGCCAGCCTATGTCGACGTTGCCAAGCGCTACGCGTCACGGCAACCGGCGATCATCGATACGTTGGCGGAACAGGTCGTCAAGGGCACCGTCGGGCATTGGGGCAGCGTGCCGATGCCCGCGCATCCGAACCTCGGGATCGCCAAGGCGCGCACGATCGTCAAGTGGATCCTGACGCTCAAGCCCGCGGCGGCAGGCGAGACGGCTGCCGCCACGCCTGCGAAGACGTACTCGTACAAGCTGGCGGACGGCAAGACGGTTGCGCTCGACTTCCCGATGTTCATCACGGGCTCGAACACCAAGGTGACCAAGGACGTGTTCACGGGCTACGAGCAGTACAACTCGACCTGCAACCGCTGTCACGGCGACGACGCGGTGGGCGGCGCGTATGCGGCACCCGACCTGCGCATCGCGATGCAGGGCGGCTTGACCTGGCAACAGTTCCTGACCACGGCCATGGCGGGCCGGGTGAACAAGGGCATGCCGTCGTGGGCGGGCTTTTACACGCAGCAGGAAATTCGCGACATTTACGAGTACGTGAAAGGGCGCTCGCTGGATCTGGTCCCGCAGGGCACCCCGCCATCCGCACAGAATTGACGAAGACAGCAAGCATGAAGACACGCGCAGCCGTGGCATGGGAAGCGGGGCAACCGCTCACGATCGAGGAAGTCGATCTCGATGGTCCGAAGGAAGGCGAGGTGCTGGTGCGCGTCGTCGCGACCGGCGTGTGCCACACCGATGCCTACACGCTTTCGGGCGCCGATCCGGAAGGCCTGTTTCCGGCGATCCTCGGACACGAGGGCGGTGCGATCGTCGAGGAAGTCGGCGCGGGCGTGAAGTCGGTGAAGCCCGGCGACCACGTGATTCCGTTGTATACGCCCGAGTGTGGCGAATGCGAGTACTGCAAGTCCGGGCGCACCAACCTGTGCCAGAAAATCCGCGTGACCCAGGGCAAGGGCCTGATGCCGGATGGCACGTCGCGGTTTTCGTACAAGGGCAAGATGCTCAGGCACTACATGGGTACCAGTACCTTTTCCGAATACACCGTGCTGCCCGAGATCTCGGTCGCGAAGATCGATCCGAAGGCGCCGCTGGACAAGGTCTGCCTGCTCGGTTGCGGCATCACCACCGGCGTCGGCGCGGTGTTGAATGTCGCCAAGGTGCGGCCAGGCTCCAGCGTCGCCGTGTTCGGCCTCGGCGCGATCGGGCTCGCGGTGGTGCAGGGTGCGGTGATGGCCAAGGCCGGCCGCATCATCGGCATCGACGTCAACCCCGACAAGTGGACGATGGCGAAAGCCATGGGCGCGACCGATTTCGTGAATCCCAAGGACCACGACGGCCCGATCCAGCAGGTGATCGTCGATCTCACCCACGGCGGCGTCGATTATTCGTTCGAGTGCATCGGCAACGTCAACGTGATGCGCGCCGCGTTGGAGTGCTGCCACAAGGGTTGGGGCGAATCCACCATCATCGGCGTCGCCGCGGCGGGGCAGGAGATCAGCACGCGGCCGTTCCAGCTCGTCACCGGCCGCGTCTGGCGCGGCGCCGCGTTCGGCGGCGTCAAGGGCCGTTCGCAGTTGCCCGGCTACGTGGACAACTACATGCAGGGCAAGCTGAAGGTCGACGAGTTCGTCTCGAAGCTGCTGCCGCTGGAACAGATCAACGAGGCGTTCGACCTGATGCACGAAGGCAAGGTGATCCGTTCGGTGATCCGCTACGGCGATGCCGCGGCGGTGTGAGCGTCTGCATTCCAACTGGAGGATTCGAACATGGCCAAGCATTCCATCCATCCGGCGGTCGACGCTGGCGTCAACATCAAGGCGCAACCCGGCTTCAAGGGCGCCACGCTGGCTTGCAAGTGCAAGACCGATCCGGTCGAGGTCACGGTCGACAGCGAATTCCTGTTCAACCACCTGTGCGGGTGCACACAGTGCTGGAAGCCCGGCAGTGCGACGTTCTCGATGCTGGCGGCGGTGCCGCGCGACAAGGTCAAGGTGACCAAGCACGCGGAGAAACTGAAGATCGCCGATCCTTCCAAGGTGCTGCATCGCTACGCCTGCAAGGATTGCGGCGTGCACATGTACGGCGTGGTCGACAAGACGGATCACGTATTCCATGGCTTCGCCTTCATCCATCCGGAACTTTCAACCCAGGCGGGCTGGGCGCCGCCGACGTTCGCCGCGTTCGTGTCCTCAGCGATCGAGGGCGGCGTGCCGCCGGGCGACATGGCCTGGGTTCGCGGGCGGTTGCGCGAACTGGGCATCGAACCTTATGACTGCTATTCGCCGGAACTGATGGACATCGTCGCCACCCACGCCGCGAAGGCATCGGGTGTGCTCAAGGCCTGACCGTTCGCGGCTGCGCAAGGCGACGTGCGCGGTGCTGCTCGGCGTGGCGTTCGCGGGAGCAGGTACATGGCCAGTCTTGACCGACTTGTTGCAGGGTTCCGGCCGACACGCGCATGTCCGGAGTGCCTCGACCATGGCTGCACGCGAATCTAGGCTGGGGCGGAACCGTATTAGCCTGACGCGGGGCGATCGTCGCCGGCTTGCGGGTGCGGCATGACACCGTGCTTGTGCAGCTTGCGGTAAAGCGTATTGCGGCTGATCCCGAGTGCCTGCGCGGTGTGGCTGACGTTCCAGTCGTGCTGTTCCAGCGCGCCCACCAGCGCCGCGCGCTCCGCGCCTTGCAGGCTTACCGCAGGTTGTTCGACCGTCGTGGCCTGCGCCACCTCGGCCGGCGCCGCCGACCTGGTTTCTTCCGGGTCCACGATTTCCTGCGGCAGGTTGGACAGCCGGATGATGCGGTCGCTGCACAACGCGGCGGCAGTGCGCAGCACGTTGCGCAATTGCCGGATGTTGCCGGGCCAGAGGTAGCGCAGCAGGCTGGCGAACGCATCCGCGGCGATGTCCACCGGTTCCTCGTCGCCGCATTCCTCGCGCAGCAGCGCGTGGATCAGGTCGCCCTTGTCTTCGCGTTCGTGGAGTGACGGCAGTTCCAGTGTGGTGCCGGCCAGACGGTAGTAGAGATCCTCGCGAAACTCGTGCGCCGCAATCATCTGACGCAGGTCGCGGTGGGTGGCGCTGATCACGTGCAGGTCGACCGGGATGGCCTGGTCGCTGCCGATCGGGGTGACTTCGCGCGCCTCGATGGCCCGCAGCAGGCGCGCCTGCAGCAGCATCGGCATGTCGCCGATCTCATCCAGGAACAGGGTGCCGCCGCTCGACTGCAGGATCTTGCCGGCGCGGCCTTCATGCGAAGCACCAGTGAAGGCGCCGGCGCGATAACCGAACAATTCGCTTTCGATCAGGTTTTCGGGGATCGCGGCGCAATTCACGGTGACGAACGGACGATCCGACCACAGGCTGCCCGCGTGCAACGCACGCGCAAACACGTCCTTGCCCGTGCCGGTCGCGCCGCGCAGCAGGATCGGTACCTGCTTGGCAAACAACTGGTGGCCCGAGGCCAGGTTGCGTCGCATCCGCGGGTCGAGCGCCACGTGTCCCGGCAGTGGATCACCGATCGATGCTCGCGATTTGCCAGTTGCGCCGGATGCCGGGTGCGGGGCGTGCGGCGGTTGCACCAGCGCATAGAAACGGCGCCCGCGCGCAAGGTCGCGGATCGGCCAGATGGTGGCGGCGGCATGCGCGGCACGCTGGCGCATGGTGTCGGCAGCGAAGCGGAACAGCTCATCGATGGGATGCCCGACCAGCGCCGCGCGCGAACCGACACCCAATTGCAGCAGTGCGCTTTCGTTCGCAGCCAGCACGCGGCCGTCGCCGCCGATCGCCATCAACGCCTCGTGCAGCAGGCCCACGAACTCGGGGCGGCTGTGGAAGCGCAGGATCCAGGCGTCGCGAAACTCGGTCAGGAACTGGTAGCGCGAGATCATGCTGGCCGACATGCTGACCAGCGCCACGGTATGGCGCTGGATCGCGCGCGTGTCGGAACTGTTGGCCGAGGACGCGTCCAACGCGCCCAGCAGCTTGCCGTGTGAATCAAGGATCGGCGCGCTCGAACAAGACAGGCGGATGTTGTAATCGCGGAAGTGTTCGTCGCGGTGCACGGTGACCGCGCTGCCTTCGGCGAGGCAGGTGCCGATGCCGTTGGTGCCCTCGTGGCGCTCGTCCCAGCGCGCGCCCAGCCACAGACCGGTGCGCTGAAACTCGCGTTTGAGGGTGGAATCGAGAATTGTGCTGAGGATGGTGCCGTCGGCGTCGGACAGGATCACCGCGTAACCGGTGCCGGCAATCAATTCATAAAGATTTTCCATTTCGCAGCGCGCGACGTTCAGCAGTCCGCCCAGTTCCTGCTGGCGTGCGCGCAGGCCGGTGGCGGGCAGTACCCAAGTGTCACGCGGCGTCTGCGGACGGATGCCGAACTCGTGCAGGCAGCGGTTCCAGGAACGCTCGATGTGCGGCGCGAGCGTGTCGATGCCACGCTTTTCCGTCACCGCGCGCAGAACCTGCGACGCATGGAACCCCGTGGGCATTGCGTTGGCCATGGCGACCTCCGTGCACGGACCTGCCTCGTGGGCAGGCCGTCAGTGTGTGCCCATTCGGGAGCGGATGCAAACGCGCGTGGGATCGCGCCGTCGGTATGTGAGCCCCTTGTCGGGGAATTCAGGCCGCGCCCATGTGCTCGCGTGTGTCCGTGAACATGACTTGCGGCCAGCGTTCCTGCGCGAGCTGCAGGTTCACGCGCGTGGGCGCGAGATACACCAACTGCTCGGCGGCATCGACGGCAAGATGCATCGCGTTGCGCTCGCGGAACTCGGCCAGTTTCTTGGCGTCATCGCAATGCACCCAGCGCGCCGTCACGACGCCGACGTTCTCGAACGCGCAATCGACGTTGTATTCGTCCTTCAGCCGATACGCGGCAACGTCGAATTGCAACACGCCGACCGCGCCCAGGATCAAGTCATTCGACATCAGCGGCCGGAAGAATTGCGTCGCGCCTTCCTCGGACAGTTGCGCGAGGCCCGCGCGCAACGCCTTCATCTTCAGCGGATCGCGCAGGTGCGCGCGCCGGAACAGTTCAGGCGCGAAGTTGGGAATACCGGTGAACACAAGCTTTTCGCCTTCGCTGAAACTGTCGCCGATCGAGATGGTGCCGTGGTTGTGCAGGCCGATCACGTCGCCGGGATACGCTTCCTCCGCGATCTCGCGTTCGGACGCCATGAAGGTCAGCGCGTTGGCCAGTTTCACTTCCTTGCCACTGCGCACCTGCAGCGTCTTCATGCCGGACTTGTACGAACCCGAGCACACGCGCAGGAAGGCCACGCGATCACGATGCGCCGGGTCCATGTTGGCCTGTATCTTGAACACGAAACCGCTGAGCTTTTCCTCGTCGGGTGACACCTCGCGCGTCGAAGTTGCGTGCGGTTGCGGTGACGGCGCGTGTTCGACGAAGAAATCCAGCAGCGGCTGCACCCCGAAGTTGTTGATGCCCGAACCGAAGAACACCGGGGTCTGTTCACCGGCAAGATATTTGTCGAGGTTGAACGGGTGCGATGCGCCCTGCACCAGTTCCAGTTCCTCGCGCAGTTCCTTGAGTGCGTCGGCGCCGACGCGTTCGACGAGTTGCGGATCGTCGAGGCCTTTCAGGATCGTCGAATCCTGGCGCGTGAAATTGCGTCCGGATTCGTACAGATGCACTTCGTCGTCGATGAGGTGATACACGCCCTTAAGGCGCTTGCCCATCCCGATCGGCCAGGTCACCGGCGCGCACTGGATCTTCAATACCGATTCGACTTCATCCAGCAGCTCGATCGGCGAACGGCCCTCGCGGTCGAGCTTGTTGATGAAGGTCATGATCGGCGTGGTGCGCAGCCGGCAGACATCCATCAACTTGATGGTGCGTTCCTCGACGCCCTTGGCGCAGTCGATCACCATCAGCGCGGAATCGACCGCGGTCAGTACGCGATAGGTGTCTTCGGAAAAGTCGGCGTGGCCGGGGGTGTCCAGCAGGTTCACGATGCGGCCCGCGTAGGGGAACTGCATCACCGAGCTCGTCACCGAGATCCCGCGTTCCTTTTCCATCGCCATCCAGTCGGACGTGGCATGGCGCGCGGACTTGCGCGACTTCACCGCGCCCGCCATCTGGATCGCGCCGCCGAACAGCAGCAGTTTTTCGGTCAGCGTGGTCTTGCCCGCATCGGGATGCGAGATGATCGCGAAGGTGCGGCGGCGTTTGGTTTCGGTGGCGTGGTCGGACATGGAAGACGGGTTTGAGCCAGACGCAAACCCGCAATTTTAGTGGTCCTGATCGAGCGATCCAAGAAGAAGAGGTTTCGCCAGGAGAGGGCCTGCTTTGAAGTTCTGGATGCTTGGGCACTCGATCAAATTTTCAGCGGGCTGCACCGTCTACCGTGTTATTGTTTGCTCCACGCCTCCTGCATCGCTCTGCACAATGAAATATTTGAGTGGTCATATCCACGAAGGCGATTGCCTCGATGTCATGCGACGGCTGGGTGATGCGTCCATAGACATGATCTTGTGCGACCTGCCCTATGGCACGACGCAGAACAAATGGGACAGCGTAATCCCGTTGGACAGGCTGTGGGCCGAATACCAGCGCATCATCAAGCCCAAGGGTGTCATCGCGCTATCCTCGCAGGGCATCTTCACAGCCAAGCTGATCTTGAGCTGTGAGAGCTGGTTTCGCTACAAGTTTGTCTGGGTCAAGAGCAAGCCCACGAATTTCCTCAATGCGAGGCGCCAGCCACTGCGTCAGCACGAGGACATCTGCATTTTCTACGGTAGCCAGCCCGACTATCGGCCCGTCATGTCCCCGGGCGAGCCTTACGACAAGGGTGTACGCAAGGCTCAATTCACGGGCAGCTATGGTGACTTCCGCCCAGTGCAGGTCAAGAGCGCTGGCGAACGTTTCCCGACCGACACCATTTATTGCAAGACGGCCGAGAGCGAGGCGGGCGGACGCGTATGGCATCCCACCCAGAAGCCGGTTGCGCTGGGGCGATATCTCATTCGAATGTTCACGGCTCCGGGCGATGTGGTGCTGGACAACGCCTTCGGCAGCGGCAGTTTTTTGGTGGCGGCTGCGCTTGAAGGGCGCAGGTTCATTGGGGTCGAGAAGAACCGGGAAGTTCACCTGTTCAAGCAGAAACGGGTGGACTACATCAAGGTTGCGAAGCAACGGCTCGCCGAGGTGGAGGCGGCAATGAACGACGCGGAAAAAACCTTGTTCCCAGCGCTCGAACCCGTACTTGATGTGCGTCAGCCCAGTCGTGGAAGGATGGTCGACGCAGACGCGGTGGTAACGTCCGCGTCTGCGGTGATGTGAAGTGTCCAGCCTTCGCGGCGCGGTATTGTCTGTTCGCTTGATTGCCTCAATTCCATTTTTTGATGGCAGCCCGCATGGCATGCGCCAACCGTTGCAACTGTGTGGACAGGTAGGGGCTCGAAAGTGATTTCTTGGCAAGATCCGAATTCTTCGGGCGTCTCGCGCCATCTCCGCGCAGAAAGATGATGTCCTCAACGGGCGCGTAGAGGGAATCCAGCAGCCGCCTGGCGGCATCGTGCCATTCCTTTTCTCCCAGCGCGTCCCAGTCGGAAGCGACAAGGAAGCTGCAACGCGAGTGACTGGCGAGGATGCTGCGCGCTTTCGCCAAAACGTTTTCGAGGCGCGTTGCATCTATGTACATCTTGCACGCGACGACACAAATCGGAATCAACTCATCTTCAAACGAAGCACGGGATCCGTCAGTGCCGGTGACGACGATGGTACGTTTGATCCCGATGATCACGTCATCCCGGTCGCGCCGCAGGGTCAGCGGTACATCTTTGGGGATGCTGTCACGCCGAAACTGAAACGATAGCCCCGTGATGACCCCGGTTCCGGTCGAAATCTTCTCGACCGTGAGATCGTGCTTCGATCCGCCGGAGCCCGCGACGACCATGGCGAGCTGGATGGTGATCGCCTCCAGCACTGTCCCCCGCAGGTATGAGTACCCGGAATCGCCCTTGAACTGGGCCCTCCAGAATTCAAGACTTCCATCCAGTGTTTGCGAAAGGGCCAGGCTCGCCGCGATGACATGAGGTTCGCTTTTCGCTGCGGCAAGTTTTTCTGCGGCCTCGTGTAGTTCACGAAACTGCTTCGGGGAACTGCGGGTAAGCGGAAATTTTTCATTCAGGTAAGGAAGTAGCAGGTCATTGTTCATGATGCGGTTGATGTTTCCGTCTTGGCTGGATCAATGATTGCATCTGTGCCATCCTCGCAGCAATCTCCCGGCAAAATTTGCAAGCTAACTAACCCCCTGCCGATTTGTGTGGCCAGAGTTTTACTTCGTGAGTTTCGTCAGCAGGCTGTGCCAGAAGTCCAGGCCCGCGGGCGGTTCGGTGGCAAGCAGCCTTTCGTTGTAGCCGTGGGCGTGCGCGTCGCCGGGCTTGGAGAAGTTGGGATCGATGCCGTAGCACGGCACGCCGGCATTGCGGAAATACATGCTGTCGGTGGCGCCGGAGGACATGCCAGGCACGATGTCCAGTCCGGGGAAGCGTTCGTGGACGGTGGTGGCGACGGCGGCCATGACGTCCGGGCGCAACGGCGAAGCGGGGCTGGTCACGGGCGGCGGCATGCGCACGCTGACCTCGATCGCGGGGTTGGCGACGGCCTTGACCAGCGCTGCCTGGACCGAGGCGACGCTGGTGCCGGGAAAGATGCGGCAATTGACGTTGGCGGTGGCGCGTTCCGGCAAGGCGTTGAGGGCGTGGCCGCCGCCCAGCATGGTCGCGGCGCAGGTGGTGCGGATCTGGCCGACGTACGCCGGGTCGGCCGAAATCACGGCCACGGCCCTGGCGTTGCCCGGATCGGCGGTGAACTGTCGCGCGGCTTCGGCGAGCTTGCCGCTGCCGTGTTCGCCGATGGCCTTGAACGATGCCAGCGTGATCTTGTTGTACTTGACCGGAAACGGGTACGCGGCGACGCGCTGGAGCGCGCCCGCCAGCTTGTAGATCGCGTTGTCGGGGCTCGGCTCGCTGGAATGCCCGCCCTTCGAGGTGGCGGTGAGCTGGAAGTCCGCGTAGGTTTTTTCGGCGGCCTGCACTTCGAACATCACGGGCTTGAGCTTCGCGTCGTAGGTGCCGCCACCCGCGTCGCCGTTCAGCAGGAACTCGGCGTCGTGGTAGCGCTTCGCCAGTTCGCGCGTGGAGGCCATGTCGGTTTCCTCGTCGCCCGAGAACACCAGGATCATTGCATGGCCGGGCACGAAGCCCTCGCGCTTCAGGCGCATGAAGGTTGCAACGAGCGCGACGGTGTTGTCCTTCATGTCGGCCACGCCGCGGCCGTAGTAATAGGGGCCATCCTTGACCAGCTTGAAGGGGTCGTGATCGGTCCAGCCGTCGGCGTTGGCCGCGACCACGTCCATGTGCGCGGAGATCAGGATCGGCTTGCCCTTGCCGCTGCCGCGGTAATGCACCACCAGCGCGGCGGTGTGGCCGACCGGGATGATCTGGATGTCGGATTTCGCGAAGCCCGCCGATTCCAGCTTGCCGGCGAGGTAACGCGCGAACGCCGGAACCTGGTCCTTGCCTTCCACCGTCTGCATCGCGATGGCGTGGCCCAGCATGTCCATGTATTCCGGCATGGCTTGGGCCGTGGTTTCCGCGATGGCCGGCGCAGCGTTGGCCAGCGCCATGACCAGACACCCGGCCAGCAAGGTGAGGCGAGCTCTCGGCAGCATGCAGTTTCCCCGGTTGTTCGAAACCACTTCAGGGTACCGCATGGGCGACGCAATTACTTGTCCTGCACCGCCTCGACCTGGATCTGCAGGTTCACCCGCATGTCGAAGCCAAACGACTCGCCGGCGTCGATGCCGAAATCGGCGCGGTTGAAAGTGGCCGACGCTTCCGCGCCGCAGCGCTCGCGCGGATGCAGCATCGGGTCGGGGATGCACTTGAAGTGCTCGATCTTCAGATCCAGCGGGCGTGTCACGCCGTGCAGCATCAGCTTGCCGATCACGCGCGTGGGCGCGCCGTCGACGAAATCCGCGAGCTTGCCGTCGTACACGGCCGTCGGGTATTTCGCGGCGTCGAAGAACGCGCACTGGGTCTTGCACAGGGGAGGCGGAAATACGGCCTTCAGCACCGTCTGTTGCAGAACCGGATTGCCGAAATCGATGCTGGCGATCTGCGTGACGATGTGCACCGTGCCCGTTTGCTTCGCGCGATCCAGCGTGATCGTGCCGCTGGAGTGATCGAACTTGCCGCGCCAGGTCGAGAGGCCCATGTGGTCGGCCGCGAAGCTCGGGTAGGTGTGGTCGGAGTCGATGGTGAAGCGCTGCGGTGAGGCGGCGGCGGTTGCCGCCAGAAGCGGCAGCGCCAGCAGGCCAAGATGAATCGCGCGTCGGTTCGGGTGCATGGCACGCTTCCGGTTCATGCCGGCCTGTTGCAGTTGACCATCCAGTGTGCGCCATAGCGGTCGGTGAACATCCCGAAGCGCAACGACCAGGAAGTCTCGGCGATCGGCATCATCACTTCGCCGCCCGCGCTGAGTGCCTTGAACACGCGCTCGGCCTCTTCCGGGCTATCGACGACCAGGCAAACCCGGCTGCCGTGGATGCCCGGATAGGGCGTTCCGTCCCCCGGCGGGCACCAGTCGGAACCCATCAACTGGGCATTGCCGACCGCGAGCTGCACATGCGCGACCAGGTTGCGCATTTCCGCAGGCACCCGTTCACTCTCCGGCATGTCGCCATAGGTCACCTTCATGGCGATCTTGCCGCCCAGACACTTGGCGTAGAAATCGAATGCTTCCGCGGCGTTGTTCTTGAAAAACAGGTAGCTGACGAGTTGCATGGGACTCTCCTCGATGGCGATTGCGGGATGTTCATTCTGCCGACGAACGGCACGGCAGAAAATCGACAACCATCCGTGACGGGCTCGAATCAGGCCACCTCGGCCCGCGCGGGAAATGGCTCGCGCCAAGCTTCCAGCTCGTTCAGGCGCTCGTGCCAGCGCCGGATCGACGGGTAGTCGTCGAGCGGGATGTGGGCGCGCTCGGCGTACGGCAGCGTGACCGCGACCGCGAAATCCGCCACGCTGAGCGCATCGCCCACCAGCCAGCGGCGGCCGCGCAGGTGGTCGTCCAGAATCGCGGCGCAGCGGCGCCAAGCGTCGGTTGCGTGTTCCACCGCGGCCGGATCGGCCTCGCCCAGCGCGAAACGCGGCTTGATGATGTACTGGAAATAAAGTTCGCCGGCACAGGGGTAAACCCGTGCCAGATCCCAACTGAGCCAGCGCAGCACGTCGCACTGGCGCGCGTCCTGCGGCCACAGGCCCGAATCCGAACGTGCGGCCAGGTGACACATGATCGCGGCGGATTCCCACAGCGTATATCCGTCGTCGACCAGGGTCGGCACCTGTCCATTGGGGTTCAACGCCAGGTATCCCGGCGTCTTGTGTTCGCCGCGACCGACATCGACGTACACGTATTCAATCGGCGATTGCAAGTATTTGGCGACCGCGCAGACCTTGCGCGGCGACAACAGGTCGGACCAATGGAGTTTCATCGCGGGTTCGCCTCCGCTTTTTGCCGGATGTCCGGGTGGACGACGAACGGTGCAAGGCGAAATCGACAACGCCGGGCGGGGACGCGCGCCGATCGTGGTGACGCGGCAAGTCCGTGGTCGCGACAGGTGTGCGCACAGTCGTGAAATGATGATTTGTAATATGGACGTCTGGACGTCCATATAACGGTTGACATGCCCGCGTTCGATGGCTAGAGTGCGGGTCATTGCTCATCGAGACCGGCTGAGGGACAGGCCCTTGGAAGCCGGGGCAACCCGCGGAACCGCAAGGTTCCGCACGGTGCCAACTCCTGCGGAGGCGCAGCACGCCGCCCGAGAGATGAGTCGCGCAATCCCGCCGTTCGCGGGATTGGACGGCCGTTTCCGGTTCTCCGCACGACTCGATGTCCGTTGCCAAGGAGAACCGTCATGAGCCTCGCCGTCGCATCGCAAATCGCCGAACCGCACGTCGCCGAAGCCTTGCGTGACATGCCGGTTGCGGTTCCGTTTGCTTGCCAGCGCGCGGCCCGCCGGGTGCGGATCGCGCCGCGCTACGGCGATGGTGCCGTCGAGGCGGAAGTGCGTTATCTGTGGGCCGGCGCGCCGGGCGCGCCCACCATCGTCGTGCAGGGCGGCATCTCGGCCGACCGCGATGTCTGTGCCAGTGCCGAACATGCCGGGCCGGGCTGGTGGGGAATGCTGGTCGGTGCAGGCCGCGCGGTCGACCTCGGCCATGTCCGCGTGCTGGCGATCGACTGGTTGGATGCGGATGACCTCAAGGCGCCCTCGGTTTCCAGCGATGACCAGGCCGACGCGCTGGCGGCGTTGCTGGACGCCTTGGGCGTGTCGCGCGTGGAAGCCTTCATCGGCGCCTCCTACGGCGCGATGGTGGGTCTTGCATTTGCCGCCCGCCACGGCGACCGGCTGGGTCGCTTGATTGCGCTGGCCGGCGCGCACCGGCCGCATCCCTACGCCACCGCGCAGCGCGCGGTGCAACGCGGCATCGTCAAGCTGGGGCTCGACAACGGCTGCGTGGAGGATGCCCTGTCGCTGGCGCGCCAGTTGGCGGTCACGACTTATCGCAGTGGCGAAGAGATCGGACGCCGCTTCGCCGGCGGACCCGAATACCGCGATGGCCGTTTCCAGTTGCCGGTGGAAGGCTGGCTGGAACACCATGGCCGCAAGTTCGTGGCACGCTTCGACGCGCGGCGCTACCTCGCGTTGTCCGAGTCCATCGACCTGCACGACATCGATCCCAAGACCGTGCGCGTACCGGCCACGCTGATCGGATTCGCCAGCGACCGGCTGGTGCCGCTGGCCGACCTGTGCGCGTTGCAGCAGCAACTCGGCGCACCGGCCAGCCTCGAAGTCGTCGAGACGCGTTATGGCCACGATGGCTTTCTGAAAGAACACGAACGCCTCGCATCGCTGCTGCGCGAAGCCCTGCACGCCCGCGGAGAATGAAATGACCACCACGATCGCTTCCTGCACCCGCGCGGTGCGCGCCGGCATCGAAACCGACAGCCAGCACGGCGCGGTGGTGCCGCCGCTGCATCTTTCCACCAACTACTCGTTCGAAAGCTTCAACCAGAAACGTGCCTACGACTATTCGCGCAGCGGCAATCCGACCCGCGACCTGCTGGCCGACGCGTTGGCCGACCTGGAACACGGCGCCGGTGCGGTGGTGACGGCGAGCGGCATGGCCGCGGTCGCGCTGGCGCTGGAACTGGTGCCCGCGGGTGGCAGCGTGCTGGCCGCGCACGATTGCTATGGCGGCACCTGGCGGCTGCTGGATGCGTGGGCAAAGAAGGGCCGCTTCACGCTGCGTTTTGCCGACCTCACCAACCCGACCGCGCTGGCCGCCGGCCTCGCGGAAAATCCGTCGCTGGTGTGGGTGGAAACACCCTCCAATCCGCTGTTGCGCATCACCGACATCCGCCACGTCGCGCACGCAGCGCATGCGGTGGGCGCGTTGTGCGTGGTCGACAACACCTTCCTGTCGCCGGCGCTGCAACAGCCGTTGACGCTGGGCGCCGACGTGGTGGTTCATTCCACCACCAAATACATCAACGGCCACAGCGACGTGGTGGGCGGCGCGGTGATCGCGCGCGAACCCGAGGTCGCCGAAAAGTTGAAGTGGTGGGGCAATTGCCTCGGCCTCACCGGCGCACCGTTCGACAGTTGGCTGACCCTGCGCGGCCTGCGCACGCTGTCGGCGCGGTTGCGTTCGCATCAGGAAAATGCGGCGGCGCTGGCCGATCTGCTCGATCAACATCCGGCGGTCACGCAGGTGTTCTATCCGGGCCTGGCCTCGCATCCGCAGCATGCGCTGGCCGCGCGCCAACAATCGGGTTTCGGTGCGATGCTGAGTTTCGAGCTGGAAGGCGGCGAAGGCGCGGTGCGCGCATTCCTGAATGGCCTGCAGTGCATCACGTTGGCGGAATCGCTGGGCGGCGTGGAAAGCCTGATCGCGCATCCGGCCACCATGACGCATGCGGCGATGGCGCCGGAAGCGCGCCGTGCAGCCGGCATTTCCGACACGCT
Source organism: Rhodanobacteraceae bacterium (assembly GCA_004299705.1). GTDB lineage: Bacteria > Pseudomonadota > Gammaproteobacteria > Xanthomonadales > Rhodanobacteraceae > 66-474. The sequence continues at coordinate 32,568 of SCQS01000041.1, read as the reverse complement.
GCTGCGGCTGTCGGTCGGCATCGAGGATATTTCCGATTTGTCGCGTCACCTGCGCGCGGCGCTTGCGCGGGCAGCCGCGACCGCGCCCAAACGTCAGGCGGTGCCTGCATGAACGCCGTGCTGGCCGAGGCCGAGTGTCCGCGCGTGGCGACGCGCCCGGAAGTCGCCGTGGTGTTGTTGGGGACCGGCAAGGTCGGCGGCGCGTTCCTGCAATTGCTGCGCACGCCGGCGGGCGCCAACCTGCGGCTGGTTGGTGCAGCCAATTCGCGGCATCAGCAGACGCAGCCCGCCGCGCTGGCCGAACGCCGCTTGCGCGAGCGGCTGGATGCGGCCGGCGAACCGCGTGACGATCGCGCGCTGCTCGCGACGCTGCATGGGAGCACTGCACAGGACAAGGTGATCATCGACGCCACCGCCTCGGGTGAACTGGCGGCGCGGCATCCCGAGTGGCTCGCACGCGGCTGTCACGTCGTCACCGCCAACAAGGCGCTGGCCGGCGGCGAGATCGGCGGCTGGCATGCGTTGCAGGCGGCCTGCGCGCAGGGCGTGCATTACGGCGACAGCGCGACCGTGGGCGCGGGACTGCCGGCGCTGTCGGCGCTGCGTCGCTTGCACGCCTGCGGCGACAAATTGACCCGCGTCGAGGGTGTGTTCTCGGGCTCGTTCTCGTACCTGTTCAACCATTACGACGGCCGGCAGCCGTTCTCGACCCTGCTGCGCGAAGCCTGCGCGCTCGGCTACACCGAGCCCGATCCGCGCGCCGATCTTTCCGGCGAAGACGTTGCACGCAAGCTGCTGATCCTCGCGCGTGCGGCAGGGTTTCCACTGCAGCGCAGCGACATCGAAGTCGAGAACCTGGTGCCGGAAGCGATGCGCGGAGTGCCGCGGGATGAGTTCCTTGGGCGTCTGGGCGAACTCGATGCGCCGATCGCGGCGCGACACGCAAACGCCAGCGGACACGACCACGTGTTGCGCTACCTCGCGCGCTTCGATGCCGACGGCAGCGCGCGGGTCGGATTGGTCGAAGTGCCCGCGACGCACCCGGCCGCGCACCTGCTGGGTGCGGACAATCTGTTCGCGTTCTCGACCACCCGTTACGCGCAACGCCCGCTGGTGATCCAGGGTGCGGGCGCCGGGCCGGAAGTCACCGCGCAGGCGTTGCTGGGCGACATTCTGGCGTTGGCGTAATCGCGGGTCGCCTGCAGGCAGGCTCCTACCCACCCGCCTTTTTGTAGGAGCGCGCCTGCGCGCGTCCGGTGTGCGTGACCTCTGCATGCGGTCGCCTGCAGGTAGGCTCCTACGAGCAGCGTGCAGCGTCCACGGCGCCGATCGGGCAATCACCTGCCCGTCACGCGCTCGGCCGTCTCCTCATCCGGCGGCACCATCACCGCGCCCGGATGGGTCTTGGCTTCCCGCTTGATCGCCTCGACTTCCGGGGTGCGCCAGCCGCAGGCGAGCCCCCAGGCGTAGAAACCGACCGCGACCAGCGCGACGATCAGCAGATCCCAGCCGTAAGGCAAGTATCCGTGCCCGCCGAACTTCGCGCTGCCGGCCCATGACAGCAGTGCGATCGCGGGCAAGTAAAAGATCAGCCACAACGCGCCACGCACCTGCTGCAGCAAGTCGCTGCCGCCGCGTTGCACCGCATACCAGAACCAGACCGGCAGCGCGACCACCATCAGCAGAATGATTTCGCCGGTGCGCGGCCAGCGCGCCCAGTACAAAAGCTCCGTCGCGAACACGAAAGCCAGCCCGGCGATCACGTATAGCAGCGGAATCCGCAGCGGACGATTCAACTCCGGCGCGGTGCGGCGCAGCACGCTGACGCTGACCGGCCCGGTCAGGTAGGAAATAATCGTCGCGACCGAAATCACTTCCGCCAGCGTGGCCCAGCCGCGGAAGAAGAACAGGAAGATGAAGGCCACCACGAGGTTCAACCACATCGCCGGGCGCGGAATGCCGAAGCGCGGATGCACCTTGCCGAACAACTTGGGCAGCGTGCCGTTGCGCTGCATGCCGTAGATCATCCGCGCGGTGGTCGCGGTGTAGGTGGCGCCGGTGCCGGACGGGCTGATGAAGGCGTCGGAGTACAGCAGCAGCGCTAGCCAGTTGAGATTCAGCGCCAGCGCCAGTTGCGCGAACGGCGAGGAATGCTCGATCGCGGCCCAGCCACCCTTGGCGAGCGCGGCGGGTTCGGTGGCGCCAATGAAAGCGACCTGCAGCAACAGGTACACGAAGGTCGCCAGCACGATCGATCCGATCACCCCGAACGGCACGCTGCGGCCCGGATTCTTGGCCTCGCCCGCCAGGTTCACCGGGCTCTGGAAACCGTTGAAGCTGAACACGATGCCGCTGATCGCGACGGCGGTCAGGATCGCCGAGATGTTGTACGCGTGCGGACCGCCGTGCGCGCCGATGTGGAAGTTCCCGGGATGGAACGAGGTCGCCATCAGCGCGACCGCGGTCAGCGTCGGCACCACCAGCTTGTAGATCGTGATCCAGGTATTGGTCTTGGCGAACAGGTTCACGCTCCAGTAGTTCAAGAGGAAATACCCGATCACCAGGATCGCCGAAATGCCGAGCCCGGTCGGACTGAGCTCGCCCATTCCGCCCGGCGCCACGTGGTACAGATTCTGCGCCCACTGCCACGGCCACGACGCCATGTATTGCACCGAGGCTTCCGCTTCCACCGGAATCACCGAGGCGATCGCGATCCAGTTGGCCCACGCCGCGATGAAACCGACCAGCGTGCCGTGCGAATACTGGCCGTAGCGCACCATGCCGCCGGATTCCGGGAACATCGCGCCGAGTTCGGCGTAGGTCACCGCGATGAACAGGATCACCACTGCGCCGATGATCCACGCCCAGATCGCGCCCGGCCCCGCCAATTGCGCCGCGCGCCATGCGCCGAACAGCCAGCCCGAGCCGATGATCGAGCCCAGGCCCGTGAACATCAGCGCCCATGCGCCGACGTTGCGGCGAATCGCGTATTCGTTGCTCATGCAAAAACCCATCCCCGGAACATGGCCCGATGATCGCAGATCACGGCCCGCTCGTACGTGTGGCGATGGTCATGCGAGCAAGCCCGCGAAACGTCGCATCTGCGAGAACAAGCCCTCCCTTCGAGGGGAGGCGATCGAGGGTGGCGCGCTGCACTCGTTGAATCGATCCGATATACGTATTACGATATTTGTATCGATCGGAAGAGAGAAACATCATGCAAGCCGTCACGGTTTCGCCGAAATATCAGGTGGTCATCCCGCAAGCGGTGCGCGAAGCGATGGGCCTGACGCCGGGTTCCAAGTTGCAAGTGCTGCAGTACGACGATCGCATCGAAATGATTCCAGTACGCTCCACGAAGTCCCTGCGCGGCACGTTGCGCGGCATCGATACGTCCGTGCCACGCGACCGCGACCGCGTATGAACGTGGTCGATTCGTCGGCGTGGCTGGAATACTTCGCCGGCGGGCCCAACGCCGATCGTTTCGCGAAAGTCATCGAGAATCCGGGCGAATTGTTGGTGCCTTCGATAACGTTGCTCGAAGTGTTCAAGCGCGTGTCCCAGCAGCGTGATGAATCGCTTGCGCTGCAATACGTGGCAGCGATGCGGCAGAGCGCGACCGTGGATCTTGATGCAACGCTTGCCCTGCGTGCGGCGCAGCTCGGAATGCGCCACAAATTGCCGCTGGCCGACAGCATCATCTATGCAACCGCACAAGCCGCCGATGCGTGGGTCTGGACGCAGGACGCAGATTTCGAAGGGCTGCCGGGCGTAAAGTTCTGGCGCAAGTCGTAGTTGCCGGTCGTAGTCCGGCCCGTCGCCGTTATGCCGCCGCAAACACATCGCGCGCCAGGTTGACCGGATCACCCTCGGCGCACACTACGTCGTCCTCGATGCGTATACCGCCGTATTTGCAGAACGCGTCGAGCTTTGACCGCACCACATCTTTCACAGCGGGCTTCGTGCAGCAGCAACCGCGGATCCCGTGTACCCGTGCTACACTGACATCGCAATGGAGACGAATATGACCAACCTGACCTTGACCGTGGAAGATGATGTGCTGCAACGCGCACGTGAGGCGGCGCTGCGCGAACGTACCTCGGTGAATGCGGTGGTGCGGGATTTCCTGACCCGCTACGCGGATGCCAAGTCACGGCGGTTGGACGCGCTGGATGCACTGGATGCGCTTGCCACGCGCAGCAAGTCGCGCAGCGCACGTGGCTGGTCGCGCGCAACTTTGCACAAGCGCTGAGGCGGCGCCGCGCCGGTGCGGGTTTTTGTCGATACCAATTTGTGGGTTTACCGACTCGATCGACGGCAGCCGGAAAAGTCGCGTTTCATCGCGGGCTGGCTGCGTGAGCTTGCCGAACAGCACGAAATCGTGGTCAGCACCCAGGTATTGATCGAATTGCGCGCCGTGTTGAGCGGCAAGCTGAAGCCCGTTTTTTCCGCTGCAGACACACGGGCTGCGTTGAAGGCGCTGGCGGTGTTCGAGGTCGTCGATACCAACGCGAACCTGGTGCTGGATGCACATGAACTTGCCGTCAGGGAACGATTTTCATGGTTCGATGCCCTGATTGCCGAGGCGGCGATCCGCAGTCGCTGCGCGATTTTGTACAGCGAGGATTTCAACCATGGTCGTCGTTTGGACAACATGGCTATCGTCAATCCGTTCAAATCCGGTGTCGGTGATTGAACGGGGGAATAGATCGCGCAAGAAATACTTGCCTGCAACGCGGTTGCGTCTTCACGCCGCTGCAAACGCCTCACGCGTCAGATTGAGCGGCTCGCCGTCGGTGCACACCACGTCGTCCTCGATGCGGATGCCGCCGTACTTGCGGAACGCATCGACCTTCGACCATACGACGTCGTTTGCCGCGGGTTTCTTTTTCAGTTCCGCCAGCAGCATGTCGATGAAATAAAGGCCGGGTTCGATGGTCACGACCATGCCTGGCGCGAGCGTGCGGGTGAGGCGCAGGTACGGGTGGCCTTCGGGTTTGGGGATCGTCCCGCCTTGCTCGTCGCGCGCGAAACCGGCCACGTCGTGCACCTGCAGGCCGATCAGGTGCCCGAGGCCGTGCGGAAAGAACGTCGACGAGATGCCGTTGGCGACGGCGGCTTCGGGCGAACAGGTGATGAAACCTTGCTCGCGCATGGCCTGCATCAGCACGTGGTGCGCGTGGACGTGCAGCTCGGGATAGCTTTGTTCCGCGCGCACCTTGGCGCAGAAGCCTTGTTGCGCCTTTTCCACGGCGTCGATCAACGCCTGGAATTCGCCCGCATCGGGCGACGCGTAGGTGCGGGTAATGTCGGAGGCGTAGCCGTGGAACTGGCCGCCCGCATCGATCAGGAACGAATGCGCGTGGCTGGGTGGATTGCGGTCGAAGTGCATGTAGTGCAGTACCGCACCGTGTTGATCCAGCGCGATGATGTTGCCGTAGGGCAGTTGCGATTCGGTCAGCCGCGTGGCTTCGAGATAGCGGCAGTGGATGTCGAACTCGCTCAAGCCCTCGCGGAAGGCTTGCGCCGCCGCGCGGTGGCCGTGCGCGCCGAGCTTGCTGGCGACCCGCATCATGGTGATTTCGTACGGCGTCTTGAACGCACGTCGGTGGTGCAGCAGGTGCAACGCGGCCGCGGGGTTGTCGGGCGCGAAGTCGCCGACCGCAGCGTTGGCTTCGCCGATGATCGCGCAGCGCGACGGGTCTTTCGGCAGGTGCGCGCGCGCATCCTCGGGCTTGCGGATGATCGCGATGTCGAAGTGTTCGGTCCAGTAACCGGCGGGCGCTGCCGGCACCACGTGCCAGTAATCGTGCGGCTGCAGGAAGACCAGCTTCGGCTTCGTGCCCGGCGTGTATATCACCCAGCTTCCCGGCGCATCGGCGAGTGGCAACCAGTGCAGGAAATGCGGGTTGGGTTTGAACGCGTAATCCTGGTCGTCAAGGAACCAGCCGTGCGGCTGGCCTGACGCGACCGCCAGCGTGTCGCGCCCGCACGCGGCCAGCGCGTCGGCGGAGCGCTTTTCGATTTCGGCAAGGTGCGCGGGGTACAGCGCGGAAAGGTTGTCCTGCGGGTTGGCGGTCATGGCGGCGGCATTCGAAATCCGAACCGACATGATGCGGCGATGCGCGTCGCAAAGCAAAGAGGGCTTCGGTGAAAAGTCCGCCACGGAGCTCTCGGCCAAGGATGGCGGCTGTGAAGGGCGTTCTGATGTTCGTTGCCCAAGAAATCGACAAAGCGCAACGGTGTTCAGCAAAGCAGCGATCATGGACGATCGCAAGGTTACGCCGCGTTTTGCAGCCACTCGTCCAGCGTCGCCGCGGCGGCACCGCTGATCGAGATGATGCGCAGCCCCGACCACTGGTAGCCGTTGGTCGCGGCCTGGTCGGTCCACATGGCGTGCACGCCGGTTTCGATCTCGTCATGCGGGCCGTGGGCGACCGGCAGGCGGAAGCGCAATTGGTAGAGCGCATCGTTGCGCAGCGGACGGTGGCAGATCAGCATCATGCCGTTGCGGGAAAGGTTGCCGATGCGGCCGATGTTTTCGCCGCTGATGCTGTCGGTCACCTCGATGGGGACCGAGGTCGGGATGCGCGGGGCGCTGCGACGTTCGTCGTTCATGCCGCGGTTTCCGTGTTCTCGTTGGTTCGACTGAATTTCCGCAACCCTGCCATCAGTGCGTTCCAGGCGCGGTCGATCATACCGCCATCCTGGTTCGGCAGTACACGCACCTGCCCGCGCGCCATCATCCGCGCGATCTGTTCCAGCGAGCGTTCGGGCGTGGCGGAGCCGCGCGCATTGACCACCAGGCAGCGGCCGCTGGAAGGCGCGTACCAGGCCAGTTTGCGCGCGGCCTTCTGGCCCTGCTGGTTGAGGGTGAACTCCAGCCAGCTTCCGAACGGCAGGTTCTTCAGGCTTTCCAGCGCGCGTTTCTCGCTGGGCGTCAACGCCAGCTTGTGCGGCGTGGCAGGTGCGGCGGGTACCTCGCCTTCGTCGGGCTTGTGGCGCGATTTCAGGCGGATCAGCAGTTCGGTCTGGCTGGGCGGCGGGGTGCTGCCGGGCGTGGCGCGTGGTTGCGGCAGTTCCAGTGCGTAGCGGGTGATCTGGTCGGCTTCGGTCGCCTGCAACCCGACCTGGGTCAGGCCGTGGTTGAGGTCGGCCGCGAGCCGGGCGTCGTCGCGTTGCACCGGCGAACCCAGCAACTGGTCGACGGCGGCCAGCCGGCGGCGCCAGGCCTCGCTGTGTTCGCCGTCGCGCAGCAGGGTGAGTGTCAGCGCGTCGCTCCAGGCGTTTTCCAGCATCGCGCGGACCAGCGGCGTGGTCTTGTGCTTTGCCAGCCGCTTGTCGATGGCCTTGCCGGCGGCCGCGCGTGCGTCCTGCAGGCGGTCGCGGCCTTGCGCCGCCTCGACATGCCTGCGCTCGGCGATTTCGGCGCGCCGCGCGATCTGCTTGACGTGCGCGTCGAGGTCGTCGGCCTCGCGTTCGATGACGCCGAGGTCGCCCTGGTACTCGTCGACCACGCGCTTGACGCTGCGGTGCAGGCGTTGGTTGAGCGCGGTGTCGAACTTCTCTTCGCTGCGATCCAGCCACAGGTTGGCGGTTTCCAGCACCAGGTTCAGCAGGCGCCGCGCCGGGTGGTTGCGCACGGTGAAGAAATTGCTGTCGGCCAACGCGACGCGCAGCAACGGCACCTGCAGGCTGGTCAGCAATTGCTGCGCGATGCCTTCGCTGCGGGTTTCGTTGAGCAACTGGTCGTAAAGCAGGTCGATCAGGTCCATCGCGTCGCGGTGCTCGGGCTGCAGCTGCACCGCGCCATCCTGCGCATTGCGGCGCAGCGTCGACATCAACTCGTCGTTCAGCCGGGCACCCGGTTGCGTGCCGTTCTTGTGCGAGGGCATCGCCTGCAGGGCGGCCAATGCTTCCTGCAATTGCGGCATCGAGGCGAACTGTGCAGACTGCGCCGCCGCCGCTTCGGCTTCCGGGTTCAGCGCGCGCCGCCGCGCGTCCAGCAGCGCGTGCAGTTCGCCCATGCGCGGTTCCGCAGGCGCGGTGAAGTTGATCGCTGGCGCGATCGGCGCGGAGGCGTCCGGGGTTTCGGAGGCGCCCGCGTTGGCCTCGGGGTGGGGTGGCCGCGCGGCCGGTGGACGTCGCGGCAGGTAGTTCTTGAGGTCGGGCAGGATGCCGGCTGTCTTGAGGTGCTCGTTCAAGCGCGCATAGAACGATTCCGCGGCCCCGAACAGGCGGCGGTCGCACAAGCGATAGAACAGCAGGCGATGCTCGCGTGCGAGGCCGAGATCCTGCGCGGCTTCGCTCAGCACGGATGCCAGCGCGTGCGGCCCCGGCGGCAGGGCGTCGCTTTCCAGCGGCGGCGTGGCGACCAGCACCGCGTAGCGGTGACAGAGGTCGAACAGCGCGTTGCCGGCGTGCAGTTCCGTGCGCGTGGAAAGATCGTCCAGCGCCATGGATTCGTCGAATTCGTGCGGATCCACCAGCGTCAGGTCATCGCTGCTGTGCCGGGCCGTTGCGCGTGGCGCCTCGTCGCTGCGGCCGATGCCGGCGAAACGCCGCTCCAGCAAGGCCATCAACCGGCCCTGGAAGCGGGGGCGCGTGCGCTTGACCTCCCGCAGCGCTTCCAATGCTTCGTGCTGGGCCTGGCCGCCCGAGGACTGTTCGGCGATCCGGAACAGTTCGTGTTCCAGGTCATCCATTGCATTGCGCAGCAACGGGTCGAGCAGGCCGTCGCACTCGGCGAGTTGTTGCGCCAGCAGGTGCCGCGCCCGCGGCGCGAGATCGCTGCGGTCGGCCAATGTCGGCATGTGCGGCTGCTTGTCCATTGATTTCCCCGTGGACTGGTGATGCAAGCTCCCTGCCAACACCGCCCACAACGGGGGGATTCTATGCAAGCCGGGGGCAAAGCGCCACGGCCGGGTGGCATTATTCGTTGCCGGTTCTGGCCGTGACCGAGACGCGCTCGCCGTCCACCTCGACCCGCACCTGCATGGGGTTGCAGCAGACGGGGCAATCTTCGACATAGGCCGCCGAGCCGGCCGTTTCGTCCACGATCAGTTCGATGGGTTCGCCGCAGTACGGGCAGGCGAGGGTTACGGGCTCAGGCATGCCGGGGCTCCGGTTTGTCCGGTGGCAGGAACGCTTCGATCACGTCGTTGAGGAAACGCCGGCCGAGCGGCGTGGCTTGCAGGTGGTCGGGGTCTCCGGTGAGCCAGCCGTTGGCACGCGCCTTGGCGAGTGGTGCCGCGATGGCGTCGAGGGGCAAGCCCGTGCGCGCGGTGAAATCCGCGGCGGGCACGCCGTCGTTCAGGCGCAGGGTATTCAACATGAACTCGAAAGGGAGTTGCCCGGACGTGACCGTTTCATCCCCGCCGATGCGCGCGCGTTGCGTGGCTGTTTCCATATACGTGCGGGGATGCTTCGTTTTCCAGCGCCGGCGTACTTGCAGGGCAGTTTGGCTGGCTGTTCCCATCCCCCGTCCCCCGTCTCCCGATCCGGTCAGCTTTCCATGCGCGCCCGCGCCGATCCCGAGGTAATCGCCGAACCGCCAGTAATTGAGGTTGTGCCGGCAACGCCGGCCGGTTTGCGCGTAGGCCGACACCTCGTATTGCGCGTAACCGGCTTCGGCCAAGCGCTGCTCGCAGGCTTCCTGCATGTCCCAGGCGGCGTCGTGGTTGGGCAGCGGCGGCGGTTTCTTCGCGAATGGCGTGCCCGGTTCCAGCGTCAACTGGTAGTGCGAAATGTGCGTGGGTTGCAGGGCCAGCGCGCGTTCGACATCGGTCAGCGCACCAGCGAGGTTCTGGCGCGGCAGCGCGTACATCAGGTCGAGGTTGATGTTGGCGTAGCCCGCATCCTGCGCCAGCTTCACCGCGGCTTCGGCCTCGGCGGACGAATGGATGCGGCCCAACGCGCGCAGTTTTTCGTCATCGAAACTCTGCACGCCGAAGCTGATGCGATTGATGCCGGCCTTCAAATAGCCGTCGAAACGGCCGTGCTCGACCGTGCCGGGATTGGTTTCCAGCGTGATTTCGCAATCGGGTGCGAACGGAAGACGCGCAGCGGCGCCATCCAGGATCGCGGCAATCGAATCTGGCGCGAACAAGCTGGGGGTGCCGCCGCCGAAGAAAATGCTTTCCAGAGGACGGCTGCTGATTTCGCGGCCTGCGAACGCTTCGCCGAAATCGGCGAGGTCACCGTCCAGGTCGGCCAGCAACGCAGCAACGTAGTCGCGTTCGGGCATCACGCCGTGCAGACCGTGCGAGTTGAAGTCGCAGTACGGGCACTTCTTCACGCACCAGGGGATGTGGATGTAGAGCGAAAGCGGCACGGCATCCGCCGCCGGGCTTTGCTTGTGGCTGGCCAAATCGAGGGAATGGGCGAGGAGTGTTGCGTGGTGCATGGCGGGGAAGGGCGATCAGCGCGGTTCAAGCACCAAGGTGCTTGACCACCCATCGATCGATGGCCTGATAGTAGAGTTCGAGGTGCACCGGATCCTGCGGCGTGTGGTGCGCACCGGGGATGCCGATGAACCGCACCGGCACGTGGCGGCTGGCGAGCGCGTGATAGAGCGCGAACGATTCGGTGATCGGCACCACCACGTCCGCGGTTCCCGACAGGATCAAGGTCGGCGTGGTGATCTGGCCGGCATAGGTGATGGCCGAACCGGTCCGGTACAACGCGGCGCTGTCCGCGTCCCACGGCGTGCCGCCCAGAGAATCCCGCGCCCAAGCCAAGTTGCCGGTACCGGAAAGCTCGTACTCCTCGGTCCAGTCCACGGCGCCATCGGCCACCACCGCGCAGCGCCAGAAGTGCTGGTGCCCGATCAGCCAAGTCGTCATGTAGCCGCCGTAGGAGTGGCCCACCGCGGCGATGCGCGATGCGTCCACGATGCCCATTTTTTCCAGCATCCGGATGCCCGAGATCACGTCGCTGTCCGGACCTTGGCCGGGGTCGCGGTAGATCGCGTGTTCGTGCGCGGTTCCCAGATTGTCGCTGCCGCGATAATTCGGTTCGAACACGAGGTAGCCGTCGGCCGCGAACAGGGCGCGCAGCGGTCCGATTTCGTTGGTGTCGAAACCTTCGCTCGACGAAGCTTCGGGCCCGCCGTGATCCCAGACCACGAGTGGGTATTTCCTGCCGGCGACGTAAGCGTTCGGGTAGGTCAGGATGCCGTCGTTCGCTTGGCCGTCCGGAGCCTTCCATTGCAGCTCGACGCTGCGGGCGTGCGCGTAGCCGGCGAAGCGGGCGTTGAAGTCGGTCAAGCGAACCGGCTTGCTGTCCGGGGTGCGCAGCAAATACAGCTCCGGCGCTTGCGAGGCGCTGTCCGCCACCACCGCCAACGCGCCTTGGGACGACACGTCGAAGTCGAGCGCGTTCAGTCCGTCCAGATCGATCCGGCGGCCTTGGCCATGCAGCGGTTGCACGTAGAGGTTTACGCCAACGTGGTCGTCCGCCATCCCGACCACGCCGCTGCCGTCAGGCAACCACGCGAGCTCGGGCAGCAGGTTGCGATCCAGGTCGGCGCTGACGTCACGCGCGCCGCCGCCATTGACCGACCCGACGAACAAGTCCATGTCGCTGACCGGACCGGGCCCGTGCGGGTACAACCAGGCAAGCGTGTCACCCTTGGGCGCGAAGCTCGGGTTGTATTCATAGCTGTGTTGGTCGGTCAGCGGATGTTCCGCGCCGGTCGCGACATTCACCGCCACGATCCGGGTGCGGTCGCTGTCGCTGTCGTCGGGCGTCGCTTGTTGCGCATACGCGATCCAGCGTCCGTCCGCCGACCAGACGGGCGCGGATACGCCGCCGCCGAAGGGCGGCGTCACCTCGACGACGCTGGTCGAACCCTGCGTGAGCTGGCGGGTCTTGCCGCTCGCGACCGACAACAGCCAGATGTGCGACGACACCGCCTGCTTGTCGGTCTGATAGTCGTCGTCATGGATGGTGAAGAAGTCGTGGTGGGTGCGTCGATCCCTGGCGCTCAGGGGAGAATCGTCCGGCGTGACGTAGGCAATGGCCTTGCCGTCCGGGCTCCAGGCGAACTGTTCAACGCCATTGGGCGCATCACCGAGTTGCTCGGGCGTGCCGCCCGCCGCCGGTACCTCGTAGATCTGCGGCTTCTCATTGCCGACCTGGGCGATAAAGGCAAGCGTGCGGCCGTCCGGCGACCAACGTGGGCTGTGCAGGTCCTGCAGGCCCTGCGCCACGATCCGCGTGGCACCGCCTGTGGTATCCATCACGCGCAGGGTCGCGTCGTAGCGATCGTGCACGAAATCCGGGCGGACCGTCAGGAACGCGAGCTGCCTGCCGTCCGGCGAGAATTGCGGTGACTCGATGCGGATGAGCGCGCGGTAGTCGCGCAGCGTGATCGGAGCGCCGGCCGCCAGGGCGGCCAAGGGAGCGATTGCCAGCACCAGCGCCGACAGGGATGCCAATACGGCATGCTTCATGATTTCCTCCAATGGCGGGAGACGCGTCGAGCACGTTCGCGCGTGTAAAAATGCGTCCTAGGATGGCCCCGGCTGTCCGCCTCGGCAAGTCCCGGCGCGCCGCGGGGATAACCCCCAGCCCAACCGGCGGCCCGAAAACCGGGAGAGCCTAAGGACGCAATCCCTCAAGCAGCATCGCCAACGCCTGTCCGCGATGGCTGATGCGGTTCTTCAACGCGGGATCGAGTTCGGCCGAACCGAGTCCGCCGCCGTCGTCGGGCAGGAACACCGGGTCGTAGCCGAAGCCGTGTGCGCCGCGCGGGGCGGGCAGCACGCGCCCGCTCCAGCGGCCGGTCGCGACGATCGGGTCGGGGTCTGCGGCGGAACGCAGCAGTGCCAGCACGCAGGTGAAGTGTGCGGTGCGCTGCGCAGCGGGAACGCCTTCGAGATCATGCAGCAACTTCGCGTTGTTGGCCGCGTTGTCACCGTGCACGCCCGCGTAGCGCGCGGAATACAGGCCCGGCGCGCCGTCCAGCGCATTCACGCACAGGCCTGAATCGTCGGCCAGCGCGGGCAGGCCGGATGCGCGCGTGGCGTGGCGCGCTTTCAGGATCGCGTTTTCAACGAAGCTCAGTCCGGTTTCCTCGGCATCGTCGATGCCGAGTTCGCGCTGCGAAACCAGTTCGATGCCGCTGCCGGCCAGCAGTTCGCGCAGCTCCGTGAGCTTGCCGGGGTTGCCGCTGGCGAGGACGATCTTGCGCATTCGACGATCTCACATGATCGTCATTCCGGCGAAAGCCGGACAAATTCGTCTGGAACGAATTTGAACGGCTGCAAGCCGGCCCGGAGGGCAAAGGCCATGGATGGCCTTTGTAAATCCATCTTGCTCTTGGTCAGGAACAACCAAATCAAAATGGATTCCGGGTTCTGCGCGCGCGTTGCGCGCCCAGCCCCGGAATGACGACAAGGGTTGTTAACTTGCATCCGCAAGTGCTGCGCGTTGCGCTTCGATCAACTCGCCGACGCCCTTCTGCGCCAGCGCCAGCAGCGCATCCAGTTCATCGCGCCGGAACGCATGGCCTTCGGCGGTGCCCTGCAGCTCGATGAAGCCGCCGCCGTCGTTCATCACCACGTTCATGTCGGTGTCGCAGTTGGAATCTTCGGCGTAATCGAGGTCGAGTACCGGTGTGCCCTGGTAGACGCCCACCGACACCGCAGCCACGGCGCCGTGGACCGGGTTGGTCTTCAACACGCCGCGCCGCAGCAATCCGTTCACGGCATCCACCAGCGCGACATAGGCGCCGGTGATCGAGGCGCAGCGGGTGCCGCCGTCGGCCTGCAGCACGTCGCAGTCCAGCGTGATCACGCGCTCGCCCAGCGCGGCACGATCGACGCAGGCGCGCAGACTGCGCCCGATCAGGCGCTGGATTTCCATGGTGCGTCCGCCCTGGCCTCCACGCGCGGCTTCGCGCTGGGTGCGTTCGGCGGTTGCGCGCGGCAACATGCCGTATTCGGCGGTGACCCAGCCTTCGCCCTTGCCGCGCAGCCACGGCGGCACGCGTTCCTCGACGCTGGCGGTGCACAGCACGCGGGTATCGCCCATGCCGACCAGCACCGAGCCTTCGGCGTGACGCGTGTAGTGACGTTCGATGCTGACCGCGCGCAGCGTGTCGGGTGCGCGGCCGGAAGGACGGGAGATGGACATCGGAAGGTATCGGCGCCGGGCGTGACAGTTTAACATCGCGACATTCAACGACGATCGGACGCGACGCATGATCCGCAGCATGACTGCCTACGCCAACATGGAAGACTCGACGCCGCAGGGCTGGCTGGCGTGCGAGGTGCGCGCGGTGAATTCGCGTTTCCTCGAAACCGGGGTACGCCTGCCCGACGAGTTGCGCGCACTGGAACCCGCCTTGCGCGAACGCATCGCCGCGCGCCTGTCGCGCGGCAAGGTCGATGTCACGTACCGCTATCGCCCGCCCGCGGCGGCGGCCGATTTGTTGCTGGACGAGCGCACCGCGAGTCAGCTCGCCACGGTCGCGCGGGCTTTGAAATCGAACTTTCCGCAGCTCGCGACCGACTTCGCGGGCTTGCTGGATTGGCCGGGTTTGCTGGTCAAGCCTGAGCTCGACCAGGCCGGCTTGGCGCAGGCCGCGCTGGCGCTGCTGGAACGCACGCTGGATGAATTCATCGCCGGGCGTGGGCGCGAAGGCGAAAAACTTGGCGCCGCCTTGCGCGGGCGGCTGGACGGCATCGAAGGCATCGTCGGCGAGGTGCGCGCGTTGCTGCCCGACATCCGCGCGGCGCTGCGCGCGAAACTGGAAGCGCGACTCGCGGAGTTGAAAACATCCGCCGACCCTGGCCGGCTGGAGCAGGAACTGGTGCTGCAGTTGTCGCGCATGGACGTCGACGAGGAACTTGACCGGCTGGCCGCGCACGTCGGCGAAGCGCGGCGGATCCTCAAGCTCGACGAGCCCGTCGGTCGCCGTCTCGATTTCCTGATGCAGGAATTCAACCGCGAAGCCAATACGCTGGCGTCCAAGTCGGTCGATCAGCGCGCCACGCGCGCGGCGGTGGAACTGAAGGTGCTGATCGAACAGATGCGCGAGCAAGTGCAGAACCTGGAATGACCGGCAAATTGTTCATCGTCGCGGCGCCGTCGGGCGCGGGGAAATCCACGCTGGTGAACGCGTTGCTGGCGCGCGAGCCCGGCATTTCGCTGTCGATTTCGCACACCACGCGCGCGCCGCGCCCGGGCGATGTCGACGGCGTGCAATACCACTTCGTCGATCGCGCCACGTTCGAGAAAATGGTGGCGCGCGGCGAATTTCTGGAGCACGCGGACGTGTTCGGCAACTACTACGGTACCTCGCGCAGCGCGGTTGAGCCGATCCTTGGTGCAGGGCGTGACGTGTTGCTGGAAATCGACTGGCAAGGCGCCGCACAGGTGCGCCGCGCGATGCCGGAATGCGTGTCGATCTTCATCCTGCCGCCGTCGCGCGCCGAGCTGGAACGGCGCCTGCGCGCGCGTGCCACCGACAGCGAAGCGACGATAGAGAAGCGTCTGGCCGCCTCGCGCGAGGAGATCGCGCACGCCGGCGAGTTCGATTGCATCGTGGTCAACGATGATTTCGAGGAAGCGGTCGCGCGCCTGCAGGCGATCGTGCATGCTGCGCGCGCGGGCCGGCCGCTGCCGGGCGAGCGTCATCGAGCGCTGATCGAACGCCTGCTGGATTGAGCATCTTGCGCTAGGCGCGGCAACCCTGCTCCGTTAATCTAGTGAACTTGTGAGTTTGGTTTCCCCGATCCGCGATGAACCCTGGCGTTGCCCAACCCGAATCGTCCGCCGCTGCGCTGGTGCAGGTGCGCGGCCTGCACACGCGCATCGGCGCGAAGACGATCTTCGACGGCCTCGATCTCGATGTGCCGCGCGGCAGCGTCACCGCGATCATGGGGCCGTCGGGTACCGGCAAGACCACGCTGCTGCGGCATCTCACCGGCCAGTTGCGGCCCGACACCGGCAGCGTGCGGGTGGATGGCGAGGAAGTGACGAAGCTGTCGCGGCGCGACCTGTTCGCGTTGCGCGAGCGCATCGGTTTCCTGTTCCAGAACTCGGCGCTGCTGACCGATTTCAGCGTGTTCGAGAACATCGCGTTCCCGCTGCGCCAACACGCGAAGTTGCCGGAAGAATTGTTGCGCGACATCGTGCTGACCAAGCTGCAGGCGGTGGGTTTGCGCGGCGCCGCGCAGCTGATGCCCAGCGAACTTTCGGGCGGCATGGCGCGACGGGTGGCGCTGGCGCGCGCGATCGTGTTCGACCCGATGCTTATTCTTTATGACGAGCCGTTCGTGGGGCTGGATCCGATTGCGCTGAACCAGGTGCTGCGCCTGATCCGCACGCTCAACCACACATTGGGCATCACCTCCATCCTGGTCGCGCACGAACTCGCGGCGATCCAGAAAGTGGCCGACCGCGTGTACCTGATCGCGAACGGCAAACTGGTCGCGCAGGGCGCGCCGGACGAACTGGCGCGGCAGGATTCGCCGTGGACGCGGCAGTTCTTCGGCGGAGAGGCCGACGGCCCGGTGCCGTTCCATTACCCGGCGCCGGACTACGCGACCGAACTGGGTTTCAGGGAAGCGCATCGATGAACGCCAACCTGCGCCGCAACTGGCTGTTGCAAGGTGTCGTCTCGCTGGGCGAGTGCGGACTGTTTTTCGTCGCGGTCGCCGGCGCGGTGCCGAAAAGCCTGCGCTACTGGCGCGAACTGTGCCGGCAGGTCTGGTTCGTCGGCGCGATGAGCCTGGTGATCGTGATGACCTGCGGTCTGTTCGTGGGCATGGTGCTGGCGCTGCAGCTGTTCAACACCCTGTCGATATTCGGGGCCACGTCAGAGCTGGGTACCGCGGTGGCGTTGAGCCTGTTCCGCGAGCTCGGGCCGGTGGTGACGGCGCTGCTGGTCGCGGGTCGCGCGGGCACCGCGGTCACCGCCGAGATCGGTCTGATGCGTGCCACCGATCAGCTGGATGCGATGTCGATGATGGCGGTCGATCCGCTGGCTTACGTGGCCGCGCCGCGCTTCCTCGCCGGCATCATCGCGATGCCGCTGCTGGCCTGCGTGTTCAACGCGATGGGCATCTTCGGTGGACATCTTGTCGGCGTGACGTGGCTCGGCCTCGACAACGGCACCTTCTGGGGCAACATGACCTCGACCGTGATGCTGCAGCGGGACATTCTCGATGGGGTATACAAAAGCATCGTGTTCGGTGGCGTGGTCAGCCTGATCGCGGTGTTCCAGGGCTATACCGCGCCGCCGACCAGCGAGGGCGTGGCGTATTCGACCACCCGCACGGTGGTGTTCTCGTCGATCGTGATCCTCGCGTTCGACTTCGTGATGACGGCCTTCATGACCTGACCGGCACGCAACATTGGTGATTGCATGAATCCAAGACCTTCCTACGCCATCGGCACTGGCCTGTTCATCCTGCTCGGTTTCGCCGCGCTGGCCTACCTTGCCACCCAGACCACGTCGGTGGCCAATATCCATTCGGGCGACAGTTACATCGTGAAGGCGCGCTTCCAGAATATCGGCCAGTTGAAGGAACGCGCGCCGGTCAAGATCGCGGGCGTGCGCATCGGTGACGTGCAGTCCATCCAGCTGGAACCGCAGCGGATGGACGCGCTGGTGCTGCTGTCGATCAGCAAGAAATACAACGAGATTCCGGACGATTCCTCGGCCGCGATATTCACCAGCGGTTTATTGGGCGACCAGTACGTTGGCATCGAGCCGGGTGGGTCGCCGACCTTTCTCAAGAACGGCGACGAGATGGTGCTGACGCAATCGGCGATGAGCATCGAGAACCTGATCGGCAAGTTCCTGGTCAACGGCGGCCCGAAATCGAGCAGCGGAAGTTCCGCGCCCGCGTCCAGCGCGCCGCCGTCATCCGGCAAACCCTGACATACCGTTGCCTCGCGGCATGACCGCGGGGTCAAGGAGACAGAGCATGTTGAAACGTTCGTTGATGTTGCTGGCGGCGCTGTGCATTGGTGCCGCATTCACCGCACCTGCGTTCGCCACGGTCGGGCAGACCCCGCAGCAGATCGTGCAGTCGATCGCCGACCAGTTGGGTACTGCCGTGCAGGGCCACCAGGCCGAACTGCAGCAGAACCCCGAGCAGATGGTCAAGGTGATCGACGGCATCATCCTGCCGCACTTCGATACCAATTATGCCGCCCTGCTGGTGCTGGGCCGGTATGCGCGCCAGGCCACGCCGGCCCAGCGCGTCGCATTCTCGCAGGCGTTCTACAACGCGCTGATCCATCGCTATGGCGAAGGCCTGCTGGCCTACACGCGCGGCGCAGTGAAGGTGCTGCCGGCACGCGGGCCGCTGGACCAGAACCGCACGCTGGTGCGCACCGAGGTCAAGCTGGCGAACGGCAACAGCATTTCGGTGGACTACGCGTTCCGCAAAACCGCGTCCGGCGAATGGAAGGCCTATGACGTGATCATCGCGGGCATTTCCTACATCACCAACTACCGCAACCAGGTTGCCGCCGAAATCCAGAAGGAAGGCATCGACGGCCTCATCAAGCGCCTGCAGACCGAGGGCGCGGGCGCGATCGACCAGATGAAGCAGCAGGACAGTGGCCACTGATGCCATGCGGCGTACTTCGAATCCGGCCGAGGCGGTGACGCTGGCGCAGCCCGATCACGACACGCTGGCGTTGGCCGGCGCGTTGACCTTCGCCACCGCGGCGCACGCGTTCGCGGAAGCGCGGCGCGCGCTGGCGGCGGGCACACAGACGCAGTTGGACCTGGGCGGCCTGACCCGCGCCGACAGTGCGGGCTTGGCGTGTGTACTGGCCTTGGCCGCTGCCGCGAGCCGTGCCGGGCGGCACATCAGGGTGGTGCATTGGCCGGAAGGACTGCGTTCGCTCGCGGCGGTGTGCGACGTCGAGACTTTGCTCGACACGCCCGCCGCGGCGGCTTGACCGACGTCAGGCGCCCGAACTCGACGGTGGCGGATTGACGCTGCCGCCGGAAGCGGGCACGGCGTTTTGGTTGATGCCGTGGCTCTTCTCGTACTGCTGTTGCTGCTGCAACAACTGCTCGATGTCCTGATCGTTCTGTTCGCTCGGGGTGGTGCCCTGCAGTTCTTCGATCGCCGACATCGGCGGGTTGCCGAAGTAATTCATGTACAGGCGACGCTGGCGATAGGCGTCACGCATGAACGCGTACGGGTCGTACGACGAATCCAGGATCGAGTCGAGCGGCAACAGGCTGGCGCGCAGTGTCACGAGATACACGAGAGACGGCAGGTATTGCGCGTGCCATTGGAAATCATGGTCGCGTGCGTACCAGCCGAGCGGATCGAAATAGCTGTCCACCGGCAGCCGCCACACGTCGCGCGCAGTGGTCGGCCCGATGAAGGGCAGCACCAGATACGGGCCTTCCGGCACGCCCCAGCGTGCCAGCGTCACCCCGAAATCGGTCGGGTGCCGCGGCACGTCCAGGCGCGTGGCCGGGTCGAAGAAGCCGAGCACGCCCGCAGTACTGTTGATCAGGAACCGCGCCGTCGAATCCAGCGCCGGTCCGGGGCGGCCCTGCAGCGCCTCGTTGATGATCGTGACGGGCGTGCGCAGGTTGGTGAAAAAATCGCTGATATGTTCGCGTCCCTTGGGCCCCGTGACCTTGACGTAGGCCTTGGCCACCGGACGGATCGCCACCTTGTCCGCGAACATGTTGAACTTGAACATCTTGCGGTTGAAGTTCTGATAGGGATCGTCGGTACGCGGCGGTGCCACCGCGCACGCCGTCAGGGCGACGGCCACGGTGGTGACGATGAGGCTTTGTGCGAAGCGGGAGTGGAGTCGTGGCATCGGCGATCAATGCGGTCGGATGGCGTGCGTTGCAAGCGCGCAATTCTAGAACGCCATGGTCCAGCAATTGCCGGGGCGTGATGTTGCAGGGCAGGTTGTGTTCAGGCAAGCCTCGGCCGTATTTCACCTTCCATTGCCCGCATTCGACAAACAGGCAGGTGCTGGTACAATCTAGAAGTTTGCGATACGACTGGAAGCTCACATGGCACGCATCACCGTGGAAGACTGCCTGAAGGTGGTCGACAACCGTTTCGAACTGGTACTGATGGCGACGCGCCGCGCGCGCCAGCTCGAGAATGGCGTCGAGGCCACCATCGACCCCGAGAACGACAAGCCGACCGTGCTGGCCCTGCGCGAAATCGCGGACCACACCATCGACATGCCGACCATCGACGAGATCGACCGCGTCGAACGCGAACGCCGCGACCGCGAGGCCATGGAATGGGCCGCGGCCGAAGTCGACGAGGACATGTCCAAGGGTCTCGACGACGTTTGACGTGTTTTGGCTTTCCTCTCTCCCTTCGGGGTGAGAGTACCCCCCTCACGCGGCGATCGAAGCGTTCGATGCCCGCCCAATGCATCGGGTGGTCGCGGGCAGGCCGACTGCTATCAAGCTGCTTTCGTAGCGCGCAGCTTGTAACCGCCTTTCCGATCCGTATTGACTCGCGCGCCGCGCCTGTCTAGCTTGCTGTCATGCGCAAGCGCAAGGCGAAATCGGAAGCAGGCGAGGTGGTGCGGTCGGCGGGGAAACCCGCGGGCACCGCAGGCGCGTCGGGTATCGACGCGCTGGCCGCGCAACTTGCTGCTTACCTTCCACCCGAGCAGGTCGAACGCGTGCGTGGTGCCTACGCGGTGGGCGCGCATGCGCACGCCGCGCAGCGCCGCAAGAGCGGCGAGCCGTACATCACGCATCCGCTCGCGGTGGCGACGATCCTGGCGGGCTTGCGCCTGGATGCCGAAACCATCATCGCGGCGATCCTGCACGACACCCTCGAAGACACCGGGATGACCCGGGTGCAGCTTGAGGCCAGTTTCGGTCCGGTCGTGACCGAACTGGTGGATGGCGTCACCAAGCTCGAACGCGTGGACTTCGCCAGCCGCCTCGAAGCCGACGCGGAAAGTTTCCGCAAGATGCTGCTGGCGATGGCGCGCGACCTGCGCGTGATCCTGATCAAGCTGGCCGATCGCCTGCACAACATGCGCACACTGTCGGCGATGCCGCCGGACGCGCGCCGCCGTATCGCGCGCGAAACGCTGGAGATCTACGCACCGATCGCGGCGCGCCTCGGCATGAATGCAATCCGCGCCGAACTGCAGGATCTCGGCTTCCGCAGCTTGTACCCCGATCGCTACAAGATCATCGCCTCGCGCATCAAGCGCACGCTCGGCAACCGCCGCGAGGCCATGGACAAGATCGAGCACGCACTGGCCCAGCGGCTCGCTGCCGATGGCATCCCGGTACGCATCATCAGCCGGATCAAGGCGCCCTACAGCATCTGGTCGAAGATGAAGGGCGAGCACAAGACCTTCGACGAGGTGATGGACGTGTACGGGTTTCGCCTGGTCACCGACTCGGTCGCGCATTGCTACCAGGCGCTGGGTACGGCGCATTCGCTGTTCAAGCCGGTCGAGAAGCGCTTCAAGGACTTCATCGCGATTCCCAAGGCCAATGGCTACCAGTCGCTGCACACGGTGTTGTTCGGGCCGTTCGGCGCGCCGATCGAAATCCAGATTCGCACCGAGGAAATGGACGCCGTGGCCGAGCGCGGAGTGGCCGCGCACTGGTCGTACAAGCAGGAGGCGATTCCCTCCAACAGTGCGCAGTCGCGCGCGCGCGCATGGGTTGCCGGTCTCGCCGACTCGCAGGCCGCGACACCGTCGTCGCTGGAATTCATCGAGAACGTCAAGGTCGACCTGTTTCCGGACGAGGTGTACCTGTTCACGCCAGCCGGCGACATCCAGGCCTTGCCCAAGAATGCAACCGCACTGGATCTCGCCTTCGCGGTGCACACCGACGTCGGCATGCACGCGGTGGCGGCGCGTGTCGACGGCAAACTCGCATCGCTGCGTTCGCAGCCGGCTTCGGGGCAGACGGTGGAAGTGATCACCGCGCCTTCCGCGGTGCCCAATCCGTCGTGGCTGGATTTTGCGGTGACCGGCAAGGCGCGCGCGGCGATCCGACAATACCTGAAACACCTGCAGCACGAAGACGCGATTGACTTCGGGCACCGGATGCTGGAGAGCGCGCTGGACGCCGGCGGTTCCAGCTTGGACGCGATTCCGCCCGAGGCGCTGGATCGCTATCTCGCCGACAACAATTTGCGTCGGCTGGAAGACCTGCTGTCCGAGATCGCGCTGGGCAACCGCATGCCCGATCAGGTGGCGTTGAAGCTGGTCGAGCTGGGCGGATCGGTGATCGGCGCCGCACAGCATCGCGCGGAGAAGATTCGCATCAGCGGCGCCGAGCGCGGCATCCTGAGTTTCGGCCAGTGCTGCCATCCGGTCCCGGGCGACGACATCGTGGGCTACCTGTCGCCGGGCAAGGGCATCGTCGTGCACCGCGTCGAATGTCCGAATGTCGCGGAGCTTTCCAAGCTGCCCGAGCGCCGCGTCGAGATCGGCTGGGACAGCGAAGTGCAGGGCGATTACCGCGTGGAACTGCGGGTCGAAGTGGTCAACCGGCCGGGCGTGCTGGCGACCGTGTCGTCCGCGATCGCGGACGCCAATTCCAACATCGACGACGTCAAGTACATCGAGCGCGGCATCCAGGCCGCAACCTTGATCTTCGCGATCGAGGTCAAGCACCGCAAACATCTCGCCGATGTGATGAGGCGGATCAGGAACACCAAGGTGGTGAACGGGGTGTATCGGTATCCGTTGTGACAGAAGCGGGGGCGGGGGAGAGGTAGTGGGGGCGCTTCGAAGAAACGTCGTGTCGGCGTCGGTTCTCTTCCCTCGGCACCCTGCCCCAATCCCCCGTTACACTGAACAACTCGATTCCAATAGCGACCCCGCCATGCCCCGTACTCCCATCCATTCCGATTCCGCGCCCAAAGCCATCGGCCCCTATTCGCAGGCCGTGCGCGCGGGCAACACCCTGTATCTGTCGGGCCAGGTGCCGATCGATCCCGTCACCGGCGAGGCCGTCGCGGGCGACATCGGCGTGCAGGCAGCGCGCGTGTTCGAGAACCTGAAAGCCGTGCTGGCCGCGGGCGGGGCCACGTTCGACGACGTGGTGCGGGTGGGCATTTACATGACCGATCTTTCCAACTTCGGGGCGGTCAACGAAGTCATGCAGCATTACTTCCACGAGCCGTATCCCGCGCGTTCGACCATCGGCGTGGCGGCGCTGCCCAAGGGCGTCGCGGTCGAGGTCGACGTGATCGCGGTGGCGCCCCGCTGATCGCGCGCCGCCGCTGCAGCATCGGCTAATCTTGCGCGGGTGACGACGTCCGCCGACAAGCGCCAGCAACAACCGGAAGATAGCGGGCTCGCGTCGGTCGCGACGCTGCCCGGCGTCGGGCCGGCGCTTGCGGAAACCCTGCGCAAGCTCGGCATCGAGCGGGTGCAGGACCTTTGGTTCCATTTGCCATTGCGTTACGAAGATCGCACGCGCATCACACCGATCCGCGATCTCGTCGCGGGTGAATCGGCGCAGGTCGAGGGCGTGGTCGAGGCGGTCGAGACGGGGTTTCGTTATCGGCCGCAATTGCGCGTGGCGATCGGCGATGCATCGCGCGAAACGCTGGTATTGCGTTTCTTTCATTTCCGACGCCAGCAGATCGAACAGTTCAAGACCGGCACGCGCCTGCGCTGCTACGGCGCGGTGCGCCACGGCCAGCACGGACTGGAGATGGTGCATCCGCAATACCGTGTCGTGCACGGCGAAACGCCGGTCGAAGCTACCCTGACGCCGATCTATCCAGTCACCGAAGGACTGGGCCAGCAGCGCCTGCGCGGCGTGATCGAAAAAGCCCTGGCGCGGTTGCCTGATGCAGCGGTGCTGGAATTGATTCCGCAAGAGTTGCTGGGGCCATTGGGCCTGATGCCTTTGCGCGATGCATTGCTGGGCGTGCATCGTCCGGCGCCCGATTCCGATGTGACGGCGTTGCTGGCAGGCGGGCATCCGGCGCAGCAGCGCCTTGCCTTCGAGGAATTGCTGGCGCACCACATCAGCCTGAAACGCCTGCGCGCGAAGTTCCGCAAGCATCGCGCACCCGCATTGCCCGTCGATCCGGATTTGCGAAAACGGTTTCTGGATGCGCTGCCGTTCACGCTCACGCGCGCGCAGCGTCGGGTGAGCGAAGAAGTCGCACGCGATCTGGCCCGGCGCGTGCCGATGCTGCGGCTGGTGCAGGGCGACGTGGGTTCGGGCAAGACGGTGGTCGCGGCGCTGGCCGCGCTGCACGCGATCGCAAACGGCCGCCAGACCGCGCTGATGGCGCCGACCGAATTGCTGGCCGAACAACACCTGCGCAGTTTTCGAGCATGGTTCGATCCGCTGGACATCGAGGTGGTGTGGCTGGCTGGCAAGGTGACCGGCCGTGCGCGCGCGGCGGCACTAGCGAAACTGGCCGCAGGCGCGCCGATTGCGATCGGCACACACGCGCTGATGCAGGCGGGCGTGGAATTCACGCGACTGGGCCTTGCGATCGTGGACGAGCAACACCGCTTCGGCGTGCAGCAACGCATGAACCTGCGCGACAAGGGTGCGGGCGCCGGCGAGGCGCCACACCAGTTGGTGCTGACCGCGACACCAATCCCGCGCACGCTGGCGATGAGCGCCTACGCCGATCTCGATGTGTCGACGCTGGATGAATTGCCGCCCGAGCGCACGCCGGTGCGTACAGTCGCGCTTGCCAACACCCGTCGCGATGAAGTGACCGAGCGCATCCGCGCGGCCTGCGCGGAAGGGCGGCAGGCTTATTGGGTCTGCACACTGATCGAAGACAGCGAACTTTTGCAGGCACAGGCCGCCGAGGTCGCGCACGCGCAATTGAGCGCGGCGTTGCCGGGGATCAGCGTGGGCCTGGTGCACGGGCGCATGAAGCCGCGCGAGAAGCAGGCGGCGATGGATGCCTTCAAGGAAGGCCGCATCGCCTTGCTGGTCGCGACCACGGTGATCGAGGTCGGCGTGGACGTGCCCAACGCCAGCCTGATGGTGATCGAGAATGCCGAGCGATTGGGTCTTGCGCAGTTGCACCAGTTGCGCGGACGGGTCGGGCGCGGCAGCGTGGCCTCGACCTGCGTACTGCTGTACCAGCCGCCGCTGTCGGGGCTGGCGAAACAGCGGATCGAAACGCTGCGCGAAACCAACGACGGTTTCGCGATCGCGGAAAAAGACTTGCGCCTGCGCGGACCGGGCGAACTCTTGGGCACCCGCCAAACCGGCGAGATGGGTTTCCGGGTCGCGGACATCGTGCGCGATGCCGCCTTGATGCCGTCCGTGCAGCGGGTCGGCATGGCGATGCTGCGCGCGCATCCCGTGCTGGCGCACCGCCTGACCGAACGCTGGATCGGCGCCGCCGCGCGGTTCGCGTCGGCTTGATCGTCAAGGCTGGCAGCGGCGCACCCCCGGCCTGGCCTGCGTGCGCATTGGGCTTGAGTGGGCGCAGCATAGCGCTTGCCGTCAATCCAGGTTTCAGGCTACAATTCCGCCCTTGCCCGCAGCATTTGAATCCAGGCGAACACCCATGAAAGCCGATATCCACCCCGATTACCACCCGGTGGTCTTCCAGGACGCCGCGTCCGACTTCGCGTTCCTGACGCGCTCGACGATGACGAGCGAGGACACCATCAAGTGGGAAGACGGCAACGAATACCCCGTCGTCAAGGTCGACATTTCCTCGGCCTCGCACCCGTTCTACACCGGCAAGCAGAAGGTGATGGACGCGGGTGGCCGCATCGACAAATTCAAGAAGCGCTACGCCGCCGGCAAGAAATGAGTTCAGGATGAACTCATCCCGTGCTGGCCATGGACGGCCGGTGACACGGGATCCAGTATTTCGAAATCCGACGCCCTCCGTGGTTCCCACGGAGGGCGTTTTCGTGTGCGCGTGAATCTGACACGTGGCCGCGTTTGTGATCGACCACCTGCGTACGCCGCCGCATCGTGCGATAATTGATGGGCTAACCAACACCGATGCAGCGAGTCGCAGAGCTTCCAAGGAGTCCCCAGTGCCCAACGAGAATGTCACCCTGACCACCCCCGAAAAGTCCGTGTCCCTGCCGCTGGTTGAGGGCAGCCTGGGGCCAAGCTGCGTGGACATTGCCTCGCTGTACCGCGAGACCGGGCACTTCACGTTCGACCCCGGCTTTGCCGCCACCGCCGCGTGCAAGAGCGCGATCACTTACATCGATGGCGAGAAGGGCGTGCTGTTGTATCGCGGCTATCCGATCGAACAGCTCGCGCAGAACTCGCGTTTCCTCGAGGTCGCTTACCTGCTGCTGGAAGGCGAGTTGCCGACCCCCGAGCAGATGCATGCGTTCGAGGACCAGGTGACGCATCACACCATGATGCATGAAGCCGTGAAGAACTTCCTGCACGGTTTCCATTACGACGCGCACCCGATGGCGATGCTGTGCGCCGCCGTCGCCTCGCTGTCGGCGTTCTATCACGACACCACCAACAACGAAGACCCCGCACAGCGCAAGCTGGCCGCGATCCGTCTGATTGCCAAGATGCCGACCCTCGCAGCGGCGGTCTACCGCTACTCGATCGGCTGGCCGATGCGCTATCCGCGCAACAATCTGAAATACGTCGATCGCTTCCTGCACATGATGTTCGAGGTGCCGAGCGAGCCGCTGGTGTTGAACCCGGTGGTGGCCGAGGCCTTGGATCTGTTGTTCATCCTGCACGCCGACCACGAGCAGAACGCCTCGACCTCGACGGTGCGCCTGGTCGGTTCGACCGGCGCCAATCCGTACGCGTCCGTCGCCGCCGGCATCGCCGCGCTGTGGGGCCCCGCGCACGGCGGCGCCAACGAAGCGGTGCTGAAGATGCTGACCGAGATCGGCGATGCCAAGAACGTCGACAAGGCGATCGCGCGCGCCAAGGACAAGGAATCGGGCTTCCGCCTGATGGGTTTCGGCCATCGCGTCTACAAGAACTTCGACCCGCGCGCCAAGATCATTCGCGCGAAGTGCCACGAGGTGCTGGACAAACTCGGCGTCAACGACCCGTTGCTGGAGGTCGCGCTGAAGCTGGAGGAGGCCGCGCTCAAGGATGATTACTTCATCGAGCACAAGCTGTACCCGAACGTCGATTTCTATTCGGGCATCATCTACAAGGCGCTGCGGATTCCGACCGAGATGTTCACCGTGATGTTCGCGATCGCGCGCACCTCGGGCTGGATCGCGCACTGGATCGAACAGCATGAAATGCCCGGCGGCCGCATTGGTCGGCCGCGGCAGGTGTACGTGGGTGCGACGCCGCGCGATTACGTGGCGCTGGACAAACGCTGAGCCTGGTTTTTTGCTTCCCCCTTCCGCAGGAAGGGGGATCGAGGGGGATGGCTTTTTTGCGGGTCTGCCATCCCCCCGCGCCTGCGGCGCGACCCCCCTTCCTTTGGAAGAGGGTAAAAGCTCTTGCGCTTTCCCGAGTCCCGAGTCAGGTATTTCCCGTCAACATCGCATCGAGTGCCGCCAGTGATGCGCGTTGCTGGGGCCGCTCGGCGATGCGATCGAGCGGCGCCTGGCGCAAGGCATCGCGCGGGAACACGGTGACGTCGACCGCGACGCCATCGGCCTCAAACAACAGCACCGGGAATTCGCCGCTGCGTTCGCGATCCAATCGCAGCGTGCGTGCGCGCGACTCGAATTCGATGCCGTGGTCGTGCAGCAACAGGGCCACGGCCTCAGGTGAATCGTCGAACACGTGCAGGCTCACCGGCGTGTGCATGTCGGCGGTGCCTTCCAGCACCGCACCGACCAGGCGCGGTTCGAAACGCCCCAGCAACCGCATTGCATCGCGCGCGGCCTCGCGCCGTATGCGCAGCGCACGCGGCTGTTCTTCGGCCCGGAACAGGCGTTGGTGTTCGCGCAGGGCTTCCTCGATTTCGCGATTTCGCGGCAAGTAACCTTCGTCGCTGACGCCGACGTGGCGCGCGGCCTTGCGCTTGGCCAGCTGGTAGTCGCGGATGCCGTGTTCGCTGATCAGGCGGGCCGCTTCCAGTGCGATGCGCCGCCGCAATTGATGGGTACGGCCCTCGGCGTGAAGCTGGTGATATCCGGCGGTCTTGTGCATGGCGGTGACACCCAGTAGCCGCGTCGGGTGCGAGTGTGGCGAATCGACGTGTGGAATTGCAAGCGTAGAAGGAACAGGAGGCGGGGGATGGGTGGCGGGGGCGCAAGTCCGGACGGTATCGCGAGTCGAATCGTGCGCCAAACACACCACGGCAAACTTGCCGCAGCGTTGCTTGCTGCACCCGCTTCCCGGTTCCGAGCGAAGCTGCTGTTGAGGAAAGTCAGGCCGAGGAAGGCCGTTCTGCTGTCGATAATTTTGGTTGCTGCGTGCTCGCCACTTGTTTCCGCGAGGCAGCGATCAGGGACGATCGCTAAAAAATGTCATACGCGGGCGCCTGGTTCTGCTGCTGCTTGGCCTGTTCGCGCAGGCGGTCCAAGTCCTCGATCGTGAACATCTCGGTCATGGTGTTGGTGTCGCCCGGGGGCGCCGGCAGGCCGGTGGTGCGATCGATGGTCGCGGTGACGATGCCGGGCGGCATCGGCAAGCTGGCTTCCGGTTTGCCCTGCAGCGCGGGACCCATGAACGCCATCCAGATCGGCAACGCGGTCTCGGCGCCGAATTCCTTGTGGCCGAGCGATTTGAAATCGTCGAAGCCAACCCAGACCGTGGTCACGAGGTCGTTGTTGAAGCCGCAGAACCAGCCGTCGTGGTAGTCGTTGGAGGTGCCGGTCTTGCCGGCAAGGTCGCTGCGCCCGAGTTTCTTCACGGCGGCGCCGGTTCCGAGCGGACTGTCGATCACGCTGTGCATCAGCGAAGTAATCAGGAAATCATTGCGCGGATCGATCACGCGCGGTGCCAGCAGCGGCCCCTTGGCGGATTCGTTCAGCGCATTGGTGGTGTCGTTCATCGCCCCTGGATCGCCGGCGGCGGATTCGGATTGGGCGGGCGCCGCGGTGGTCTTGCCTTCGTCCAGCAGGCGCGCTTCGCAGTTGCGGCAGGCCCGCAGGGGATCGGCCTTGTAGATCGCCTTGCCGTCGCGGTTGTCGATTTCGGCGATGTAATAGGGCGTGATCAGAAAGCCGCCGTTTGCGAAGACCGCGTAACCGCGTGCCATCGCCATCGGTGACACCGAGGCGGTGCCCAACGCCATCGACAGGTTGGCCGGGATCGCGTCGAGCGGAAAACCGAAGCGGGTCACGTAGTCGCGGGTGTAGCGCACGCCGACAGCGTCCAGCAATCTGATCGCGACCAGGTTCACCGACTGCGCCAGCGCTTCGCGCAGGCGCATCGGGCCGCGGAACTTGCCGTCATCGTTCTGCGGCGTCCATAAACCGCCGGGCTTGGACGGATCGGGCAGCGCGATCGGCGCGTCGTTGATGATCGATGCCGGCGTGTAGCCGCGGCTGAAGGCGGCGGAATAGATGAAGGGTTTGAAGCTGGAGCCTGGCTGGCGGGCGGTTTGCACCGCACGATTGAATTTGCTCAGGCCGAAATTGAAACCGCCGACCAGCGCCTGCACCGCGCCGTCGTCGGGCGACAGCACCACCATCGCCGCCTGCGCGGCGGGGATTTGTTCCAGTTCCCAGTGCTTCGGATCGGCGGCGGCCTGCTCGGCGGTTTTGGACTTCGCCTGCGCCGGCTTGGCCGGGGCGACCGATGGATTGTCGGCCACTTCGCGCACACGGATGATGTCGCCGGGCTGCAGGATCGAGGCCGCACCCTTGCCGCCGGTTTTGGCCTTGCGCGCGTAACCCAGCGCCCACTTCATGTCGGCGATGGCCAGCTTGATGGTCTGGCCGCCCTGCACGTAGACCGACGCGTCGTTGGCGTTGACACGGGTGACGATCGCGGGCCACAAGCCGCTCACTTCGTTGTAGTTCGACAGCGCCTGATCCAGCGCGGCGGGTGTCACCGGATCGGGCAGCGTGACCTGCGCGGTCGGGCCGCGATAACCGTGACGGTGGTCGTAATCCTCCAGTCGGCTGCGCAGCGCGTGATTGGCCAGATCCTGCAAGTGGCTGCTGATGGTGGTGCGGATCACGTAGCCATCGGTGAGCGCCTGGTTGCCTAGCCGCTGCAGCGCCTGCTGGCGAACCATCTCGGCGAGGTACGGCGCGTCGACCTGGATCGGCGGCTCGTGCGGCGCGGCGTCGTCCGGCGTGGCAATTGCTTGCTCATACTGCGCGCGGTCGATGAAGCGGTGCGACAGCATCTGCCCCAGTACCCAGTTGCGGCGTGCGAGCAGGCGATCCTTGTGGTCGATCGGGTTGACCACGGACGGCGACTGGAAGCTCGATGCGATCGCCGCGCACTCGGCGATGCTGAGCTGGTCGATGGTCTTGCCGTAGTAGTACTGCGCGGCGGCGGCCACGCCGTAGGTGCGGTGGCCCAGGAACATCTTGTTGAGATAGAGCTGCAGGATCTGATCCTTGGTCAGCTCGTGCTCGATCCGGAACGAGGTGAAGATTTCGATGATCTTGCGGGTGTAGGTTTTCTGCGGACTCAGGAAAAAGTTGCGGGCGACCTGCTGGGTGATGGTCGAGCCACCCTGGACCTTCTCGCCGTGGTGCAGCACGACCTGGATCGCCGCGCGCAGGGTCGAGGTGATGTCGATGGCTGAGTGGTGGTAGAAATCGGCATCCTCGGCCGCCAGCACCGCATCCTTGAGGTTGTCCGGCACGTTCTGGATCTGCACCGGCCGGCGGCGCATTTCGCCGTATTCCGCGATCAGCTTGCCGTCGGCGGAAAGGATGCGCAGCGGCTCCTGCATCTGCACGTCCTTGAGCGACGCGACCGATGGCACTCGCGGCTCGACCAGCCAGTACGTGACGGCACCCGCGATGACGCCCAGCACGATGAAACAGAGGATGACGATCAGGCCGATCAGCGTCAGTCGTTTGAGGATTCTCATGCGGTTTCCGGAAGGAGCCAGGCGGACGGCGCTGACGCGGCGAGTCGATGGAGTTGCACGATCCGGGTTGCGGACGCGGTGCGAGGAATCGAATGCCGACGCTGGATGGCGTCAACAGTACGCGGGAAATTATAGAGGCGTGTTCGCGTGGTGCGACCCTTGGCGACGCTTTGCGCGCGTGCACCAGTGGCTTGCGCGTCTGCACCCATGCGGGGACGACGCGCTGGCGTGTGCGCCTGTCCACGCGGCCTGCCGACGAAATGTCGTCCAAAGTTTCTCAAGGATTTGTGACGCACGTCCAGCCGGGATCGGTACTGAAGGACGATCATCTCACAAGGGAAATGCTTCAAGTTCATCGGGTTGCGCGTACTTTGCGATATCATTGATATTTCGTTAACTTTCGTATCTAATGCTGTCGCGCGGCGATTCTGCGCGAGTGGGCACGGGGAAGGGGACTCCAGTGGGAATTCTGACGAGCAGTGCTGCGCCATTGATTGGTGTCGACATCAGTTCGACTGCGGTCAAGCTGTTGCAGTTGAGCCAAGCGGGTTCGCGTTTCCGCGTGGAGCACTACGCGGTCGAGCCGTTGCCGCCCAACGCCGTGGTCGAAAAGAACATCGTCGAGGTCGAAGCCGTCGGCGACGCGATTCGTCGCGCGATGCAGCGCTCCGGCGCGCGCACCAAGCACGCCGCGGCCGCGGTCGCGGGCTCGGCGGTGATCACCAAGGTGATCCCGATGCCGGCGGATCTTTCCGAGGATGACCTGGAGGGCCAGGTACAGGTCGAGGCCAACCAATACATCCCGTACCCGATCGAGGAAGTCAGTCTCGACTTCGAAACCGTCGGGCCAGTCAAGGACAACCCGGAGATGCAGCAGATCCTGCTGGCTGCGTCGCGTACCGAAAACGTGGACATGCGGGTTGCCGCGCTCGACCTCGGCGGGCTCACCGCCAAGGTGATCGATGTCGAGGTGTTCGCGATGGAGAACGCCTTCCGTCTGATCGCCGATCAGTTGTCGGTGCCGCGCGACGCGCTGGTGGCGCTGGTCGACGTCGGCGCGACCATGATCACGCTGTCGGTGCTGAAGAACCAGCGCACCATCTATTCACGCGAGCAGGTATTCGGCGGCAAGCAGCTCACCGACGAAGTGATGCGCCGCTACGGCATGTCCTACGAGGAAGCCGGCCTCGCCAAGCGCCAGGGCGGCCTGCCCGAATCCTACGAAATCGAGGTGCTGGAACCGTTCAAGGAAGCCATGGTGCAGCAGGTCAGTCGCCTGTTGCAGTTCTTCTTCGCCGGCAGCGAATTCGGCAAGGTCGACCAGGTCGTGCTGGCCGGTGGCTGCGCGTCGATCCCCGGGGTCGCCGACATGGTGGTCGAACAACTCGGCGTGCCGTGCGTGGTGGCCAATCCGCTCGCCAGCATGTCGTTGTCGCCGCGCCTCACGGCGCAGACGCTGGCGCAGGACGCGCCGGCACTGATGATCGCCGCCGGGCTGGCCCTGAGGAGCTTCGACTAATGGGCACGTTGCCAGGATCAACCTCCTCCGACAGGGCGCGCAGTGACGCCGGTTCTGCGCAGACGCTTGCCGCCACGTTGGCGTTGGGGAGCCTCGACTAATGGGCACGCTGCCAAGATCAACCTCCTCCGACAG
>SCQS01000040.1 GCA_004299705.1 Rhodanobacteraceae bacterium | reverse complement strand
AGGTGGCGTTGGTGGCCTGTATGCGCAAGCTGCTGGGAATCGTCAACGCCAAGCGGCGTGACGAGTTACGCGACCAAGGACTGATCGCAGTCTGAAGACCGATCCACAAGACAGTTGCTGGGTTGACGCGCGACTGCGAGAAAGCAGCTTCTATGAACGCGGATGGCTGGATCGTTTTTGCGCGCTCATCCCACCAGGCGGATCAGTGCTCGATATTGGGTGCGGTGCCGGCGAGCCGATCGCAAGGTATGTCAGCGAGTGTGGCTACGCCATCACCGGCGTCGATTCATCGACTGCGATGATCGCCAAGTTTCGAGCGCGCCTTCCCGGCCAGCAGGCGCTTGTCTCGGATATGCGGACGTTATCCCTCGGGCGGCTCTTTCACGGCACTCTCGTTTGGGACAGTTTCTTTCATTTGAACCACGAAGATCAGAGGCGAATGTTCCCGGTGTTCCGGTCGCACGCCGCGCCACGCGCCGCGCTGATGTTCACGAGCGGGACTGCCTATGGCGAGGCCATTGGCCGCCTCGAAGGAGAGCCCCTGTATCACGCCAGCCTTGACGCCGCCGAATATAGGAAACTGCTTGACGACACAGGTTTCGATGTCGTCGCCACCGTGACGGAAGACCCAACCTGCGGCGGCCGCACTGTTTGGCTCGCCCAATTCCGTCACGCCATTCCCAACCCACTGTCCGCATAGCCTTGGGTGTCCCGCTGTCGCGGGAACGGCAGATGCCGGACAAACTTGCGCGAGCCTTCAACGACCGTCTCGGGCCGGAGGGGTCCGTTCCTTGACGACATGACATTGTGTATATACATTGAATCATGGAGTTCAATTGGTCATCGGCCAAACGCGTCGCCAACCTGAAAGCACATGGGCTAGACTTCGTCGATGCCCCTCGCGTGTTCGAGGGTCTTACCTTCACCTTCGAAGACGATCGCTTCGCATATGGTGAGCAGCGTTTCGTGACGCTTGGTCTGCTGGCTGGGACTCCGGTGTCCATTGTCCATACGGAGACCCAGCATGAAATCCGCATCATCTCGTTCCGCAAAGCCACGCGACGTGAAGCACAAATCTACTTCCACCAAGTCGAAGACTGACTGGGCCACGCTCAAGGCTCGGCGGTCCGGCAAACCCTCTCGTGAGCACCCCGAGGCTGACATTCAGCACATTGTTCGCGGCGTGGTTCGTCGCGGGCTGCAGCCGAGGTCATCAAAGGCTGCGGTGTCTCTGCGCATCGACGAGGATGTAATCGAGTGGTTCAAGGCGCAAGGGCCTGGCTATCAAACGCGCATGAATTCCGTGTTGCGTGCGTTTCGCGATGCGTCGGTCTGACCCTGCCGCGTGAGCTGCGCCTCACCCGCGCCCACGCCGTGCACCGCGCAACGTGCCTTCCAGCAGGATCAACAACAAGCCGATCGCCAGGATGACCGCGTTCCAGCCGCGGCCGAGATCAAGGCGCGGCAGGGCCAGCCAGACGAGCGCCAGCCACACGACGATCGTGAGCGCGTAGCGGCCGTCCTCCACGAACAAGCCCCAGAGTTCGGTTGCGATGGTCTTGAGCCAGCCCATTACGCGGCCTCATGCTGTTGCGCGCCGCGGCTGCGGACGTAGCGCGTGCAGCCCAACGCCACGATCAGCCAAACCGCTATCAGTACGATAATCGCGAGGTCGTGGCCCGGCCATGCGTCGCCCATGCCCTCGCCTACCCAGAATGTACCGAAGGCGCAGAGCAGTGCGCCGACCACGAACTTCAGGGTGTTCTCCGGAACCCGCGCCAGCGGCCGATGCACCAGGGCGCCCAACGCCACGACCACTATCAGCGCCGCCACGGCGCCGATGCCCGCGGGCAACAGCAGGCCGCGTCCGCCGGCGCCGATCGCGATCACGATGAATACGACTTCGATGCCTTCCAGCATCGTGATCTTGAATGCGGCCGCGAAAGCCAGCTTGTCCCATCCGCGCCGTCGCACACCAGAACCGGTGAGGCTCTGCGTTTGCCGCGCGTAGATGGCCGCCTCGTCATGCACGGCCAGCACGCCGGCCGCGCGCAGGATGGCCTTGCGCAACCAGCGCATCCCGAACAGCAGCAACAGCGCACCCACGAACAACTGCACGTCGTGCAACGGAATGCGCGTCAGCGCCGAACCCAGCACCAACACCAACCCAAGCAAGACCAGCACCGCGACCGCGCTGCCGGTCAGCGCGTCGCGCCAGCCGCGCACGGTGCCCACCGCCAGCACCACGGTCAGCGCTTCGACGCATTCCACCAGTGAGGCCAGGAACGAAGCCAGCAGCGCGGGACCGGCGTGGGACCAGACGATCGGCATGGTTGGGGGGTCACTCGCGATCAATACGGAAGTACAGGATACGCCTGCAACGCAGGGGCTACCCAACCGCGGCGCCCCGAATTCATGGCGCCGCTTCACCCAATCCCTACTCGGCCCTCTCCTTGAACCTGATTAGCGGTATACCTCAGTAAGTAACATTTTTCGTCATTCCGGGGCGGTCTGCAGCTTCACCGCAGGCCGAACCCGACTGCGTTTGTATGGACTGCAAACGCGAACACCGCAGGCGGCCCGGAGGGTGAGCGCCAGGGATGGCGCGAGTCAATCTGCTCTTCACTTCGGACGCCTTCCAAGGCGGATTCCGGGTTCGATCACCGATACAGCCGGTGATCGCCCCGGAATGACGACAAGTTTTCTTGGTGTTCACGAGGTTCGCTGGGATACGATGCTAACCAGGCCCCTTGAAGGGCATGGCTGTGGCACCGTGTGCTCCCGTCCGCTACTTCACAAGCGTCTTGGGCATGCCGCCGAACTCCTTCGGCGGAATGTTGCCGGCAAGGTTCCTGACGAAGAAGTCGAACATCCGGCGTGTGATGTAGGGCGTGTACTTGCCATAGTGATGATGCTGGTTCGGCACCACCAGCATGTCGAAATCCTTGTTGGCCATCATCAGCGCGCCGGCCAGCACGTAGGTGTTTTCCGGCGACACGTTGTTGTCGATCGCGCCCGTCACCAGCATCAGTGGCCCTTGCAGGTTCTTGGCAAGCAGCTCGCTGGCCTGGTTGTCGTAGTTGCTGGTGCCGTTCTTGTACTTGACCAGCAGGCCTTGCCATTTCTCGCCCCAGGCGTAGTCGTAGTCGCGGTTGTCGTAGTTGCCGCTTTCGGCCCAGCCGACCTTGAAGA
This sequence comes from Rhodanobacteraceae bacterium, assembly GCA_004299705.1. GTDB lineage: Bacteria > Pseudomonadota > Gammaproteobacteria > Xanthomonadales > Rhodanobacteraceae > 66-474. The sequence continues at coordinate 6,177 of SCQS01000040.1, read as the reverse complement.
AATCGGGGTAATGCAGCATCGCCGACACCGTGGCATTGCCGCCACCGGAGTGGCCCCAGATGCCGAGCTTGGACAGATCCATCCACGGGTCGCGCGCGGCCAGTTGCTTCAAGCCCGTGATCTGGTCGGGCAGTGTGTCGTCGCCCATGTCGCCGTACCACTCGCGCTGAAAGCTGGCCGAACGATACGGCGTGCCCATGCCGTCGATCGTCACCACGATGAAGCCGAGTTCCGCCAGCGCCTGGTTGGCGCCACGTTCGGAACGGAAGCCGAAGGTGGCGATGGAACCGATCTGCGGGCCGGGATAGATGAAATCGACCACCGGATATTTCTGGTGCGGATCGAAGTTGGTCGGCTTGTACAGCAGCCCGTACAGCGTGGTCTTGCCGTCGCGCGCCTTCACCGTGAACGGCGTCGGCGGCACCCAGCCGCTGGCCACGAGCTTCGAAATGTCGGTCTTGGCGACCGTCGCCGTGATGTGTCCGTCGCTCGCGCTGCGCAGCACGGTCACCGGCGGTTGCGTGACCGTGGAATACGCATCCACGAAATACTTGCCGTCCTTCGACATCGTGATGGCGTGGCTGGCGTTCTCGGGCGTCAGCAGCGTGGTCTTGCCGGTGTCGATGTCGACCTTGAACAGTTGCTGGTAATACGGATTCATGCCGGACGTGCGGCCGACGCCGAGGTACCACAACGTGCGCGTCTGCTTGTCGAGATGCAGCACCTGGATCACGTCGCCCTCGCCGGTCGTGATCGGGTGCAGCTGCTTGCCCGTCGTCGCGCTGTAGAGGTACAGGTTCATCCAGTTGTTCTGCTCGGTCGGCCAGATGATTTCGTGGCTCGCGGCGAGGTAGAGCCAATCGGGCTTGGCGAATTCCGAACCGGCCGCCGCGTACGAACCCTGGTAATAATCCTTGGCGGTGTATTCGAACACCGTGCGCACATCACCGGTCGCGGCGGTCGCGATGCGGAACCATTCGTGCCGGCGATCGCGTGAAGTCGAAACCAGCGCGAAGGTCTTGCTGTCGGGCGCCCACTGGATCTCCATCCACGAGCCAAGCTGCTGTTCCTCGGGCATCTTCAGCGGCGTCACCTTGCGCATGGCCACGTCGATGACCACCGGCAACGCCATCGGCACGTGCTTGTCGCCCGGCAATGCGTACGGCTCGGTGATGAGCTTGGGATGGCCGATGCCGGAGGTGATCTGGTACATGTCCTCGACGCCACGCATGTCCTGGCGGAACGTGACCAGTGACTTCGAATCGGGCGCCCACTTCACCAGCGCCATCGGACCGAACCCGGAACTGTAGCCGTCATCCTTGACGCCGTCGGTCGTGAGCTGGGTGACCTTGCCCGTCGCAACGTCGCGCACCCACAGGTTGTGGTCCTTGACGAACGCCAGTTGCTTGCCATCCGGCGACAGCGCCCGAAACGCGAAGCCGCCCGGCATCGGCGTGGCGGTTTTCTTGCGCGCGGTGCAAACACCCGCGCCGGACAAGTCGCAGTCGTACTGCTTCGATCCAAGGCTGACCACCAGCTTGCCATCCGGCAGCGGATGGAAATCGAAGTGATGCGGCCAGTCCTTCGCGTTCACCGGCTTCTTGCCGGCCTTGCTCAGCGCCGCCGCGAGCTTGGCCTGTTCGAACGAAGGCACGACCTTGCCGGTTGCCGCGTCCATCGTGAAGAAATGCGTGCCGCTGGCGTCGTAATCGCGGTACCAGAAGTGCGTGCCATCAAGCCAGTGCACGGTCTGTACTTCGTGGTAGACCAGCGGGTCATAGTTGTGGCCGACCAGCGGGTCGGTGCTGCGCAGCAGGAACTTCGCGGCGCGCGCGTAATCCTGATCGGTCAGTTGCCGCGCCTGGGCGGTCGTCGACAACGTGGCAACCAGTGCGAGCGATGCAAGCACGAGCAATCGAATGGGTTTCATGTGGCGATGGTCCGCAAGGGTTAACCGCGGAATCATCGCGCCGCGCGCCGCGCATCGCGTGTGCGAGAAGTCATGGCACGCCCCGCGTCGCTGCTAGAGTGCGTGCTGGCTTGCCACCTTCCACAATGAAGCCAGCATGGATCTGCCCACCGAATCCGCCACGCCCACGCCAGTCGACAACATGGTACCCGCCACAGAAGCCAAACACCCCGGCATCTGGAGCGGGCTCGGCACGGTGGTGCTGTACTTCCTGCTGCAGTTCGGCCTGAGCCTGCTCGTCGGCGTCGTGATCGGCTTCGTGCTGACGGTGAAGGCCGGCATCGTTGCGGGCATGCACCATGTGAAACCCGACACCCGGGCCGTCGCGCAGGCGATGCACGGCAATCCCGACGTCAGGGTCGTGCTGGTCGTGCTCACGCTCGCGGCCGCAGCCGTGGTCATGACGCTGCTGGTGCGCCGGTTCTGGCCCGCGCAGTGGTCGCGCGCGGAACTGCCTGGGTTCGGCCTCACGCAGCCCGACAACAAGCTTGCGTACCTCGGCGCCGTGGCGCTGGGCATCGTCGTGTTGCTCGTGGGCGGCGGCATCACGCACCTGTTGTCAGGCGGTCATCCAGTGCATCAGGACGTGACCGTGCTGGCGGCCAAGGTACCGGTGGATTTGCGCATCCTGCTGGCGCTGCTGGTGGTGTGCGTGGCGCCGTTCGTCGAGGAACTGGTGTTCCGCGGCGTGCTGCTGTCGGGGCTGGCCAGCCGCATGCACGTTGGTTGGGCCATCGTGATCAGTGCCGTGATCTTCGGTTGCGCGCACCTGCCCGACTTCAAGTTCGCGTGGTACCCGGTGCCAGCGCTGGTCCTGCTGGGCCTCGCACTGGCATGGCTGCGCGTGCGCACCCGTTCGCTGTGGCCGTCGATCACCCTGCACGCCACCAACAATTTCGTGGCGGTGCTCGCATGGTTCCTGGTTGCGCATCATTGAAGGTAGGCGAAATACGCTTCATGAAGTGCATACACCATAGAGTCTGACCACTTGAGCCGACTCATCGTGAGCGGCTGACGACGCTCTGGAACCCATTGTGCAGCGCCGCAGAAACCGGCCAAGAGCGGATAATCTCCCACTGTGCGGCTGGCAGGCGTGGGGACACCCATACCTGAAACCACTCATTCGACATAAAATGGCGACGGATGCAGTCAGAGGTACGGTCGTCATGAGGGCATCTTTCATCGTAGGCGCGTGTGCCGCGGCACTGGTGTGCGCTGGTGCCGCGCGAGTTGCGGGTGCAAAAGACTCGAACGCTGTTGCTGTAACAAGCGCTCCCGCGCAGATGTACTTTTCGCGCCGACCGCCGTGGCAGCTCACGCCCGGCGTGCCGTATCAGTTGGTGAAAGAAATTGCGCTTCAGTCGTTCTTTCACACCGCCAAACCATTCGACGTCGCGATTTACTACCGCGACGAACCAATAGGCACGCCCGCCGACTGGTATCCAGTGGAAGTGTGTATTTTTGGTCAGGGCGAGCCGCGGCTTTCGCGTGGTTGTCAACCTTTGGTCGACGGCGAGTCGCTGCCGTGGGGTCTTGTATATCCGATGCAGAAGTTCGATGGCGCGACACTGGAGATGTTGCCGGGCGCACCCGGGACACCCACAAGGCCTTCGCTCGTGGTGCGCGCATCGTACCTGAGCGGGCTTGCAGGCGAACTTCACGGGGTCTACGTATGGAACGACACACCGAGGCTCGAACACGATAGCCGCAACTTCGATAGCTTCTTTTTGACCTTCAAGTCTGTCGTCAGTGAAGCCGGTCAGCAAGAGTTTGTGATGAAGGGCCCACTTGCTGGCGCCTTCGTTTCGGTAGATCAGATTTCCGAAGGCAACGAACCCGACGCCGAATCACCGCGGCATTACCAGATCAATGTTTTTCGGCCCGTACCGTTTGGATACGTAAAGGTGCTAAGCATGCTCAGCACGAAGCGCTACCCAAGTAATCATACAGAACAGGGCCTACATGATCCCATCTCGGTCTTGACACCTGAGATAAGCCGAGCCTTGAAGTCAGTTTATCCAAATGGTGTATCAAGCGCGCTGCATTAGAACGTTGCTCAGCAATGCATGTTTCATGCGGTGTTTCAAAACGTACGCGAATAGCTGGCGAAACCGTTCCAACCGTGTTGTTGCGGCCGATTGCTTTGGGTCGCACGCGGCTCGCAGGGCGGACCGGGAGTGTCAACAGCGATCGCGAAGAAAACCTCAGTAACCCGCCGCAGACCCCGCCGGATAACGCGGATCGTTGACGCTTTCCAGTTCGCCGGTTTTCAGGTTCACCACGATCGCGGCGATGTCGCCCATCTGGCGCACGGTGCGAATCTTGTAGCCCATCGCTTCCAGTGCGTCGCGCACCGTCGGCGTGAACGAACCCGGTTCGGCGAATACCTCGTCGGGATACCACTGCATGTGGATGCGCGGCGCGTCGATGGCCTGCTTGACGTTCATGCCGTACTCGACCACGTTGAGGATGCTCTCCATCGTGGTCGAGATGATGGTGGAACCGCCGGGGCTGCCGGTGACCATCGCGAGCTTGCCGTCCTTCAGCACGATGGTCGGGCTCATCGAACTCAGGGAACGCTTGCCGGGTTCGATCTGGTTGGCCTTGCCCTGCACCAACCCGAACTGATTGGGTACGCCGGGTTTGGACGTGAAGTCGTCCATCTCGTTGTTGAGGAAGAACCCGGTATTGCCGGCGATCTGCTTGATGCCGAAATAGCTGTTGACGGTGTAGGTCACCGCGACCGCGTTGCCCTCGTCGTCGACAATCGAGTAGTGCGTGGTGTTGGTGGCCTGGTACGGCCCGAGGCTGCCTTTCACCTGCGCAGAAGGCGTCGCCTTGTCGGGCAGGATGCTGGCGCGCAGTTCGGCCGCGTGCTCGGCGGACAACAGTTGCTTGATCGGGTTGTGCACGAACGCGGGGTCACCGAGGTAGGTGTTGCGATCGGCGAACGCGCGTCGCTCGGCCTCAATGAAGTAATGCGCGCTCTGGGTGGAATGGAAACCCCACTTCGCGAACGGATACGGCGCGATAATCTGCAGCGTCTCGCAGATCGTGGTGCCCCCTGAACTCGGCGGCGGCGAGGAAATGATGGTGTAGCCGTGGTATTCGCACTCGATCGGCTTTTCCCATTGCGCGGTGTAGTCGCGGAAATCCTTCAAGCTCAGCAAGCCATGGTTGACACGGCTGGCTTTGACCACCGCCGCTGCGATCGGGCCGTCGTAGAACGCGCGCGTGCCGCCTTGGGCGATCAGTTCCAGCGTGTGCGCGAGCTGCGGCTGCTTCAGCACCTGCCCGGCTTTCCACGGCTGGCCGTGGTCGAGGAAGATCGCCGCGACGTTGGGATGCTGACGAAAGTAATCGGTGGACGTGTCGAGGATGCGCACGTCGCCGGGTTCGAGCACGTAACCGTCCTTTGCAAGCTTGATCGCGGGCGCCATCACCTTGGCGAGGCTCATGGTGCCGTATTTCTTCAACGCATCATCGAAGCCCATCACGCTGCCCGGCACGCCGACGCCCAGATACGTCTTGGTGCTGCGCCCCTTCACCACCTTGCCAGCGGCGTTCTGCATCATGTCGGGCGTCGCCGCCAGTGGCGCCTTCTCGCGGAAGTCGAGGAACAGGTTCCTGCCGTCGGCAAGGTGCAGCGTCATGAAACCGCCGCCGCCGATGTTGCCGCAGCACGGATGCACCACCGCCAGCGCGTAGCCGACCGCGACCGCAGCGTCCACTGCATTGCCGCCTTGTTTCAGGATGTTGAGCCCGACCTGCGTCGCGAGGTGCTGCGCGGTGACCACCATGCCGTGCTTCGCGGTGACCAGCGGTTCGTGCGGGCGCAGGGGTTGCTGCTTGCTCGCAACCTTGGGCTGCAGCGGGCCGTCCTGGGCCGGGTGGGTGTCTTGCGGAAACGCGAACGCATCCGATGAAGTTATCGCGCCGCCTGCTACCAGACAGCACGCCAGAATAGCGGCGTAAAAATTCCGCATGCGCGGCATCCTTCGTGGGGTAATCTTGTGCATTCTGCTTCTCGTCATTCCCGCGAAAGCGGGAATCCAGTGTCTTTTCATCCAGAACAAAGGCACTGGATCCCGGATATCGCTGCGCGACTGCGTTTGCAGGATTGCAAACGCGAACGCCGAAGGCGGCGCGTAGCGCGAGCGCCATGGATGGCGCGAGTAATTCCGGGATGACGAGCAAAACATCCTTCG
>SCQS01000039.1 GCA_004299705.1 Rhodanobacteraceae bacterium | reverse complement strand
CGCCGCACTTGCGGTTTCGGTCGAACCGCCGGGCGGCTCGCCCACCGGCCAGCCGACCGGCGCGGTGATCGCCAAGGGCGCGATCGGTGCCGCCGCGCAAAGTTCAGGCAAACCGGTGGCGATGCTGTGGAGTCCGGTAAACGGTCGCGACCGCGCCTGAGCCGCCCCGCGCGTCGATGAGCGGCGCCTTGACGGACTGCAGTTACACGCCGCCGAGGACGGATGTCGGTGCATCGCCAACAGCGGCGCTGAATGTCCGGCAGCAACTTGCCGGCAAGTGATCCTCGCGTAACGCCATCGCGCGTGATTGCCGAATCGATCTGTCGGGATTGGCTTCGCCTGGGTGACAGTCGCATCAGCCTTTGCATCCATCACGGCAGTCATCCGTACATGGCTGTGCGGGGACTTGCCCGCGCTGACCCGGATCGACCCGTGAGACATCCAACTTTGCTTTTCGCGTGTGCGATGGTCTTTGCAATCTCAATCGGTGTGGCCCATGCCCAACCACCGCCGACGATTGGCCAACAGGGCGACCTGCGCGGGGCGCTCGGCATGACGCTCTACACCTACGCGCCCGACGGAACGTCAGGAACCAGCCATTGCACCGGACCCTGCGCAGCCGTGTGGCCGCCGTACCTGGCCGAGGCCGGTGCGAAGGCCAGTGGCAGTTTCGGCTTGGTGACGCGCCCTGACCACACGCTGCAGTGGAGTTACGACGGCCGCCCCTTGTATCGCTATGCCGCGGATACGGCACCGGGCATGACCAAGGGCGACGGCGTCAACGGCGCATGGCACGTAGCCCGCAGCGGGCACTGACGCCGTTGCATCTTTTTTCCGGCTGGCACGTATCTGCACTCCGAGGGCGCAATCGTGCGCCATTCGGGAGGATGCAACGATGCGCAGAAAAAAGACGGTGCGAGCTGTACTGCTCGGCCTGTTGATGGTGACCGGCGGGCTGGTGTCGATCCAGGCCATGGCCCAGGACAGCGGCTCGGACGTCAGTGGCGGCAAACTGTTGCTGACCGGCGGTGTGTCGTCCATCAGCGGTGCGGCCGGTGGCGGTCTCACGCCATGGGCGGTGATCGGCGGATACGACACCGCCAGCCAGATCGGGGCCAACGCGTTTTGCACGATCGTCAGTGTGCAGGACTACCGTCTGAATGATTGTGGCGCGCTGTTCGGCGCGTTCAATCGCGTCGAGGTGTCGTTTGCGCACCAGAGCTTCAACACCGAGGGAGTCGGCGCGGCACTGGGGCTGGGCCGAGGATTCACCATCAACCAGAACGTTGTGGGCTTGAAGGTGCGCCTGTTCGGTGATGCCATCCTGGATCAGAACTCCTGGCTGCCCGAAGTCTCGGTCGGCATCCAGCACAAGCAGAACGACCAGCCTGGGTTGTTGCAAGCAATTGGTGCCAAGAGTGCCATCGGCAACGATTACTACATCAGCGCCACCAAGCTGTTTCTGTCGCAGAGCCTGTTGGTGGACGCCACGCTGCGTTTCACCAAGGCGAACCAGATCGGCATCCTCGGGTTCGGCGGCGACAAGCACAACGGCTACCAGGCCGAGCTCGAAGGTTCCGTCGCCTACCTGCTGAACCGCCATCTCGCGATCGGCGCCGAGTACCGCCAGAAGCCCGACAACCTCAACATCGCGCAGGAAAACGACTGGTACGACGCCTTCGTCGCGTGGGCGCCGAGCAAGCACATCTCGTTGACCCTGGCCTACGCGGACCTCGGCAACATCGTGATCAAGAACCATCAGCACGGCGTATATGCGTCGGTGCAGGTGGGTTTCTGAAGCATATCCAGGAGAGAACCTCATGAATCGCAAATTTCCCGTGCTTGCCGCGCTGATCGTCGCCTGCCTTGCCACCGCGCCGTTGGCGTTGGCGCAGAACGCCACTCCCGCCTCTTCCGCCATGTCGCAGGACGGCTACCCGTCGGCACCCCGCGACCCCTCGCTCAAACCCGTGTTCGCCGAGTTCGGCGGCAAGGCCGGGCTGGTGTCGCTGATGAACACCTTCATGGACAACCTGATGGCCGATCCGGTGACACACCCGTTCTTTGCGAATGTCGATCGCGACCACATCAAGATGGAACTGGTGGACCAGTTCTGCGTGATCCTGGATGGCCCGTGCACCTACACCGGCCAGAGCATGACCAGCGTGCACAAGGGCATGGGCGTCACCCGCGCGGATTTCAATGCACTGGTCGTGGACCTGCAAAAGGCGATGAGCGCGCACCACATCCCGTTCCGCGCACAGAACAAGCTCTTGGCCAAGCTGGCGCCGATGGGACACCAGATCATCACCAAGCCATGAAGCAATGCCGGCTGTCCGCGCGCTCACGTGCACGGACAGCCGGCGAACACGAAAGTACAGGGGAAAATCATGTTTTCGTTTCGCAACACCACTCTGGTCGGTTGCCTGTTGCTGGCCGGTTGCGCCGGCATGCCGGTCACGCGGCCAGCAACTTCCGCGGGTACCCAAGCTCCGGCGCCCGCAGTCGCGCCGGCACCCGCAACGGTGTCGGCACCCGTCGTGCCCATGGCTGCGCCCGTAGTGACTGCGCCACCGCCGAAACCCGTGGCACCGTCTTCACCTACCCCGGCGACGCGGCGAACCGCATCGCCAGTCGTTGCGCCCGCTCGTCCGGCCATCGCCGTGGCGACGGTGCGGCACTCGCGTCATGTGAGGCATTCGGCGACACATTCACCCGAGCCCGAAACCGCCGTCACTGTCGGCATCGAGGGCCACGTCGCGCTGAAAGCAGGGCACGGGCAGCGGGTGTCGCCCGGCGACTTCGCCGACACCCTCGTGTATTTCGTGCCGAAGTCCGGCAACGTCGCGCCCAAGCCCGGTGCATTCACGGTGTTCACGCACGATCGCGCGTTTGACCCGGTGGCGATGGCGATCCCGGAAGGCAGCACGATCACCTTCGACAACATGGACGACGTGCGTCACAACGAGTTCTCGGTGACGCCGGGTTCGGCCTTCAACCTCGGGTATCAGGCGCCCGGCCAGAAGACCGCGCACGTATTCGCGCGTAGCGGTCTGGTGCTGGTGGGATGCCTGGTGCATCGCGCGATGGAACTCGACATGCTGGTGGTGCCCACCACATTCGTGACCCGCGTGGCGGCGGATGGACACTACAGCCTGCACGGCCTGCCGCCCGGTCCCGGCACGCTGTACGCATGGAACCCGCGCGCGCGGCTGCAGGCCGAGGCCATCGACGCACCGCGGCGCGATGCCGACCTGAGCATCACCATCGTGAAGCCGGCGACGGCCAGCCAGATCGACGTGAGTACGCAGCCGTGAACCGCGCACGCCTCAACCTGTTCGGCTCGCTTGCGCTCACTTGGCTGTTCGCGGTGCTGGCGGCAGTTGGCGTGTATGCCTACATGGCGCATCTCGACCTGCGCCACGTGCGTGAGACGTTGATGGTCGCGCCGCGCGTCGAGGCGGCGCTCGCGGCGCAAGAGCTGCACGAACTGCGGCTGCGCGCGGATCACCTGGCGATGGATCCTGCCTTCGTCGATTACGTTGCGCAATCGCTGGTGCCAAATCCCTCGCTCGGCAACGCCATCGACAGCACCTCGATCGCCGACCTGCTGAACGCGCGCCGCAAAGGCTACGATCTGGCAATGGTGCTCGACCCGGACGGCAAGCCCGCGGCACGCTCGGGAACCTTGCTTGACGACGATACCCAGTTGCGCGCCGACCCCGCGATCGCGCAGGTGATCAAGACACTGCAACCGGTGCAGGAAGTGCGGGCCGAACAGGGCCATATCATCCTGGTCGTGGCCGAACCCTTGTTGCGTGGTGGTGCCTTGCAAGGCGTGCTGTTCACGGCGCGGGAACTGGGTTCAGCTTTCGCCAAAGCGATCGCCGGCACGGTCGGTGCGGGCATCGCCCTCGTCACCACGCCGGCGCAGGATGCCACCGCCATGCCGGAAAGTGGATTGTCGCAGGGCATCCTGGCTGCGATTCGCGACTCAAAAGTGATACGGCAAAGCAAGCTGACGCGAACGCAGCTGATCGATTTGCGGGTCGCGGGACCCACGCTTCCCGCCCTCGCCGCGCCGCTGCTCACGCGTGGCGGCCAAGCCACGCTGGTTGCACTCGATCCGGGATTCGATCCGATGAGTGCTGCGGCGGGAACGGCATGGCCGCTGTGGCTGGGTATCCTGGTACTCGCAGGCATCGCGAGTGGCTTGGCCGTGTTGCGGTGGCGGCGCACCGATGCGCCCCTCGAGCAAATCTGCACCATCCTCGAACGCGGCGTACAGGGCGACCACGAGCTGGTCATCCCGAGCCGGGGCGCCGCGACGCCGTGGCGGTTGGGTGAGTTGATCACCCGTCTGTTCGCGCAAATGTCCGATGCTGGCCGCTGATCGCCGACGCTTGGCAGCGATGGGCAATGATTCGAGTTTGTTCACCCCGGGAGAACTGCAATGCCGCCGGAACTGATGTGGCTTGGCTGGTCGATCGTGTTGGGGCTTGTCTATGTGTTGGCCGCCGCCGCACTGGGCACTTGGCAGCGCGGCTTGAAGTGGAACGTGGGTAATCGGGACGGCGACCCGAAGCCACTGGCAGGCATGGCGGCGCGTGCCGCGCGCGCGAACCGTAATTTCCTGGAGACGTTCGCGTTCTTCGCGGCTGCCACGCTGGCGGTCTTGCTGGCCCACAAGTCCAACACGTGGTCGGTGATGGGTGCGCAGATTTATTTCTGGGCCCGTGTCATCTATTTGCCGGTGTACATCGTGGGCATTCCCTACCTGCGGACGCTGGTCTGGGCAGCGTCGTTCTGGGGCATCCTGCAATTGCTGGAAGCGCTGCTTTGAGTCATGCGCCGCGCTGAAGAGCTGCGCACGTGACTCCGAGCTGACGATCACCGCTGGCGATTCAGGTCAGCGCACTGTCCCGGTCTTCCGGGCACCGGAATGCGCATGGATGAAATCGAGCGTATCCCGCAGCGCCGGCGAGCTGTGTCGCAGTGGGCGTGAAAACGACAGCAGCAGACGTACGTGGCCGATCCCCTTGTACATCTTCACCTCGACGGGTTCGTGGTGCGCCCGCATCCGTTTTGCCAGGGACAGCGCGTTTTTCGGCTGCACGTAGTGGTCGTCGGTACCCTGCAGCAGCAGCATCGGCGGTTCATCACCATCGACGAAATTGATCGGCTGCGAACGCGCCTGCGCCTGCGGCGTGGTGCCGAACATCCCGATGAAGGCGGGCTCGGTCAGCGGCAGGAAGTCGTAGGGGCCGGCAAGGCCGATGAACCCCGCCAGTTGCTGCGGACGCATGCCGACATCGCGCAACCAATGCCCATCGGTGGCCAGCAACGCGGCGATGTGCGCGCCCGCCGAATGTCCCATGAGAAACATCGTCCGCGGGTCGCCGCCATAGTCTCGGGCGTGTGCATGCACCCAGGCCACGGCGTTGGCCGCATCGGTCATGAAGCCGTCCATGCGCACCTCGGGATATTTGCGGTAATCCGGAATCGCGACCACCAGCCCGTGCCGTGCCAGCGTCTCGCCCATCCAGCGATACCATTGGCGTTTGCCGTCCTGCCAACTGCCTCCGTAGAAGAACACCACCACCGGCAGATCGTGCGCGCCTTGCGGCGCGTAGACGTCCATCGCCAGGTGATGCGCGGCGTCGAACACGACGCCCGCATGCACGTCGAGGCCGCGGTCGCCCGACGTGGCGTTGATGACATGGAACAGGGTGGTCTGGCACGCACCCAGCAGCACGGCCAGCAGCGCGGCAAGCGCGGCCCGGGTTGGGACACGGAAGGTGTGAAGCAGCGGGGGGAATCGCATGGTCGTCGATGCGGCTGCACGGAATCGCCTGAAATTACGTTGGCCAGCAGCCGTTGGATGCATCGGCTTCCGTCGACATAGACTTTGCGGCACGCGCGGCAACCGTCTCGCCGTTTGCGCCGCCTGCATCCAACCGGCCTTGGCCTGCGTATCTGTCCTTGAACCCCAAGGACAACCCGCATGGGCATCCCCGCCAACCCGACCACGACATTCTCCGCCAGCAGCAGGTTGCGCCAGTGGTTCGATGCGGGCGCGGCGGCTCCGGCCGGCCATGATCCGCGCGCGGACCGCATCGACTGGTTGCGCGCATTGCCGTTCGTCGTGCTGCACTTGGCATGCCTGGGCGTGCTTTGGGTTGGCGTTTCGCCGGCTGCGGTGATCGTTGCCGCCGGCCTGTACGCGATCCGGATGTTCGCGCTGACCGGTTTCTATCACCGCTATTTCGCGCACCGCACGTTCCGCGCTTCGCGCCCGGTGCAGTTCGTGTTCGCGCTGATCGGCGCAGCCTGCGTGCAGCGTGGGCCGCTGTGGTGGGCGGCGCATCACCGCAACCACCATCGCCACGCCGACACCGCACTCGATCCGCACGCGCCGGGCGTGCACGGTTTCCTGTGGAGCCACATGGGCTGGTTCCTGACCCCGCACGCGTTCCGGACGGATATTGAACGCGTGCCGGACCTGGCGAAATATCCCGAACTGCGCTGGCTCGATCGCTACGACGTCGCGATTCCGGTGGTGCTCGCGATCGCGCTGTACGCATTCGGCGCAGTGCTGAAGCTCGTCGCGCCGCAATGGCACACCGACGGCGCGCAGATGCTGGTGTGGGGGTTCTTCATCTCGACGGTGGTGCTGTTCCATGCCACGGTCACGATCAATTCGCTGGCGCATCGTTGGGGCACGCGCCGCTTCGACACCGGCGACGACAGCCGCAACAACGGCTGGCTGGCCCTGCTGACCTTCGGCGAAGGCTGGCACAACAACCATCATTTCTTTCCCGGCAGCGCCAGACAGGGGTTCCGTTGGTGGGAAATCGATCTGACCTGGTACGGGTTGAAGCTGATGGCCCTGCTAGGGCTGGTGCATGATCTGAAACCCGTCCCCGCATGGGTTTACACCAAGGCGAGGCGTTGAGCATGCGCATCGCCGTGATCGGATCGGGTATTGCTGGACTCGCCTCGGCGTGGCTGTTGTCGCGTGCGCACGAGGTGACGGTGTTCGAGGCCAACGATTACCTCGGAGGCCACACCCATACCCACAACATCGAGCTGCAGGGAAATCGGTACGCGGTGGACACCGGTTTCATCGTGCACAACCCCGTGCACTATCCCCTGCTCACGCGGTTTTTCGACGAACTCGAGGTGGCTTCGCAGCCGACCACCATGAGTTTTTCGGTCCGCAACGAAGCCAGCGGGCTGGAATACAACGCCACCTCGCTGAGCGGCCTGTTCTGCCAGCGGCGCAACCTCGTCTCGTGGCGCTTCCACGGCATGCTGCGCGACATCCTGCGCTTTTACCGCGAGGCTCCAGCGCTGCTGGATGGCGACGAGCCCGGCCCCACTCTCGGCGAATACCTGACGGCCCATCGTTACGGCGATGCCTTTCGCGATGAACATTTGGTGCCGATGGCGTCGGCGCTGTGGTCTTCGCCCTCACGGCAGATTCTCGAATTCCCGGCGCGTTATCTCGCTGCGTTCATGGCCAACCACCAGATGCTGCAGGTTCGCGGCCGGCCGGAGTGGCGCGTGGTGCGCGGCGGTTCGGCGAGTTACGTACGGGCATTGCAGACGCATTGGGATGTCCGCGAACGCCTGAGTTGCCCGGTGCACGCACTGCGCCGCGACGCCGAGGGCGTCGAAATCGAGCACACCGCAGGTCGCGAGCGCTTCGATCATGCGGTGCTCGCCTGCCACAGCGACCAGGCGCTGGCGATGCTGGCCGATGCCAGCGCGGCCGAACGCGCGATCCTCGGCGCGATCCCGTATCAGGAAAACGACGTGGTGCTGCACACCGACGCGCGCCTGTTGCCGCGGAATCGCAAGGCGTGGGCGGCATGGAACGCGGCGATCCCGCGCGAGCCCGGCGCCGCCTGCACGGTGAGCTATTGCATGAACCTGTTGCAGGGTCTCGATGCGCCCGAACCGTTGGTGGTGACGCTGAACCGCAGCGAGGCGATCGATCCCGCAAAGATCCTGCGGCGCATGCGCTACCACCATCCGGTGTACACCTACGCCACAGTCGCGGCGCAGCGCCGCAAGGCCGAAATCCAGGGCATACGCCGAACATGGTTCGCGGGGGCGTACTGGGGTTTCGGTTTCCACGAAGATGGCATCCGCAGCGGCGTGGAAGTGGCCAATGCGCTCGGGGTGCGCTGGCCAGTCATCACTCACGGCGCGTATCCGCTGGAGCGCGCGGCATGACGGTGAAGCCGGCTACCAGCAAACTGCAACTCGCCAGCGCCGTGTACGAGGGCAAAGTGGTGCACCGCCGCTTCGCACCGCATCCTCACGCATTCCGCTACCGCATCGCGCAACTGTACCTCGATCTCGATGAAATCGACCGCGTGTTCGACCGGCGCTGGCTGTGGTCCATCGATCATCGCAACCTTGCCGAGTTTCGCCGCGGCGATTTCCTCGGGCCACCCGAAATTTCGCTGGCTGAAGCGGTACGCCAAAGGGTCGAGGTCGCGACCGGGCAACGGCCGCAAGGCCCGATTCGCCTGCTGACGCACCTGCGCTACGCCAGCGTGATCTTCAACCCGGTGAGTTTCTACTACTGCTACGCGCCCGACGGCACCACGCTGGACACGATCGTCGCCGAGATCACCAACACGCCGTGGCTGGAGCGCCATGCCTACGTGTTGCCACGCGCGACCGCGACCGAACATGGCCGGATGCTGGGCTGGGATTTCGACAAGACCTTCCACGTCTCGCCGTTCATGCCGATGCAGCGTCGCTACGACTGGCGCTTCACCGATCCCGGCGAAGACCTCGTCGTGCACATGGACGTGCTGCGCGAAGGCCATCGCGAATTCGACGCCTGGCTCAGGCTGGAACGGCATCCGCTGACGGGTGCCGCGCTGGCACGCGTGCTGTGGCGCTATCCGTTGATGACTGCGCAGGTGATCGGTGCAATTTACTGGCAAGCGCTGCGCGTCAAGTTGAAAGGCAATCCCTTCCACGACCACCCCGAAACAACGAGGCCGACATGAACGTCCGCGCCAACACCGAACCGCTCGCCGCAACCGAAACACCATGTGCACTCGACCGCTTCCTGCGCAAGCGCCTGCTCGCGCAACTGGAAGGTTTGCATGGCGGCAGGCTGAGCTTGCGCGATGCCGAAGGCGTGACCGAACTTGGCGCGGATGCTGGGTCCAACGCTGACCTCGCAGTCGGTATCGATGTGCTGAATCCCGCGTTCTACCGTGCCGTCACGGCCAACGGCAGCGTGGGCGCGGGCGAGGCGTACATGGACGGACAATGGCACTGCACGGACCTGGTCGCGCTGGTGCGACTGCTGGTCCGCAATCGCGAACGGCTCGACGGCATGGAAGGCGGGCTTGCGCGATTCGGCGGTTTGGCCTTGCGCGCCTGGCACGCGCTGAACCGCAACACCCGCGCCGGCAGCCGTCGCAACATTGCCGCGCATTACGACCTCGGCAACGACTTTTTCAAGTTGTTCCTGTCGCGCGACCTGATGTATTCGTCTGCGTATTGGGCCAATGGCGACGATCTTGAATCCGCGTCCACGCGCAAACTGGACCTGATCTGCAGCAAGCTCCAGTTGCGGGCAGCAGACCACGTGGTCGAGATCGGTACCGGCTGGGGCGGCTTTGCGCTCCACGCTGCGCGGCATGTTGGCTGCCGCGTCACGACCACCACGATCTCGCGGGAGCAATACACGCTGGCCCGCCAACGCATCGCCGAGGCGGGTCTTGGGGATCGCGTGACGGTGCTGCTCGAGGACTACCGCGATCTCGAAGGGCAGTTCGACAAATTGGTATCGATCGAAATGATCGAGGCGATCGGCGCGGGCTACCTCGACACGTATTTTGCGCAACTCGGGCGCCTGCTGAAACCCGACGGCCTCGCGCTGGTGCAGGCGATCACCATCGAGGACCACCGCTACGCCCAGGCGCTGCGCGCGGTGGATTTCATCAAACGCTTCGTATTCCCTGGCAGCTTCATTCCCTCGCTCAACGCGATGCTCGCCGCCAAGTCGCGCGCAAGTGACCTCGGCCTGATCGCGATGGAGGATTTCGGGGATTCGTACGCGCGCACGCTGGAGGCCTGGTGCTCGCGCTTCATGGGCAACCTCGCCAAGGTGCGCGCACAGGGGTTCGACGAACGCTTCATCCGCATGTGGGAGTTCTATCTCGCCTATTGCGAAGGTGGTTTTCGTGAGCGCTCGATCGGTGTTTCGCATCTGCTGCTCGCGAAGCCGGGCTGGCGGCGCACGGGATCTCGGGCCGCATGAACTTCTGGCTGATCTTCGCCGGATACGAAGCCGTGTGGTTCGCGGCGGTCCTGGGCGCGGGGCGCGGCCTTGCGTGGCCGGGTGTTATAGCTGTCGTACTGTTTGCGACATGGCGGCTCGGCGTATCGAGACACCGCGGCCTCGAATTCGCCATCGTGGGTGTGGCGCTGGCGCTCGGCGTGCTGTTTGACGCCGTGCTGGTGTGGACAGGTGTCGCGCATTACGCCGCGCCGTGGCCTTCGCCGTTTGCGCCGGCTTGGCTGACCGCGCTGTGGGCTGCATTTGCGCTCACCATCGTGCCGCTGTTCGGCTATCTGCATAAACAGCTGGCGCTCGCCGCTATCTTCGGCGCGATCGGAGGGCCACTCGCCTATCTCGGCGCCGCGCACGGTTGGCACGCGGTCGCGCTGCCGGCACCGGCTTGGCACGGACTGGCTGCACTCGCCGTCGGCTGGGGCGCGGTCATGCCGCTGTTGTGCTGGCTTGCCCGCCAAGGCTTGCGCCGGCACGCCGCCGTGGCGGCCGGTTCCGGGAGCTCCGCATGAACGCGTGGGCGATCCTTTTGGTCGTGTGGCTGCTCGCTGCGGCGATGATGGTCCTCGGTTGGCGTTGGCAACGCACGCACGCCAACGCGGGCATCGTGGACGTGTTGTGGAGCGCGGGGCTCGGCGGAGCGGCGGTGCTGTTCGCACTCCTGGGCGACGGCGCCGCCGCACCGCGTCTGGCGCTGGCCGTGCTCGGCGGCGCCTGGGGTGCACGGCTGGCATCGCATCTGCGGTCGCGGGTCCGGCGCGAAGGCGAGGACGCCCGCTACCGCGCGCTGCGCGAACGCTGGCACGGCGACCAGCGCAAGCTGTTCGCGATGTTCCAGTTGCAGGCGTTGCTGATCGCGTTGTTCGCGCTGCCGTTCCTCGCGGTCGCACGCAATCCGCGCGTCGTGCCGTCCGCGCTGACTGCGGGCGTGGTCGTCTGGTTGATTGCGGTCGTCGGCGAGTGGATCGCCGATCGCCAGCTCGCGCGCTTCCGCGCCGATGCCGCCAACCGCGGCAAGACCTGCCGCAGCGGGTTGTGGCGCTGTTCGCGTCACCCGAATTACTTCTTCGAATGGCTGCACTGGTTCGCCTACGTGCTGCTCGCGGTCGGCTCACCGTTGTGGTGGCTGGCGTGGAGTGGGCCGCTGGTGATGTACGTGTTCCTGCGCTACCTCTCCGGCATCCCCTTGACCGAGTCGCATGCGCTCACGAGCCGCGGCGATGACTACCGCGCCTACCAGCGCACGACGCCAATGCTGTTCCCTTGGTTCCCGAAACCCACCGACGATGCAACGAGGAGCGTGTCATGAATGCGATGGTCATCGAAGCCGAACAACTGCCGCAAGACCGGCCCGCACCGGGCTTGCTGGGGTTTGCCGAACGCGGCCTGTTGCCGGACGCGTTGATCCGCCTGGGCATCCGCAACCTGTCCGCTGCGCGTCTGCGCGAGGAATACGCCGGTGGCCCAACCGCGCAAGCGGCGCGTCACGCCCGCCGCATAGAAATGCTGCGCACCAGTCCCGTAGCGATCGAAACCGACACCGTCAACGCCCAGCATTACGAATTGCCGACGGAATTCTTCCGGCTGTGTCTGGGGCCGCGACTGAAGTATTCGAGTTGCTGGTTCCCGCGCGGTGACGAAACCCTCGCCGAGGCCGAAGACGCGATGCTGGCGCTGTACGGCGAGCGCGCCGAACTCGCGAACGGTCAGCACATCCTGGAACTCGGCTGCGGCTGGGGCTCGCTGACGCTGTGGATGGCCGAACACTACCCTTCGGCGCGGATCACCGCGGTGTCGTATTCGACCAGCCAGCGCCAATTCATCGAAGAGGAGTGTTTCCGCCGCGGCATCTCGAACGTGCACATCGTCACTTGCGACGTAAACGTGCTGGATCTTCCACCCGGGCAATTCGATCGCTGTGTGTCCATCGAAATGTTCGAACACATGCGCAACTACCAGACCCTCATGCGCCGCATCGCGGGCTGGCTGGCACCAGGCGGCAAACTGTTCGTGCACATCTTCGCGCACCGCACCTTGTTGTATCCGTTCGAAACCGAAGGCGCGGACAACTGGATGGGCCGGCACTTCTTCACCGGCGGCCTGATGCCCTCGGCGGACACCCTGTTGCACTTCCAGGACGAATTGCGTATCGAAAACAGGTGGTTGATCGACGGCACCCACTATCAGCGCAGCGCCAACCTGTGGCTGCAACGCCAGGACGCTCAGCGCGATGCGGTCATGGACGTGCTGCGCGAAGCCTATGGCGACGCCGCGCCACTGTGGTTCCAGCGCTGGCGCATGTTCTGGATGTCCTGCGCGGAACTGTTCGGCTACGCCGGCGGGCACGAGTGGATGGTCGCGCACTATCGGTTCGCGCGGGCGTGAACCTGGGTTCTTTTGCCATTGAGAGAACACACATGCCGCATTTCCGTCATTGGCTACTGGCAATCGTGCTGGGCATGGTGTCCGCCGCTGCCTGCGCGGCGTCGCTGCCGCCGATCCAGCCGGTCGCGCACGTGGATCTGTCGCGTTTCATGGGCAAGTGGTATCTGATCGCGACGATTCCGACCCGCTACGGCAAGAATGCCTACAACGCCGTCGAGACCTACACACTGCAACAGGATGGCAACATCCACACCACCTTCAGCTTCCACGACGGTGCGTTCGACGGGCCCTACAAGCACATCCACTCCACGGGTTACGTGCGATCCGGCACCGGCAACGCGGTGTGGGGCGTGGCGCTGTTCTGGCCGTTCAAGCTGCAATACATCGTCGCCTACCTTGCGCCCGACTACAGCCAGATGATCGTCGCCCGCGACAAGCGCGATTACGTGTGGGTATTCGCGCGCACCCCGCGGATCTCCGCGCAAGATTACGCGGCCTTGTCCGCGCGCGTGCAGGCACTCGGCTACCCATTGGCGAAACTGCGCGAAGTGCCACAGCGCTGGCCCGCCGGATCTTCCGGAAATTGAACGGCAGTCACGCGACTGCATCCATGTTGTGGTTCATCGCGTATGTATGAGCGCTTCCGAACCGTGAAGCTCTTGACACGTGCAAGCAAGTTACCCAACGGCGGACGTTGCAGGTCTGCCTTGAGAAGCACTCCAACGCAGCTGGCGTGGTTCACTCACGCACGACCATCGCTCGTCCGATGCCAGGAAACCCCCTGTCTGTTGCAAACGCAGTAACGCCGGCGCTTCGGTGGATTCAACCTGCGGAACTTGGCGGTGCACTCACGCATCACCTGACGCCGTCGGGAAGAGACCCAACCCGAGGACATCATTCGACCGATGGTCATGCGCTGTCCGAAGCATCCGATCGTACCGTGCGATAGGAGGATCGAAGTCCAGGTGAGCTGGCCAAGGTCTGATAGACGACGCAGTAGCGTTCCGTCAGGCGCAGAAGGGTGTCCAGTTGGTCGTCGCTTGCGTCCGTGTCCAGCACAAAGTGCAGACGAATGTTTAGAAATCCCACTGGTGCTTCCTTGGATACGCCAAGCGTTCCGCGAAAGTCGAGATCTCCTTCCGCTTCAACCGTGGCATCGTTGAGTTTGACGCCTATCGCCGTTGCAACGGCGCCAAGCGTGACACCGGCACAAGCGATGAGTGCCTGCAGCAGCATGTCGCCAGAACAGGCGCCCAGCCCCGTGCCTCCCGTTGCAGGATGGAGACCTGCTTCGACAAGCGCCTTGGCCGTATCGACCCTGCAGGTGAGGCCGTCGCCCACCCGGCCGTGCGCGCGCAATGTGACCCTCGCGGTTTCTGGCGACTGGCGATAGCGTTCCTTCAACGGCGCTTGCAGCATTCGAAGACGATCTGCATCCATCTCAATCAACCTCGTGGCTACGAATTTCATGACGCCTGCAGCAACTCCGTCGGCACAGGCAAATCGCGCGACGCCGGCCATGATCACCCGACGGGACGGACCCGGTTATTGTAGAGCCAGCGCAGGCGGTTGCGCCCGCGACAATCCGGAGATGACGATGATCAAGGTCAGCGTGATGTACCCGAACAAACCTGGAGCCCGCTTTGACCATGAGTACTACAAAGACAAACACATGGCGCTGGTGAAGGCGCAGATGGGCGCCGCGTGCCTTTTCTACACCGTGGACAAGGGCATCGGCGGCGGGGCACCGGGCGAGCCTGCGACGTACATAGGCATGTGTCACATCTATTGCGAATCAGTCGAGTCGTTCCAGGCCTCGTTCGGGCCGCACGCCAAGCAGATCCTGGCGGACATTCCGAACTATACGGACTTGTCGCCCGTGCTCCAGATCAGCGAAGTCGTGGTCGGCCCGCCGCGGTAGCGTGTTCCCGGCGAATCGATCGCAGGCAACCCCGGCCGCCGCGATGCCGCGTCATCTCAGTGCCGCACGCGCTCGTCGTACAGGCGCTTGACCACCGAGGGATCGGCGAGCGTCGAGGTGTCGCCGAGGGTGGCCAGGTCGACTTCGTTGTGGCCGGCTTCGGCGATCTTGCGCAGGATCCGGCGCATGGTCTTGGCCGAACGCGTCTTCGGCAGCGCCGCCGCCCATTGC
>SCQS01000038.1 GCA_004299705.1 Rhodanobacteraceae bacterium | reverse complement strand
CCACGCCTTCTTCCACCGCCGCACGCGTGGCGTGCAGGGCGTCTTCGACACGGGCCTTCTTTTCCTTCATCTCGACTTCGGTCGCGGCACCGACCTTGACCACCGCCACGCCGCCGGACAACTTGGCGACGCGTTCCTGCAGTTTCTCGCGGTCGTAGTCGGAGGAAGTTTCCTCGATCTGCGCCTTGATCTGCTTGATGCGGCCTTCGATGCCCTTGCTGTCGCCGGCACCGTCGATGAGGGTGGTGTTTTCCTTGGTGACGACGACCTTCTTGGCGCGGCCGAGATCCTTGACGGTGGCCTTCTCAAGCTGCAGGCCGACCTCTTCCGAGATCACGGTGCCGGCGGTCAGGATGGCCATGTCTTCCAGCATCGCCTTGCGGCGATCACCGAAGCCCGGCGCCTTCACCGCGCACACCTTGACGATGCCGCGGATGGTGTTGACCACCAGGGTCGCCAGCGCCTCGCCTTCGACTTCTTCCGCCACGATCAGCAGCGGCTTGCCCGACTTGGCGACGCCTTCCAGCACCGGCAGCAGGTCGCGCACGTTGGAGATCTTCTTGTCGTGCAGCAGGATGTACGGGTCTTCCAGCTCGCATTGCATCGACTGCTGGTTGTTGATGAAGTACGGCGACAGGTATCCGCGATCGAACTGCATGCCTTCGACGACGTCGAGCTCGTTCTCGAGACCCGAACCGTCCTCGACCGTGATCACGCCTTCCTTGCCGACCTTGTCCATCGCCTCGCTGATCAGCTTGCCGATGTGCTCGTCACCGTTGGCGGAGATGGTGCCGACCTGCGCGATCGACTTGGAATCGGCCGACGGCTTGGAGATCTTCTTCAGTTCCTCGACGGCAGCGGTCACGGCCTTGTCGATGCCGCGCTTCAGGTCCATCGGGTTCATGCCGGCGGCGACCGCCTTCATGCCCTCGCGGATCATCGCCTGCGCCAGCACGGTCGCAGTGGTGGTGCCGTCACCGGCGGCGTCGGAAGTCTTGCTTGCCACTTCCTTCACCATCTGCGCGCCCATGTTCTCGAACTTGTCGGCGAGCTCCACTTCCTTCGCCACGGACACGCCGTCCTTGGTGATGGTCGGGGCGCCGAAGCTCTTCTCGAGCACGACATTGCGGCCCTTGGGGCCGAGGGTGGCCTTGACCGCGTTGGCCAGGGCGTTGACGCCGCGCACCATGCGGCTGCGCGCGTCTTCGGAGAAACGGATTTCTTTGGCTGCCATGGTTTTATTCCTGCGATGCTGTGTTTTCGATCGTCATGCCGGCGACGGCCGGCATCCAGAGGGATTGCGAAGAAGCTGGATTCCGGCTTGCGCCGGAATGACGGCTTTAAGGAGTGATCGGCTTCAATCAGCCTTCGATGATTGCCATCAAATCTTCTTCGCGCATGACGAGCAGTTCCTCGCCATCGACCTTGACCTCGGTGCCGGAATACTTGCCGAACAGCACCTTGTCGCCGGCCTTGACCGCCATCGGACGGACCTTGCCGTCTTCCTGGATCTTGCCGGTGCCCACGGCGACCACCTGGCCCTTGATCGGCTTTTCGGTCGCGGTGTCGGGGATGACGATGCCGCCGGCGGACTTGGTTTCCGCCTCGAGGCGCTTGACGATGACGCGGTCGTGCAATGGACGAAGCTTCATGGTGACTCCAGCTGCGTTGGGGATGAAAGGGTTTGGCGTTGTTGGCACTCAACAACGGCGAGTGCTAATTGTAGGGTCGAAGCCGGCGGTTTCAAGAGCCATCCCCCTCAATCCCCCTTCCTGACGGAAGGGGGAGGGCGGATACCCCATTCGGAACGAAGGGTCGCCACGCGTGCCGCAGGGCACGCGTGGCGGGGGGATGAGAACGATTGCGCTACGCTGTGCCCATGACACCCCTGCTCTGCCTCTCCACCTGCCCCGACACCGACACCGCCGCGAAAATCGTCCGCGCGCTGGTCGAGGAACGGCTGGCTGCCTGCGTGAATCGTGTCCCCGGCGTCCAATCCATCTACCGCTGGCAGGGCGTAATCCACGAAGACGCCGAGGTGCTGCTGGTCATCAAGACCACCCGCGACCAGTTCGATGCCCTATGCACACGCCTGGTCGAGCTGCACCCTTACGAGGTGCCGGAACTGATCGCGCTGGACATCGCCGACGGGCTGCCGGCGTATCTCGAGTGGCTGGCCCGCGAAACCACGCAACCACCATAAGTGGCGGCGGCGACGCGCGCCTGCCAAAATGAACCTCGTGCGAACCGCTCAATCAAAGGTTCGGCCCGGTTCCATGGTTGCTTCGATGTTCCTCCGCCGCCTCATCCCCATCCGCCTGATCCTGCTGGCCGCACTGTTGTTCGCCGCGACGGGTGCGTTTGCGCAAAACATGAGCCCCGGCACCGGCCTGCTGCCGGTCACGGGGGCGTTCGCGCTCAAGCCGGTGATCGACAAGCCCGGCACGATTGACCTGAATTTCGACATCGCGCCGCATTACTACCTGTACCGCGATCGCGTCCACGCCAAGATCCTGACGCCCGGCGTCACGGCCGGCACCCTGCAGATGCCGCCCGGCATCAAGGAGCACGACCCCTACCTCGGCGACGTGGTGATCTACCACGACCGCCTCGATGCGCGATTGCCTTACACCACCCAGGGCGCGGAGCCCAAGGCGATACAGGTGGCGGTGACCTACCAAGGCTGCCACGAAATCGCGCCCAAGATTTGCTACCCGCCCAACACCCAGACTTTCACGCTGCCGACTGCGGGCGGCGGTCCGGTCGGCGCATCCGCTGGCGGCAGCGGCAGCGGCATCGACGGCGGCGCACCGCTCCACCCGATCACGGCATCACTGGCGACCGCAGCCTCGCTCCCGCACACCTCGAATGTCGCGGACACTGGCGCGCAATCCGCCAGCCCGATTGCCGTCGGCCTCGCGTTTGCGCTGCTGCTGGCCTTCGCGGGTGGCCTGATCCTGAACCTGATGCCGTGCGTGTTGCCGGTGCTGGCGATCAAGGCCGTCGGGGTGCTGGAGGGCGGTGAATCGCGCCAGCGCGCGCGGTCGCACGCGCTGGCCTATGCCGCGGGCGTGATCGCCACGTTTCTCGCGATCGGCCTTGTGATCCTGGGCCTGCGCAGTGCGGGACACGCGATCGGCTGGGGCACCCAGTTGCAGCAACCGTGGCTGGTCGCGGTGCTGGCCTGTGTGCTGTTCGTGGTGGGGCTGTCGATGTCGGGCGTGGTGTCGTTCGGTTCGCGCCTCGGGAACCTCGGCCAGGGGTTCACCCGACACGGCGGCATGGCCGGCAATTTCTTTACCGGCGTGCTGGCGGTGGTCGTCGCCAGCCCCTGCACCGCGCCATTCATGGGCGCGGCGCTGGCGTACGCGTTCATCGCACCGCCCGCGCACGAATTGCTGGTGATGCTGGTGTTGGGCATCGGCCTGGCGCTGCCGCTGACGCTGATCGGCCTGATCCCCGCGCTCGCCCGCCTGCTTCCGAAACCGGGCCGCTGGATGGAAACGTTGAAGCAGATCCTCGCCTTCCCGATGTACCTGTCGGCGGTGTGGCTGGTGTGGGTGCTGGCGCACCAGCGCGGCGCCGACGCGGTGGCGCTGGTGCTGGTCGCGATGGTGCTGCTGGGCGCGGCGGCGTGGTGGCATGGACGCGGCCATCCGGGGCGCGGGCTCGGACATGCTTTCACCGGGGTACTGGCGCTCGCCGCCATCGTTGCGCTGGTTGGCGTCGCGCACCTTGCGCCGCCCGCGCGTGCGGCCGTCACGGAATCGGGTGATGCCGTGGCGTTCAGCCCCGCAAAACTGCAGGCGCTGCGCCAAGCCGGCACGCCGGTGTTCGTGGACATCGGCGCGGACTGGTGCGTCACCTGCAAGGCCAATGAATACACGGTGCTGGATACTTCATCGTTTCGTGCCCTGCTGAAGCAAACCGGCGCGGTGTACATGAAAGGAGACTGGACCGACGTCGACCCCGCCATTGGCGCCTACCTCGCGAAGTTCCACTCGCCGGGCGTGCCGCTGTACGTGGTGTACCCGCGTGGTGGTGGTGCGGGCCATGCACTGCCGACCGTGTTGACCGCGTCGTTGGTGCGCAGCGCGCTCGTCCATGCCGACATGGAGCCGGCGGCGCAATGATGGATCGCCGCACGTGGTTGATCCTGGTACTTGCCTGCCTTGCCGCCGCGGGCGGCTGGTGGCTGCAGAACCGCTGGGCCAACCAGATGCCTGCGCAACCGCCGGCACCCGCTGGCGTGAAGGCACTGGCGATCGGCGATTCGGTGGGTGCCTACACCCTGCCCGCCCTCGACGGTCAAACCACGGCGCTGGCCAAGTGGCGCGGCAAGGTGCTGCTGCTGAACTTCTGGGCGACCTGGTGCCAGCCATGCCGCCACGAGATGCCGATGCTGGCGCAAATGCAGCGCGAACATGCGGCCGACGGACTGCAAGTGGTCGGCATTGCGATGGATCAGCCGCAATCGGCGGCGGCGTTTCTGAAACACCTGCCGGTGGGCTACCCGATCCTGATCGGCATCGACGCCGACCCCGTGCCCACCACCACCTTCGGCGACACCCAGGGCCTGTTGCCCTACAGCGTGCTGGTCGGACGTGACGGACGGATTCTGGATACCAAACTCGGCCCGCTCGATCCGACCGCGATCAAGAACTGGATGGCCGAAGCCAACGCATCCAAGTCATAAAACACGCGCTTAACTTCGTCTATCTCCAGCGATCCTTCGCGGAATGCTGGACAAAACGTGAATGACAGTTCAGACTGCGCGGCTTCGGCCACCCGGCCTCAAGCTCTCCGTCGCGCGTGGCAAGGATTCTCGTTCTGCACGGCCCCAACCTCAACCTGCTCGGCAGTCGCGAGCCGGAAGTCTATGGCCACACCACGCTTGCCGAGATCGACGCCGCGCTGGTCGCGGACGGCAAGACCGCGGGCCAGGCGGTCGTCTGCTTCCAGTCCAACGCCGAGCATGAACTGATCGCGCGCGTGCAGACGGCGAAGACCGACGGCACCGCCTTCATCCTGATCAACCCGGCCGCTTTCACCCACACCTCGGTGGCACTGCGTGACGCGCTGGCCGCGGTCGCCATTCCGTTCATCGAACTGCACCTTTCCAACCCGCACGCCCGCGAAGCATTCCGTCGCCAGTCGTACTTTTCCGACTTGGCGACCGGCATCATCGCCGGATTCGGCGCCGACAGTTATCGCTACGCGCTGGACGCCGCGATCAAGCGACTGGCTACGTCGTAGCACGTTTCCCCCATCCCAGCCTTCCCCCGCCGCCAAGGGGAGGAGTCCAAAGAGGCCAACAATGGATCTGCGCAAAGTCAAGAAACTGATCGAACTGCTGGAAGAGTCGAACCTCTCCGAACTGGAAATCAAGGAAGGTGAGGAGGTCGTGCGCCTGTCGCGCTTCCCGACCGCCGGCGCCGTCGCGCCACAGATGGTCGCCGCACCACAGCCGATGCTCGCCGCACCCGTCGCGGCGCCAACACCGGCCGCGGCGTCCGCACCGGCAGCCGCTGCCGCTCCGGCTTCTGCGGAACCCGGCCTGCCTGCAGGCACGGTGGTGCGCTCGCCGATGGTCGGCACCTTCTATGCCGCCGCGTCGCCGGGCGCCGAAGCCTTCGTCAAGGTCGGACAGCAGGTCAAGATCGGCGATCCGCTGGGCGTGATCGAGGCCATGAAGATGTTCAACCAGATCGAGGCCGAAGTCGCCGGCACCGTGGTCGCCATCGTGGCCGAGAACGGCCAGGCGGTGGAATTCGATCAACCGCTGTTCGTGATCGGCTGATGCCCATGCTGGACAAAGTATTGATCGCCAATCGCGGCGAAATCGCGCTGCGCGTGCTGCGCGCCTGCCAGACCATGGGCATCAAGACGGTCGCGGTGCACTCGACCGCCGACCGCAATCTGAAACACGTCGGCATGGCCGACGAAGCCATCTGCATCGGCCCGGCGCCATCCGCGCAGAGTTACCTCAACATCCCGGCGATCATCGCGGCGGCGGAAGTCACCGATGCGTCGGCGATCCATCCGGGTTACGGATTTTTGTCCGAGAACGCCGACTTTGCCGAGCAGGTCGAGCAGTCGGGTTTCATCTTCGTGGGCCCGACCGCGCCGGTGATCCGGATGATGGGCGACAAGGTCGAGGCCATCAAGGCGATGAAGGCGGCCGGCGTGCCGTGCGTGCCGGGTTCCGACGGCCCGCTGGACGACGATGTCGAACGCAGTCTCAGGATCGCGCGCGAAATCGGCTATCCGGTGCTGATCAAGGCCGCGGGCGGCGGCGGCGGCCGCGGCATGCGCGACGTACACACCGAGGCGCACCTCGGCAACGCGATCGCGACCACGCGTGCGGAGGCGCGCGCCGCATTCGGCAACGACATGGTGTACATGGAGAAATTCCTGGAAAACCCGCGCCACGTGGAAATCCAGGTGCTGGCCGACGGCCAGGGCCACGCGATCCACCTGTGCGAACGCGATTGCTCGATGCAGCGCCGCCACCAAAAAGTCGTGGAAGAGGCGCCCGCGCCGGGCATCACCCCGGAAATGCGCGCCGGGATCGGCAAGATCTGCACCGACGCCTGCGTGCGCATCGGCTACCGCGGCGCCGGCACCTTCGAGTTCCTGTTCCAGGATGGAAGGTTCTACTTCATCGAAATGAACACCCGCATCCAGGTGGAACATCCGGTAACCGAACTCATCACCGGTGTGGACCTGGTGCGCGAACAGTTGCTGATCGCTTCAGGCCAGCCGCTGTCGATCCGGCAGGAAGACATCGTGCCGCACGGCCACGCGATCGAATGCCGCATCAACGCCGAAGACCCCGACAATTTCATGCCGAGCCCCGGCACCGTGAAGCGTTTCGAGGCGCCGGGCGGGCCCGGCGTGCGCATCGACACGCACCTGTACGACGGTTACCGGATTCCGCCGAACTACGATTCGATGATCGGCAAGCTGATCGTGCACGGCTTCGACCGCAAGACCGCGATCGCGCGCATGCGCACCGCGCTCAGCGAAACCGTGATCGAAGGCGTCAAGACCAACCTGCCGCTGCAGCAGCGCATCATGGCCGACTCGGGCTTCAAGCACGGCGGCCGCAACATCCATTACCTCGAAAAGCGCCTGCGCGAGCAGAAGGAAAAGGGCATCGGGTTGGGGAGTTGAGATTCACCCCCTTCCACAGGAAGGGGGTCGCGCAGCAAAGCTGCGCGGGGGGATGTTCGCCACGGCGAAGACCAAGGTCATCCCCCTCGTCGCGCTGCGCGCGCGTTCGCTACGCTCCGCCCTGCGTTCCGAAGGGGAAGACAAGCAACCCAAATGGGTAATCGCTCCATGCCCTGGCTCGAACTTCAACTGACCGTCAGCGCTGAACAACAACCGCGTGCCGAAGCCGCGCTGGAAGACCTCGGCGCGCTGTCGGTGACGTTGATGGACGCCGACGCCGACACGCCCGACGAAGCCGCGATCTTCGAACCGGGCGTGGGCGAGACCCCGCTGTGGCACTCGCTGACGCTGCTGGCGCTGTTCGAGGCCGATGCGGATCGCCGTGGGCTCCTGCATGTCCTGCACGACACGTTGCCGGAACTCGCACCCGACCACCTGGTGCTTCGCGAAGTCGCCGACCAGGATTGGGAACGTGCGTGGATGGATCGTTACCAGCCGATGCAATTCGGTCGCAGGTTGTGGATTTATCCGTGGAACATCACACCACCGGATGACATCGATGCATCCAATATCGTGGTCCGCCTCGACCCCGGTCTCGCCTTCGGCACCGGCACGCATCCCACCACTGCGCTGTGCCTGGAATGGCTGGATGGTCTTGACCTCGACGGCAAAACCATCATCGACTACGGCTGCGGTTCCGGCGTGCTCGCGATCGCGGCCTTGAAACTCGGCGCCGCCCACGCGATCGGCATCGACAACGATCCGCAGGCCCTCACCGCAACGCATGACAACGCCACGCGCAACGCCGTCGCCGCACGCCTGCAAACTTTCCTGCCCGACCAACTTCCGATGGACGCGCGCGCGGATGTGTTCGTCGCCAACATCCTCGCCGGGCCATTGACCGAACTCGCGCCGCGCTTCGCCGCGTTGTGCCGACCGGGCGCACCCTTCGCGCTGTCCGGCATCCTCGCGGAGCAGGCCCCCGAACTACTGGAGCGCTACGCGGCCTGCGGGTTCCGCGATCTCGCGACCACGCAACGCGAGGGCTGGGTACGCATCAGCGGGTGCGGCGGATAATCCGTACCGGATCGTGACCCAAGGACGCGTCGGCATGCCGCGTGGCTGCATAGTTGCTACGCTTTCCCCGTCCCCCGTCGCCATTCCCGCTCCATGTACACCCAGTGTCCGCAATGCTTGACGATCTACGAGATCGACGAGGATGCCCTGCAAGCGTCGCTCGGCATTGTCCGCTGCGGACATTGCCAGGAACGCTTCGACGCGTTGCGCACCTTGAGCGACACCCTGCCGGTCAGTGCCGAAACGGCCCTGCCCGAACACGCGACCGACACCCTTACGCCGACGCTGACCGAAGCGATTGCGCCGGATGCCATCGAAGCGGCGGCGGCGCGGCGCGCCCGCAAACGCAGCGACCCCGCGGCAGCAACGCCCTCCCCAACACCATCGCCCGAAGCGACCGCGACACCCGAGGACGCGTGGTTCGACCCGCAGGCGGGTGAACGTGCGCGCGCGTTGATCGCGGACGCGGCCGGCATTCCGCAGGACGCCACCTTGGGCGATCCCGCCTGGCAAATCACCGACCTGCCGATCCAGTTGCCCATCGCTGAACTCGACGACATTCCGATCGCCTCCAGCTCGCCCACACCAAGGGACGGCGACGCTGGAACCCTGGCCTACGGGGGACGCATTCACGCAACCGCCGAATCCGAGCCTTTCACCGAACGCTGGTCCCTGGACATCCCGGATGCGAGAGCGCCCGAACCATCACGAATCGACGCTGTCCCCAGGCCCGTCGATATCCCCGATCCGAACTGCATCGAAGGCACCAACGCTGCGCTGGTCGACGACGCAGCGACCACACCTTTGCTTCCACCCGAGGCCATCCCACTCGACGACATCGATGCCCCCGACACATCCGGGCCGACATCGCCCGACGAATCGTTCGGCAATGAGGCAGACAGCGACGCCGCGCAACCCGAACCCGTTGAGGCCACCTCGACAACGCCGGTCTACGTGCCACCACGTCGGCGCCGCATCCGCCGCAACGACTGGTTGTGGGCAGCGGGTTGCCTGATCCTCGCGCTGGCATTGGCGGCGCAGGTTGCGTGGGCGCAACGCGTGGCGCTCGTCCGCGACCCCTCGACCCAGGCTTGGGTGTTGCACGCGTGCGCCACGCTGGATTGCCGACTGCCGCCGATCCGCGATGTCGCGAAACTGGAATTGCTGTCGCGCGACGTGCGCCCCGATCCGGACGCCGCAGGCGCGCTGATGATCACCGCAACCGTCCGCAACAATGCGGCGTTCCGCCAGCCATGGCCGGTGGTGGTGGTGCAACTCACCGACCTCGACAACGACGTGGTCGCGATGCGCCGCTTCCGTCCCGACGAATACATGCCCGACCGCGCACGTCGCGCCGCCGGCATCGCCCCCGGCACCACCGCGGCGGTGGCTTTCGAGGTGGCCGATCCGGGCAAGCGCGCAGTGTCCTTCCACTTCGGTTTCGAATGACGCGAAGCGGGCTGCGCGGTTCGATCCGGCGCTGCTAGACTCGTCTGTTCGCTCTTGCTCACCACACCCCGCGCGCCCACCCAGCTTCGGCCCAAAGTGGATATCCCTGCTCCGCATTCCGAGTCACTTCCCCACGCAGCCGCGCCGCACGCCGGCAGCCTGACGCTGGGCGAATGCATGGCGTCCAGCGTGCGCCGTTACCTGGCGGACTTGAACGGCACGCCCTGCCGCGAGGGCCTCTACGCACGCCTGCTGCATGAAATCGAAGCGCCGCTGCTGCGCGAGGTGCTGGCGTGGAGCGATGGCAACCAGAGCCGCGCCGCCGAAGTCCTGGGCATCCACCGCGCGACGCTGCGCAAGAAATTGCGTGAACTCGGCATCGTTTGACTGCAATGGAAGACTCTCGCACATGACAGGATCGGGCATCGTTACCGCGCGTCGCGCGCTGCTCAGCGTTTCGGACAAGACCGGCCTCGCCGACATCGGCGGCGCACTGCACGCACTCGGCATCGAGATCGTTTCCACCGGCGGCAGCGCCAAAGCCTTGCGGCAAGCGGGCGTGCCGGTACGCGACGTCAGCGAGCTCACCGGTTTCCCGGAAATCATGGACGGCCGCGTCAAGACCCTGCACCCCAAGGTGCACGGCGGCCTGCTGGGCCGTCGCGGCATCGACGACGCGGTGATGCTGGATCATTCGATCGCGCCGATCGACCTGCTGATCGTCAATCTGTATCCATTCGCGCGTACCGTTGCGAACGCCGGCGTGACCTACGAGGACGCGATCGAGAACATCGACATTGGCGGTCCCGCGATGTTGCGCGCCGGCGCCAAGAATCACGAACGCGTCACGGTGATCTGCGATCCCGCCGACTACGGCGAACTGGTCGAAACCCTGCGCCGCGACGGTGGCACTTCGTTCGAGCAACGCCGGCGCTTTGCAGCAAAGGTGTTCGCGCACACCGCGCGCTACGACGGCATGATCGCGGACTGGCTGTCGGCGCGCGCCGATGGCGCGCCCGGCGAAGCCTATCCACCCACCCTGCACCTGGCCCTGCGCCGCGCGCAGGAAATGCGCTACGGCGAGAATCCGCACCAGGCCGCCGCGCTGTACCTGGATGGCCGCCCCACCGTCGGCACGGTCGCGGGCGCGACGGTGCTGTCGGGCAAGGAGATGTCGTACAACAACTTCGTCGATGCCGACACCGCGCTGGAATGCGTCAAGGCCTTCGACAAGACCCCGGCGTGCGTGATCGTCAAGCACGCCAATCCCTGCGGCGTCGCGCTGGACAAGGATCCACTGCACGCGTACGAACGCGCCTTCGTCTGCGACGCGACTTCCGCGTTCGGCGGCATCATCGCCTTCAACCGGCCGCTCGACGGCGCGCTGGTGAAACGCATCCTGGCCAGCCAATTCCTGGAAGTGCTGGTAGCCCCGGCCTTCGACGAGGAAGCGCTGGCCGCGCTGCGCAAGAAACCCAACGTGCGCGCGCTCGCCACCGGCGAATGGTCGGCTGCGGGTCCCACTGTGCAGCGACAGCTGCGCAGCATCGGCGGCGGCATGCTGGTGCAGGATTCCGACGCCGATACGCTGATGTTGTCCGACCTCAAGGTCGTCACCAAACGCGTGCCCGATGCCGAACAATTGCGCGACCTGTTGTTTGCCTGGCACGTCGCGATGTACGTGAAATCCAATGCCATTGTGTTCGCGAAGGACGGCGCCACCATCGGCATCGGCGCCGGCCAGATGAGCCGCGTGATCAGCGTGAAGATCGCCGCGATGAAGGCCGCCGACGCCAAGCTTTCCACGCAAGGCAGCGTGCTGGCCTCGGACGCGTTCTTTCCGTTCCGCGACAACGTCGACCTGGCTGCCAGCAACGGCGTGCGCGCGCTGATCCAGCCGGGCGGCTCGATGCGCGATCAGGAAGTGATCGATGCGGCCGACGAGCACGACATGGC
Source organism: Rhodanobacteraceae bacterium (assembly GCA_004299705.1). Classification (GTDB taxonomy): domain Bacteria; phylum Pseudomonadota; class Gammaproteobacteria; order Xanthomonadales; family Rhodanobacteraceae; genus 66-474. The sequence continues at coordinate 57,340 of SCQS01000038.1, read as the reverse complement.
GATGGTGTTTACGGGCACTCGGCACTTCCGCCACTGAACTCGGGACTCGGGAAAAGCGTAAATGCATTCACCCCTTCCGCAGGAAGGGGTCAAAGCCGCCCAAAGGCGGCTTCGGGGATGCCGCCGGATTTCCGGAAGCCGTCCCCCTCTCGCGCTGCGCGCGCGTTCGCTTTGCTCCGCCCTTCGCAAGCGAAGGGGGAAGCCGTTGACGAGCGCGAACTGCTACGCTGTCGGCAAGCATGCAATACGAACTCTATTACTGGCCGGGCATCCAGGGCCGCGGCGAATTCATCCGCCTCGCGCTGGAAGACGCGGGCGCCGATTACGTGGACGTCGCGCGGTTGCCCGAAGGATCGGGTGGCGGCACGTCGGTGTTGTTGCAGATGCTGGAAGATCCGGCGACGGGACACCCATCGTTCGCGCCGCCGTTCCTGAAAGCCGGCCGACGTCTGATCGGTCAAACCGCGAACATCTTGCTGTACCTCGGGCCACGCTTGGGCCTTGCGCCGCGCGACGAGGCGAGCCGCTTGTGGGCGCACCAGTTGCAACTGACGATCACCGACCTCGTGGCCGAGATCCACAACAGCCATCATCCGATCGCCGGCAGTCTCTACTACGAGGATCAGCGCGAAGAAGCCAGGCGCTACAGCGCGTACCTGCGGCGCGAACGCCTGCCGAAATTTCTCGGCTATTTTGAACGCGTGTTGGACGAGAACGCGCGCGGTCGCCAGCGCTTCCTTGTCGGCAGTGCGACCAGTTGCGCGGATCTTTCACTGTTCCAGGTCATTGCGGGATTGCGCTACGCGTTCCCGCGCACGCAGCGCAAGCTGGAAAAGTCACTGCCGTTGTGCGTCGACCTGCACGACCGCGTGGCCGCGCGTCCGAACATCGCGAGCTATCTCGCCTCCACCCGTCGCATCCCTTTCAACAACGACGGGATCTTCCGCCGTTACCCCGAACTCGATGTGTGAGCGCAGCGCGCATGCGCTGTGCTCGCAGGTCGGCCAAGGAAGGCCGACCGGTGCCAGCACCAGGGACGGGCACGCGACTGACTTGGTTTAGACTCGGTTTACTGCCCGCTCGTTGAAGCCCCGGCCGGCGTCGCGCTGCTGGCGGGTTTCTTCGGGCCACCCCACTTGTAGATCGTGTAGTACACCGGCGACACCGGCCCCAACTTGGGGTCGTGCATCGCGTTGCTGCCCGGGTTGTTGATCTTGTAGGTCTGGGTCACGCCGTGCTTGGGCGTCACGCGCACCATGTAGACGCTGCCGTTGCGGCTGTATTCCTGGATGGTGTCGCCGTTGGCGTCGGTGTGCGTGCTGCTGATGTTGGTGCTGTCGCCGTGGCCGTTCTTTTCGCGCGCGGCCGGCGCGATCGAAGGTGGGATGCCGGTGCTTGGCAATGGCACCGACTGCGGCTTGGCGCCGGGGTCGTTGATGCCGGGCGGGGGCAACGCCGAACCGGGCGGAGGCGGCGCGGCGGAATGCGCCAGCACCTGCTGCGCTTGGGCGGCTGGAATGCCCAGCAGCAGCGCGATCGCCAAGCAACACGTCATGGTCTTCATGGCCGGCTCCACCCTCACTGCGGAGTGCAAGCATACAGGCGAACGCGTTATCCGGGCGTGCAGGTGCGTGCGACAATCGACACATGACCACGCTCACGCTGATCGACGGTTCCAGTTACCTTTACCGCGCCTTTCACGCACTGCCACCGCTCAGCAATGCCGCGGGCGAGCCGACCGGTGCGCTGTTCGGCGTGGTCAACATGCTGCGCGCGACGCTGGCTGCGAAACCCGATTTCACCGCATTCGTGATCGACGCGCCTGGCCCCACTTTCCGTGACGCGTTGTACCCCGAATACAAGGCCAACCGTCCGCCGATGCCGGACGACCTGCGCGCGCAGGTCGAGCCGATGCTTGCGATCGTCGCGGCGCTGGGTTTTCCGATCCTGCGCGTCGCGGGCGTCGAAGCCGACGACGTGATCGGCACGCTGGCGACGCACGCCGCAGGGGACGGCATCGAGGTCGAGGTGTCCACCAGCGACAAGGATTTCGCGCAACTGGTCGGCCCGCGTGTGACGCTGGTCAACACCATGACCCACTCGAAGCTCGACCGCGACGGCGTGATCGAAAAGTTCGGCGTGCCGCCCGAGCACATCGTCGATTATCTCGCTTTGATGGGCGACTCGATCGACAACATCCCCGGCGTGCCCAAGTGCGGCCCCAAGACCGCCGCGAAGTGGCTGAACGAATATGGCTCGCTGGACGGCGTGATCGCGCACGCCGACGACGTGAAGGGCAAGATCGGCGAAAGCCTGCGCGCAACCCTGACGCAACTGCCGCTGTCGCGCCAACTCGCCACCATCAAGACCGATGTCGCGTTGGACCAAAGCCCGCGCGATTTGAAATTGCGCGAACGCGACGTCGACGCACTGCGCGCAATGTATGCGCGTTATGAGTTTCGGCAGGCGTTGAAGGAACTGGACAAGGAAACACCCGAAACGGACGATCCAAAATCCGTCGTCATTCCGGGGCCGGCCGCAGGTCGGAACCCGGAATCCAGTGCCGTTGCAAGACATGCAGACAACAAGCCGGATTCCGGATCGCCGCTTCGCGGCGTCCGGAATGACGAAGGTGTGACTTCCGGTTCCGCACTTTCCGCACTTGATCACTACGAACTCATCACCACGAAGAAACAACTCGACGCGTGGTTGGCAAAACTGCGCCACGCCGACCTGATCGCCTTCGACACCGAAACCACTTCGCTGGATCCGATGCAGGCGCGCCTGGTCGGCCTGTCGTTCTCGGTCGAGGCCGGCAGTGCCTGCTATATCCCGGTGGGCCACGATTACCCCGGCGTGCCCGCGCAGCTCGATCGCGACGAAACCTTGCAGGCGCTGCGGCCCATCCTGGAAGACGCCAAGCGCCCGAAGCTCGGCCAGCACGCCAAATACGACTGCAACGTGTTGTCGAACTACGGCATCGCGGTGCAGGGGATTGCGTTCGACACGATGCTGGAATCCTACGTGCTGAACGCCACCGCCAACCGCCACGACATGGATACGTTGGCCAAGCGCTGGCTGGATTACGACACGGTCCATTACGAGGACGTCGCCGGCAAGGGCGCCAAGCAGATTTCGTTCTCGCAGGTCGACCTCGACAGCGCCGGTCGTTACGCCGCCGAAGACGCTGACATCACGCTGCGTCTGCATCAGACGCTGTGGCCGCAACTCGAAAAACAACCGACGCTGCAAAAAGTCTTCACCGACATCGAGATGCCGCTGGTGCCGGTGCTGGCGCGAATGGAACAACGCGGCGTGCTGATCGACGTCGACGCATTGCGCAAGCAAAGCCAGCGGCTCGGCAAACGCATGCACGCGCTGCAAACCGATATGCAGAAACTTGCCGGACGCGAGTTCAACGTCGATTCGCCCAAGCAGTTGCAGGCGCTGTTGTTCGACGAACTCGGCCTGCCGGTGGCGGTGAAAACCCCGACCGGCCAACCATCCACCAACGAGGAGGCGCTGGAAGCCATCGCGCACCAGCACGAATTGCCGCGCATGATCCTCGACTACCGGCAGTACGCGAAGCTGCGTTCGACCTACACCGACAAGTTGCCGGAGATGGTCAACCCGCGCACCGGGCGCGTGCACACCAGCTACCACCAGGCCGCCGTCGCAACCGGGCGCCTGTCGTCCACCGACCCGAACTTGCAGAACATCCCGGTGCGCACCGAGGAAGGCCGCCGCATCCGCGAAGCCTTCATCGCACCGGAAGGTTGGCGCGTGCTGGCGGCGGACTACTCGCAAATCGAATTGCGGATCATGGCGCACCTGTCCGGCGACCCCGGCCTGACCCGCGCCTTCCGGCACGACCAGGACGTGCACCGCGCCACCGCGTCCGAGGTGTTCGGCGTCACACCCGAGCAGGTAACGAGCGACCAGCGCCGCGTGGCCAAGATGATCAACTTCGGCCTGATGTACGGGATGAGCGCGCACGGCCTGGCCCAACGCCTCGGCATACCGCGCAGCGAAGCGCAGGATTACGTGCAGCGCTACTTCGAACGTTATCCGGGCGTGAAGACGTTCATGGACACGACCCGTGAACAGGCCAAACGCAACGGTTACGTGGAAACCCTGTTCGGACGTCGGCTGTATCTGGAAGCATTGAAATCCCGCAACGCGGCGCAGCGCGCAGGCGCCGAACGCGCCGCGATCAACGCGCCGATGCAGGGCACCGCCGCCGACATCATCAAGCGCGCGATGGTCGCGATCGACCAATGGTTACTGTCGCGTGAAGACGACGCCCACATGCTGATGCAGGTCCATGACGAACTGGTGTTCGAGGTGCGCGCGGATGCCGTCGAATCGGTTTGTGACGGCGTTCGCAAACGTATGCAGGGTGCGGCGGAACTCAGCGTGCCGCTGCTGGTGGATATCGGGGTCGGAGCCAATTGGGGCGAGGCACATTAAGGCCCCATAACGGTCTGATTCTCGTGAGCGTGGCTGGGCCAGCACTCGCGAATTGTGACTTTTTAGTGGCAATGTTACGCAAAGCGCGAGCCAGGTCTTTGGTTACGCATGACATGCCCATATGTCTGCGCGGCGTTGCGCCGTTTGGACGTCCAAACCCTGCCGAAAGTCATGCCTTGCCGGACGCGTGAACGCTGTCTGAACTCTGCGAAAAAAATACTTTGAACTTCCGACCGGCAACCCCATCTAACGCTTCGGACGCACGCAACGGCGTCCCGGTTCACTCACCTCCCTGAGCGAACCCCCGGTGCCAAACCCCTCCCCAGGTTTGGCATCGCCGCCCCGAGAGCTCCCCCCTGGCTCTCGGGGCATTTTATTTCCAGAGTTCGATGGATGCCGACGCCGGCATCCGTCGAGTTCGCGCGTCATGCCGAAATCGCAAGCCGCTCGGAGCGATACACGAACGCGGTGACGATGCCGATGACCACGGCCGCGGCGAACCCGCATACCAGCGCCAGCCCGATGTCACCGGCATGGACCGGGCTGCCGCGTAGCAGGTCGCTGACGCCGATCTGCTGGCCAAGCAGTGGTACCGCGTACATCCAGTGCGCGGCTTTCACGGGCATCACGCTCATCACGATCGACGGCAGGATCGGCACGATCATCAACAGACTGAGATAGGTCTGGGCTTCGCGGTAGCTCTTGGCGAACGCCGCCACCAGGGTTTCAAGCACCGCGAACAACGCAATCAACGGCAGTTCGAGCAGGATGGCCTTGCCGATGAAGGCTGCGCCGAGATCGAAGGCCATGCCGAGCTTGGCGGTGGGCAGGAAGTAGCCCGCGATGGTGAAGGCAACCGCAGTCAGCACCAGACTGGCCAGCGAGAACGCCCCAATCGCGCCCAACTTGCCGCACAGAATCCGCCAGCGCGCGACCGGGTTGGCAAACAACGGTTCCAGCGATTGCCGCTCGCGTTCGCCCGCGGTCAGGTCGATTGCGAGGTACATGCCGCCGATGTAGATGGCCAGCACGAAGAAGTACGGCAGGATGCTCAGCATCATGCCCGCGCGTGACTGCGGCGTGGACTGGTCGCGCTTGCCGATCACGAGCGGCGCGGCGATCGCGGGCGACAGACCGCGCGCCAGCAGGCGCAACGCGCCTTGTTGCCTGTCGTAATTCCTGAGCATGCCTTCCAGCCGCTCGCGTGGCGTGCTGCTGCCCATCTGCGAGGCGTCGTAGATCACCTCGACCTGCGCGGGTTCGCCCTTGGCCCAGGCCTTGGCGTAGTCGGCCGGAATGCGCAACACCACGTCGGTGTCGCGATCGCGCACCGCCTTGTCGGGATCAGCAAGCGGCGGCTCGGGCACCAGCCCCTGCTGCTTCAGGGCCTCGATCAGGTTGGGCGCGTACTGCGCCCCGATCACCGGCACCTTCAAGGGCCCTTCGGCGTGCGACATCTGCTTGCTGACCACCACGTTCATCAACACCACGAACATGATCGGTCCGAACAGGGGCCCGTAAACCAGCGCGCTGAACACCGTGCGCTTGTCGCGCAGGTTCTCGCGGACTTCCTTCCAGAAAACGGTGAGTGCGGAATTCATGCGGCGCTCTCCTGCGTGCACAATTTTTTCTGGATAGCCGAGTTCATGCAGCCAACCCCTCTTCACTGCCGATCAATTTGACGAAGGCGTCTTCGAGGTTGGCCTCGCCCGTCTGCGCGCGCAGCGCGTCCGGCGTCTCGTCGGCCACCACGCGCCCGGCCGCGATCACCACGATGCGATCACACAGCATCGCGACCTCCTGCATGATGTGGCTGGAGAACAGCACGCAGCGTCCTTCCGCCTTGAGGTTGCGCATGAACGCGCGCAGCCCGCGCGTCGCCATCACGTCGAGGCCGTTGGTGGGCTCGTCCAGGATCACGTTGCGTGGATCGTGCACCAGCGCGCGCGCGATCGCGGTCTTGACACGCTGGCCTTGCGAGAAGCCTTCGGTGCGGCGATCGAGGATGTCGCGCATCTCCAGCGCGTCCACCAGCTTGTCGCGGCGCTGGTGCATCAGCCGCGTCTCGATGCCGTGCAGGCGCGCAAAGTACTCGATGTTCTCGCGCGCGGTGAGGCGCTTGTACAAGCCACGCGCATCGGGGAGCACGCCCAGTCGGCGGCGCACCGCAAGCGGATCGACCGCGGCGTCGATGCCGTCCACCAGCACCTGCCCGGAATCGGGCTTCATCAAGGTGTACAGCATGCGCAGCGTGGTGGTCTTGCCGGCACCGTTGGGGCCGAGCAGGCCGGTGATCTCGCCATCGCGCGCGCTGAAGGTGACACCGTCGACGGCTTTCACCTCGCCGAAGGCCTTGTGCAGATCCTTCACTTCGATCATGGCGCGGCTCCGTTGAAGTTGACGAAGGCGGGAATCGGTCCGAGCTTGTCGAGGCACGCGGCATCCAGCTTTTTCGGCTGCAACTTGTCGACGAACTGGTTGATCAGATCCGGCATGCAACCCGCGTTGATGGCCTCGGCGTGGCCCATGCCCTTGACCACCAACGAACGCCCGTCCGACAAGTCCTGCAACACTTCTGCCGCGTAACTCGGCGGCGTCACCGGATCGCGCTCGCCCGAAATCAGCAGGGTCGGAATCGACGACTTGAACGGCGCGTGGAAATCCTTCGGCATCAGCGCGTGCGGCCAGACCTTGCACTCGGCGATGGACGCGTCGATCAACTGGTTGCCCAGCAACAGGTCGGCATCCTGTGGGCGCGGCTTCAGCAGCGGCGCATCCTCGCTGCACAGCACCGACATCTGCATACCGCCCTCGATCGAGGCCGACAGGTCGCTGGTGATCAATTGCGACTGCCCCATCAGCGGCGCGTAGTTGCCGTGCGCGGCTTCGTTCACCGCCAGCGGCAGCAAGGCCTGGGTGGCGGCACTGTAGGAAAACAGCCGCACCACGCCGGCCAGGGTGTCGGCGGTCAGGGCACGGGTCACCGGCTCGTTGCTGGATGGATCGGCGAAGGTGACATTGGGCGCCGGCCCGGCCTTCAGCTTGGCGTACAACCGGTGCAGGGTCGCGTACCAGTCGCCAAAGGCCTTCTTGCAGGCCGGCGTTGCGCTGCAGGCCGCGGCCTGCAGCTTCAGCGAATGCTGCAGAGCCTCGGCGAAGGTTGCGCCGAGCACCAACTGGTTGGGCACCACGCCGTCCAGCACGATGCTGCGCACCGCGTCGGGGTGCGCTTCCGCATAGTGCTGCGCCATGCGCGTGCCGTAGGACACGCCGACGAGATCCAGCTTCGGCGCACCCAGGGCCTGCCGCACCGCCTCGAGGTCGGCGACAGCGTCGCTGGTGGTATAGAAACGTGGGTCGGAAGTTTTTTCGACTTCCTGTGCGCATTGCCCGATCCATGCAACCTGCTGGGCCATGTTCGGCTCGGCGTCGGCCTGCTTTCGCATCTGCTTTTCGACGGCGGGACACTTCAAGGGATGCGAATCGCCGGTACCGCGCTGGTCCAGCAGCAGCACGTCGTGGTGCTTCAGCAGCGGCGCCAGCCCCGCCGCGATTTCAGGCCAGGTCTGGATGGCCGACTGCCCCGGACCGCCGGCCAGATACGTCACCAGATCCTTGGCGGGCACCTGCGACTGGCTTTTCACGATCGCAAGTTTCAGCTCGATCGTGCGCGATTTCGGATCGGCGCGATCCTCCGGCACCGGAAACATCGTGCAGAACGCGGGCGTGGTCACCGCGGAATGCGGGCGCGCCAGCTCGCAGGCGGTCAGCGTCAGCTTGCCCAGCTTGATGGTCGCAGGCGGCGCGGGTTTCACGGGCTTGGCCGGTGCGACTACGGCGGAAACACTGGCCGCGGCGTGGTTCGGCGTGGCATCCAGCTTGACGACGGCATGGTGTTTCGACCACCACTGCCAGCCGAACAGTCCGATCACGACCACGATCGCGACGATGCGCATCAGCATGCGCGGATTCATTTTCATTCAATGCCCCTCGTCCGGATCGAACATCGATTCGATGCGTTGCTTGAACAATTTCGCCAACTTGAAGGCCAGCGGCAGGCTGGGGTCGTACTTGCCCGTCTCGATCGCATTGATGGTCTGGCGCGACACGTCAAGCTGTTCGGCCAGCTCGCCCTGCGACCAGCCGTGTTTCTCGCGCAACTCGCGCAAGCGGTTTTTCATCAGCAGGCCCAGAACTTCCAACTGCCGGTGATCCGCCATGAGGCGATGATCCCGCCCACGAAATACGTGACGCACAGCGCCGGGAACACCCAGAACAGGATGTCGCCACCGACGCGCCAGACCTCGGCCATTGCCAGAAACCCGCCGACCACGCTGGCCGCGCTGACCACGCCCGTCGCCACGCTCAGCGCGACCAGGTGCATGCGCTGTTGCATCTCGTCGCTCGCCAGCACCCGCCGCGCCAACAGCGCGATCACGACCACCCCGGCAACGCGGGCAAAATCGCGAGCACCGCCTTGAGCGCCGGGTTCGTTACCGAACCCACCCGCGGCCACTCGAAGAAGATCAGCAGGATGTAGATCGCCATCACCACGGCAACCTGCAGGCTGTATTGTCGTTTGGTGTAACGCATGACCCCGACTTCCGCCATGTCAAGCATGCTTGACAACGCGACATTAGCCGGGCATCGCATGCATGTCAAGCGTGCTTGACATGGCCGGTAACCGTCACCGCCGCCACGGACCTGCGGGCATCGATGCTGCACGGGCGCGACGTCGGGCCCGGCGCGCGCTCCCGCGCATCAGTCCCGACGCGGATACCGGGCCGACGCATGCCTCGACCTGGCATATTCGGCAACGGTGAGCGCGATCACGAACAGGTCGAAGACCGTCAGCACCGCGAAGCCGAACGACAGCCCACTCACCGACATGTGATAGATCTGATACGCGGCGAAAGCCGCCGTCAGGACGATCAAGCCCGGGTAGGCCCACAGCCTGCCGCGCAGTATCTCCGCCACCACGATGCCCTTCGCGACGCCATGCGACAGCAGGTAGATGGCAGCAAACAGCACCGCGCCGTGCTCGAACCGCACGACCCAATGCAGGGCATGGGTGGCGATGAAATCATTGGGGTCTTCGCGCAATTCCGGCGCGAACACGATCCCGGCCCATGCCTGAAGTTGCCGCGGGCTGACGAACAGCAGCCACAGCCCGCCGGCGCATTCGAACAAGGCATCGATGGCCTTGAGGGCCAGGCCGATCGCGAAGGCCTTGTCGAGCCTGGTGCGCGGACGGAAGCGGGGCATCTCCGTACGTCACTGCTTGAGGCGGCGACCAGACACCCGCGCCGTACGCGTCGCGTACTGCCGCGCGAACACCCACGCCGCACCGATGAACACTGGCAGCAGCACCCACCACAGACCGACGGGCGCCGTGAGCTTGCCGCTGGCAATGAAAGATCGCGCCAGCGTCATCAGGTTCATGATGACGAGATAGGCCAGCACCGCGATCAGGATGCGTCCCACCGGCGAGGATCGTGGTGGTTGGCGCGCCATCGGCAGCGCCAGCATCGCCAGCACCAGTGGTCCGAACGGCATCGCGATTCGCCACTGCAACTCGGCGCGCGCGGCCGGGGCGTGATCGCCCACCAGCGACGTGGTGGTGCGGCGGTTGTACGGATCGTCCTGGCTGGCATTGTCTGCGGGAGCTGACAGTGCGATGTCGTTGCGCTGGAATTGCATCAGGCGCCAGTTGTCCCGGCCCAGGGGAATGTCGTAACGATGCCCGTCGTACAGCGCGATGTATCGATTGTTGCCTTGGCCCTCATGGAACAGGGTGCCGCGATTGGCGGTGATCACGCTTATGCTGGTGACGCCGTTCTTGCCGGTGCGTTCGCTCTCGACGAACAGCTTGCCGAGTCGTGTTCCGTCGGGGCTGATCGTGTTTGCAAACAGGATGCCGCCCCGCCCCGAGAGGCTGGTGAAACGTCCGGGCTCAAGACCGGCCGCGATCACCGATCGGTTGGCCTGCTCCACTTCGGCATCAGACGTACGCGCAGCCCAAGGGGCCAGCCACAGTGACACCAGTGCCACCATGATCGCCGTACCCGCGGCGAATAACGCAGCCGGCTTCAGCAGCCCTTGCGGCCCGAAACCCGAGGCTGCCAGCACATGCATTTCGCTGTCGCGATACATCCGCCCGAGCGCCAGCAAAATGCCCAGAAACATCCCCATCGGCAGCAGCGCCTGCAGGGTTTTCACGAGGTTGAGGCCCAACACCGTGAACATCACCGTGGCAGGCAACTGGCCGGTCGCGACGTTGTTGACGACATCCGCAAATGCGCCGCCCGTGAAGATCACCAGCAGGACCACGACCGCCGCCAGGCTGCTGAAGGTGAACTCGCGCAGAATGTAGCGCTCGATGATGGGAAGGCGTGGCATGGGGTTGGGTGGATTGGCTGTACCGGCGCCGGGAGGTCTGTTACCTGACCAGGCTTTCGTCCGGTGCATCAAGCGGGGCAACGGCGACGTCAAAGCCTGCCGGTTGTCGCTGCAGGGCCGCACGGCCACGCAACGCTGCAACGGAGGGCGCCGGGCTGGTTTCCTGCAGCCATTCCAGCCACTCGCTCAGGACGATCAGTGTCCAGATCGCGCGGGCGTGATCGGCACGGCGATCCAGGTGCTCGTGGAAAAGCTGTTGCGCGGCAGCCGTATCGATGCCGGCGTCGGCCAGCGTCGCATGCTTCAGGCGGGCCTGCGCCCAGGGCTGCAACGGACCACGCAGCCAAGCGGAGAGCGGCACCGACAGCCCACGTTTGCGACGCCTCACGATCGCACGTGGCAGATAGCCCAAGGCATAGCGTTTCAGGAACGGCTTGGTGGTCAACCCGCGAACACGGGCCGCGAGCGGGAGCGTGGCGGCGAACTCGATCACGTTTCGATCCAGGAATGGCGCACGAACTTCCACGGCATGCAGCATGCTCCCCCGATCCGACTTGGCCATCAGGGAATCCGGAAGCAAATGTTCGAAGTCGTAACGCTGGACGGCATCGACTGCCTGCTCGGCATCATCGTGGCAGTCGTCAACCGGTGGGTCGATGCCCAGTCGCCTCAGCCATTCTTGCGGGATTGCCGCCGTCCACAACAGATGCCGTGCCACGTTGCCCAGATCCTGGCCGCTTACGAATCTCTTCAAAAGAAAACCGACGGGCATCTTCTTGTCACTGTCCGGCAGCGCCTCGACGCAAGCCCGTGCCGCGGATTGAACCGATCGAGGCAGGCGTGCATAGAACCCCGCCCAACGCGCACCCAGGTAGGTTGGATATCCGCCGAACAATTCATCCGCGCCTTCCCCCGACAGCAGCATGCGTACGTCCTGCGCGGCGCGCCGGGCCACCAGCGACATCGGAATCCAGGCAGGGTCGGCGAGCAGTTCGCCGGTGCCGCGCACCAGTTCCCGCAATGCCCCGGGAACATCCGCCGCCGACACCGTCACCGGCACGAACCCGCAGCCAAGCTCGCGGGCGACCTGCGCTGCCGGCTCGCCTTCATCGTATGACGCCTCGGCAAACCGGATGCAATATGCAGAAAGCCGCTTGCCCGGCCTGACGGCCCGCGCCACCGCGGTGATCAGCGCGGAATCGACGCCGCCGCTCAGCAGCACCCCGTAGTCGACATCCACGTCGGTCTGACGCTCGACCGCCGCGCGGAACAACCTGTCGAAATCCCGTAGCGAGGGGCGCGCGGGTGTTGCGCGCTGCGCGGGCAGCCTCCAGTAGTGCCGATGCTGGATGATGCCCTCGGGTTCAAGCACGATCATTTCGCCGGGACCGACCTTGTGGACGCCACGCAACGGGCTTCTCGGCGACGCGCAGTAACCCGAGCGCAGGAACTGCGCCAACCCTTGTGCATCGAGTTGCGCCGGCACAGGATGAAAGGCCCGCAGCGCGGACAGTTCCGAGGCAAAAACCACGCGGTCGTGCGTGATCGAATAGTACAAATGCCGTTCGCCACCACGGTCACGTGCCAGGATCAGTCGCCGGCAACGTTCGTCCCACAGGGCCAATGCGAACACACCCTGCAGGTGTTCCAGGAACGACATGCCATATTCCAGATACAGCGGCGCGATGACGGCCACATCCGTGTCGAGGTCAATCACGTGCCCCCTCCCGGCCAGCTTTTGCCGCAGTTCGCGATGGTTGTCGATCTCGCCATTGCACGCCACGACGACGCTGCCAGCGTGCTCGATCAGCGGTGGCTGTACCTGGTCGATGCCGCGGATCGCCAGGCGGTTGCTGGCCATCACCAGTTCCTGGCGCGCCACGATGGCATGGCCGTGCGGGCCGCGATGCGAGATCGCATCCAGCATGGCGACGACACCTTGTTCCATATCGGAGACGCGCAGGCGTGCGCGCCGATCGACCACCCCGCAGATTCCGCACATCAGCGCATGCCTCGTCGGGAACAGGTGGCTGAAGTCATGTCCTGGCCTCCATCAACGGATGACGACGCCAGCTCCCGACCGTGGTGGCGCCCTGGATCGCACACCGGGACAGCTCCGAACCAATCCGCGCGGATTTGATGCCCGGATCAAGCACCAATAGCGCCGAGCCGGATTGATGCATTGCGCGGCAAAGTGCTGTCGCACCGGCAGGAGAACTCCAGGCAATCGCGTAGACGGGCTTGCCGTTGTAGAGGCGAATGCCCCAAGGGGTGTGTTCTTCGATCGCGTACTGCGACGCCGTAGCCTCAACGAAGACCACGGAGTTGTATTCGGTTGGGCCAGCGGCAGTACCGATTTGATGCGCGATCAAGCGGTTGTCCCTGTTGGCATCGTGAAGGCCGTAGGAGCTCCAGGCTTTCGCGACCAGCAGGATGGCCATCCAGACGGCAAGCCCCGCCCACTGTCGCGCCGGATGCAAACCTGCCCGCTGCCGCAGCCCGATCGCAAGCATCAGGGACAAAGGCAGGAACAACGGCAGGATGTACAACGGCAACCTGGACTGGGCGGCGCAGAACACGATGAAGGGAATGCCGAACCACAGCAGCAGGAACAGTTCCATGCCGCGATGATTCCGCCATGATTTCCAGCGGTTGGCCGGAAACCATCCGCGTGCGCGGCGAACCACGGTCGGCCACCACGGCAGCAGGCCCACAACCAGCACGGGCAAATAGACCTTGGCCCAACCCAACGGGCCAGGGTTTCGGTCCTGCGCCGCAGTGAATATCCGTTCGTAAATTTGGCGATGGAGGTAGTAATGAAGTAGCCCGTGGTATCGGAGCACGACGACCGCATACCAGCCGAACCCGATGACCAGAAAGGCTGCGATGCCTGCCATGGAGAACAGTCGACCCAAACCGCGCCAGCCATCCCGGATTACCAGAAACGGGATGATCGCCAACCAGGGAATCAGTCCCGGCGGGCCCTTGGTGAGGAACGCCAGTCCCCAGCCCGTCCACATCAGCAGCACATGACCGCTGCGATGATGCTCCGTTTTGCCGAAGGCGATGCGTACAAAACCCAGCATCGCCATCGCTTCGAACAGTGTCAGCAGGACATCCGTGGATACGATGTTGGCGGCGAAGAAAGGGAGCACCGAGCATCCGTATGCCAGCCCGGGCAGCCAAGGTTTGTCCGGAACGACTTGCTTGCCGATTTCGTACAACAGCAGGATCGTCAACAGATAAGCCAACGCGTACGGCGTGCGCGCAGCCCATGTATTGCGCCCGAGAACCTCGAGCGATGCCGCAATGACCCAGTAGGTCAGCGGCGGCTTCGAGAAGTTGAGTTCGTCCGGGCTGTACGCGGGCATCAGGTAGTTGCCCGAATCCAGCATCTGCAGCGCACCGTCGACGTAGCGCCCTTCGTCCGTGCTCCAAAGGGGGCGCGATCCCTGGAACGCGAAGCCCAGGAGCAGCCCGAAGCAGATCAGAGCCACCAAGGGGAACCTGTGCGACTCGATGAAACGTCTCAGCGGCATTCGACCGCGCACTGCAATGTTCGGCCGGGCGTGCGCATCCGTCATCGCAAGTTCCGGGCTCGAGTCATCGTGGCGCATGTCGTTCATCCGGGCCGCCGCAACAGATGCAGATTGCGCAGGAATATGAACAGCGTGATGGACTCGCCGATGATGAAAACAAGCTCATGCTGGTGGATCGCGTAGGTCAGGATGATGGCTCCACCCACGACGCTCAGATACCAGAACGCATGGGGCACACGGCTCTTGCCTTGCTTTTCGCTGTAGAGCCATTGCACGAGAAATCGCAAGCCAAAAAAGAGCTGGCCGAGGAAGCCAAAGGCGATCCACGCTGCATTGTAGTCCGGCAGGGTCATTGCTTGCCGCCTCCTGCCTGCGCCATGGTTTCGCGGCGGCGCAGCTGGACATTCCGCAAATAGATGATCACGCCGCCGAACTGGCTGACGATGAACACGGGATCGCGCAGGTAGACGGCGTAAACGAACAAGAGCGCGCCACCGGCGATACTCAGGTACCAGAACGCCATCGGGATCGTGCTGCGGCGTTGCTGCTCGCTGCACGCCCACTGCACGACGAAGCGCGAAACGAAGACCGCTTGTCCGATCAGGCCGAGCGCCAGCCAGTCATGCTCCGACATTGCAACCTGGCCTCCGGTTCACACAGCGATTGGGACGGAGTGGCGGTCGGCGTCATGGATGCACGATAGCCACCTGGATTGGCCGGTCGTTGCTCACCTTCCTCGTGAAGGTGATGTCGACTACGCTCGACCGGGCGCCTGAAGCGGTGAGCGCGAACCGACCCTTGCCGGAACGTCCAAGGGAACCACTCGACGCGTCTTGATGTTCGCTGCCCATTGCAGGCGGCCCGTGTTGCAGCCTGATGATGGAAATGTTGCGAACCAATGACAGTGCAACAATCATTGGATGCGCCCACGCTTTGGTTTTGCTTTGCCGGGGTTTCAGCAACCTGTCGCCTCGCCGTCCGACGACCCGCGGCCGGCAATGCGTGTCGACTGCGGAAAGGAGGACCGGCGTATGCTGGCAACTCGATGACGCCGGCAGCCACAAGTCCCTCTCGAGTCCATGCAAGGCACGCGCAAGCCCTGCCCGGCAGGGCGCTAAGCGGGCCGTAAGCGTGCGTCGAGAGCATTTCCGGATGCGCACTCTCGACTTGGGCAGGGTATGCGTGGTTGCAGCCTTTGCCTTGCTGGCCGGGTGCGCGACTTTTCACGACCTGCCGCTCAACAACGGACACGGCCCGCAGCACGTCGCCGACATCAAGGTGCCTGCCTCATCGATGCCGACACCCGCGCTGCGCGCCTACCCGTTCGACCCCGCGAACGGCCTCGACGTCACCGAGGTCGCGATGCTGGCGATCGCGAACGACCCGCAGCTCAAGCTGGAACGCGACAAGGCGGGCGTGGCGCACGCCCAGGCCTACGCGGCCGGCTTGTTGCCGGATCCGCAAGTCAACTATTCGCGCGACTTCCCGACCGGCAACCAGCCCGGCACCACCGTCGCGTTCAACGAGGGCCTCAGCTTCGACCTCGGCAGCCTGGTCACCCGCTCGGCGCGGGTGAAGTCGGCGCGCGCCGGCGCGCGCGAGGTGGACCTGAACCTGTTGTGGAGCGAATGGCAGACCATCGCGCAGGCGCGCACGTTGTTCGACCGCGTGTATTTCCTGCGCAAGCAGGTTGCGCGCCTGCAACGCGAACGCGCCGCGCTGGCGCCGGTGCAAGGCGCGGTGACACAAGCCCTGCACGCGGGCGACCTCACCTACGAGGTGGCCGGCGCGGGGCTGAACGCGGCTTCCGACGTCAGCAACCAGTTGGGCAACGCCGAGCGGCAGCTCAACCTCGCCGAACACGATCTGCACGACCTGCTGGGCCTCGATGCCAGCGTGCCGCTGCATCTGACCGGCGCACCGTTCTCGGTCGATCCGAACCAGGCGGAGGTGCAACGCGCGTTGGCCGACATGACCCGGCGCCGCCCCGACCTGCTGGCGCTGCAGGCCGGCTACCGTGCCCAGAACGAAAAACTACGGGCGGCGATCCTGGCCCAATTCCCGGCGATCACGGTCGGATTTACCAAGGCACGCGACAACAGCAACATTTCCAGCGCCGGTTTCTCGATCGGATTGACGCTGCCGTTGTTCAACGGCAACCGCGGCAACATCGCGATCGAACGCGCGACCCGCCAACAACTGCACGACGCCTACAGCGCGCGCCTGCTGACCGATCGCAATGATATCCAGCGCTTGCTCGCGGACCTCGCCAGCGATCGCAGTCAACGCAAGGCCCTGGCCCTGCACGCGGCGCAACTGGACCAGGCGCGCGAGGCGGCGCAGTCCAACTACGCCGCGGGACGACTCGACTGGCCGACCTACCTCGCGATCCGCGCCAGCTCGCTGGCGGCCGATACCGCGTTGCTGACGCTGGACCAGGACACCCACCAAGCCGCCATCGCGCTGGATGCGCTGGTCGGCAACTGGCCGTCCGCTACGCTTGCCGAAAACAATCAAAACATGTCGTCCGCAAATGAACGCAAAGAACGCAAATAAGTGCAAAGCCACATCCATGTGCCTGCCCGCTTTTCATTGGCGTGCATTCGCGTGCATTTGCGGACTGATCCTGCTTTTGTCCGCTTGCTCGGGCAACCACGCCGCGAACAACGCACAACCCGCCACGGACGTGAGTGCCGTGTTGCCAACCCAGCAAACCTTCCACACCGAAGTCGCCGCGTTCGGACAACTGGCCGCCGACAGCCGCAACGCGCTCTCGCTCAGCCTGCCGCAGGCGGGCCAGGTCGTCGCGACCGAGGTGCTTGCAGGACGGCGCGTCAAGCACGGCGAGGTGTTGCTGAAATTCGAGATCAATCCGACCGCGCGCAACGCCTACCTGCAGGCGCAGAATGCCTTGACGGTCGCGCGCGAAGGCCTCAAGCGAACCGAGCGGCTGCACGCCCAGAAGCTGGCCACCAACGCGCAACTGGACGCTGCACGCCAGACCCTGCTGGACGCCGAAGCCGCGCTGGCCGCGCAGGCCAAACTCGGCGGCGCGCGAGCCGTCACCACTTTGCGCGCCCCCGCCGACGGCGTGGTCACCGCGCTGCTGGTCCAGCGTGGCCAACGGGTGACCGCCGGCACCACGCTGGTCCAGTTCGCGCCCAGCTCGGCATTGGCCGCACAACTGGGCATCGATCCCGAAGCCGCCGCCGGCGTCCGCATTGGCATGCCGGTGACGATCCACCCGGTGTACGCCGCGCAAGGCGCGCCGCCGCTGCACGGCACCATCGCGATGGTCGGCGATGCGGTCAATCCGCAAACCCATCTGGTCGATGCCGTCGCAACACTGGACCGCCACGTCGCGCTTGCTTCCGGCACCTCCTTGTCCGCAAGCATCGCAACCACCAACTTCAAGGCCTGGGCAGTCCCGCGCGACGCACTGCAAAACGACGCGCAAGGCAGCTACCTGTTCCAGATCGAGCACGGCAAGGCCAAGCGTGTGGACGTGAAGGTGCTCGCCCCCGACGGCAGTCCGGTCGGCGTGGCAGGCGCACTGGATCCGCACGCGCCGGTGATCACGCTCGGCAGCTATGAAATCTCTGATGGCGATCCGGTGCAGGCGCAAGCGTCAAGCGGTGGCTCGAAATGAGGTACGTCCTTTTTCCCTCTCTCTTCGGGAGGGGGTGCCCCGAAGGGGCGGGTGAGGGTTCGGATATGCACAAACCATCCTCAGCGCGCGTGCGTACTCTGACCCCTGCCCCTCTCCCGAAGGGAGAGGGATTCAAGTGAACATCCCGCAGTGGTCCTACACCCACCGGCGCTCGCTGCTGTTCCTGGTGGTGATCCTGGGGCTGGCAGGCCTGACGTCGGTCTTCAGCCTGCCGGTGTCACTGTTCCCGAACGTGTCGTTCCCGCGCGTGCGCGTCGACATCAGCGCCGGCGACCGTCCCGCCAGCCAAATGGCGGTCGCGGTCACCCGTCCGATCGCGGAAGCGATCCGGGTGGTGCGCGGCGTGCGCAACGTGAAATCCATCACCAGCCGCGGCAGCGCGCAGGTCGTGGTCGACTTCGACTGGGGCGCGAACATGAGCCGCGCCTACCTCAGCGTCAATGCCGCGATGAGCCAGGTGCTGCCGCAGTTGCCGCCCGGCACCACCATCCACGCGATCCGCATGGATCCGACCATCGATGAGCCGGTGGTCGCCTACAGCCTGCGCAGCAAAACCCTCACGCAGACCCAGCTCTATGACATCGCGCAGTATCAACTGCGGCCCTTGCTCTCGGGTGTCAAGGGCGTGGCGCTGGTGGACGTGCAGGGCCAAGGGACCGAGGAACTCCACATTGATGTCGATCCCGCCAAGCTGCGCGCCCAGAACCTGACCATGGCCGACGTGGTGCATGCGGTTTCGAGCGCCGCCGACATCACCGCGCTCGGTCACCTCGCCGATCACTACCGGTTGTTCCTGGTGCTGGCCAACAACCAGCCCGCCAGCCTCAAGGCGCTCAGCAACGTCGTGATCCGCGCGGGCCCCGGCGGCGTGGTGCGAATCGGCGACATCGCGACGGTCGAGCAGAGCATCAAGCCCGAGTGGGTGCGCACCTTCGCCAACGGCCGCCCCGCGATCCTGATACAGGTGTTCCAGCAGCCCTCCGCCAACAGCCTCGCAATGGTGAACGCGGTCAAGGCCAAGCTGGCCGCGTTCGCGCCGCAACTGCCCAAGGGCGTGCAGATCGCGAACTGGTACGACCAGACGGAACTGGTGCGACTGTCCGCGGGCAGCGTGCGCGACGCGATCCTGATCGGCATCGGGCTTGCGGCGCTGGTGCTGTTCGCGTTCCTGCGCAACACCCGGGTGATCCTGATCGCGATGCTGGTGGTGCCGGGCACGCTCGCGATCACCACCTTGCTGTTGAAGATCCTCGGGATGAGCTTCAACATGATGACGCTGGGCGGCATGGCCGCGGCGGTCGGATTGCTGATCGACGACGTGGTGGTGATGACCGAACATATCATGCGGCGCCTGCGCGACAGCGGCAGCGAGGAGCAGCCCCGGACGGTGGGTGAACGCATCATCGGCGCGGCACGCGAGTTCGCGCATCCGCAGACCGGCTCGTCGCTCGCCACCATCGTGATCTTCCTGCCGCTGGCGTTCCTGACCGGCGTCACCGGCGCATTCTTCAAGGCGCTGTCGCTGACGATGGCAAGCGCGCTGGTGATCTCCTATTTCCTTACCTTCTTCGTCGTGCCGCTGCTGGCGGAGCGCTTTATCGATGAACGCCATGCCAAGGAGCGCCCGCCCACGCGCCTGTGGCAGGCGGTAGCACGCTACTACCACGGCATCCTGCAACGCTTGATTGCGCGGCCGGCGCTGCTCCTGATCGTGCTGATCCCGCTGGTCGTGGGCGGCTATTTCGCCTTCAAGTCGGTCGGCTCGGGCTTCCTGCCGAAGATGGACCAGGGAGGATTCACGCTTGATTATTTGTCACAACCGGGCACCTCCCTCAAGGAAACCAATCGCCTGTTGTTGAAAGTCGCTGCGATCCTGCGTGCCGACCCCTACGTTTCCACCTGGTCCCGGCGCACCGGCCTGCAACTCGGCGGCGGACTAACCGAAGCCAACCGGGGCGACATCTTCGTGCGCCTGAAGAGCGGCAATCGACCTCCGACTTCGGTGGTGATGGAACACATCCGCGAGGAGGTCGTGGCGAAGGTGCCGGGGCTTGACGTCGATGTCTCGCAGTTGCTGGAGGACATGATCGGCGACTTGACCTCGGCGCCGCAGCCGATCGTGGTGAAACTTTTTTCCGACAACGTCGGTGAACTCGATGCCACGGCGAAAAAGGTCGCGGCGCAGCTCCTGAAAGTGCGCGGCGTGGCAAGCACGCGCGACGGCATCAACCCCGCCGGCGACGCGCTCGAGGTACACGTCGACCCGGTCAAGGCCGCCATGCTGGGGCTGGACCCGAAGAGTGTCGCCAACCAGGTCGCCGCGGCGGTGGCCGGCACGGTGGCCGCCGAATTGCCGCAGGGCCCGAAGATGGTCGGGGTGCGGGTGTGGGTGCCGCCGGGCGGCCGCGCGCAAATTCAACAATTGGAGGCGTTGCCGATCAGCGACGGCCATGGCCACGTGTTTCCTCTGTCGCGCCTCGCGACGATCACGCCGCAGCACGGTCAGCCCGAGATCGACCATGAAAACCTGAAGCGCATGGTCGCGGTGACCGGGCGCATTGCCGGACGCGATCTCGGTTCCACCATGCGCGATGTCCAGAAGGTGCTAGCGGCGCGCGGCGAACTGCCAACCGGGATGTATTACGAACTGGGCGGCCTCTACCAGCAGCAGCAGATCGCCTTCCACGGCATGACCATCGTGTTGATCGCCGCGATTGCGCTGGTGTTCACGCTGCTGCTGTTCCTGTACGAAAGTTTCCGCACCGCGATCGTGATCCTGATCCAACCGCTGCTCGCGATGTGCGGCGTGTTCATCGGACTCTGGGTCACGGGCACGGAACTCGACATCTCCTCGATGATGGGCATGACCATGATCGTCGGCATCGTCACCGAGCTTGCGATTTTCTATTTCTCGGAATTCGCCGATCTCGAGCGGGCCACGACCCGCGCCGGGCAACCGTTCCGCGTGCGCGAAGCCCTGCTCGAGGCCGGGCACGGCCGCATGCGCGCGATCTTCATGTCCGCGATCGCGATGGTGCTGACGCTGCTGCCGCTGGCGCTGGCGCTCGGCCGTGGCGCCCAGATGCAGCAGCCGCTGGCGATCGCGATTATCGCCGGGATGCTGACCGGCGCGCCGCTGGTGCTGGTGGTGATGCCGGTACTGTATTCGCTGACGACGCGACGCCAAGGGGCTTGAATTGGTCTGTTGTGTTCCACGCGCGATACATCCCCCCGCACACCTTCAGTGCGCGACCCCCTTCGTTCCTAAGGGGGTAACGGTGCAGTGTGGCTTTGCTTCCCGCTTCCGCAGGAAGGGGGATCGAGGGGGATGTCATCCACCCCAGCGCAGCGTCGCGCGCAGCACGCCGTCGTCCAGCGCGAACGCCAGCGACATCCTCAATGCGCGTGCCGCGGCGCCGGCCAGGGCCAGGCCAAGGCCCGCATGGCCGGCGCCTTGCGCGTCCTTGCGCCAGAAGCGCTGGCCGAAATTGGCGAGGTCGTCCGGGTGCAGCGCCGGCGCGGCATTGCCGACGCCGATGCCACCGCGTGTCGCCCGCAGGGTGACCCGCGTGCCCGCCGGCGCGTAGGCCACCGCATTGCCGAGCAAATTGTCGAGCACGATTTCCAGCAGGATCGGATCGGCGGCAAGCGTCTCGGCGGCGTCATCCGCGCGCTCCGACAAGATCGCCACGCCACGCGCATGCGCGCTTTCCTGGTGCCGCGCGGCGACGCGCGCCAGCAGCGTCTCCACCACGACATCCTCGCGTTGCGTCCGTTCCAGCCCCGATTCGATCCGCGTCAATTGCAGCAGCGCGGTCACGGTCGCCTCGAGCTCGTTGCCGATGTTGCCGACTTCGCCCAGCAGGCTGTGCACGTCGCGCCCGCTCGGATAACGCCGTTCCACGTCGACCAGCATGCGCAATTCCGCCAGCCGGGTGCGGAATTCGTGCGCCAGCCCGGATGCGAAACGCCGCTCGCGCGCCAGCCCCTCGTCCATGCGCGCCAGCACTTCGTTGAAGCGCGCGACCAGCGGTGCCAGTTCGGTGGTGTCGCTGTCGGGCAGGCGTCCGCCCGGCGCGTCCGGGCCGATCCCCGCCATCGCGTGGTCGAGCACCGACAGCGGACGCAGGCCGCGCCGCACCAGCCACGGCGTCAACAGCAGCACCAACACGCAGGCACCCAGCAAGCTGCCGAGCAGGATGAAATCCAGGGTGTGCAGGATGTCGTCCAGCGGCCTGCGGTCCAGCCCGTAGCGCAGCACGCAGGTGGGCGTGTACGGCACGAATCCCGCGCCGTCATGCGCCGGCTTGAAGCGCAGCGCCACCACCCGCAGCAAGCGCCCGCCCGGCATCAACGCGTCGGTGAAACGCGGCGCGCCGCCGGCCGCCATCACCGGCGGCACCTCGGCCGTACGCGCCACCACCGCGCCGCCGCACTGAAGTGCATACCAACTGGTATCCGCGTTGCCGGGAAACACGGCCGTCGCCGCGTTGTCGGCATCCACGTCGACCTTGCCGTTCTCGATCTGCACCAGCGCCGCCAGCGATTGCGCGCGCGCCAGCAGCGAAGCATCGAAGCGCTGCTGCATTTCGGTATCCGCGCGCCAGTCCACCACCCGTGCCGCGCCGCCCAGGATCACCAGCACCGCCAGCGCCAGCATCCAGGTGAGGCGCGCGCGCAGCGAAAAGCGCTTGCGACGCTTGGCGGTGGCAGTCATGGAATGAGGTAGCCCGCGCCGCGGCGGTTCTCGATCAGGCTTGCGCAACCCGCGTCGGCCAGCTTGCGGCGCAGCCCGAACACCAGCACCTCGATGCTGCGATCGGAGGCCTCGCTTTCGCTGCCGGCGATCCGTTCCAGGATCGTGGCGCGCGCGAACACCCGGCCGCGATGGCGCAGCAGCAGCTCCAGCAACGCGAATTCGCGCGGGGTCAGATTCAAGGCGGTGCCTTCGGCCCAGGCGCGATGCGCCTGCGGATCCAGCCGCACGCCGGCGTGCTCCAGCACGTCGGCCTGCACCTCGGCCGGGCGCCGCGCCAACGCGTGCAGGCGCGCCAGCACTTCCTCGAACGCGAACGGCTTGACCAGATAGTCGTCGGCACCGGCATTCAGGGCATCGATGCGGTCACCCACCTGGTCGCGCGCCGACAGCACCAGCACGCGCGGCCGCGTGCCGCCGGTGGGCAGCGCGCGCAGCACGCCGAAACCGTCGAGGCGCGGCAACCCGAGGTCGAGGATCATGAGGTCGTAGCCGAAGCCCGCGAGATAACCCGTGGCCTCGACGCCATCGGTGGCGACATCGACCGTGAAGCCCTCCGCGCGCAAGCCGCGCGAGAGGTTGTCGCGCAGGCGCTCGGAATCTTCCACCAGCAACAGCTTCATGCATCGCACTCCCGTCCGGTATGCAAAAACTACCACCGCCATCCATCACGCTCCACTAAGCGCCGCCTAAGCGCGCGCACAGCGCCACTGAAGAATCAGGGCGCATGCTGGCCACTCCTTCCCAAGGAGATCCCAGCATGAATCGCAACATTGCAACCGGCATCGTCATCGCGCTCGCACTCGGCACCGGTTTCAGTTCGGTGGCACTGGCCGGCCACATCGAGGCCGGCGACCACATGGAAATGGCCGCGGTGCTGAAGGCCCCGGTCACGCCCACCCAGGCCGTGAAGATCGCCGAAAGCGGCGGCGGCACCGCCTACGGCTACGGCATGGAAGCCAACCGGCACGGACACTGGTACGAAGTCGACGTGCTGCGCGGCGGCGACAGGCTGATGCTGCGCATCGACGCCACCACCGGCAAGGTACTGGGCAGCGCGCCGGCGCGCGGCGAAGACGCACAGGGCGCACACGCCCTGGCAGGCAGCGGGCTCACGTTCGGCGAGGCCATCGCGCAGGCCGAACGCGTGGGCAACGGCCCCGCGCTGGAAGCCGACTCCGCCGGCCACGGCAGCAACGCGCACGTGGACGTCGACGTGATCCAGAACCAGGGCAAGCGGGTCGCGCACTACCGGGTATCGATGCACGACGGCCAGCTCCACTCGACCCTGACCGGCACCGATTCGTGAACACCTGAACCGGCAGGCCGCCGCGAGTCCCGTTCGCGGCGGCCCTGCAAGCCTCGCGAAAGGGTGCACAAAGCGGGCGCTAAGGAAATACCGGCATAAATGAAGTCTGTTCGTCGCACGATGACGATGACTGACATGAAGCCGGGCGCCTTCACACGGCGGTTCTCCGTACTGCTTCTGGTCTGCATGGTTGCGGTGATGCCGTTGCAGCGTGCGTTCGCCGCGGGCGGCCCGTTCGGAATCGACCACCGGATCGCCTACGACAACAGTGGCATCTGGGCCCGCCACGACCAGAAAGTCCTGATGGGCGCCACCATCGCGACCGTGGTGGGCGGTTCGCTGCTGCTGGGCGATCAGGACAAACTCGGCGACACCTTCTGGCGTTCGCTGGATTCGATGGCGGTGTCGTCGGCCATCTCGCAGGGTCTGAAGTGGACCTTCCAGCGCGAGCGCCCTTCCCAGACCAGTGATCCAGACAAATTTTTCCAGGGCATCAAATACCAGAGCTTTCCCAGCGGCGAAGTGACCGCGATCGCCGGTGCGGTGACGCCGTTCGTGGTCGCCTACGGGCATGACCA
This sequence comes from Rhodanobacteraceae bacterium, assembly GCA_004299705.1. Classification (GTDB taxonomy): domain Bacteria; phylum Pseudomonadota; class Gammaproteobacteria; order Xanthomonadales; family Rhodanobacteraceae; genus 66-474. Next base: position 32,619 of record SCQS01000038.1, on the reverse strand, counting down.
CCCGGCCGTGTACGCACTGGAACTGCTGCCGTTGTACGATGCGGTCGCGCGGGTCAAGGTACGTGGCCATTGGCAGAGCGACGTGCTGGCCGGTTGGGCGATCGGTACCGCGGTGGGCATCTGGGCCGCAAAACGCAATTCGCCCTTGATCCTCGGCTGGTTGCCCGGGGGCTTCCAGGTGGGGTTCATACACCGGTTTTGATGGGGTGGCGCCAGCCTGCCGAGGGTCGTCACACTACCGCCCCCTCCGGAACCAGCAAGGCCGTGCAAAACTCGTACGTTTGGATCGCGCCAGACGGTTTCCGCCATCAGGAACCTGGGCGGGCGCTGTCAAGATTTTTTCCAGAGGTGGTTGATGGGTGGCAGTGAACGCATGCTCGAACCTGGGCAGTACAGCGAATGGCGGCGACGCATCGTCCGCTGGGGGATGCGCCCGCTGTTTCGCGCAACCAGCCTGCGCCCGGGGCCAACGGGCCGCCTGTCCGACGGAAACATCCACCGGATCCTGATCTGTCGGCCCAACCACAGGCTGGGCAACCTGCTGCTGCTCACCCCGCTGGTGACCGAAATCCAGCGCCTCTTTCCGGACGCCGACATCGACATCGTCCTGGCCGGCGAACACGTGGCCGAGCTGTTCCGGGCGTTTCCGAACGTGAAGCACATTTATAACCTGTCCCGGCGTATGGTGCGGCATCCCGTCGCACTGGCCCGCACCATGCTGCAGCTTCGGCAGGCACATTACGACCTCGCGATCGATCCGTGCGAAACCTCCCAATCCGGCCGCCTGCTGGTTGGCGTGGCCAAACCGGAGCATGCGCTCGGCCCGCCGCGGGATCGATCAGCCGAACAACCCGACCCCACCTGGATGCAGCATGCCCCCGCACACATGGCGCAGTGGCCCGTGCACATGCTGCGCATGGCGACGCAGCCGGCATCCCCGCTCCGTGAATACCCCCCATTGGATATCCGACTGTCAACAGACGAGCGCCAACGTGGCCGGGCAGTGCTGGACCGCATGCTGCACGCCAAGGGCAAGCAGCCGGGGACGGTCGTCGGCGTCTTCGCGGAAGCCACCGGCGCCAAAGTTTACGGCAGCGATTGGTGGCGGCGCTTCATCCGCACGCTGCAGGCCGAGCACCCCGGCGCCGCGATCGTGGAGATCGCGCCACCGGATGGGCGTCCCCGCCTCGCCATGGATTTGCCCAGCTTCTCGTCGCCGAGTCCACGCGAGGTTGCCGCGGTCATCGCCAACATGACCTGCTTCGTGAGCGCCGATTGCGGGGTGATGCACCTGGCCAGCGCTTCGGGGGCCCCGACCATCGGATTGTTCTCGGTCACCGAGGTGTCGAAATACGCGCCGTACGGACGCGGCAGCCGGGCCATCGACACCAACGGGAAAAGCCCGGAAGACGTCGCGCGGATAATGGGGGGCCTGACCGGGTTGTTCGCTGTGGCAGACGCACCCGCGGTGCGCGAGGCGCCCTCCGCGACCCCGGACCCGGACTCTCCGGCGCGGTGAAATACCCCTGCGTCCACCACCCCGCCGACAGGCCCGCATGCAAGGTTCCGACATGATTCTCGTCACCGGGGGCGCCGGCTTCATCGGTTCAAACATCGTCGCGGCGCTCTGCGACCGTGGCACCGCGGTCGCGGTGTGCGACTACCTTGGCGAGGAGGGCAAATGGCAGAACCTGGCCAAGGCGGAGCTTCACGACGTGGTCCATCCCGGCGAACTGGAAAACTGGCTGGAGCGGCACACGCAACGACTCGATGCCATCGTCCACATGGGCGCGATTTCAGCCACCGACGCCACCGATGGCGACCTGGTGGTGCATACCAATTTCGGGCTGTCGTGGCTGCTCTGGCAATGGTGCGCGCGCCATGACAAGCGCTTCATCTACGCATCCTCGGCGGCCACTTACGGTGACGGCGAGCGGGGCTACGACGACGATGGTTCCCGGACCGCGCTGGCACGGCTGCGCCCCTTGAACCTGTACGGCTGGAGCAAGCAGATGTTCGACCGGCGCGTCGCGCGCGCGGTCGCGGATCGGGAAGAAATTCCCCCGCAGTGGGCGGGCCTCAAGTTCTTCAACGTGTACGGCCCCAACGAATACCACAAGGGCTCGATGCAGAGCGTGATCGCCAAGACCTTCGCCGGCGCGGCCCGCGGTGACGAAGTGGTGCTGTTCAAGTCGCATCGCGACGGCATCGCGGATGGCGAGCAGAAACGCGATTTCGTGTACGTGGGCGACTGCGTGGACGTGGTGCTGTGGCTGCTCGACCATCCTGCGGTCAACGGCCTGTTCAACGTGGGTACGGGCCAAGCGCGCAGCTTCGCCGAACTGATCCGCTCGCTTTTCGCCGCAGTCGGCCGGCCGCCGCGCATCGGTTACCGGGACATGCCCGAAGCGCTGCGCGAACGCTACCAGTATTTCACCCAGGCCCGGATGGAGCGCCTGCGCGAAGCCGGTTTCACGCAACCCTTCAAGTCCATCGAGGAAGGGGTGCAGTTGTACGTCCAGCATTACCTCTCGCAGCCCGACCGTTACCGCTGAGCACGCCGACGGACCGCCGCTCCATGAACCAGCCAGCCACCCGCATCGACCGGTCTTTCCTGACCCGCATTTTCGACAGGATGCACGGACTCGTCGTGTGGGTCATCGGTGACGTCATGCTCGACGAATACGCGATCGGCGACGCCGCGCGCATCTCCCCGGAAGCGCCGGTGCCGGTGGTGCGCGTGCAACGGCTGGAAGCCCGCCTCGGCGGCGCCGCCAACGTCGCGCGCCAGGTGGCCACCCTGGGCGCCCGCGTCAGCCTGGCGGGATTGACCGGAGACGATGCCGCCGCCGGCCAGATCTTCGACCTGTGCCGGGAAGCAGACATCGACGTCCACGCGCTGCGTCGGGTTGGCCCGCGCCAGACCTCACGCAAGCTGCGTGGCCTCGCCCGCAACCAGCAACTGGTCAGGCTCGACTGGGAAGACACCACGCCTTGTTCGGTGGAAGCAGCCAATTGGATGATCGAGCGCCTGCGGGAAGGCCCGCAGCCGGACGTGATCATCCTGAGCGATTATGCCAAGGGCGTGCTCGCGCCGGCGCTGATCGAGCGCGTCCGCGGCATCGCCGCCTCCACGGGTGCCCGCATCGTGGTGGATCCCAAGCAGCGCGATTTCGGCATCTATCGTGGCGCCGACCTGATCACACCCAACCTCCACGAACTGGGGTTGGCGGCGGGCAAGACCTTCGAGCCCGGTGACACCGCGGCCATCGCCGCGTGCGCACAATCGCTCGCCCTGGACGTCGGCGCGGATGCCTTGGTCGTCACACGCGGCGGACACGGGATGCTGGTGGTGCCGGCCCGGGGCCCTCATCACGCGATTCCGGCACGCGGGCGGGCGCTGTTCGACCCGACCGGCGCGGGCGATGCGGTGGTCGCGGTGCTGGCCACGGCGCTTGCTGCCGGCGCGACGCTGGTCGAAGCCGCGCACATCGCAAACGCCGCCGCCGGTATCAGCGTCGGCAGGATCGGAGCGGTCAGCGTCCCGCCTGACGAAATCGCCGAATTCCTCGGCGGCGGTGACACCCGCAAGGTGATGGCCCTCGACGAGCTGGTGGCCCAGGTGGAGCTCTGGCGGATCGCCGGCAAGCGCATCGTGTTCACCAACGGCTGCTTCGACCTGCTCCACGCGGGCCACCTTTCGCTGCTGCACCAGGCGGCGCAGCATGGCGATGTGCTGATCCTGGCAATCAACAGCGATGCTTCGGTACGCAGGCTCAAGGGAGCCGAACGGCCGCTGGTCGCCGAACGCGAACGTGCCGCCATGCTGGCCGCGCTCGCCTGCGTCGACGCCGTCACCATCTTCGCCGAAGACACTCCCTTGCAGGTACTGCAGGCGGTGCGCCCCGACATTCTGGTAAAGGGTCAGGACTATCGCGTCGACCAGGTCGTGGGACGCGACGTGGTGGAGGCCGGCGGCGGCAAGGTGGTGCTGGTGCCGCTGGTGCCCGGGAAATCCACCACCGGCCTGATCGAGCGCATCGCGCAGCGCAGCCCGCTGCAACCATGACACCCTTCCGGAGACCCCGAACATGAAAGCATTGCCGTGTACGTCACTACTGCTCGTTTTGCTTCCGCTGGTGGGGCTGGCCGCGTCTGCGCCGCTTGCGCCACACGCCGTCATCGCGATTCCGGACGGACACCAGAGCATCGGGTTCGATGACATCGGTTACGCGGCACCCCTGCATCGCATCACGGTTCCGGCAGGCGCGACCGGCAACCTGGTCCTGATCGATCCCGCCAACAACGCCCTCACGGTCATCCATGGCGTGAGCGCGCCAACCGCGAATACCGGGCAGCATCGCGAAGGCACCACCTCGGCCATCTACGCCGAAGGCTATCTGTTCGCGAGCGACCACGACCCCGCGGAAGTGGTCACGATCGACCCGCAAACCCGGAAAGTCATCGGGCGCACTCCGCTCGCAGGCGGGCCGGACTACGTGCGCTACGTGGCACGCACGCATGAAATCTGGGTCACGGAACCCGGCAAGCAGCAGATCCAGGTGTTCAAATTGTCCGTCGCGCCGAAGCCCGCCCTGACGCCGGAAACCGTGATCCATGTCGCCGGCGGCCCCGAATCGCTGGAAGTGGACAACGCCCGCAATCGCGCCTATTCGAATCTCTGGAAAAGCAAGACGGTGTCCATGGAACTCACCAGCCACAAGGTGCTGGCCGAATGGCCCAACACCTGCGAGGGTTCACGCGGCATCGCCATGGACGAAGCGCACGATCATGTGTTCGTGGCCTGCAGCGAGGGCAAGGTGGTGACGCTCGCCCCGGCCGAGGACGGCAAGGTCGTCGCCAGCGCGGGCGCCGGCATCGACATCATCAGCTACAGCCCGCAGCTGCATCATCTGTACGTGCCCGGCGCGCGTGCCGCCACCTTGACGATTTTCAACGTGACTGCCGCCGGTGCGCTCGCGCCGGTCGCGCGCTACAAGACCGCCGAACACGCCCACTGCGTAACCGACGATGATGCCGGCCACGTATTCGTGTGCGATCCGCGTACGGGAACCCTGCTCGAAGTGGACGACCATTGAGGCGGCGGCGGATGATCCTGCGTGTCTGTCGGGTTCCGCCCCAGGCCCAGTCGCTTCAAGACGTGACGGGAGCCGACGCATGACGGCTCACCTGGATGCCTTGCTCGACGCCGAGTTCGAAAAGTCGCGCCGCCTCATCGACGCGATCTCGGCCGATGCCGCCTTGCGTGCGCAGGTGCCGGACGTGGTCGCGCGTTGCGTCGCGGCGTTGCGGCGCGGCAACAAGATCCTGTTTGCCGGCAACGGCGGCAGCGCGGCCGACGCCCAGCACTGGGCCGCGGAGCTGGTCAGTCGTTTCAACTATGATCGTCCGGGCTTGCCGGGCATTGCGCTCACCACAGACACCAGCGCGCTCACCGCGATCGGCAACGATTACGGCTACGAGCGCGTGTTCGCGCGCCAACTGGAAGCGCTGGGCCGCAAGGGCGACGTGCTGTTCGCGATTTCGACCTCGGGCAATTCGAGGAACATCCTCGCGGCCATCGATACCGCGAACGAGTCGGGCATCGCCACGATCGGTTTTACCGGCCGCTCCGGCGGTGCGATGGCCGACCGCTGCACGCTGTGTTTGCGCATCCCTTCCGACGAAACCCCGAAGATCCAGGAAGGCCACGAACTGCTCGGGCACCTGATCTGCAGCCTGATCGAACGCGGGATGTTTCCACGTGAAGACGACTGACGGGGTCGCCGTTGCCGCCATTGCAGCAACGTCCATCCACGCGGCCTGGCCGCCGACCCGGCGAACCCGGAACCGCCACGGGATCGGCACGACGGAACGCCGCCGGCGCGCGGCCCTCGCTGCACGCTCCGGCGCGGCCGCATGACGGCCCGGCGTGCCCTGTTCCTGGACAAGGACGGCGTGATCAACGTCGACCACGGCTACGTGTGCACGCCCGAACGTACCGATTTCATCGACGGCATCTTCGACCTGTGCCGTGCATCGACCCGAAACGGCTTTCTGAACGTGGTGGTGACCAACCAGGCAGGGATCGCGCGCGGGCATTACGCCGAATCGCAATTCCTCGCCTACATGGATTGGGTGCGCAGCGAATTCCGCAAGCGCGACGCGCGACTGGATGCCGTCTATTACTGCCCGCACCACCCCGTGCACGGCATCGGCGATTATTTGCGCGATTGCGAATGCCGCAAGCCCAAGCCCGGCATGCTGCTCGCCGCGCAGCGCGACCTCGGACTCGACCTTGGCGGATCGATCCTCATCGGCGATAGCGGGTCGGACATCGGAGCCGGGGAAGCAGCCGGAGTCGGAACTTGCCTACGGGTGGCTGCGATCATGGATCAGGCAACCATGCGTCCGGCCTTCGCTGCAGGGACCTTGCAACACGTGCTCACCCTGCTGGAGCACGACGATGCACGACCCGCGGATGCATGACTGACGGCTTTCGCCCGTGATGCCGGTTCACCCCGCCGCGCGCAAGGCCTGCAGTGCAGCGTTCAAGGTCTGGCTCGGCCGCATCGCGGCCGTGACCTTGTGCATGTCGGGGCGGTAGTAGCCCCCGAGTTCCACCGGCTTGCCTTGCACCGCGTTCAATTCGCCGACGATCTGGTGCTCGGCTCTTTCCAGCTCGTCGGCCAGCTTGGCGAAGGTGGCCGCGAGTTGCGCATCGTCTTTCTGGTCCGCCAAGGCGCGCGCCCAATACATCGCGAGATAAAAGTGGCTGCCGCGGTTGTCGAGCTCGCCGGCCTTGCGCGAGGGCGACTTGTTGGTTTCGAGGAACTTGCCGATGGCCTGGTCCAGCGACGCCGCCAAGGTCATCGCGTGTGCGTTGTGGTATTTGCGGCCCAAGTGTTCCAGCGACGCGCCGAGCGCCAGGAACTCGCCCAGCGAATCCCAGCGCAGGTGGTCTTCCGCGACGAACTGCTGCACGTGCTTGGGCGCTGAACCACCCGCACCGGTTTCGAACAGGCCGCCGCCCGCCATCAGCGGCACGATCGACAACATCTTGGCGCTGGTGCCGAGCTCCATGATCGGGAACAGGTCGGTCAGGTAATCGCGCAGCACGTTGCCGGTCACGGAAATCGTGTCCTCACCCTTGCGGATGCGCGCGAGCGAGTAACGCGTGGCATCCGCGGGTTCCATGATCCGGATGTCCAAGCCGCTGGTGTCGTGATCCTTGAGGTAACGCTCGACCTTCCTGATGATCTCGGCGTCGTGCGCGCGGCTCTTGTCCAGCCAGAACAGCGCGGGCGTGTTGGACAGGCGTGCGCGCTCCACGGCCAGCTTCACCCAGTCGGCCACCGGCGCGTCCTTGGTCTGGCACATGCGCCAGATGTCGCCGGCTTCGACCTTGTGTTCGAAGATCGTCTTACCATCTTGGTCGGTAACACGCACCACGCCGTCGACCGGAATCTGGAAGGTCTTGTCGTGCGAGCCGTATTCCTCGGCCTTGTCGGCCATCAGACCCACGTTGGGCACGCTGCCCATCGTGGCCGGATCGAACGCGCCGTGCGCCTTGCAGTCCTCGATCACCGCTTGATACACGCCGGCGTAGCAGCGGTCGGGGATGACCGCCTTGCAGTCCTGGCGCTCGCCGTCGGCGTTCCACATCTTGCCGGAGTCGCGGATCATCGCCGGCATCGACGCGTCGATGATGACGTCGGACGGCACGTGCAGGTTGGTGATGCCCTTGTCGGAATCGACCATCGCCAGCGCCGGGCGCTTCGCGTATTCGGCGGCGATGTCGTCCTTGATCGCGGCCTGCTGGTCCGCGGGCATCTTCGCGAGGCAGGCGTACAGGTCGCCCAGCCCGTTGTTGGGATTGAAGCCCGCCGCTTTCAGCGCGTTGCGGTGGGTGGCCAGCACGTCGCGGAAGAATTCCTCCACCACCACGCCGAACATGATGGGGTCGGACACCTTCATCATGGTGGCCTTGAAGTGCACCGAGAACAGCACGCCCTTGGCCTTGGCGTCGGCGATCTGCGCGTCGATGAATGCGGCCAGCGCCTTGCGATTCATTGCCGTGGCATCGACGATTTCGCCCGCCAGCACCTTGATGTTGTCCTTCAGCACGCGCTCGCTGCCATCGGCACCAAGCAGCGTGATCCTGAGGTTGCCGTCCTTGGCCAGCGTCGCGGACTTCTCCGAACCGTAGAAATCGCCCCCGTCCATGTGCGCGACGTGGGTTTTCGAATCACGGCTCCACGCGCCCATCTTGTGCGGATGCTTGCGCGCGTAAGCCTTCACCGAGGCCGGCGCGCGCCGGTCGGAATTGCCCTGGCGCAGCACCGGATTCACCGCGCTGCCCTTCACACGGTCGTAGCACGCCTTGGCGTCTTTTTCCTGGTCGTTCTTCGGCTCGTCCGGATAATCCGGCAGCGCGTAGCCCTTGCCCTGCAACTCCTTGATGGCCGCTTTCATCTGCGGCAGCGAAGCCGAGATGTTGGGCAGCTTGATGATGTTGGCGGAGGGTTCGAGCGCGAGTCGCCCGAGCTCGGCCAGATCATCGGCAACCTTCTGATCGGCCTTCAGCGCATCCGGGAATTGCGAAAGAATGCGCCCGGCCAACGAGATGTCCCGCGTTTCCACCTTCACGCCCGCCGAGCCGGTGTACGCGTCGATGATGGGCAAAAGTGAAGCCGTGGCCAGGAACGGCGCCTCGTCGGTCAGTGTGTAGATGATCGTGGGGGTAGCGGACATGACGACCTCGGCTGTGGATGCGCGAAAGCCGCCATTGTCGCGTGTCGGCGGCGCGCAGCCAAGCGGACCTGCGCTTGCGCGCATGCCGGTCACGCATATCCTGCTTCCGCATCCGTCATTTCATCGCGCATGGCCGAGCATGTCCCTACCGAAACACACCAGCGGCCAACGGAAGCTGTGACAATGGGGAACTTGGCGCATTGCCGACGATCTGTGCAACATGCGAATTACCCTGGCCCCATGCTTCCTGCTGCTCACCTGTGCCGGCGCGCTGGCACAGACCGTCGCGCCGGCCGCATCTTCAAGCGCTGCCACTGCCACGCCCGCACCGCCCGCGTCGATCACCACCCTGCAAGCCGTCACCGTCACCGGCGTGGTACCCGGCCCTGGTCTGTGGAAGGTCAGCCGCGGCGATCACGTGCTGTGGATCATGGGTATGGTGCGCACCGTGCCGAGCGGAATCGAATGGCGTTCCGCACAGGTCGCACAGACCATCGCCGCCTCGCAGGTCGTGCTGGAAGCGCCCGGCGTCAAGACCAAGCTCGACACCAACTGGCTGGGCAAACTGTTTCTGCTGCCCTCGGTCTATCACGCGCAACGCAATCCGGACGGCAAGACCCTGCAGCAGGTGCTGCCGCCCGCGCTGTATGCGCGCTGGGCCAGCGCCAGGCAGCAGTATCTGGCTGACGATCGCGGCGTCGAGCGCCTGAAGCCCATGTTCGCGGGCTTCAAGCTGTATTCGGCCGCATTGAAGCAACACGGCTTGCGCAGCAGCGGCAAGATCAACGACACCATCAAGCAGCTCGCCGAGCAGCACCAGGTCAAGCTTGAAAAACCGCGCTACACGCTGGAAGTGCACGAGCCGCGCCAGGCGGTCAAGACCTTCGAGGCCTCCGGCCTGGACGGCACGGCCTGCCTCAACCAGATCCTCGACGTGGTCGAACACCGGCTGCCGGCCTTGCGCGCCAGTGCCGACGCCTGGGCCACCGGCGACATCGCGACCCTGCGCAAGGTGCGGCAGGCCGACACCGACGATTCCTGCGAATCCGCCTTCAATACCATCATCGCCAAATCCGTCGGTGTCACCGACCTGTCCCGCCGCCTCGAATCGACCTGGCTGACCGCCGCGGATACCGCGCTGGCCAGCCACACGCAAAGTTTTGCGGTGCTGCCGATGGACAATCTGTTGGACCCGCACGGCTACCTCGCGGCACTGCAGGCACGCGGTTACACCGTCATCGCGCCGGACGCGGAAGATGCCAGCACCACCGATCCCGCCGCGGCAGCGAGCACGGCGGCCGCGGCCGCGTCCTCGACGCATTGAAGCGCACGATGCTCATTGCGTTCAACAAACCCTTCAACGTACTGTGCCAGTTCACCGACCGCAGCACGCCACCGCGTCGCACGCTGACCGAATTCGGTTTGCCGCCGAAGGTCTATCCGGCCGGCCGGCTCGACTACGACTCGGAAGGTTTGTTGCTGCTGACCGACGACGGCGCGCTCGCGCACCGCATCACCGACCCACGCCACAAATTGCCGAAAACGTATCTCGCGCAAGTCGAAGGCACGCCCGATGCAACCGCGCTGCAACGTTTGCGCGCGGGCGTCGAATTGAATGATGGTTTGACACTGCCCGCGACCGCGCGGCTGATCGAACGCGCGCCCGCGTGGCTGTGGCCGCGCGATCCGCCGGTGCGCTTCCGCAAAACCGTGCCCGACGCGTGGCTCGAACTCACCATCCGCGAAGGCCGCAACCGTCAAGTGCGGCGCATGACCGCCGCGGTCGGCCTGCCCACCCTGCGCCTGATCCGCACGCGCGTCGGCGAACATGCGCTGGGCGAACTCGCGCCCGGTGCGCTGCGGGTGATCGAAACCACGCCATCGGAACACCTTTCCCGCGCATCGCGAACGAGAACGCCACGATGAACTTCAAGGATCTCTTCTCCGGCCACTCCGACCTGTACCTCAAGGCGCGGCCGCATTATCCCGACGTGTTGTTCGCGTGGGTGGCGCAGCAAGCACCCGCACTGGATTGTGTGTGGGATGCCGGCTGCGGCAACGGGCAGGCCAGTGTGGCGCTGGCAAAGCATTTCCGGCACGTGATCGCGACCGACCCGAGCGAGAAACAAGTCGGCAACGCGATCGCCGACCCGCGCGTGGAGTACCGCAACGAATCGGCCGAACATACTTCGCTGGCGCAACATTCCGCCGATGCCGTCACCGTCGCGCAGGCCCTGCACTGGTTCGATCTGCCCGCGTTCATCGCGGAGGTGCGGCGCGTCGCCAAGCCCGGCGCGTTGTTGGCGGCGTGGTGTTATGCGAATTGCAGCGTGACACCGGGAGTCGACAAGGTTGTTGCGCATTTGTACGACCCGATCCTCGGCGAATACTGGTCGCCGGAGCGACGGCTGGTCGATGAAGGCTATGTGTCGCTGGAAATCCCCTTCGCGCCGGTCACGGCGCCCGCCTTCGAAATGCGCGTGGACTGGAACGCGCGGCAACTGCTGGCCTATCTGACCTCATGGTCGGCGGCACAAAAATACACCCGCGCCACCGGCCATGACGCGATCGCGGCAATTGCGGACGAGCTGGTCGCTGCATGGGGCGACGCTGAGCAGGTGAAGCCCGTGCGCTGGGATCTTGCGATCCGTGCGGGGCGTGTCATTTATTGATGTCTACATACACTTTGGCGTCATTCCGGACACCGCGTAGCGGTGATCCGGACTGCGTTTGCAGGACTGCAAACGCGAACGCCTTGGCGGCCCGAAGGGCGAGCGCCATGGATGGCGCGAGTAATCCATTTTGATCTTGCTTCGTTGGCACGAAGATCAACATGGATAAACTCACCGCATCCCTGCGGCTCGCCCTTCGGGCCATCGGCTACGCCGATGTTCGCTCCGGCATCCTGCCTGCGCAGTCGGGTTCCGGCCTTTGGCCGGCCCCGGAATGACGACGGTTTGTTTTGAACGCGCTATGCGCTTTCGCCTACGCAATGCCGAAAAACGCGCCCGACGCCTGCGTGGCATTCGCCGCTGTAATTTCCGGATCCTCCCCGCGCAACCCTGCCACCACTTCACAGACGTGCGCAAGGTACATCGGTTCGTTGCGCCGATCCGCGGGTTGGGGACGGATGTCGCGCGGCAACAGGTACGGCGCATCGGTTTCCAGCATCAAACGGTTCGACGGAATCTCGCGCACCAATTCGCGCAAGTGCAGGCCGCGGCGTTCGTCGCAAACCCAACCGGTGATGCCGATGTGGCAGTCGAGGTCAAGGTAATCGAACAGTGCGCGACGCTCGTCGGTGAAGCAGTGCACCACCACCGCGGGCACGCGGTCGCGGGCGGCTTTCAGCAGCGCGAGAAAATCCGCGTGAGCGTCACGCTGGTGCAGGAACAGTGGTTTGTGCAAATCCACGGCAATCGCGAGCTGCTTCTCGAATGCCGCGCGCTGCGCAGGCCGCGGCGAGAGGTCGCGAAAATAATCCAGGCCCGTTTCACCCACCGCGACGACCGCGGGATCGCGCGCCAGCTCGCGCAACAGCGCGTCCGTTTCGGCGCCGTAATCACCCGCGTGGTGCGGGTGCACGCCCGCGGTCGCAAACAACACGCCGGCGTGGGCACGCGCCAGCTCCAGCGCATGCCGGCTGCCTTCGCGCGAGGCACCGGTGACGACCATTCGCTCCACGCCGGCCTTGCGCGCGCGCTCCAGCACCGCATCGAAATCACGGCGGAATGAGTCGTGGGTGAGATTGGCGCCGATGTCGATCAGGTGCATGGTTGCTGCTGTGGGAAAATCCAGCGTGGAGAATATCGGGATAGAGTGCACATTCCCACGATGGACACCAAAGCATTTCCTGTCGCCCCGCTGTTGCCGCGCATCCGCGCTTCACTGGCAGTGCATCCGCGTCTGGTTCTGGAAGCCCCACCCGGCACAGGCAAGACCACCCAGGTGCCTCCGGCGCTGCTGGACGAAGCGTGGCTGGCCGGCAGGAAAATCGTGCTGCTGGAACCGCGCCGGATCGCGGCGCGTGCGGCGGCCGAGTTCATGGCCGCGCAGCGCGGCGAGGCGGTTGGACAGACGATTGGCTATCGCATCCGCTTCGAGACGCGCGTGTCGGACGCCACGCGCATCGAAGTCGTCACCGAAGGCATCTTGACGCGGATGCTGCAGGACGATCCGGAATTGCCGGGTATCGGCGCGATCGTGTTCGACGAGTTCCACGAGCGGCATCTTGCCGGTGATTTTGGGGCCACACTGGCGCTGGATGTGCAGGCATCTCTCAGACCAGACCTGCGCATCGTGGTGATGTCGGCGACTTTGGAAGGATCACGCGTCGCCAAGTGGCTGGATGCGCCGGTGCTGGAAAGCGAAGGCCGCGCGTTTCCGGTGCGCATCGAGTATCCGCCTGCGCTTCGCGGCGACAACGAGCTGGCGCAGCTGCACCGTACCGTGCAAGCGGCGCTGGAACAAACCGATGGCGACGTGCTGGTGTTCCTGCCGGGGCGGCGCGAGATTGCGCAGGCACGCCACATTCTGGTGGATCTTGCCGAATACGGTCACGCGCAGGCGCGCTCCTGCGCCACATCCGCAGGAGCCGGCCTGCCGGCAACCGTCGTCGAAATCCTGCCGCTGCACGGCGAACTGTCGCTGGCCGAACAACGCGCCGCGCTGATGGCCGCCGAACCCGACACGCGGCGCGTGATCCTGGCGACCAACGTCGCCGAGTCCTCGATCACGGTACCGGGCGTGCGCGCGGTGATCGATACAGGTTTGGCGCGCGAACCGCGCTTCGATCCGAATTCGGGTTTCACGCGCCTGCAAACGGTCAACATCCCGCAAGCGTCGGCGGATCAGCGCGCCGGTCGCGCCGGCCGCGTCGCGCCGGGCGTGGCATATCGATTGTGGCCCGAAAGCCGACGCCTCGACCCCGCGCGCACGCCGGAAATCGCACAGGCCGAATTGTCCGGCCTCGCGCTGGAACTGGCCGCATGGGGCGTAGGCGAGGATGCCTCCACAGCGTTGCCTTGGCTGGACGCGCCGCCCATGGGCGCATTGGCGGCGGCCCGGGATCTGCTGCAACGGCTCGCTGCGCTGGACGGGAATTTGCGCATCACGCCGTTGGGCCGCGAGATGCTGAAACTCGGCACGAACCCGCGCATGGCCGCCGCGGCGTTGCGTGCCCCGGATGCATTGCGCGCACTCGTCGCCGACCTGCTGGCGCTGCTGGACGCGCGCTCACCGGTGCGCGGTGGATTCAACGACGACCTGCGCACACGGCTCCACGCATTGCACGCCTGGCGTGACGGCAGCGCGCGTGCGGCGCGCGATGCCGATGCCGGTGCGTTGTCCGCCATCGAACAGGCCGCGCGTGGCTGGCGCAAACGCCTCGGCGTACGCCACGGTGCCAGCGGCACGCCTGATACGCTGAGCGTGGGCAACTTGCTGTTGCACGCGTTCCCCGATCGCATCGCCATGCAGGATGCGAAAGACCCGCGACGTTACCAGCTCACCAACGGCCGCGGCGCGCGTCTGCACGAAGCATCTGTGCTGTACGGCGAACGATGGTTGGTGGTGGTCGAAGCACGTTTCGACACGCGCGACAGCCTGATCCTGGCCGCCGCACCGTTCGACCCCGCGCTGCTGGAACACAATTACCCGCAATGCTTCACGCATGAGCGCGTGGTGCGGCTGAACGCGAACGATGTCGTCGAAGCCTTCGAGGAGCGCCGCTTCAACGCACTGGTATTGGAGCGTCGCGCGGTTCCGGCGAACTCCGGGGACGCACTGCCTGCGCTGTTGGCAATGATTCGCGCACGTGGTATCGCGGTGTTGCCGTGGAGTGATGCGGCCATCCGCGTGCGGGCGCGCGTCGCCTGGCTGCGTGCGGCGATGCCGGAAGTGGGGTTGCCGGATGTCTCGGATGCTGCCCTGCTCGCATCATTGGAGCAATGGTTCGCGCCCGCCCTCGCCGGCAAGCGCAAGCTGGATGCGATGTCGTCCAACGAACTCTTCGACGCTTTCACCGCGTTGTTGACGTGGCCGCAACGCAGACTGCTGGATGACGCCGCACCCGACGCGCTTGTGGTTCCGAGCGGACGCATGCTGAAACTCGATTACGCCGCTGCGCATGTGAACGCTTTGCTCCCCTCTCCCGTATTGGCTGTGAAACTGCAGGAGTTGTTCGGCCTCGCCGAAACCCCGCGCATCGCGAACGGTCGCGTGCCGGTGACGCTGCACCTGCTGTCGCCCGCGGGTCGCCCGATCCAGGTCACCCAGGATCTGCGCGGTTTCTGGGATCGCACCTACCCCGAGGTGAAGAAGGAATTGAAGGGGCGTTATCCACGCCACCCATGGCCAGACGACCCATGGTCCGCCGCGCCGACGCACCGTGCCAAGCCGCGCCGCTGATCGCGGTCGCGTGTAGCCGGCAACATCCGCTCGGCAGCGGTGCCGCGCCGCGTTGCTTCGGCCCTGCGCATTCCAACGTCCGCGAGCCTGACGCGCATGCCGAGCCGCATGCTTGAATCAGGGTCGCCGCACCAGACGACCTTGCGCACGCTCAATCCTTCAGTTCGTAATCCAGCGTCGCGACCACGCGCACGGTCTTGTCGATCTGCTTGTCCTGTTGCAGCATCGGCGCCTTGTCACGCGGCAGAATCTCGAACACTCCCTGGTTGGCGCGCAGGATGCCGCCCAACCTGCTGTCGGAATCGCGGGCGAATTGCTCCGCGGCCGCGCGCGCGTTCTTCGTCGCGTCGGCGATCATGGACGGCTTCAGGGCATTGATGGCGTCGAACAGGTAGTTCGGGCCTTCGTTGAAACCGCCATCGGGATTGCCCAGCACCACGCCCTGCGCGATCAACGTGCCGGTATCCTGCGCCGCGGCCGCGACGGCCTCCACGTCCTTCGTGCGCACCATGATGGTGCCGGTGACGACGAAGCGTGCCTTGTACTGCTCGTTGCCGAAATTGCGTGCCGCGCGGTCGGTCACCTGCACGCTGCGGAACGCGATCGCGCCCGGGCCGAGCTTGTGCGTCTGCAGGAACGCGGTGATGGCCGCATCGTCGCGCTGGATCAGGGCCTGCACATCGGCGAGCTGGTTGCCGGTCTCGGTGAAATGGATCTGCCAGAGCGCGATGTCGGCCTTGACGTTGCGTTCGGCAAGACCCTTGACGACCACGTAGCGCACCGCGTGCCGGTGCGCGAAGCCGTTTCCGATGAACCAACCGCCCACGACCAAACCGACGGCAACCAGCATGGCGGCAGCGACACGGCTCATGGCGTTCTCCCGGACAGTTGTCTCGCGTCAGTTTGCCACGTCGCCAGCCCGGCCGTTTGGCCGGCACGCTTGCCGAACGGGTCGGAGCTGCATGCGTTCACCGACTTGCCGTCGTAGCGGGCTTTCCGGGCACCGGCGCATGCGGCGAAGGTCAGGGCGAAGCGGCAGCGAGTACCTGCGCCGCATGCCACGCCGCGATGCGGTGGTCGCCCGAAAGAAAATACGGCCAGGTCTTGAAGGGCGTCACGCCGACCGGTTCCGCGCCGCGGTCACTGGTCAACAGCACGCCGTCGGGATGCGCACGGCACCAGGCGATCATTTTGTCGCGGGAAATCCACGGCAACGGTCGGTGCAGGCGTCCGGTATAGCCGAACAGGCCGTTGTGCCACTCGACATGCGCGATCGGTACGCGTGCCTGCAATTCCTGCTTCACGAACCTGGCTTCGGGAATCACGTCCAGCGCAGGCAGGTACGACAGCGCGCCGGCCAGCATCGCCGCCGACACCAGCGCGGTCGCGGACAGCGCCAACCCGCGTGCATCGCGTCCCCAGACCCACCACACGCCGATCGCAATGATCAATGCGACCAGTGCGATCAAGGCGATCGCGGGCTGCACCGGAAGATGGAATGATTTCGCGGCCTGCCACGGCAGCGTCGCGATGCCGAGGCCCGCCAGCAGCGCCAGCAGTCCGAACAGCAACGGTCGCAGGCGCGCGCCTTGCTGTTGCAGCAACCACGCGCCGGCCAGCGCCCACGCCGGCAGCAGCGGCAACAGGTAATGGATCTGCTTGCCGCTGATCGCGCAAAACGCAACGAACGGCACCACCCACCAGCACCACAGGAAGCGCCCGAAACGACCACGCCACAGTCCGGCCCACGCCGCGCGCGGCGCCCGCAAGGTCAGCAACCACGGCAACAGCAACACCGGCACCAGCGGCAGGTACCACCACCACGGGCGCGCGTGCGCGAAGCTGTGTTCCAGCCGCCCGCTGACCTTGTCCAGCAGCGGCTGCCAGTAGCTCGGACCCGCGTACCAGGCCGCCGGCAACAACCAGCACAACGCGATCACGACACCGATCAGCAGACCCACCAGCAGCGCCAGGTACCAGCGCGTCTTGTGCTGCCGCGCCAGCTCGCTCCACAACGGCGCCAATACCGCGAGCGCCACGATGTGCAGCAGCATCACCGGACCCTTGGCCAGGATTCCAAGCCCGATCATCACACCCAGCAGCACGTTGCCACGCGCCCACTTGCCGGCCTCGAGATCCAGCAGTGCATGCAGTGCGCCAAGCACACACAACGACAGCAGCAGGTCGAACATGATCGCGGTCGAGAACACCGTGAAGCCGAGGCAACCCGCCAGCAGCCACATCGCGGTGTTGGCGCCCTTGGCAGCCATGCCCAGCCGCACGGCCAGCCGACGCAGCGTCAACAACATGCCGAGCGCGACGATCAGGGCTTCGACGCGCGCCACCCAGGTGTGCACGCCCACGATCTTCCAGCCGCCCGCGATCAGCCAGAACAGCAGCGGCGACTTGTCGGAATACCACGCGCCATTGACGGTCGGTACCAGCCACTGCCCGGAGTTGAACATCTCCCAGGCGGCGGTGAGATAACGCGTCTCGTCGATCGGAATCGGCGGAAACAGCAGCGCCAGCGGCAGCAGCAGCAGGCACCACAGCGCGAGCCAGCGCCACTGCACCCCGGATGTGTCGGCGGTATTCATGCGCCGCGAAGCATAACGTGCGCATTCTTCGAGACCATCCTCCTCGCTCCCCCTTCGCTTGCGAAGGGGGATGAAGAGCGAGGAGTGTCACACTACCCTCCATCCCTTTCGGAACGAAGGGAATCGCCGCGCAGCGGCGAGGGGATGCCGCCCGCCGCGAAGCAAACGCGCAACTGTATGGCTCAGCGTGCCTTGCGCGTCCGCGCCGGTTCGCCCTTGTGGCCCAGTTCGGCCAGCATGGTCGAAAGATCCTCGGCATGCTCCTCTTCCATCGCGAGGATGCCTTCCATCATCCGACGCGTGGTGGGGTCGTCGCTGCCGAGGTAGCGAATGATTTCGCTGTAACTCTCGATCGCGATGCGCTCGGCGACCAGGTCTTCCTTGATCATGTCCACGAGGTCGGTGCCTTCCACGTATTCGGAATGGCTGCGCGACAGCAAGCCGTCCGGCGAAAGATTGGGTGTGCCGTCGAGCTGGGTGATGCGCTGGGAAATCTGGTTGGCGTGACCCTGTTCCTCGTTGGCGTGTTGCAGGAACTCTTCCGCGATCGCTTTGGCGTTGATACCGGACGCCATGAAGTAGTGATACTTGTAACGCAGCACGCACACGATCTCGGTGGCCAGCGCCTCGTTCAGCAGCTTCAGCACCGTCTCGCGGTCAGCCTTGTAACCCTCGGTCACCGCGCCGCGGTGGATATGTTCGCGCGCCCGCTTGCGGAGCGTCTTGATGTCGGTGAGAAACGGCCGGGTCTTGCTCGCCATGTCCGTACTCCTGCGTTGCCCGCGTTGCGTATCGAAAATCCACTCTAGCGCCGCGCACGTGAAGGGCGCCAACACATTCTCGATCGCATGCATGGGCGCCGCCAATCACGCCGGCCGGTACACTTCGCCACCCTGTTCACGGAATTCGCCGGCTTTTTCGGCCATACCCTCGTCAATCGCGGTCAGCGCATCGACGCCGTGTTCGCGCGCGTAGTCGCGCACGTCCTGGGTGATCTTCATCGAGCAGAACTTCGGCCCGCACATCGAGCAGAAGTGCGCGGTCTTGGCGGCGTCCTTAGGCAACGTTTCGTCATGGAATTCCTTGGCCTTGTCGGGATCGAGGCCGAGGTTGAACTGGTCTTCCCAGCGGAATTCGAAACGCGCCTTGGACAACGCGTTGTCGCGCGCCTGCGCGCCCGGATGGCCCTTGCCGAGATCGGCCGCGTGCGCGGCGATCTTGTAGGCAACGATGCCTTCGCGCACGTCGTTCTTGTCGGGCAGTCCCAGGTGTTCCTTGGGCGTGACGTAGCACAGCATCGCGGTGCCGTACCAGCCGATCATCGCGGCGCCGATCGCCGAGGTGATGTGGTCGTAGCCCGGCGCGATGTCGGTGGTCAGCGGTCCCAGCGTGTAGAACGGCGCCTCGTGGCACTTGTCGAGTTGCCGCTCCATGTTCTCCTTGATGAGGTGCATGGGCACGTGGCCGGGACCTTCGATCATCACCTGCACGTCGTGTTTCCACGCGATGTCGGTCAACTCGCCCAGCGTGTCGAGTTCAGCGAACTGCGCCTCGTCGTTGGCGTCGGCGATGCAGCCGGGGCGCAGTCCGTCGCCGAGACTGAAAGCCACGTCGTAGGCTTTCATGATCTCGCACATTTCCTCGAAATGCGTGTAGAGGAACGATTCCTTGTGATGCGCGAGGCACCACTTGGCCATGATGGAACCGCCGCGCGAGACGATGCCGGTGACGCGTTTGGCCGTCAGCGGGACGAAACGCAGCAGCACGCCGGCGTGGATCGTGAAGTAATCGACGCCCTGCTCGGCCTGCTCGATCAGGGTGTCGCGGAACAGTTCCCAGGTCAGCGCCTCGGCGTCGCCGCCGACTTTCTCCAGCGCCTGATAGATCGGCACCGTGCCGATCGGCACCGGGCTGTTGCGCACGATCCACTCACGGGTTTCGTGGATGTACTTGCCGGTGGAAAGATCCATCACGGTGTCGCCGCCCCAACGGATCGACCACACCATCTTTTCGACTTCCTCCGCGATCGACGAGGTGACCGCCGAGGTGCCGATGTTGGCGTTGATCTTGGTGAGGAAGTTGCGGCCGATGATCATCGGCTCGGTTTCCGGATGGTTGATGTTGCAGGGGATGATCGCGCGGCCGCGCGCCACTTCGTCGCGCACGAATTCCGGCGTGATTTCGCGCGGAATGGCCGCGCCGAATGACTGGCCAGGATGCTGTTGCGCCAACACGCTGCCCTGCAAGGCCTGCAACTTCTGGTTCTCGCGGATCGCGATGAATTCCATCTCGGGCGTGACCATGCCCTGACGCGCGTAGTGCATCTGGGTGACGTTGGCGCCGGCCCTGGCACGCCGCGATTTCGGCAGGTTCGGGAAACGCACGCCAGCAAGTTGCTCGGCTTCGGCATGGCGGCGCGCGAACTCGGACGTACGGTTGGGCAGCACTTCGCTGTCGCCGCGCGCCTCGATCCAGCGCGCGCGCAGTTTCGGCAGGCCCGCCACCAGATCCGCGGTAAACGCGGAATCGGTGTACGGCCCGGACGTGTCGTACACTGCGAACGGCGCGTTCGCTTCCGCGCCGAACATCGCCGGCGTGTCGGTCAACAAGATTTCGCGCATCGGCACGCGCAGGTCGTCGCGGCTGCCGCGCACGTAAACCTTGCGCGAGCCGCGGATCGGCGAGGTGACGGTTTCAGAAAGTTCCTGCGCGCTGCGCACGAGTTCGGAAGGCTGGGCGTTCATCGGCGGTGTCCGGATTCAGGGAAGATCGGGGAACCCGCTTCGTGGACGGTCCACACATGGCGTGCGGGCAGCTGCGAATGGATTCGCGTCTTGAATGCGGTGGCGCCGGACACACGACTGCGGCGTCGTGCGGCGAAGCTCCCTACATCGGTACTAACCGAACCAGGTTCGAAGGGTGTTTCTCAGCCGCGATGTGCGCGGCACCCCCGCTTCAAGTCACCATTGAACCACGTTCGCGGGGCGCTGGCCAATCAGATTCCTCGGGACACATCGGGAAAGGCAACGGCGTTTGATACGGATGAACACGGATCAATGCGGATTTGTCCGCCTGATCCGCCTCTACCCGCGTCAATCCGTGTCAAAAAGCTGTTTCGATCCCTGATCCGTGCCGTGATCGGGATGCTCGCACGGCTAACGCGGTGCGTACGCACGCAGGAACATGTCCACGGTCGCTTCCAGATGCGCCTCGGCCTCGGCTGCCGTCGGCTGGCCGCAGCCGAACAGCATGCGCGCGTGGTGTTCGCCCTTGAGCAGGCAGAAGAACTGGCTGGCGGCGCGGCGGGTATCGGCGATGTCGAGTTTGTGCGCGGCCACCTCTTTCTGCAGCATCTCGGCCAGCGCGGCCTGCACCTGCATCGGGCCGGCTTCCCAGAACAGCTTGGCCAGCTTGGGCGACTGCTGCGAACTGGCCACCAGTGTGCGATGCATACCCAGCGCGCCGTCACTCATCATCAACCCGAAAAACGCACGTGCGACGCCCAGCAACTGGCCACGCACCGGCGCGTTCACATCGACGTCGAACAGCGTGCGCGGCAGCAGGCTGTCGCACTTGCAGCGGATGGTTTCGATGAACAGCGATTCCTTGCCGCCGAAGTGGCTGTACACGGTGAGCTTGGACACGCCGGCCTCGGCCGCGACGGCATCCATGCTGGTGCCCTCGAATCCGTGCTGCGGAAACAGCCGCTTGGCCGCCTCCAGGATCGCGGCTCGCTTTTCCAGATCCTTGGGCCGCCCGGGGCCACAGCAACGCTCAGGTGAAACATTCATTCTCGACTATCCAACCGTTTCCGGCCGCTCAGAACACAAGGTTATTATACGCCAGAGTACAAATTTTGACCGGCGTCAAGCCCCCGGCCACTGTCCGCAGTGTCCGCGAGACTGTCCGCGGACACATTACCGCGCGCGGCACCTGCACGTATACATATGATTTCAAGAAAATTTTTTCAAGGTACGCCTTGGCATGAATCGTGCGTTATCTGTCCGGCAGGCCGGATGATCTCCGTCATGCAAGCGCGGTGACTTCCGGCACTTCGTCGGCGCCACCGCCACCCGCAGGCTGTACGCATTGCCCGCGAGGACATGCGCGCCTAAGCTTTCGGGGCTTTGCTTCCGGATGGATGACCGATTCACATGAACATGACCCCCGAACTCGCCCTCGCACGCCGCAACATGGTCGAAAACCAGGTGCGCCCGTGGGAAGTACTCGACGCCCGCGTGCTGGAAGTGCTATCGAAACTGCCGCGCGAGGCCTTCGTGCCCAAGCCCTACGCGGCGCTCGCCTATGCCGACGTCAGCCTGCCGCTCGGCCATGACGAGGTGATGCTGAAACCCGTGGTAGAGGGCCGCATCCTGCAGGCGGTGCTGCCCGTTCCGGGCGAGCACATCCTGGAGATCGGCACCGGCAGCGGCTACTTCGCGGCCTGCCTCGCCAAGCTCGGCGCGCGGGTCACCAGCATCGATCGTCGCGTCGAGTTCGTCGACGCGGCGCGCGCGCAATTGCAGGCGCAGGCCATCGGCAACGTCGAGTGCCTGCACGCCGACGCGCTGATCGACTACGCGCCCGGGCAGACCTTCCACGCGATCGTCGTCTCGGGTGCGGTCGCGGCGTTACCCGCGCGTTTCACGGACTGGCTGCGGCCCGCGGGCCGGCTGTTCGTGATCCGCGGCCGCGAACCCGCGATGCAGGCCGTGTTGCTGCAACGCGCCCCCGATGGCGGCTGGATCGAAGACCGCCTGTTCGAAACCGACGTGCCTTATCTCGCCGGCGCCGCGCCGGCTCGTACCTTCAACTTGTGAATACGGGACGCCAACGCCCCCGGCAAGGATTTTCAGGCATGACCTCACGCAAAGCGTACCGCCCTTCCTTCGCGATCCGCGCCGGCGTCCTGGCTGTCGCGGTGGCACTCGGATGCGCCCAGGCGGCCACCGCGCACGCCGAAAACCTGATGGATGCGTACCGCCAGGCGCTGCAGTCCGATCCGGTTCTGAAACAGGCCGAGGCGCAGCAACGCATCGGCCAGGCCGGCGCCGCCATCTCGCGTGCGCCGCTGCTGCCGCAACTCAACGGCAGCGTCTCGTTCAACGACAGCCACGGCAGCAACCAGAGCAGCATCCTTGCGGACACGCCGACCGGACCGGAATTCCTGAGCTCACGCGGCTCCAGCGGTGGCCTGCGCTCGCGCACCGAGTCGGTCGGCCTGAACCAGGTGCTGTTCGACCTGGGCGATTTCGAGACCTGGCGCGCGGGCAAGGCCAACGCCCGCGCAACCGAGTCGCAATACGTCGCGGCGCAGCAGGATTTGATCCTGCGCGTGGCCACCGCGTACTTCACCGTGCTGACGGACGAGGACCAACTCAAATACGCCAAATCCAACGCGTCCTCGTTGAAAAAGCAGCTGGATCAGGCCCAGGCCAAATACGACGTGGGCTTCGCCGCCATCACCGACGTGGCCGATGCCAAGTCTGCCTACGACACGGCCGCGTCGCAGGTGATCGCTGCCGAAAACTTGGTGTTCAACGACCGCCAGGCGTTGGAACAAATCACCGGCCAGAAGGCAAGCACGCTTCAAGTTCTGACCCAGAATCTTCCACTGAACCCGCCCCAGCCCAACAACATGCAGGACTGGGTCACGACCGCGTTGGCCAGCAACCCAACACTGCAGGCGCAACGCGACCTGGTCGAATCCGCAGGACACGACGTTACCGCTGCGCACGCGGCGCACCTGCCGACGCTGGGCGCGTCGGTCAGCTACTCGCGCAACCCGGCTTGGGGCCCGGGCAACACCGCCGGCCTCGCCGGCCTGCCCAGCAACGTCACCAACGTGCTGCGCGCCGATACCCAGCGCAACGACACCACCGTGGGGCTGGTGTTGACCGTGCCACTGTTCCAGGGCGGCGGCATCATCGCGCGTGAAAAACAGGCGATCGCGCAACGCGACCAGGCCGACGACGTGCTGGAGCAGGATCGCCGCACCACGGTCAGCAACACCCGCAACGCCTTCAACGCGATCACCGCGGGAATCAGTTCGGTGGAAGCCAACAAGGCCGCGGTGGAGTCGGCCAAGACCGCGCTCGATGCGACCCAGGCCGGCTACGACATCGGCACCCAGACCATCGTCAACCTGCTGATTGCACAAAGTACCTATTTCCAGGCGCTCGGCGCCTACTCGCAGGCGCGCCACGCGCTGGTGATCAACCAGCTCAACCTGAAGTATTCCGCGGGCACTTTGTCGGTGAAGGATCTGGAAGCGGTCAACCGCCTGCTGCAATGACCGGCGCGCTTTCCTCGCGATAGCGCGCACGCGCGACCACCCGGCCCAGCAGCACCATCGTGCGGCGCACCGCGCCGCGTTCGCGCGCGCACACCGCGTGCGCCGCGATGCCCATCCGCACCAGCCCCGCGGGATCGCGCAGCAGTTCCAGCACCACGGGACCGAGTTCCGCCGCGGAGGCAACCCGGCGCGCGCCCCCGGCATCGATCAGGGTGCGGGTGATTTCCTCGAAGTTGAAGGTGTAGGGGCCGACCACCACGGGCCGCGACAGCGCCGCGGGTTCCAGCACGTTGTGGCCACCGATCGGCACCAGCGAGCCCGCGACGAAAGCCAGGTCGCAGGCGGCGAAGTAACGCATCATCACGCCCATCTCGTCGACCACCAGGCACTGGGTTTCCGGATTGGCATCGCCCGCGCCGTGCGTGGCCACCGCGAAACCGAGATTGCGTGCGGCATGCTCGACCGCGCGAAAACGTTCCGGGTGCCGCGCGGCGATCAGCAACAATGCGTCGGGCATCCGCGCCAACAGGGCAAGGTGCGCCTTGAACGCGGCCAATTCCTCGCCCTCGTGGGTGCTGGCCGCAAACCAGACCGGCCGCGTCTCGCCCCAGCGCAGGCGCAATTCCGCGCCGCGCAGCCGGGCGCCCTTGGGCAACGGCATGTCGTATTTCAAATTGCCGGCCACCTGCACGCGCGTAGATTCGGCGCCCAGCGCGCGATAGCGGCGCGCGTCCGCATGCGACTGCGCGGCAATCAGGGTGACGTTGCCCAGTGCCTGCCGCACCAGCGCGCGGATCGGCCGATAACCGCGCAGCGAGCGTTCCGACAGGCGCGCATTCACCACCGCCAACGGGATTCCGCGCCGGCCGCACTGGTGAAACAGGTTCGGCCAGATTTCGGTTTCCATCACCACCGCGAGCGCGGGCCGGATGCGATCGAGGAACCGCGTCACCGCGCTCGGCAGGTCGTAAGGCAGGTAGACATGGAACACTTCGTCGCCGAACAACTTGCGTACCCGCGCCGAACCCGTCGGCGTCACCGTGGTCACCACCACCGGGCGCGGCGCATAGCGACGCCGCAATGCCTGGATCAACGGCAGCGCCGCGTTGACCTCGCCCACCGACACCGCGTGCACCCAGATGCAATCGTGCAAGCCCGGATCGGGAAACCGCCCGAAGCGCTCGCGCCAGCGCTGGAAATAATCGCGATAGCGAAAGCCGCGTGCCACCAGCCGCCAGACAATGACCGGCGTGGAGAGATACACCGCGACGGTGTAGAGAAAGCGCAGCATGGCAGCATATCGAGGTCGGAGTGGGCGAGTATAACTTTCGGGCCCGCGGTTTCACCCGCGCCGAAAGCTGGGAGCCATTTTGATCTTGGCTAGCACGAAATCCCTTTGCTTTGGTTTCGCTCGCCTCAACGGCGAGCGAGCTACTTTCGTTACGGCGAAAGTAGCCAAAGCCATGCGCCCGGCACGACGGTTTCGCCGACATCGTGTCGGCGAAACTTCCCTGCGATGCTCGCCGATCGCGCGCCGGCGCGAACTCGGCCATCCTTGGCCTCAAACATGCGCGCCTTGCTCGCGCGATCGGCTGCGCTTCTCGGCGTCGTGCAAGGGCGCAAAAAAAGCTCTGTTTCGATGTCGGCCATCCATGGCCTCGCTCGAAGCGAGATCAATCCACATGCTTCGCGGGTGTGCGCGCGCAGGAAGCGCGCCGATGGGGCCCCTCGAACACGGCGAGTGGACGACGGAAAAGTCCGAAGGATGGCGCACAGGAAGTGCGCCAGTTCGCCGCAGGCACACGGATGTGCCTTCGGCGAACCCCGGCGCCCGCGAGCGAACCCGTAGCCCATGGATGGGCGAAGGGCGTGTTCGCGGGGTGGCCTTTCTCTTGGTGACTTCTCTTTGGCCAGGCAAAGAGAAGTTACCCGGCCGCCCGGGAGGCGGACGGAAAACAGACAGGGATGTCGATACGAACGAAGACCAGATCAAATCAAGCGCGATGCCGTCAACTCGCTCTTGAGATACGCGTAATAGATCGGCGCGGCGACCACGCCGGGAATGCCGAACGCGGCTTCCATCACCAGCATCGCCAGCAGGATTTCCCAGGCACGCGCGTGGATGCGGTGGCCGACGATCTTCGCGTTGAGGAAATATTCGAGCTTGTGGATCAGGATCAGGAAGATCAGCGCGCCCAGCGCCACCCACATCGATACCGACAGCGCGACGATCACGATCAGCGTGTTGGAGATGAGATTTCCGATCACCGGGAGCAGGCCGACCACGAAGGTGATCGCGATCAAGGTCTTGGTCAGCGGCAGGTGCACGCCGGCCAGCGGCAACGCGATCAGCAGGAAGATCGCGGTGAAGAGGGTGTTGATCGCCGAAATGCGCGCCTGCGCGAACACGATGTCGTGGAAGGCTTGCGTGACGCGCGTGCAACGCGCGGTGAGTTCACGGCGCAGTGGCCCATGTCCCGGTTCCGCGCGCGCATGCGTCAGCGCCACCAGCGCACCCAGCGCGAGGCCGACCAGGATGCGCCCGAACACGTGCGCGGTTTCCTTGCCGGCCACTTGCAACTGTTCGGAGTGGGTACGCGCGAGTTGCGTCGCGGTGTAGCGGAAGTCCTCGGCGCTGACTGGCAGGTAGGCCACGATCCACGCCGGCAGTTGCGTGCGCGCGCGGTCGATGGTCGGCATCATGCGGTCGAACAAGGTATTCGGGTCGCCGAGTTCGGCACGGAAGAACGCAACCGCGCCGAAGATCAGCAAGGCCAGCAGACCCGCCACCAGCACCGCCAGCACGCCCACCACCAGTTGCCGCGCCCAGCCGCCGGGCCAGCGGCGTTCCAGCAGCGGCGCCAGCGCGTCGACCACCGCGTACACCAGCAGGCCCGCGATCAGCGCCGGCAAGAGGTGCAGGAACATCACCAGCAGCAAGGCGACGGCCGCCGCGCAATAGCTCGCGATGGCGCTGTATTGGGCGATGCGGGAGGGCGTAGGGGTGACATCGTTCATTCATACGGAGTCTGGCATATTTTTTCGTTCATCCGTGAACGCTGCTCCGTTTTGTATCCGGCAAGATTCAGAGTCGGAGCACTCACCAGACCAGAGCGGCCATCCATGGCCTGACTTTTCACCAACAGCCGCTTCGAACGGATTCTCTTTCCAAGTAAAATCGCGTGATGCCGACCCCCACCGCCATCCCCGCCCGCGACCGCCTGATCTTCGCGCTGGACGTGCCGGACCGCGCCAGCGCGGTCGCATGGATGGATCGGCTGGGCGAGGCGGTGTCGTTCTACAAGATCGGGCTGGAATTGCTGAGCGGGGGCGACTATTTCCACGTGCTCGACGAACTCGCGAGGCGCGGCAAGAAGATCTTCGCCGACCTGAAATTCCACGACGTGCCGGCCACGGTCGCCGGCGCGGTACATGGCCTCGCGCAACGCCCGGCCACGTTCGCGACGATCCACTGCGACAGCCGCGCGATGCTGGAAGCGGCGGCCGCAGCCAAGGGTTCGCTGCAACTGCTGGCGGTGACGGTGTTGACCAGCAACGACGCCGACGACCTCGCCGCACTGGGCGTTGCAGGGGAGCCCGCCGAGGTGGTGATCCGGCGTGCGCGACTCGCGAAGGCGGCCGGCATCGACGGCGTGGTGTGTTCCGGCGCCGACCTGCCGCGACTGCGCGCCGCCCTGGGGCGGGATCTGCTGGCGGTGTGCCCCGGCATCCGCCCGGCCGGCCCCAGTACCGACGACCAAAAACGCACCGTGGACGTGCCGACCGCGTTCGCACAGGGCGCGGATTTCATCGTGGTCGGCCGACCCATTCGCAACGCGCCCGATCCGCGCGCGGCGGCCGCGGCTATCACCGGGCAGATCGAGCGCGCCATCGCCTGAACTTGCACCGCAGGCGCGTCCTCGCCACACTCCGGCGCATGCCCACCGCAACCCCGAGCCGATCGCCCCGTCGTCACCGCTTTGCGGTGGCACTCGTGTGCACGATTGCGCTGACCCTTGCGGCCTGCCAGCACGCGCCGCCACCGCCCAGCAATGTCACCCCCGAGAAAGCGGTCGCGACCAACCTGCGTCTGACCGCGATGGGCGACTTCGACGGCCTGATGAAAAACCGCCTGCCGCCCGCCGACTACGCCGCGTGGCGCGCGGAGTGGGACAAGGCACACGCGCACCCGCAGCCCGCCACGGCGACGCAGCAGCAGCAATTCGCGGAAATCATGCAGATGCTGACGGCCCCCGACGCCGAGGCCAAGCTGGCCAAGCGCCTTGCGCCGCAGCTCGCGAAGCTTCGCGGCGGCAAGGGCGAAACCATGCCGATCGCGAGCGGCATCCTGGAAGCCGCGGGCAAGCAGATGATCGCGGTCTCGCCGCAACTCGGCCCGGCGCAAAAGACACTGGCCACGCAGGCATTCAATGCGCTGGTCGCCTGGAGCAAAACCGCCGACTTCAGCGATCCGTCGAAGGCGAAAAAAGCGATCGCACTCGTCTGCGCCACCGCGCGCCAGTTGCACGTGCAGACGCTGGAGCAGTGGCGCGCGCTCGACTACGCCCAGACCATGCGCAATTACGGCGTGATCTGGAACGCGCTCGAAAACCTGCTGCACATCTACGGCCTCGACCTCGCCGGCAGCCTGACCAACGCCCGGATCGGCACCATCGCGAACGATGCCAACGACGCCACGGTCAAGCTCGACATGACCCTCGCGGGCCAGCCGCTGAGCGGCCAGTGGCCGATGGTGAAAGTGGCCGACCACTGGTACGACAAGGCCTTGCTGGATGCGTGGCATGCGGCGCACCCCGCGCCCGCAACCACGGCCGCGACGCCTGCGGCCAACGGCACGACGCTGCCTGCCGCAAGCGCGACCCCGGCCCCGATCGCTGCGCCGAGCTCTTCGGCAAAACCACCACCGACGCCCGCAAGCACCTCGCGCAGATGAGCTCCTGACTTTTTTCTGGCGGCGCGCGGGCAACCACCGGCCATCACGCCGGAAAGCGCGGGTCAAGCGCTTGCCGCACAAGGATTTGATGGGGGATATGGGAGAATCTCCGTTCGCGCATTCCCCCCTACCACGCCTGCATCGCCGATGGCTCGCGTCATGACCGAAAATCTGTCCCGCGACACCCTGGTGCATGCCGGCTGGTGGCGCGCGCTGTGGGGAACCCTGCTGGCGCCGTGGATCAAGATCAAGCGCGATCCGGCCGAGCCGGTCACGCTGCTGGCGCCGGGCACGCCCGTGATCTACGTGATCGAGCGCAACGGTTTTTCCGACAGTTTGATCCTGGAGCGCGCCTGCCACGAAGCCGGCATGCCCAGCCCGCTGGCGTGGGTGCCGGGCATGGGCAAGCGCCGCCGTGCGATGTTCGCGATGCGCGGCACCGGTGGCTGGTTCCAGCGGCGCGGTCGCGACCACGCCGCGCAGGACACCATCCGGCAAATGCTGCGCGTGCTGGAAGCCGCGCCCGAGCGCAACCTGCAACTGATGCCGGTGGCGATCTACGTCGGCCGTGCGCCGAATCGGCAATCCGGCTGGTTCAGTGTGCTGTTTTCCGAGAACTGGGCAGTGGTCGGCCACTTCCGGCGCCTGCTGGCGATGCTGCTGAACGGGCGCGACACCATCGTGCGTTTCTCGCCGCCGATCTCGTTGGACGACCTGCGCGAAGAATCGACGGGCGAACGCATCGAGCGCCTGCAACGCAAGCTGGCACGCGTGCTGCGCGTGCACTTCCGGCGCGTGCGTACCGCGGTGATCGGGCCCGACCTGTCGCACCGTCGCACCGTGGTGGACTCGGTGTTGAATGCGGAAAGCGTGCGCGCCGCGATCGCCGCGACCGCGGCGCGCGAGAACATCCCGCAGGCCAAGGCCTGGCGGCAGGCGCAGAAACTGATGGACGAGATCGCGGCGGATTATTCGCCGCCGTTCGTGCGCTCGGTGTCGTTCCTGCTCTCCAACTTCTGGAACAAGCTGTACGACGGCATCGCCATGCACCACTTCGACAGCCTGCGTGCGATCGCGCCAGGCTACGAAGTCGTGTACGTGCCCAGCCACCGCAGCCACGCCGATTACGTACTGCTGTCCTTCTGGCTGTACGAAAGCGGCGTGGTGGTGCCGCACATCGCGGCCGGCGTGAACTTGAACTTGCCGGTGCTGGGAACGTTCCTGCGCAAAGGCGGCGCGTTCTTCCTGCGCCGCAGCTTCAAGGGCAATGCCCTGTACTCGGTGATCTTCAAGGAGTACATGGCGCAACTGCTGGAACGCGGGGTGCCGATCGAATATTTCGTCGAGGGCACGCGTTCGCGCACCGGGCGCCTGCTGGCGCCACGCTTCGGCCTGCTGTCGATGACGGTGCGCGCGTTCCTGCGCGCGCCGCGTCGTCCGGTGCTGTTCCAGCCGGTCTACATCGGTTACGAAAAACTGATGGAGGGCCGCGCCTACATCGGCGAACTGTCCGGGCAGAAAAAGGAAAAGGAATCCTGGCTGGGCCTGCTGCGCGGCGGCCGCAAGGCGCTGCGCCAGCACTACGGCCGCGTCACGCTGAACTTCGGCGAGCCGATCGAGCTGAATGCAATCCTGGATGCCGCCAATCCGGAGTGGCGCGCGGCAGGCGACAGCCCCGAGAGCAAACCGGAATGGCTGAATCTCGCGCTGGATCGGCTGGGCGAACAGATCCAGGTCAACACCAACCGCGCCGCCGACGTGAATCCGATCAACCTGATCGCGCTGGCGCTGCTGGCCTCGCCGCGCCACGCGCTGGCCGAAGCCGACCTTCTGGCGCAGCTCGAGTTGATGAAGGCGATCCTCACCGAATTGCCGTACTCCGAACGCACCACCCTCACGCCGATGGCACCGGCCGACATCATCGGCTATGCCGAACAGATGGGCTGGATCCACCGCATCAAGCACCCGCTGGGCGACGTGCTGGCGGTGGAGGGCGAGAAGGCAGTCCTGCTTTCGTATTTCCGCAACAACGTGCTGCACCTGTTCGCGGCCGGCGCGTGGGTGGCGTGCTGCTTCATCAACAACCGGCGCATCGCGCGCGACACGGTACAGCGCCTCGGCCGCGCGGTGTATCCGTTCATCCAGTCCGAACTGTTCCTGCCATGGGACGCCGACGGCTTCAGCAAACGCATCGACGCGTTGATCGAGTTCCTGATCGAGCGCGGCCTGCTGGCGAGCGGCGGCGACGGCCGCCTGCTGCACCATGCCGCGGGCCGCGAGGATGATGCCTACCAGTTGCGCCTGCTCGCGCATTGCCTGCTGCAGGCGTTCGAACGCTACTACATCGCGGTGGCGGCGCTGGTGAAGAACGGCCCGAACACGCTGACTGCGGGGCAACTCGAAAACCTGTGCCAGCTCGCGGCGCAACGGCTGTCGTTGCTGTACCAGCAGAGCGCGCCGGAATTCTTCGACAAGAGCCTGTTCCGCGGCTTCATCCAGAAGCTGCGCGAACGCCGCATCGTCTGGACCAATGCCGATGGCAAACTGGAGTTCGACGCGGTGCTGGGCGACGTCGCACGCGACGCGCGCCTGATCCTCGCACGCGAGGTGCGGCAGTCGATTCTGAAGATCACGCCCGACGTGGTCGCCGGGGAGCCGGCCGAATAACGCAAAACGATTTCGCTCGCGAGCGCGTATCGCGCGCAGGCGCGCTCCTACAAACCCCGCCTGCGCGCTCTTCGTAGGAGCCAGCCTGCTGGCGACCCGACGAACCCCGGTTTTCGATCACCCGTTGAGCTTGGCCGCGAGGCGTTCCCGCAACTCTTGCCATTCGGCCGCGATGATCGAATACTCGACGCTGTCGCGAACCGTGCCGTCATGGCGCAGCATGTGCTGGCGCAACACGCCGTCGCGGTGCGCACCGAGCCGCTCGATCGCCTGTTGCGAGCGGGTGTTCAGAAGATCTGTCTCCCAGCGCACGGCGGCGCAGTCGAGTGCAGCGAACGCATGATCGATCAGCAGCAACTTGCAGGCGGTATTGACGTGGGTGTGCTGGCGGCTGGCCGCATACCAGGTGTAGCCGATCGACAGCCAGGGCACGTCCGCGTGGAAGTCGTAATGGCGCGTGCTGCCGACGATCGTGCCGGTGCGTCTGTCGCGCACCGCGAACGGCAGCGATTCGCCGGTGGCCTGCATCGCCAGTGCCTTCTCGACATAGGCACGCATCGCACCTGGCGGCGGCACGTAGGTGACGCGCAGGTCCCACAACTCGCCATCGGCCGCGGCGGTTTCCAGACCCGCGACGTGATCGAGCGTCAACGGTTCCAGCGCAACGAACTCGTCCTGCAGCAGCAACGGCGTCAACGGCATCTTTGCTCCTCGCTCGCAGCCACGACAAAATCATCCCCCTTCCGCAGGAAGGGGGAACGAGGGTGATGGCTTTGGGTTTCGCCCGAGGACATCCCCCCGATGCACCTGCATTCGCAGGTACATCGACCCCCTTGTAAGTTGGTTGCACCCCGCACCAGACCGATACCCCCTTGATTGCGAGATCGTAACGAAGCATGGGTCGGTGCGGGTTTTTCCTTTCATCCCGAACAGTTGCCAGGGTT